>JBBQVH010000073.1:0-41552 GCA_038211695.1 Blastocatellia bacterium | reverse complement strand
CTACAATCACGAGCGGTTGCACCAGGCGCTGGATTATCAAACCCCAGCACAGGTCTACGGCTCAAAGGGGTAAAATCGACAGAGCGGCAGTCCACCTTAATTGACCCGATTTTCTGTCTTGACAATGGGGAGCACCTTAGGGTGATCGGATTGCGCGACCGCCAGGCAGTGGCGCGAATTGATGCGCGGGTGACGCGACTTGAGGCTGGCAATCCCGGTGATTACAAATCGCTCGGCGATGGCATCTATGAGTTACGGATTGATTACGGGCCAGGCTATCGAATCTACTTTGCTTTCTCCGGGCAACAAATTGTTCTGCTGCTGTGCGGCGGCGACAAGACGACCCAACAATCCGACATCCGAGCCGCCAACAAATACTGGAAAGAATTTCAAGAAAGGCAACGTCAATGAGAATGTGGGAAGAATCACTCCGCGAACGCTTGACCGCTTCGCCTGATTATGCGGCTGAGTATCTGAATGCCGTACTCGAAGAAAATGACCCACAGGCTTTTTTACTCGCGCTGCGTCACGTGGCTGAAGCTTGTGGCGGTTTGAGTACGCTGGCGGCGGATGCCGGATCGAGCCGCGAAAGTTTGTATGGCGCTCTTTCCGAAAATGGCAATCCGAAGCTTTCCAGTCTGACAACCATGCTGGATGCGCTGGGAATGCAATTGACGATTTCGCCGAAGAAAGTTGCTTGAGTTTGAGCAGAGGACGAACGAGTGAGGGCGGTAAGGAACGGGGAGCGTGAGCGACCTGCGGCTTCCAGGCACGCGCGCTGATGGAAGCTCAGGTCGCTCACGCTCCCCGTTCCGTATCCAGCACTTGTTACAGCATCTATCCCGAAGAGGTGAGCGAGATGTCATTGGCAAAAGAGTTGGATTGGCTTGACGCGACTGCGCAGGCGGAATTGGTTCGCAAGCGAGAGGTCAGCTCGCAGGAGTTAATCGTCGCGGCGATTGAGCGCATTGAGCGGATCAATCCGCAAATCAACGCCGTCGTCACGAAGATGTACACCTGCGCGCTGGACGCCGCCAAAGGCGAGATTCCGCCGGGCGCGTTTTGTGGGGTTCCGTTTCTGCTGAAAGACCTGCAGGCCGCTTACGAAGGCGTGCCGATGACTTCAGGCTCGAATTACCTGCGCGACTTTGTGCCGAACGGCGACAGCGATCTGGTCAAACGCTACAAACGCGCCGGCCTCGTCGTCGTCGGCAAAACCAATACGCCGGAGTTTGGAATTTTGCCGACTACGGAGCCGAAGCTTTTCGGCGCGACTCGCAATCCCTGGGATACGACGCGGGCGACGGGCGGGTCGAGCGGCGGGTCGGCTGCTGCGGTGGCTGCGGGGCTGGTGCCGATGGCGCACGCCAATGATGGCGGCGGTTCGATTCGCATTCCGGCTTCGTGCTGCGGCGTCTTCGGCTTGAAACCGACGCGGGCGCGCAATCCGCTGGGGCCGCATTTCGGCGATCTGTTCAGCGGCTTGGTGGCCGAACACGCCGTCACTCGTTCGGTGCGCGACAGCGCGGCTTTGCTGGATGCGACTGCCGGGATGGAAGCGGGCGATCCTTACTGCGCGCCGCCGATTGCGCGCCCATTCGCCCAAGAAGTCGGCGCTGATCCGGGCAAGCTTCGCATTGCGTGGACGACGACTGCCGTGACAGGCGTCCCAGTTCACGCCGATTGTGTTGCCGCCGTCGCGGACGCCGCGAAGCTTTGCGCCGAACTCGGCCACGAAGTTGAAGAAGCCGCGCCGCAATTGAATGGCGAGATGCTGCTCAACGCTTTTATGACCATCTGGGCGGCGGGCAATGCCTGGACGGCGGATAGTTTGTCGTTCGCCATCGGCAGAAAAGTGACGCAGGAAGAGGTCGAGCCAGGCACGTGGGCATTGATGGAGATGGGACGCCGTCACACCGCGCCGGAATATTTGCTGGCCGTGCAAATGCTGCAAGTCTTCGCGCGCCGCATCGCGCAGTTTATGCTGAGCTACGATGTGATGCTGACGCCGACGCTGGCCGAACCGCCGTTGCCATTGGGGAGCTTCGATTCAACGCCGGAAGACCCGATGGCCGGAATGCGCCGCGCCGGATTGTTCGCGCCCTTCACGCCAATCTGCAACGCGACCGGGCAACCGGCGATGTCCGTCCCGCTGTATTGGAACGCCGACGGATTGCCGATTGGCGCTCACTTCATCGGGCGATTCGGCGACGAAGCCACGCTGTTCCGGCTGGCTTCGCAACTCGAAGCCGCGCGCCCGTGGGCGAATCGTCGTCCACCGGTTTCTGTTTAGAGTCTGAGCTATCAAAATGTTTTTCAACTCAAAGGATCAAAGGCACAAAGACATTTCTCGATTGCACTTCTTTGCGGCCTTGCGCCTTTGCGTTGAGTTCCAACTTCAAGGGAATTCGAGATGAGTGAAAAGAAGATTGCGCCTTATGGTTCGTGGAAATCGCCGATCACTTCGGATTTGATCGTTGCGGGAACGATTGGCCTTGGCCAAGTCGCGTTGGATGGTGATGACATTTACTGGATCGAATCACGCCCGCAGGAGAAAGGCCGCAACGTCATCGTGCGACGTACGCCGGACGGCGAAACACGCGATGTCACGCCAGTTCCCTTCAACGCGCGCACCCGCGTGCATGAATACGGCGGTGGAAGCTTTTTGGTCAGCAATGGTCAAGTCTTTTTCTCAAACTTTACTGATCAACGGTTGTACCATCAAAAGCTTGGCGGCGAAGCCCAGCCGATTACGCCAAAAGCAGAATTGCGCTTTGCGGACGCGGTGATGGATCGCCGTCGCAATCGAATTATTTGCGTGCGCGAAAATCACACTGTGGCTGGTACTGAGGCCGTAAACGCGATTGTCGGCATCGAGCTTGATGACGGCATCGAGCAGCAAGTTCTGGCCAGCAGCAATGATTTTTATTCTTCGCCACGGTTAAGCCCTGATGGTTCGCGGTTGGCGTGGCTTTGCTGGAATCACCCGAACATGCCCTGGGATGGAACGGAGCTTTGGCTTGCCGATGTGCGGGCAGATGGATCGCTTACCAATCAACGGCTTGTTGCAGGACACCTTGGCGAATCCATCTTCCAGCCGGAATGGTCGCCAAAAAGCGTCTTGCATTATGTTTCTGACGGCACGGGATGGTGGAATTTGTATCGTTGGCGCGAAGGCGAAGTTGAAGCCTTGTGCCCAATGGCGGCGGAGTTTGGGTTGCCGCAATGGGTGTTTGGCATGTCTACGTATGCTTTTGCTGAAGAGAATCTGATCGTTTGTGCTTATGTCGAACGGGGCTTTTCGCGGCTGGCGATTTTGAATACGGTGACGGGCGAGTTGGAGAAGATCGAAACGCCCTACTCGCGCATTGAGGGAATTCGCGTTGACTCTGATCGCGCTGTCTTTCTCGCGGCATCGCCGACGGAAACCACAAACATCGTCAGTTTTGATCTGGTGCCGCGCCGATTTGAAACGCTGCGACATTCCAGCGAGCTGACAATTGACTCCGGTTACATCTCAGTTCCGCAGGCAGTCGAGTTCCCTACTGAAAATAATCTGACCGCGCATGGCTTCTTTTACGCGCCGAACAACCGCGACTTCTCTGCCCCGCCGTCCGAAAAGCCGCCGCTGCTGGTCATGATTCACGGTGGGCCGACTTCGGCGACTTCCCCGACGTTGCGGCTTGGCATTCAATACTGGACTTCGCGTGGCATCGCCGTGCTGGATGTGAATTATGGTGGCAGCACTGGCTACGGGCGTACATACCGCGAAAGGTTGAACGGCAATTGGGGGATTGTTGATGTGGATGATTGTGTGAACGGCGCGCGGTATCTGGCCGAACAAGGTTTAGTGGATGGAAATCGTCTGGCAATCACCGGCGGCAGTGCGGGCGGTTACACAGTGCTTTGCGCGCTGGCGTTCCGCGACGTCTTCAAAGCGGGCGCGAGCCATTACGGCGTCAGTGATCTGATCGCGCTTGATGAAGACACGCATAAATTCGAATCGCGTTATACGTTCGGTCTGGTCGGTACCAGCCACGATCTTTACCGCGAACGTTCGCCGATTCATCACACCGACAAACTCGACGCGCCGGTGATTTTCTTTCAGGGTTTGGAAGACAAGGTTGTGCCGCCGAATCAATCGGAGATGATGGTTAATGCCCTGCGCGCCAAAGGGGTGCCCGTGGCTTATGTCACCTTTGAAGGCGAACAGCACGGTTTTCGCCAGGCGGCGAATATCAAACGTGCGCTGGATGGTGAGTTGTATTTCTATTCGCGCATCTTCGGCTTTGAACTGGCCGATCCGGTTGAGCCGGTGCCGATTGAGAATCTTTAGCGCCCGAGCAACACGCCTTGCCCGCTGCTGAAGATTCCCGCCACGCATCCGGTCATCAGAGTGGCCAGCGTCGCCGCCAGCAAAGCGCGAAAGCCCAGGCTAGCCAGATCGTCACGGCGCGATGGAGCCAGCGCCGCCGTGCCGCCAACAAAGATCGCCACCGAAGCCACGTGCGCAAAACCGCACAGCGCATAACTCAAAATCACCACCGTGCGCGGATCGCTCAGTTGCCCGCTGCCGATCATTTGCGCCATATGCTGATACGAAACGACCTCGGTCAAAATCACGCGCTCACCCAATAATCGAGCGGCTTTAGCAATGTCGGCGCGCGCAATGCCCAACAGTGCCGCAAATGGATAAAAGACCCAGCCGAGAATTCCGACCAACGAAATCGGCTCTGTCAGGCCCATCCACTTGCTGGGCAGCGTCAGCAGCTTATCCACCAGCGAAACCAATCCCAGCATCGCAATCAACAACGCCGAAATGCCTGCCGCCAGCTTCACTCCATCCATTGCGCCAGCGATGATGGCGCTCATCAGGTTGCGCGGGCGTTCGGATTCATCATCGGGCGGGATCGAATTCAGTGTCTCTGGCACTTCAGTTTCAGGGATTAGCAATTTAGCAATGACCACGATTGCCGGAATTGAAATTACCGAAGCAGATAGCAGATGGCCTGCGATCTGCTTGAAATATCCATTCAAAAACGCGACGTAAATTCCCAACGTCGTCGAGGCGACTGTTCCCATTCCCGACCCTAAGACGATCAACAATTCTGAACGCGTCATCTTTGCCAGATAGGGCCGGATGACCAGCGCGGATTCAACGCCGACAAAGATGTTCGCCGCGCTGCACAAACTTTCCGCGCCACTGATGCCCAACGTGTAATGGAAAACTTTAGCGCACACGCGCACCAGAATTTGCAAAATGCGCAAGTGATACAGCGCCGCCGTTAAAGCCGAAAAGAAGATCGCCACGGGCAAGACTTGAAACAGCAGGATGAAACCGACAGATCCCTGCTCACCTGGGGCGGCGGCCAGCGGGCCAAAAAGAAATACAGAGCCGCTTTTGGTCACATCCAGCAACGCCACGACCGCATCATTCAACCAAACGAAAACGCGTTGCGAACCGGGCATGCGAAAAACCAATAGCCCGATGGCAAGCTGCAATCCCATTCCCCAAGCAATGGTCTTCCAATTGATGCGCCGACGGTTGGCGGAACACAGCCAGGCGATGGCGGCGAAGATAAAGAATCCCGCCAGCGAGATCAGATGATTCATTTTCGGGTGTCCTCACTGGTGACGTTAAATTGTTCCGGGTGATTTCTTGCCTTGTCGCAGCCCCTGTGGGAAGCTAGCGCTTCCCTGCTGCTGCATGAGAAAACCAAATTCGAGAGGCAAGAAGCGCGGTGATTCTAAAAGTCTTTCTGGACAAAATCCAACTTGGCCGTGCTGCGGCTGAACAAGCTGCGAACGCAATCAAACAAGCTATTGTTGAAAAAAGCCAAGCCCGCATCATTGCCGCGACGGGGATGTCACAGTTTGAATTCCTGAAGGCGCTGATTGAAACGCCGGGCATTGATTGGTTGCGCGTTGAAATGTTCCACCTGGATGAATACGTCAGCTTGTCCGCGACACATCCGGCCAGCTTTCGTAAATACCTGCTTGAGCGTTTCATTGAACCTGCCGGTCTAACTCACTACTACTTGCTCAACGGCGAAAGCGATGCGCAGGAAGTTTGCCGCCGCGTTGGCGAACAGATCAGCGCCGCGCCCATTGATGTGGCCTTTGTTGGTATTGGCGAAAACGGCCATCTGGCATTCAACGATCCTCCCGCTGATTTTGAAACTGATGAACCATACATCGTCGTCAACCTGGACGAAGCCTGTCGCCGTCAGCAAGTGGGCGAAGGCTGGTTTGCAGCGATTGACGATGTACCGAAGCAGGCGATTTCAATGAGCATCAAACAAATTCTAAAAGCGAAAGAGATCGTTTGCATCGTGCCTGATGCCCGCAAAGCCGAAGCCGTGCGCAATTGTTTTGAAAACGAAGTCAGCCCGCAGTTCCCTGCTTCAGTTCTGCAAACGCATCAGAACGCGATTGTCTATCTGGATGCGGAAAGCGCATCGCTGCTTAACCCCAACCGAATCTCAACCCAATGAAAATCTTCCTCCGTACATTTCTGATTGTCTTTGCGCTGATCGTTATCAGTTCGCCATTCACCGTTACTCCTAATGTCGCGCAAGAACCGCTTATCAGGATCGGCATCATCGGCACTGATACCTCGCACGTTCCGGCATTCACCAAACTGCTGAACGATCCGAAAGAACCCGGCTACATTCCTGGCGCGCGTGTCGTCGCGGCATTCAAAGGCGGCAGCCCGGATGTCGAATCCAGTTTCAAACGTGTGGACAATTACGCCGCTGAAATTCACGACAAGTACGGCGTCGAGATCGTCGCTTCCATCGAAGAGCTGGTCAGCAAGGTGGACGCGGTTTTGCTGGAAAGTGTGGATGGCCGCCCGCATCTGGCGCAGGTTCGTCCAGTCTTCAAAGCCAGAAAGCGGGTCTTTATTGATAAACCGTTTGCGGCCAGCTATGCCGACGCGCGCGAAATCGTCCGGCTGGCAAAAGAAACCGGCACGCCGTTTTTCAGTTCGTCCAGCTTGCGATATGCCAATGACGTGGTGGCGCTGAAGAACAACGACAAGCTGGGCGGCATCCTGGGTGCACTGGCTTTCAGTCCGTCGCCAACCGAACCACATCATCCCGACTTGTTCTGGTATGGCATTCACGGGGTGGAAACGCTGTACACCCTGATGGGAGCGGGCTGCGAATCAGTCACACGCGTCAATACCACCGGGGCTGATGTCGTCACCGGCAAATGGAAAGACGGTCGCATCGGCACCTTTCGCGGCATTCGCGATGGCAAACAGGATTACGGCGCGGTCGCGTTTGGCGCGAAAGCCAACGCCGCGACCACGCCGCCGATGAAAGTGGATTATCGCAACCTGCTGGTTGAAATCATCAAGTTCTTTCAGACGGGACAACCGCCCATTGCGCCCGAAGAGACGTTGGAGATCATGGCGTTTATGGAAGCCGCCGATCTGAGCAAAGCGCGCGGTGGCGCGCCGGTGATGCTGAAAGAAGTGACAGAGCGCCGGTGAGAAGTCATGGCTGAAATCAACAATCCACACGACAGTTTCTTCAAACGGCTGTTCGGCAATCTGGCCACGGCGGCTGATTTCATGCGCAGCTATTTGCCGAGCGCCGTCGTGTCGGTGGTTGATTTGGATACGCTGGCGCTCGAAAAAGAGAGCTTCATTGACCCGAAGCTGCGCAGCCATTTTTCCGATCTGCTCTTCCGCGTTCGGTTGGCAGCAGGCGGCGATCTTTACGTTTACCTGCTGCTCGAACACAAAAGCACGCCGGATGTTTGGGTGGCTTTTCAATTGTTGCGTTACATCGTACGGTTTTGGGAGCGGCTTTACGATCAAGGCCGCGCGAAGTTGCCGGCGGTTATTCCCATTGTTTTTTATCACGGAGAAGATCGTTGGAACGTATCGCGCCAATTCAGCGCGTTGATTGAGGGTGGCAGGATTGCTGAGTTGCAGAAGTATGTCCTCGATTTTGAATACGACCTGCGGGATTTGTCCGCGTCCGGCGGCGAAGAAATTAAGGGGCACGCAAGGCTGCGAACCGGTCTTGAATTGCTGCGTCACGTTTACGACGAAGATTTGGGGCAACGGCTGCCGGACATCTTTCGCCACCTGCGCGGGATGAACCGGGCCGATGCTTTAGAATATCTGGAAACGCTGCTGGCTTATTTGTCCAAAGCCGGCAAGAAAGTTAAAAGTGAGGAGATCGTGGAAGCTATGGAACAAGTAATTCCGAGAGAAGAATTTGGAGATGTCGCGCCCTTCGCGAAGGCTTGGATCGCGGAATGGGAAAAACAAGGCCTCGAGAAAGGCATGGAGAAAGGCCTCGAGAAAGGCATGGAGTTGGGCGAGCACAAAGGGATGACTTCGCTGACGCTGCGGCTTGTGCATCGGCGCTTCGGCGAAATAGGCGAAGCGACGCGGGAGCGGATTCGCGGCTTGCCGAATCACCGGCTGGAAGACCTCGGCGAGGCCTTGCTCGATTTCGCCTCGTCCGAGGAACTGCGCCAATGGCTGGCGGACAAGCCGGATGAATTCAACATCGTGTAGACGTGAACCGAAAAACACAACACAGGAGCAAGCATGATCTTACTTCGCAAAATCACTCTGCCCTGCTTGGCCTTGCTGTGCGCGGGGCTGGCAATGGCCTCCATCTTCCGCGCCCACGCGCAACAAAAATCAAACAACGAAGCTATGGCTGACATTCGCCTGATGACGCTCGATCCGGGCCACTTTCACGCGGCCTTGGTGCAGAAAGAGACGCTGCCCGGCGTCTCTTCGCAAGTCCACGTTTATGCCCCGCTGGGCTTCGATCTGAATGAACACCTGAAGCGCATCGCGGGCTTCAATAATCGCAAGGACAATCCGACCCGCTGGGAACTGGAGATTCATACCAGCGACGACCCGCTGGCGCGGATGCTGCGCGAAAAGCCAGGCAATGTCGTTGTCATGGCCGGACGCAATCAAGGCAAAATTGACCGCATCAAAACCTGCGTCGAAAACGGATTGAACACGCTGGTGGATAAACCCTGGATCATTAACGCAGGCGATTTCCCCAAGCTGGAATCAACGCTCAATACGGCAGATGCGAAGAAGCTGATTGCCTACGACATCATGACCGAACGGTCAGAGATCACGACCATCTTGCAACGCGAACTGATCAACGATGCGGGCATCTTCGGCACGATCCGGAAAGGCACGGAAAGCGATCCGGCAATTTACATGGAAAGCATTCACCATCTGTACAAAGTTGTTTCTGGCGCGGTGAACATTCGTCCGGCGTGGTTCTTCGATGTCAAACAACAGGGCGAAGGCGTTGCCGACGTAGGCGTGCATCTGGTGGACCTGGTGCAGTGGATGACCTTCCCTGAACAATCGCTGGATTACCGCAAGGATGTGAATGTCCTGAGCGGCAAGCGCTGGCCGACGGTAATCACGAAAGATGATTTCAAACGCGTGACAGGCGAAGCCAACTTCCCTGCTTATTTGGCTGACAACGTCAAAAGCGACAGGCTGGATTATTACTGCAACGGTTCGATGACTTACGCGTTGCGCAGCGTGCATGCAAAGCTGGACGTGATTTGGAATTACGAAGCCCCGGCGGGCGGCGGCGATACGCACGTTGCCTGGTTCAAAGGTTCAAAATCACGCATTGAAGTCCGTCAGGCACAGGCGCATACCATCCACGTCATTCCGAACTCGCCCGCGATGAAAGCCGAAGTGCTGGCCGCGCTGCAAAAGAAAGTCGCGGCGTTGCAAACCAAATATCCCGGCGTCGCCCTCATGGACGAAGGCGGCAAACTGCGCGTGACTTTCCCTGAAAAATACCGCGACGGCCACGAAGCGCATTTCGGACAAGTGGCGACGCGCTTCTTCGATTACCTGCGCGACCCAAAACGGCTGCCCGCGTGGGAGAAGGCCAATATGCTGGCGAAGTACTACGCGACGACGAAGGGACTGGAATTGGGCTACCGCAACACAACGGCGTCGAAATAAAGATTGGGAGAAAACATGTCGAACGCTTTCCTTGCTCTGACTGAAAATCTTTACGCTTACATGTTGAATAACTCTCTGCGCGAACCGGACGTGCTGCGCCGGTTGCGCGAAGAGACGGTGGCAACAAACCCGCATGCGATCATGGGGATTTCGCCCGTGCAGGGGCAGTTTATGATGTTATTGCTGAAATTGATGGGCGCGACGAAAACGCTCGAAGTCGGGGTTTTCACTGGCTACAGTTCGCTCTGTACGGCGCTCAGCTTGCCGCCGCACGGACACATTTACGCCTGCGATGTCAGCGAAGAGTGGACTTCGGTGGCGCGTCGTTACTGGGCCGAGGCGGGCGTCGCCGACAAGGTTATCTTGAAACTTGCGCCTGCCGTGGAAACGCTGGATGCCTTATTGGCAGAAGGGCACGCCGGAACTTTCGATTTTGCGTTCATTGATGCGGACAAGTCGAATTACGATCATTACTACGAACGCGCGCTGAAGCTGGTGCGCAAAGGTGGCTTGCTGGTATTCGACAACATGCTTTGGTACGGCAAAGTCGCTGACCCAAGCGTGACTGATGCTGACACTGTTGCGTTGCGGGCCTTGAACGAAAAGTTGCATCACGATGATCGCGTGTTTGCCAGCTTGATCGGTGTTGGCGACGGAATGAATCTGGCGATCAAGCAAGGTGATTGAGATCAAAAGGAAGTCGTAAAGCAGTATGAATTACAAAAACAACATCCTGGAGTTAATCGGCAATACGCCGCTGGTCAAACTCAACAAATTAAATCGCGGATTTAAACCGCTGGTGCTGGCAAAGATTGAATCGCTCAACCCCGGCGGCAGCGTCAAAGACCGCATCGGTCAGGCGATGATTGATCGCGCGGAAAAGATGGGCGAGCTAAAGCCGGGCGGCACCATCGTCGAAGCGACCAGTGGAAACACAGGCATTGGCTTGGCGCTGACCTGTTCGATCAGAGGCTATCGGTCAATCTTCGTCATGACGGATAAAGCCAGCCAGGAGAAAGTTCGCTACTTGAAAGCGCTGGGCGCGGACGTGATTGTCGTTTCGTCAGCGGCCAAGCTGGATTCGCCGGATCATTACGTCAACACGGCAAAACGGATTGCCTCTGAAATGCCGAATGCGATTCTGACTAACCAATACGCCAATCCTGCCAACCCCGAAGCGCATTACCGTTCCACAGGGCCGGAAATCTGGGAGGCGACCGAAGGCAAGATCACGCACTTTGTTGCCGGAATGGGAACGGGCGGCACGATCAGCGGCACAGGCCGTTATCTGAAAGAGAAGAACCCAGGCATCAAAGTCATCGGCGCAGACCCATATGGTTCGGCGATCAAGGGGTTCAAAGAAACGGGCAAGCTGATGGCGGCGTCGCCTTATCTGGTTGAAGGCATTGGACAAGAGATCATTCCCGACAACGTCCAACTGAAATACATTGATGAAGTCATCAACGTCACCGACCGCGATTCGTTCAATCTGGCCAGGCGGTTGGGCCGCGAAGAAGGCATCTTCTGCGGCGGGTCGAGCGGCACGATTGCCTGGGCGGCGTTGAAGGTGGCGGAGAATCTGACCGAAGACGATATTGTTGTCTTTATCATCTGCGACACCGGCGAACGGTACCTGTCGAAGTTCCTGTCGGATGAATGGATGAAGGAGAAGCGGTTGCTGGGCAACGAGCGAATGACGCTGGGACTGCTCAACGATTTGAAGCTGAGCACAGGCAAACTGCGGCTGATTTCAATTGCGTCGGACACGCTGATTGGCGAAGCGCTGAATCTGATGAGCAGTCATGGTTTGTCGCAATTGCCCGTCATCGAAGACGGTAAATCGGTGGGCAGCGTGCGCGAAAGCCGGATGATGTCGCAACTGCTGGACAACCGCGACTTGCTGGAAGCGCCGGTGTCTTCATTGATGGATGCTTCCTTTCCCGTGATCGGTGAAATCGTGGATGTTGTGCGCGCCAAACAATACTTGAAAGATTCTCCGGCGTTACTGGTCGAAGAGTACGGACGCATCGTCGGTATCATTACGCGGCACGACGTGCTGGACATCGAAGCCTGAAGCCTAGAATTTTGTCGGGTCGCACTTTCTAAACAGTAATGCGTTCCAGACCATCTGCCGCCTCATCTTCGATGTCAGGATCATGACGAATGCCGCCACCAGATACAGCCCGCTGAAGATGTACCGGATGGATTCCTGCGGGAAGAAGAATTGCGCGATGAATAGCACCAGCAGCAACATCGCTTCCCACAGCGCGAACTGGAAATCGGCAATGATGATGGCGGCAAAAAGCGATTGCGCCGAAGTCAGCAGCAATTCTTCTTTCTGCCGGCCATCCAGAATCATCGGCGCCGCGACCCCAGCCGCAATCGCGTAGACCAGCGGAATTGCCCCGACCAGCAGCGTCCATTGATTGACCTTCGATGAAATCAATGCGCCGATGGCAGTTGACCCTTTGCCTTTCAACGCAAAAAGCAATGCGATCATTGCTTCGGGCGATTCTGACGCCAGCGGGGCCAGCCACTGGATCAGAAGAAATTCGTTCATGTGATACGCCTTGCCTGTTTCTTTCAGCCCCTCGGCAAATGGTTCGGCGGCAAACCAGATGGCAATGCCAGCAAAGGCGAACATCAGCGCCACCACCAATCGCCGCGCGTTGTTGCTCAAGCGAGCGTCAAGTTCGGCGGCAATGCCTTCCAGTTCTTCCTCGTGCTTTTCGCCTTTCAACGCACGCCCGGCGTAATACAGGAACATCGCAAAGAAGATCACCGCGTCCCACAGAGAAAGCGAGCCTTTCAGCGGAATGATCAGCGAATAGATCGTTGCCAGTAGCAACAGGCTCAATTCCAATCCTTGCGACGGATCAATCTCAATATGGGTTTTCTTGTGTTTGAAGTAATAGACAATCGCCACCAGTGCCCAGCCAACGCCGATCAGAATGCGATTTGCGCCGGTCATATTGGCAATGGCCAGTCCTTCGTTGGTGTGCGCCAAACCTTCCGTCCAGGCGTAATGGAGGCCGATGGCATATTCCGGCAGCACGCTGATTAGCGCCAGCACGATCAGCGCCAGCGAACGCGGAATATCACGCTCTGACAGTTCCGCGCCCCAGCCAAGCAGGAACGCTGCGCCAACAATAGCGATTCCTGACAGCAGCGAAACCATTGCCGGGTTCAGCGAATGCGCCCGGCCAGTTACTGCCACAAACAGCCACGGCAGTGGGGTAATGACGGAAAGAAGCAGTGGGAGATATTTTTTCATTACTGGTGATGATGGATTACTCGCCGATGATTTTGATGATCACGCGTTTGCGCCGCATGCCGTCGAATTCAGCGTAATAGACTTGCTGCCAGGTGCCCAGATCAAGACGGCCATTGGTAATCGGCAGCAGGACTTGATGATGCATCAACAGGTTTTTCAGATGCGCGTCGCCGTTGTCTTCGCCGGTTTGGTGGTGGCGGTAATCGGGGCCAGCCGGGGCCAGGCCTTCCAGCCATTCGTCAATGTCGGCAATCAAACCGTCTTCAGCGTCATTGACGTAAACGGCAGCAGTGATGTGCATCGCCGAAACCAGCACCAAGCCTTCCTTGACGCCGCTGTCGGCGACGGCTTGCGCCACTTCGTCTGTAATATTGATGTATTCGCGTTTGGTTTTTGTGTTGAAGACAAGGTACTTCGTGTGAGACTTCATTTAGCCTGCCTTAGGGTGATTTTGAGTAACGGATAGATCGCGAATTATGGCTTGTCTCCCTTATTCGGGCAAAGGCGTTTTGCCCGCGTCCGGAGGACCGATTGGACTGCTCATAGCGGGAAGCTATAATGGGCTTACTTTAAAACCCATTGAAACGACAATAGCAGGAAGAAGAAAAATGCCTAAGATTTCAGATATCGAATACACGCCTAATCCAAACGCCGTGAAATTTATTTTGAAAGAGCCAGTCACTGCTGGTTCTTCGCGTTCATTCCCAAATGCCGAAACCGCGATGGCTGACCCGCTGGCCGATGCCCTGTTCAAGGTCGGCGATGTCACGTCGGTTTTTTATATGGATCGCTTCGTCACCGTGAATAAAGAAGACGAAGTGAGTTGGGAAGACATGCTCAAAAAACTGGCCGAGCCAATTCGCTCAGCGCCATCGGTGGCTGAAGCTGCCGCTGAAGCGGCCCTGGTTCCGAATGGCGCGCCTGTCTTTACACCCGGCGAAAACCCGTTGCTCGACAGGATCAATGAGATTCTTGACGAAAAGATTCGTCCTGGGCTGGCGGGTGATGGTGGCGGATTGGAGATCATCGGATTGCACGATAAAAAGCTGATGATCCGCTATCAGGGCGCGTGCGGAAGCTGCCCAAGTTCAATCGGCGGCACGCTGATGGCGATTGAACAGATGCTGAAAGAAGATGTTGATGCCGAACTTGAAGTGATTTCAGTTTGATTTTGGCCAGTTGTCAGTCGTCCTTTGACGACTGACAACGAACTGTGAACTAGACCGGCAAATACACGCTCACCTTTGTTCCCTGTCCTTCCTGGCTTTCAATCTCAATCTTCCCGCCGTGTTTTCGGATGATTTCCTGAGTAATCATCATGCCCAGGCCAGTGCCATTGCGTTTGGTAGTGTAGAAGGCTTCAAAGATTCGGCGTAGCGTTTCTTCAGACATCCCTGAGCCGTGATCTACAACGCGAACGGCCAGCGCGCCGCGTTCACCCTGACAATCGGAAATGGTTGCATCATCATTCGCCGCAATGAAGGTTGTGTGAAGCTCAACTTCCGCATTGACCGGAGACGCTTCGACGGCATTGATCAGCAGGTTGAGGAAAACTTTGCGCAATTGCTGCAGATCGAAATTTCCCTGCGGAATGTTGCTGACATAATGACGAACAACAACTGTGCGGGATCGTTCCAAACGATCGCTGGCCAGTTCGATCACTTCATCCAGCAACCGGTTTAGATTAGTTGGCTTGCGTTCCGGATCGCGCGGCCGAGTCAGATAGCGCAAATCCATAACGATCGTCGAAAGATGTTCCGCGCCGCGTTTGAGCCGCGCGACAGTATGCTTCAGGTCGTCGTCAGAACCGCTCATCTGCATTTCCAACAGCTCAATGTTTAGTTTGACCGCGCCAATAGGATTGTAAAGTTCGTGCGCAACCTGGGCAGTAATCTGGCCGACAGCGCTCAGCGTGCGGGCGCGCCGCAATTCCTCACGAACTTTTTCAGCTTCGGTTACATCCACCAACACCACGACTCGACCGCGTGTTTCGCGGTCAATTGTCAGGGGTGAAGCATATGCGTCAAACAAGCGTGTTTCGACAGGAAAGCTTTGGCTTTGTCGAAGCCCCCGCTGAGGCTTGATTTCGATGCGTTCAGGAGGGGAGGTCGTGTTCTGCGACTTTTCTTTCTGTTGAAGCGCTTTTTTAACGAAGGTCATCACCTCTGGCAGGTGGGCAAGCGCGCCGCGATAGTCCTGCAACATGATTTCTGACGGCTTTAGGTTGAGGTGTTTGAAGAATGCCTGATTGACCGCTGATAGATCGCCGCTTTCAGCGACGACCAGAATGCCGTTCGACTGGCTATCAAAAACTGAGCGGGCAAAGTCTTTCGAATTTTGTGAAGACCGCATGGCTTTCCTAAGGTCAGCAAAACGGCTGCGCGTCATCAGAAAAACGGCAATTGCCACAATCAGACCAACAATGATTGCATTCCATCTGGTCTGGCTGACTCTTGCCGCCGCCGCCCTTTGTTCATCGCCAATTTCATTCAACACAATCGCCTGGTTTCTGACGATTGCGCCGGATAATCGCGCAACCGCAGGATCAAGACTCTTTCTGGTTTCCCAGAAAAGATTCTGATCGGTGACCGGGTTATCGTTATCTTTGCTTGTGTCCTCCTCTTTGCTTGTGCCGCCGTCTTTGGCTTGAGCCAGTTTTTCAACTGCGGCCAGGAATTCTGGCGCGGCCCTTTCAACTTCTTGCCAGGCTTTAAATTCTCCCTGCCTGCCTGTCTTCAACTCCGTTGACGGTATCCATAACCTCTTTCCCGCTTCCAGGCTTTTGTTGAAGTTGCTTTTGGCCTCATTAAACGTTCTGCCGAAAGGAATGATGGGCACTCGGCGATCACGCGTCGCATGCATGATTCTGGCTTGAGCAATCACATTGACGGCTTCTTCGCGAATTTTCAGCGCGGTGGACAAACGCGATTGGTAATCGTCGGCAGCCTCGTTGGCTTTGATGCTGACATTCTTTAACTCTTCCACGCCGCGCGAACCGATCAGCCAGATCAGCGTCAGCAACAGGAAGAAGCCAATCGTCAGTGCCGAATAGACCAGCACCACTTTTGATTGATCCGGTTTTGAACTCGGTTTTTTCATCTTGATGGCTCAGAGGGGGATTTTTTTATGAGCGTGCAGCCGCGTGCCGATGATGGTCTTTCTTGCAATCATAAAGCCGCTGATCGGCCAACTGTATTAACTCATCAACGGCGTCGGCGTCTGCCGGAAAAGACGCGATGCCCCAGCTAACCCCGATGCCTGCGATCAATTCCGGCTGCGCGGCCAGATGTGCGGCCAGATGTGCGGCCAGATGCGCTGAATGATTGCGCAGCTTGCTTTCCAATCGCTTCAGCAAAGCGTCCGTCGCCTGGCGCGAAGTTTCGGGACAGAGTGCAATGAACTCATCGCCACCGTAACGGAACAGCGTGTCGCTTTGGCGCAACGACAACTGCAATTCGCGGGCAATGCCGGCCAACACCTGATCGCCAACCGGATGGCCGAAGCGATCATTGACCGATTTGAAATTATCAACATCAAACAAGACCAACGAAAATTCGCGCCCATAACGCCGTGCGCGCATGGCTTCGTTCTGTAATCGCCGTTCAAATGCCGCGCGGTTCGGCAACTGCGTCAGCGGATCAAGCTCCGCCGTTTGCGTCAATGTTTTGATGCAACGCGCGAACTGTTCTTCGATGGCCGCCTTGAGTTGTTCACCAGCCAAGATGTGCAAGGAAGATTGAAGATGAATCAATTCATCCTTGTCCAACTCGTTGCTTCGCTGTTGTATCGCGCCGGCAATGAATCGTTGCAATTTATCGGCAGCGGCGAAAAGGTCAGCCAGATCGGTTTCACTCTTTGGGAGAGTGAAACGAGTTGCAGCGTCGCGCAACAGGCGCGCGCGCTCCTGTTGCAGAATTTCGGAGAAAAGCGCGGACATAAATAAATCGAAATTGAGTTTTGAGCTTTGCTGAATAGCTTTTGCAAAGCGCCGTTATTATAGTCCGAGTGCTGTCGTTCGCGGCAACATGATGGTTTTTTCGGAGGGGATTCAGGATGCATACCAAGGGGAATAAAAGTTATGACGCGGTTGTCGTCGGCGCAGGCGTCTTCGGTTCCTGGACGGCTGATTGGCTGCAACGATCCGGGCTAAAGGTTGGGCTTGTAGATGCCTATGGCGCGGCCAACAGCCGGGCCAGCTCTGGCGGCGAATCGCGCATTATCCGAATGGGGTACGGTGCGGATGAACTCTACACACGCTGGGCAGATCGTTCACTCGCCAAGTGGCAAGAGTTCTTTGCACGAATCGGCAGGCAGGAGTTGTTTCAACGAACCGGCATGCTATGGATGGCGCGCAAAGACGACCCGTACACGCTGGCAACGCGCCAGACGTTGCGAACCGTCGGCGTCGAGTTTGAAGAGTTTGGGCGAGACGAACTGGAAAGGCGCTATCCACAAATTGATTTTGGCGACGTCACGTGGGCGATCTATGAACCACTGAGTGGCGCATTGCTGGCCAGACGCGCCGTTCAGGCCGTCACCGAAGAGTTTGTTCGCAATGGCGGCGAACTTTTACTGGAAGCCGTGACCGCACCTGCCAGCGCAATCAAGCTGCGAGAAGTGACGACACAAAGCGGGTTGCGAATCCAGGCAGACACCTTTGTCTTTGCTTGCGGCCCCTGGTTGCCCAAACTTTTCCCGGATTTGCTTGAAGGCCGCATTCACCCAACCCGGCAGGAGGTTTTCTTCTTCGGCGCAAAGTCTGGCGACAATCGCTTCGCACCGCCATTGATGCCGACGTGGATTGATTTCGGCGCGCAAGTCTATGGCCTGCCCGATCTGAAAAATCGCGGGTTCAAAGTTGCGCTTGACCGCCACGGCGCGGGCATAGACCCTGATACCAGCGAACGAAACATCACGCCTGAGTTGTTGAAAGAAGTTCGCGCGTTTTTGGCGAGACGATTTCCGGCGATGAAAGATGCGCCCTTGTTAGAATCTCGTGTCTGCCAATATGAAAACACTTCGAACGGCGATTTTCTGATTGATCGTCATCCCGGTTTTGACAACGTCTGGTTGGTTGGCGGCGGTTCCGGGCATGGCTTCAAACACGGCCCTGCGTTGGGAGAATACGTTGCGGCGCGAATCATTGAGGTTGGCAAAGTTGAAAGCCGGTTTTCGCTGGTGACAAAAGAGGCGGTCAGAAATCGCGCAGTGTTTTGACGCCTCAACGCGCCAATGAAATTTCCGCAACCTATGACTTGCCTGCCTTCGTATCATCACAGCGAAAGGAGCACTGAAGGTTATGAAAAATCCTGGAACAGCAGCAGTCTTGAGTTTATTCATTCCCGGCGTCGGGCAAATTTACAACGGCACCATCTGGCGCGGCATCTTCTGGTTGATCGTCACGCCCGGTTTCTGGATCGGCACCGGAGGAATGTTCGGTTGGGTTTGCCATTTGATCGCCGCGTGGACGGCTTACCATTACGCGCGGAAACACGAGCAATGGGCAGCAGGCGCAAAGTAACTTTGCGCCTACCTCTACTTTCCCTCCTTGCACTGAGAAAGCTTGCGCCAGCGACGCGAGCGAAACTATACTCCGCCGCGTCACACAGCAAAGCCGTATCAATCAATCCAAGCAGTAACAACCTGACAGCCGGGAGATCGCTCCATGCTGCTGAGTAAGAAGCTGAAAACCAGGCAATCCAAAACCAGCCGCTTCGCCGGTCAATCCTGGCAACGTTTGGCTTGTGCGCGTTATGACGCCGAACAGCGCAACCGCTTCAAGACGATCAACCTCATCATCGAAGAGTCTTTTTGGCAACCGCCAGTCAATTTGATTATTGGTGATCAGGTTGTGAGCCTTCGCGGCGGCCTGAACGAAGTAACCGTCCAACGCCGAATCAAACAAGCGGACGGAAAGTGGAATCGCCAACAACGAGTGTGGGAAATCTTGTACGACCAGGCAGTCACGCTTGGCCCTAAAGATCGAATCCAAAATCTGGAGGTGTCTAATGCTAGACACCTCTCAATCGCTGATAACTGGAATTTGCCGGTGTCTAATACTAGACACCTCAATCGCCGTATAATTCATGTTCGGCCTCGCAAAGAGTGAGGCCAGCCGCAAAATTGTGAGCTTGTGCAATGAACACTCCGCTGCGGGTTTTAATGGTTACAAGTGAATGGCCTACACCGGAGCATCCGGAGTGGGCACCGTTCATCGTGCAGCAGGTGAAATTTCTGCGCTTGGCGGGAATGGAGGTCGATGTATTTCCCTTTCGCGGAGCGAGAAATCCATTCAATTACATACGGGCTTGGGTGCAGGTACAAAGGCGTCTGCGACGCAAGCGTTACGATCTGGTGCATGCTCAGTTCGGGCAAAGCGGTAGTTTGGTAATTCCCAAGCGCGTTCCCGTGGTGGTGACTTTTCGTGGCAGCGACTTGGAAGGGATCGTTGGCCCCAAGGGCCGCTACACCTTTCAAGGATATGTGCTTAATCTGCTGAGCCGGATAGTTGCCTCTTTGGTGGATGAGATCATTGTTGTTTCAGCCTCACTGGCCAGACGCTTGCCCCGCAGGATTCGGCGGCACAAGCGCTACCATATCATTCCCGGCGGCGTGGACCTCGATCTGTTTAAACCTTCATCGAAGCAAGAGGCCCGCGATGCTTTAAAGCTGCCTCACGACTGCTTACTGATTCTCTTCGGCGGCACGCCTCATGTTGCAAGGAAGCGTTACGAATTGGCCCGGCAGGCTGTGCAGCATCTGAATGGCGGGTGTGGTGTGGAGTTGATTGTGCCCAGAAATGTTCCTCATCATATTATGCCCCTGTATATGAATGCCTGCGATGTGCTCTTACTCACCTCCATCCACGAAGGCTCACCCAATGTGGTCAAAGAGGCGCTAGCCTGTAATCTTCCTGTTGTATCGGTAGCTGTCGGTGACGTTCCGGAACTGATCGGCGGCGTTCCCGGATGTGTTATTTGTCAAGATGCTCGTGCCAAAACGATTGCCGCCGCATTGGCTGACGTCTTGGGGCGATGTGAATCTTTCAGTAGTCGTGATTTGGCAGAGAAACAGCTTGATGACCGTCTTCAAGTACAAAAGGTGATCAATATTTACCACCGTACACAGCGGAACCAAAAAGGGCCAGGAATAGATCTTACCGGTCTGGATGCAGCCGTGCAGTGAGAGAGGCGCAGTGTTAGGTGCTCGCGCATATCGTTTGACGGCACTCGCCTGGTTTTGTACAGTAAACTTGTACAGGTCGTTAATCTGAGGAAAGAGGTATTATGGCAACACAGACAACCTATTCAAACGCGCGCGCGAACTTAGCGACTCTCCTTGATAAGGTCGCAACCAATCGGGAAATCGTCATCATTAACCGGCGTGGCTCTGAGGACGTTGCGCTGGTTGCCGCATCTGAGCTCTCAAGCTTGCTTGAAACCGCTCATTTACTCAGGTCTCCGGAAAACGCGCGAAGACTGTTGACGGCTGTTCATCGTGCCCAATCCAAAAAACTAAAGCCCAAAACGATAGAAAAATTGCGGCAGGAGATGGGACTTGACCCGAAAGAGTAAAGATAAGGACAAGAAGAAAACAGAGCATGAAGCAGTCTTTCATCCGGAATTCCGGGAAGACTTACGATACTGGGTGGAGGCAAACCGCAAAATTGCTCTTCGAGCCTTCGATTTGATTGAGGCGATTATGCGAGATCCGTTTGCTGGGATCGGGAAGCCAGAACTATTGAAGTATCTTGCCTCCGGAACTTGGTCGCGCCGCTTAACCCAAGAGCATCGTATTGTGTACCTCGTCAGCGAAGATAGGATTGACTTCTTGCAAGCCCGCTACCATTACTGAATCGCGCCTAACCCTGCCGTTAGGCGGATTCGTTTAAGCAGTATGAGTATCCGGTGAGAGTGGAGTGGAAGGTGTGATGCCCGCATCTTCGAAAGCTTTTTCGAGTAGGTCAGAGATACCTAAATCCGCTGCCCGGCGTTTCAGGTAACCGTAATCGAGCACGTCAGCCTGTATCTTCAGCACATTTTGCACGTCATCCAATTGTCTCTCTAAAACGCCGCCGCTTTTACGAAACCAGAGCAGCTTTTGCAGCACGATGTCTTCGGCGCTGCAAAAGTAGGCAGTCGGAGCATCAGGCCCTTTTCCCAATGGTTCAAGTCTGCGCCGTTGTTTCTCTTCTTGCGCGTGACGATCTTTTCCCAGGACGAAGATGTCAGCTTTATACATCGTGTCCAAATGGATCACGTTGAACGAACGGACTGAGCGGACAGCACGCCAAACAGCTTGGCTGTCAATGTAAAACTCGTTCTCCAACGCCGCAATCAGGTCATCCACTTGTTCCTCTCTCAACTCGGCCACCAAATCCACATCCTGCGTCGAACGCGGCAAACCATAAATAGAGCTAGCCATAGAACCGCCAATCCAATAAACAATCCCGAGTTTTTCCAGCGTTTGGGTCAGAGTTTGCGCGACCGCGACGGCATCCGGCATCTTTAGTAGCCCTCCTTGTCCGAATCCCACCCAAAAGCTTTCCGCATCAGTTCAGGCTCAATCCAGCGTGAGGCTAGACGCAATCTCAATTCGCGCTCATCTGCCTGTGGGTGACGCCGGCGAATGTCGTTCATTGCCAATTGGCCAACCATCTCTGTCAGTTCGCCCACCTGTTGAAGTTTTTTCCATACAGGCATTCTGCGATACCCTTCGATCAGGATCGCTTCGGCTTCCGGTGTTGTGTCTGGCGATAGAGGTTTCATCCCGCGAAGTATAAAACACCAAGCCGGAGCGATGAACAGAAAGTTTGCCGCTGCTTGAACCGGCTTCGTTATGGATTGGCGGATGAAGAGAGGCTGGGAACAAGTAAGGCTGAACGCTTCTCTACAATTCTGTAAAACGAATCCTGAATCAGTTCGAGCTTGTATTCGCGCTTGATCTTTTCCAGCCCTGCGGCTTCGCGGCTATGTTCGCGCGCGCCGGATTGCCATAGCTCAGGATCGAAATCCACATAGACAATTCGCCCGGCGTAGAAAAACTCCTGAATCGCAACATCGAGTTTTTCATCAGGCCACGGCGCGCCAGGGGCAATTCCCTTCCAATAAGGATGCGCGCCGACACCTTGCATAAAATGGATCAGCGGAGAATGCAGGCCCACAATAAACCCCGAATTCCACGGCAGTTTATCAACCTTTGAAATGTAGCTGAGCGACCGGTTCGCATTCCATTCCGCGCTGTATAACTCTTTGGCTTCGTGGTTGTAGCTCGCCTGGGTCAGCGCAATCAGGCCTGCCAGAACCAGTGCGCCCCGCAATGGTCGCAGTCTTAGCATTTCAGCCAGACAGCATCCACATACAGCGGCCAGTCCCAACAACCCCGTTAACAGATAGCGTGGATTGACCGGCAGATCGTGATTGGCCAACAGAATCAGATCAGCCAGCAATCCGCACAGTCCAAAGAGCAGCAGTGGTTTCAATCGTCGTTTTGAACTGAGCCAGACCAACGCCAGCGGCGTCAGCATTGCCACCGCGCTGGAACAGTGGAATGCAAACTCCGCCAGAAACTGAAAGTTTTTGATCGTGACCGGATGGACTTTACGTTCCTGCGCACTCAGCCGGTACCAGTTGCCGACAGTGGCCCAATACAGATTGCCATCGCGCCAGGTCCAAAAGATCATCCCGGCACATGCGGCGAATCCGGCCAGCATCAGCGCCGCGATTCCATAACGCCATTTCACCCCAAAAAATCTGGCGACCAGCGGAATGAACGGAAAGTAGAAGATCGCAAATTCGCGAATGTTCGCGCTAAAACCAATCAGAAAAGCTGAGACAAAAAAACTGCCCATTCGCCCCAACCGCAAGCTGTGCAGCATCCACCACAACGACCAGCTCAACATCGCAAATGCTGGAATCTCGCTCATCGAGCGCCCGCTGTAGGTAATGAAGAACGGCGATGCCACGACAATCAATGCGCCGAAGAACGCGGCCAGCTTGCTGATGGTGAGTTCTTTGCACAGCGCATAAATGCCCGTGATTGCCAGGCCAGTTTGCGCAATCGCGCCATAACGTAAAACCAGATACGCCTGCTCCGGCGGCCATCTCAGCCAACGGTGCACCGCCCGCCAAATCAAATGGTTGTAGCCGAGAAAGAATGCGCGTCCTAAACCAAGTGCCGAAGGCCGCCCTTCAACGGTGTAGGCAGTGTAATCAAAGCCGTCCCAATCAGAGATAAATCTGTCTTGATATTTCCACGCCAGCCACCACGACACGCATGCCAATGGCAGCCAAAGGTAGAAATCTTTTATCCAAGCGCGGGAATCAGTGAGTAGTGGTTGGTGGCTGGTGGTCGGTGGTCGGTGGTCAATCATTCAGTTAATGTAGTCAGTGGCCAGCGGTCAGCGGTGTTTTGCCAACCACCGACCACCAGCCACCAACTACCACGATCAGCCTTTCGGCGCGTAATAGCCCTTACGATGGCGAATCTTCAAGTCTTTGGTATTGCGATTTGCCAGCCGGATTTCAAGCTTGCGGAAAGTGCCATCGGGCGTGTCATTCTTCGGCTCGTACGCCAGCAGATATTGCTGGCGCATATCGCGCTCTAATTGGGTGAATGCTTCCGCCAGGTCGCGGTGGCCTTTGGGAATGAACGCGCGCCCGCCAGTGGATTCACTGAGTTTTTTCAAGACGCCTTCGTTCACATCGTAATGGCCGGTATCGCCGATGCCGATGCAGTAGATGACAACTTCGGCCTTCAGCGCTTCTTCAATAGCGTCACCGATCTTGATCCGGCTGGTCGTGTCAACACCGTCGGTCAGCAGCAGGATCGTCTTGCGCCCGGGCTTTCTGGCCAGCATATCGGCGGAGGTGGCAAAAACCGAATCATAAATTGAAGTCCCGCCCTGCCGTGAACCGCCATTGATTGGCGGGGTTGCGCCGCCAAAAATACTGGGCGGCGGGCCGGCGACAAATTCAATTTGATCCAGTCCGCGCCGTACGCGCGCAGGATTCGAAGTCAGATCCTGCATAATGACCGGCTCTCCATCGAATTTGATGACGGCGGCAGTATCCTGGCCGGAACGGATGACAGAATCAATAAACCGACCGCCAGCGTCTTTCAAAATAGGCAGCGTGTATTGTTCGCTGCCGCTGACGTCCACCAGAATCGCCATCGTTAGAGGCAGGTCGAATTCCTTTTTGAAAGAAAAGATTGGTTGCGGCTGGCCATTTTCCAGAATTTCAATCTCTTCCTGCTTGATGTCGTTGACGTAACGGTTCTGTTTGTCCTGCACGCTGAACAGGACGTTCACCAACTGCGTGCCAATCTTGATGGTTTCAACATCGTCGGGCTTTTTCTTCGGATCCTGCTTTTTCGGATCCTGCTTTTGCTGCTTTTTGTCTTGTTGCGCATTGACTCCCGTGCCGGGGATGAATGCGAAGATTGTTGCCGCTGCCACCAACGCGGCGCACGCCAGCCATCGAACGATGGTGGCGAAGTTAGGTTTGTTTATCTGCTTCATCTCTCTTCTCCTCTTGCTCTTCTCGCTGCCAAAGGGGTGGCGGGCGGCGTGAATTATTGAGTTGTTCGTGTGCCCGTAACGGTGCGTGGCGGAGTCGCCGTATAGCCCGTCTTGGTTCTGACCTTCATGTTTTTGCTGTTGGGCAGTTTGACTTCAATTTGGCGGTACTTGCCATCGTATTTGTCGTTGGTTGGTGAATAGGCAATCAGGTACTGGCTGCGCAATTCGCGAGCGATGGCCGAAAAGCTGCGTTCAAGCTCGATCACTTCGCCGGTAAAGAATGCGCGCCCGCCAGTGTCTTCGGCCAGCCTCTTTATTTCCTTATCTTCCTTGCGATCTACCGTGCCAGCCTGCACCCCGAACAAGCCCGCCGCCTTTGTGCTGATGACGTAAATGATCGTCTCTGAACGCTGGGCGATCTCGATGGCGTCTTTCAGGTATTTTTCGCTGACGGTATCTTCGCCGTCCGTGATGATGATCATCGCGCGGCGGCGGCCAAAGGACGCGGGAGCCAGCATCTTCTCTTCACAAACTTGATAAATCGCGTCGTACATTTTCGTCTCGCCTTGCGCCTTGACCTTGTCAATGGCCTTGGTCAGCAAGTCCAGCCGGTTGGTCAAATCCTGATGGAGTTCGATCTGCGAATCGAAGGTGGCGAACAACGCGCGGTCTCTACGCCCGGTCAACATTGTTTGCAGGAACGAAATTGCCGCGTCCTTCTCAAATTTTAGCTTTGGTTTGACGCTGTTCGACGTGTCCATTAACACAGCCACGTCCAATGGTAGATCGCTTTGCGATTGGAACGATTCAATCCGTTGCGAAGCTTTGTCTTCGTAAACCTCGAAGTCGGACTGTTTCAAATCCACGATGAATCGGCCAGTCTTGCCATCGGTCACGGTCACAGACAAGCGCACGTTAATCGTGATGGATGTAATCTGTCCCGGATCGGTCTTGTCCTGCTGATCGCCTGTCGGCTTTGGTTTTTCGCCGGGTTTCTGCTGCGGTTTGACGGGCGGTTGCGCCTGTTGTGCGCGCACCGTCTGCATCTCAACCCTCAGGCTTGAACAGACGATGGCGAGGGCCAATAAACCCATCGCCCAGGCGCTCGACCAGCGACGCTTGTTTATCACAATAACTTCCTCCAATTGACTCACAATGATTTCAAGGGAATGAACGAGGCGGGGATTATAGTTTGCGCGGAAGATGGCAGTAAAGCGGGGGATCAGAGATGCCGATCCTCAATGTCGTTGAAGCAGAGGTTGAATCTAAAGGTGGAAAGACAAATCAGGGCAGGCCGTAAGCAAGAACTCCTCAAACGACCTGTCTGATTTTTGATCGAGAATCTGGAACGGGTTATTGCGCAGGTTTCGCCTCGCCCTTGTCGCCAGGACCAGCACCGGCACCACCGCCAGACATGGGTGTGCCGCCATCGTGTGGAACCGGGCTTGGAGCCTTCGATTCGACGTAGCGAATTGAGCCGTCTTCAATCACGTTGAAGTCTTTGTAGGAAGTGGTGGCGGCTGAACGTGTTGATTGGACGCAGTATTTATCGGCATCGGCTTCCGGTGACGTATAAATATAGCCGCTGACCGCAGTGCCGTTGGCATAACTGGCGTCAATCAGTTTGGCTTGATTCAATTCCTGAAGCGTTCCAAATTTGCCTTTCATGGCGCTGAAATGAGCTTGATTTTGGTGGATGGTTCCGAGCGATTTGATGGTTGCGGTCTCGCGCCCAAGCTTCAAGGCTTCTTGCAACTTGGGAAGGGCGATGGCTGCCAGAATGCCGATGATCGCGACGACGATCAGCAATTCGATCAGTGAAAAGCCCGCTTGAAGGCGAGGGCGTGAATGGTTTTGGTGCTTCATAAAATTTTGTTAGCTCCTTCCTGGATTAGGGAAAAACGTTTGAGGGTCTTCAGAAACTGAAGAAACGATGCGAGATCAAGACGGTTCCAATATTACACATCCCCCGCTAAATTTGCCAAAGGCTCATCAGGGCGTCAGAGGTGCCGGGCATACCCTCGCAGCGCCGCTCCCAGCGCGAGAACTGAGATGACCATCCACGACACCGCCCAGACTGCCGCCGGAATCAGCGTCATTTGCTCCATGGTCACCGCATCGCTGTGAATCGCGGTCGTCGTCGAAATCAGGAAAAGCGTTCGCAGGTCAAGAAAGGCATTCAGGCAGCATTGCACGGCCAGAAAGCTGACCAGAAAGTGGGCGACGCGCGGCCCGGTCACAATCGCCAGTGAGATCAGACCGAGCGTCAGCGCAATGCCTGTCACCCAACTGAACATGTTGCCGGCCAGGAATGCCGTAATGACTAAAATCAATCCGGCAGTGATTGCCAGAACAGCTTTGGCGTGCTTTCCCTGCCGCCCCAGGATCAGCAACCCTGCGCCGAAGATCGTGCTGGCCAGATAGCCCGCGCTGGCAATTAGAATTTGTAATCCGCCACGCGTGTACGTTTCGCCGCTGGCGTTGGGATAGATATAAAGACTGACGACATCGCCCAGCGTCAGAATCGCCGCCAGCGCATGGCCGCCTTCGTGAATGAAGGTAACGAAGAGCCGGATGGGATAGACCACAATCCAGCCCCAGGGAAAGGAAGACAGAACAATCGTCAGCACGGAAGCGCCGAGCAGAAACCAGACCGGGTCTCGATGATTCGAATTTCTTTTTGGCATAGCAGCGAAAACGCAGACCGAAGGCGAAAAGTTCTGACGGCGGAAAGGCAACAACGCATACTTCCGGCAGGCTTCCATCGTCTGCAATGTTATGATGCCGTGCGCCGCACAAAACATCCACAGGAGATCAAAGCAAAAGAATGCCGAGTAAAATTTTTGAGAAGCTGCTACCGCTCTCTGCCCGAAATCCTTTCCTGCAGTTTATGGGAATGGAGTTGGTGGATGCGCGCGAGGGCTGGGTAAAGATGAAGATCGCGTTTCGCCCCGAATTCCTGCAGCCATTCACCATTCACGGTGGAGCAATCTACAGTCTGGCCGATGCCGCGGCTGCGCATGCGTTGATGACGCTGATCCTGCCCGATCAATATCCCACAACGGTTGAACAGCGCATCAACTTTCTGAAAGCCGTCAAGGACCAAGACATTTTTTGCGAAGCAATCATCGTCCATTTGGGGAAAACTTTGGCGTATGCCGAAGTGGCGATGGCGACTACGGACGGCACGCTGATCGCCAAAAGCACCGCCACGCTGATGCGGCTGGATGCAACGCGCGTGAAGAAACCGGAATAGCCAGTCTGTGCCTGGGTTTGGTGGCGAGGGATTACAGCGCAGCGAGGAACTGCTCAACCGTCAAATCAGCCGAACGAATCAAACTTCTCAGTGTGCCTTTGGCCACTTCTTTATGATTTGGGATGGATAACGTTACAAGTTCACCTTCTCTAGTCATGATTATGTGGCTGCCCCGCTGACGCGCTACTTCCCAGCCGAAAGATTCAAACACCCGTACAACGTCTTGTCCGCTAATGGCCGGAAGCGAAGCCATTACGCCGCCACCTCAATCTGCCTCGTCTCTATTGTCAGAGGGAATCCTTTTTCGGCTCGCACTTCAAGGCAAAGAGCAATGGCCTCTTTGATATTTTTCATCGCTTCTTTTTCCGTTGCGCCCTGGCTGACGCAGCCAGGGATCGCCGGACACTCGACAACCCACACACCATCTTCGTCCCGGTCAATTGTTATCTCAAACTTCATTTTCACCTCCTGCGCCGATCATTGCACGAGAGATAATCGCGGACAAGCGTCCGAGTATTTGATCAGCGACGAACAGTTACCGGATGCTCCAGATTGCCTGTTCAATCAACTGTCTTATCGTTTTCAACCCAAACCCTGGCGAATAGCTTTGATAAACAAAGAAGGCCATCAGCAACGCGAGGGCAGCCAGATACAGACGATCGAAAAGATAAGGAATTTTGTTGATCCTGGTCGTGACCTGCCGGGTCACGCCTTCGGGTACTTCCAGGGGGAACGATATTGCCGGCTCAGCATCTTGTTTGCTTCTGCGTCTCCCACAATCTGTCCCTTCGCACCGTCCCACTCGATGCTGCGTCCGAGCTTGTATGAAAGCATGCCTAGAAGGCTGACATTGGTTGAAAGGTGAATCTCTTCGATGTCGCTGACGGGTCTGCGGCCTGCCTTGATGGCACCCAGGAAATCCGCCCATAGCTCTTTGATGTTTTGCTGATCGGGGTTGTTCAGCTTTGCGTCTTCGTGAATTGGGTTGTCTTTCGGATTGGTCGGGTAAAACGTCCATCCGTCCAGCCAGCCCATATGAAAGGTTCCGTTCGTTCCGTAAATGTAACAACCGACGGGTTGCTGAGTGCTGGTCTTTTCGGCGTTGTTGGCGGCAAAGCGACGGTGTTCCCAGCTCATGGTGAATTGCTCGAATTCAAACGCCGCAAGCTGATGATCGGGGGCATCAGTCGTCTGCGCTTCCTTCGTGTTCACAATCGGGCCGGCGATTTGATGGCCACCGGTGGAAAAGATTTTGCGCGGATACTTTTCGCCGGTGATCCACAGAACCTGGTCAATCCAGTGAATGCCCCAATCGCCCAACGTGCCGTTGGCATAATCCATGAAGTTGCGGAAGCCTTTGGGGTGAATCTTTTTGTTGAAGGGGCGCAACGGTGCCGGGCCGCACCACATTTCCCAATCCAGACCTTTGGGTGGTTCGCTGTTCGGTTCAGGCTTTTCCACGCCGCCGCCGTAATGCACAAAACATCGCACCATCCCGATTTTGCCCAGCTTGCCGGATCGAATGAATTCGCGGCCAGAAACGTTATGCGACGAAACGCGGCGATGCGTGCCGACCTGCACCACGCGGTTGGTTGCGCGCGCGGCGCTGACCATTGCGCGGCCTTCGTTGACGGTGTGACTGATCGGCTTTTCGACGTAGACATGCGCGCCCACTTCAACGGCGGCGATCATAATCAGCGCGTGCCAGTGATCGGGCGTGCCGACGATGACGATTTCGGGCTTCTCTTTTGCCAGCAGTTCGCGGTAATCCTTGTACAGCTTCGGCTGATCGCCGGAGAGCTTGGTGACTTCAGCGGCGGCAGGCGTGATCTGGTTTTCATCCACATCGCACATCGCGATGACTTGCGATTCGCCCGCCGCCATTGCTTCGCGCAGGATGTTCATTCCCCACCAGCCGGTGCCGATCAAGGCGGTGCGGTACTTCTTCACTTTTTGCGCGCCGATGATCGCCGGAGCGCCAAGAACAGAAATAGAAGGGACAATCAGGCCCGCGGCAGAAAGGTTTGCCGCGGAAGCCTTCAGAAAATCGCGTCGGTTCGTTTTCATAGCTTCAACTCAGAGTCGGATTGATTTTTCAGGAAGTCAGGAAATTGCGTGAATGCGAGGCGCATTTTTCGCCTGAACCTGGTTTTAGTCAAGCTGCGGATAACAGAATTGTCGCTGCACGAAAGCGTCGGCCAACACCAGCGCTGTCATGCCATTTGGTATATGATCTGGCCGGTCTGAAGAAACGAAATTTCGTAAGTGTTGTGAAGCGAGACTTCTGTGAGAAATCACAAAAAGAAGGAAGTCGGCATAATGCTTGCTGACGCTAGCCAGTCACCCCAAGAATTTCCCGATAGATTGAATAAACTTGTCGAGAATCCAGCGACGAATCTCGACACCAGCGCGGAGGGAAACATGATGCTCTTTGCCACTGCTTCAGAATTGCTTGTTCGCCGCCGTGTTCGCACGGTGATGTTGTTAATTGTCTTGGCCGCGCTCGCTTCATTGGCGCTGCCTGTTATTGCCCAAAGCCCAATCTTCCGTATTGCCCGCATCAGCCTGATCGAAGGCGAAGTCAGCTATCAGCGCGCGGGCGATTCCAACAAAGACTGGACGGACGCAACGTTGAACATGCCGCTCAACGAACGCGACCAGCTATACAGCGGCCCGACTGGGCGCGTTGAGATTCAATTGAGCGGGCGCAACCTTGTCCGCATTAACCGCAACACCAATCTGCGCTTTTCGCAGTTCAATACCGGAACAGTCCAATTCGCGCTGCCCGTCGGCACGGCCACGTTCCGTGTGGACAGCCTGGATCGTCGCCAATTCAACATTGTTGATGCCAACGACGCGGGCAAAGACGATCCGGTCTACTTCGAGGTGGACACGCCGATCGTTGCCGTCACATTTGTGAAAGAAGGCAGTTATCGCTTGAACGTGCGTGACGACGGCACAACGGAAGTCATCGTGCGGCGCGGTCAGGCAGAGGTTTACAACAAGGAGATCGGCTCGGTTGTCGTGAAACAAGGCCGCCGCATCTTGATTGACGGGCGCGACGTGAACTATTTCCAGATTGCGCGGCTGGAAGACAAAGACAACTGGGATCGCTGGAATGACCGCCGCGACGATGAGTTGTTTGCCCGCATGGATACGTCGCAAAGCGCGCGATACATCCCCGCGGCAGTGCCGGGCGTTTATGACCTGGATGCATATGGCGATTGGATCTCGACGCCGGATTACGGCTATGCCTGGTATCCGCGTGCGACGGCGGTTGGCTGGGCGCCGTATCGCGCCGGTTACTGGCGATACTATGGCGGCTGGGGCTGGACGTGGGTTTCGTCTGAACCGTGGGGCTGGGTGCCCTATCACTATGGACGTTGGGCCTATTACAGCAGCCGCTGGTGCTGGGTTCCAACTGTCGGTTTCAGTATCGGCGGAGGGGGTTGGGGCTGGTCGCCGCATCAGGTGGTTTTCTACGGCTGGGGCGGTGGCGGTTACAACCGTGGCTATCGCGACGGTTATCGTGATGGGAGTTCTGGCTGGTATGGATGGACGCCACTGGGGCCGCGTGACCGGCATTACGGCTACGGTTCAACCGTCGTCAACAATGTGACTGTCATTAACAACGTGCGCTCGCTGGACAATTACAATGCGCCAGGCGGAGTTAGCATGATGGACAGCCGTAGATTTGATCAGGGCCGCGTGGTCGTTGCGCAGAACGAACTTAAAAACCAGAGCGAGATCAAGCTGCCGCCCGCGCCACCGCGCGGCACTGTGCAACGAGACAACGGAGAGCCAAGGATTTTGCGCGGGGATGAGTTCAAACCTACGGAGGCCATCCCGACACGGGAATTAAAGCCGGAGCGCGCTGAAATTGCCCGTCGTCTTGAATCGCCTGTTGTCGAACGCAAGCCTTCGCCGGTGATTGATCGTCTGAACGCTCCGAATCGTAGTGGTGCGGGCGAAGCCATTGGCTCACGTCCTGTTCGCGACGGAGCCGCAACGGAACGCACCGTGCCTTCTCGTGGCGGTGATGTTTCCGCGCCCCCGACGCGGGTGCAGGATGGGCAGATCATCCGTACAGACGGGCGCACTGACAGGCCGTCGCGTTCGGCTGATTATCAACCGGTCGAACGGATTCCAGCTCCAACGCGGGAGGCCCCAACGCGTCAGGCACCAATTCGCCAGGCTGATGATGAAAATCGTGCGCCGGTGGAACGCAGCACTCCGTCGCGCGAAGCTGGCGATTCACCGCGTTCGTACCCAACGCCCAGCCGGAACACGGATCGTCCGTCACGCAGCGAATCACCAAGCCGGGTTGATCCCCCATCACGCAGTGAGGCTCCTTCGCGCAGCGAGTCGCCATCGCGTGTCGAACAACCGCGCCGATACGACCCGCCGCCAACACGCGAATCCGCACCGCCGCGTGAGTCCGCACCATCGCGCAGTGAGCGTCCCTCTTCACCGCCCCAGCGCGAAAGCGCACCGCCCCAGCGCGAAAGCGCACCGCAACGAACCGAACGGCCTTCGCCGCCGCCGGAGCGCCCATCTGCGCCGCCGCGTGAAAGCGCACCGGCAAAGTCGGAATCACGCCCAGAACGCCCCGCGCCGCCATCGCGCGAAAAGCCGTAACTGAAAATCGGCGACATCTTTCGATTGCCCCAAAAAGCGGACGCCTGCGCGTCCGCTTTTTTTATTGCAGCGACCTGACATTAGGCGAAAGGAGGCGATTCAATTGGCGTCGCCTCGGAACTTTGTTACCTTGTGCCGCCGATTCAAAGCAGGCCGCAATGACTGACCATCAAATCCCGGACAAAGAGGAGCGCGCGTTCACACACGCATTCATAGATGACGCGCCGGCTCATCTGTTGCGCTGGCTGTCGCCGGACGAAGAGCAGGCCGCGCAACGTTATGAGAGGTTGCGCGGGAAGCTGCTCGAACTCTTCGCGCGGCGCGGCGTGCCGTCATGTGTGCGCGAAGAGTTGGCGGATGAAACGCTGGATCGCGTGGGGCGCAAACTCGCCAACGGTGAAGCGATTCAAAACCCGGAGCCGATGGCTTATGTTCACGGCGTCGCGCGGCATGTGTTGAGTGAGTATTGGCGCAAGCAAAAGCAGCAAGTACGCAGTGAAGTTCTTTTCGAGAGTTTATCTCCGCGCGACAAAGCCGCGCTCGAATCCGGACGCCAGCAATGGGAAGAGCAACAGGAAAAGGAACGCTGGCTGGAATGCCTGGACGAGTTTCTGAAAAGCCTGCCGCCGGAAGACGAATCGCTACTGAGAGCTTGTCATCAAGACGCCCCGCAGCGGCAGGCTGACAACCGCCGCGCAGCCGCCCACAAGTTGGGACTGGCGGAAAGTAGTTTGCGCGCCCAATTACATCGCATTCGCCAGACGCTCGAACGAAAAGTCCGTGCTTGCGTGGAGCGCCATCAAAAATAGACGCAACGCACGGCGATGAACCGGCACAAGGTTATGAACAGATCGAATGACAACCAGACGGAGCGCGAAATGGTCGCTTATTTACTCGGCGAGATGTCGGACAATGAACAAACGCAATTCGAAACGCGCTACCTAGCCGACGATACGCTGTTCGATCAAATGCTTGTGGCCAAAGAAGAATTGATTGACGCCTACGTGCGCGGCCATCTGGACGACGACGCCCGCGAAAAATTCGAGCGCCATTTTCTGGCCTCGCCGGAAGCCCAAAAAGAAGTCGCGTTCGCGCACGCGCTCCGCGAAAAACTTAACGAACCGGCGCGCGAAGCTCCGGCGAAGGCGCAAAGATCACGATGGCTGGGATGGCTTGATTCGTGGTCGGTGGGCGAAATCGGGCTGGCTGCCGCGGCCTTGCTCTTGGTGATGATCGGATCGGGCTGGCTGTTGGTGGAGAATCGAAAGTTGCGCCACGAACTTTCCGCGCTGCACGCCGGGCGCGTGAATCAATTGCGCCGCGAGGAAGAATTGCAGCAACGACTGGCGCAGTTGCTTGCGCCCACACCCGCGCCCACTGTCCCGCTGCCGCCAGAGCGCCTCGCCCAAAACGACGACCTTGTCGCCATCAACTTGTTGCCAGCCGCCAGAGATGCCGCAAACACACAGGTCGTCAACCTTCCCACCGGCGCGCGCGCGCCTCGTCTGAATCTACGACTCAACTTCCAGCCGGTCGCGCTGCGTTGCCACGTCACGCTGCAAACGCCGGATGGCGCAAAGCTCGAACGCCGCAACCTGCGCGCGCGCCCGCTTCCGCAAGGCGGCTTCTCCGTCCAGGCCAATTTCCCGGCGACGCCATTAAAGCCCGGCAACTATGAAGTGACCGTTGCCGGACGCGACGCGGACGACGACAACCAGCAAGTGACAATTCCCTATCGCTTCCGCGTCGCCCCCCCCGGCCAACAATAAAACCAGGGCGCGATCACTTGTCGAGCGGCTTCCATTCACCAATGCAGATGAAGTTCGCCCAGTAATACGCCTGCGGATTCGCTTTGCCGCGCAACATCTCCAACTGCGCCTGCCGCAACGCCTCTGCACGGCCCAACCCGGCGTTCAATTTGTCATAGAAGTTCTGCATCAACTTTCGCGTCGCCAGATCGTCGGCGCGCCACAAACTGGCGACCTGCGTTTCGGCCCCGGCCAGCACCAGCGCGCGCCGCAACCCGAAAACGCCCTCGCCGTTTTTGACCGCCCCGACACCCGTTTCGCAGGCGGAGAGCACGACCAGCTTCGTGCCCCACAAATCAAGCGCCGCCGCTTCAAACGCCGTCAACAAGCCATCGTCTTCTCCGCTGTGCCGCTGATTGGCCCCGGCCAGCGCCAGCCCCGAACGCAACAATGGATTTTCCAGCTTCTGATCGCCGTCAGGCAGAAAGAACCCATGTGTGACGATGTGCAGAAAGTACGGGCGATGCACCTGTTTCAGAAAGGTCTCAGTCGCCTGACCGTCCGTGTAAAGCTTTGCCTGCGGCACCGCGCGCTGCACGGCCTCTGCTTCGGCGCGCGCAAAGTTGAGCCCGTCGAAGCGAATCGTCGCCATCGTCGCATTCGCGCTTAGTCGCCCTCCACGCGCATCGCTCACGCCGGGCAATGGCTTGGCTGCGGATGACGCGGCGATGGTCTGTCCGTCAAAATCGGAAACGGCAAAGATCAATTTCTCCGGCTGGCTCTCATGCTTCACTTGCAATCGCAACAGATCGCGCCCGCTGGTCAGATAGATGAACAGATAATCTTCGATCAGATACCGCCCGCGTTCATCGAGCAGCGCGGCGAATGGAATCAGATTTAGATCGCCATCCGGGGCAAGAAGGACTTGTCGCGCACTTCCCAATTGCGCGCGCACAGGTTGCATGACCAATGCATCCAGTTGGCGCGCCAGTTTGCGCACGTCGGCAGGCGCTTGCCCATTGCTCGGTTTTCTTTGCGGATCAAGCGCATTACGCCAAGCCTCAACCACACGCTCGATCTCTTCGGCCTTGCCTAAATTCGCCCAGCGCAGTGTGCCATCGGCGAGCAGGATGTAAGCCGCATACCGCTCTTCAAACTTGCGGTTGTCCCGCTCCTCATACGATTTGAACCGTGCGAATTCGACCAGCGCCATATGTGCAGGCAAGGCTGCTCGAACAGCTTCCAGGGTGACGGGCTGAGTTTGCGCGCGGAATTCGCGGCTACGTTCGCTCAGCGCGGCCTGCAGTTTTTCGATCTCCTCGTTGACCTGTTTCACTTGTTCCAAATAGCTTTCCCGGGTTTTCGCCTCAGAGCCATCAGTCGCGAGCTTGGAAACCTGTGAGAGTTTATCTGAGAGTTGGTTGAATAACTTTATCTCGTTCTTACCCGCTCGCTGGCGTAACAAACGAATGACGGATCCCATCTCATCCAGCGCCCGGCCTTTTCTTCTTAACAGCGTTTGAACGGCGAGTTGTAACGTCGGCGCATCGTTAGGCAGCGAGCGCGTGTGCAGCGACAGCGTGTTATCCACCTCGGAAGCAAATTTTTCCAGATAACGCAGCTTCTGGTTCTCAGAACCCAGCAGCAGATTGCGGCTCAGGCTGAACTCGCTGATCTCAGACGCCCGTTGCTGTTCAATCAGCGCTTCATTGACGCGGCCTTGCGCAAGGCAAAGGGTCATCAAATCACTGCGTGCTTCGAATACGTAAGGATGGTTCGATCCCAAAGATTGTTCGTAACTGGTCAGCGCCCGCCGGATGAGTTGCTCGGCTTTGGCGTAATCGCCCCTGGTCTGGTAGAGCTTTCCCCATTCCCGCAATCCGACGCCCAGCCGCCAATCGTTTGCACTGTAGATCTTTTCATTGATCCGGTGCGCTCGTTGATACGTGGCTTCAGCCTCATCGTACTTTTGCTGGGCGCTGAGCACCTTCGCCAAGCCAACCAATGAAGCAGCGACTTCGGTATGATCGCCTCCCAGAGCTTTCTCTCGTAGCAGAATGGCGTGCCGATTGAACTGTGCGGCGCTCTCCAGGTTCTGTTGCTCAAAATCCAATCTTCCCATCACGGTCAGCAAATCCGCCGTATACGTAGATTCAGACCCCCACCGTTTCTCGTAAATCGGCAGCGCGCGCCGCAGGTAATCTCTGGCTCGCTCGTAATTTCTCATATCCAGATTCAATTCTCCCAAGTGCCGCAGAATTGAGCCTAACACTGGGCTGTCGGGAAAATATTTTTCCCCACTGGCTACTGCACCTTCCCAAATCAGCGTCGCCTCTGCATATTCACCTCGCGTAGCCAGCGTCTCCCCCAGGTTGTTCCATAAATCATAGGCGATGTAACTTACTGGTCCGAGAGCCTTGACTGTAATTGTTTGCGCTTGTCGAAACGTCATTTCAGCTTGGGTGAATTCACTTAAAGTCCGGTGCAAAGCGCCCAGGTCCATTAACACTTGTGCAATTCGCATGTCATTCGGGTCGAGCCACTTCTCGCGTATTCGCAAAGCCCGCTCGAATAACTGCCTGGCTTCTACCTCTTTCCCCAGATTCCAATAACAATTGGCCATGGCTCGCAATCCATCGGCGACATCCGGATGGTCGCGTCCCAGCGATGCTTCCTGGATAGCCAAAATGCGCTTACTCGCAATTTCAAGCGCTGGGAGATCGCCCTTGTAAAAGAGTAACCGCCACGACAGCTTAAGCGGTTCGACCAATTCAAGCTGGCTGGCCCCATAAACCTGCTCATAGCGCCCGACGGACTGCTGGCTTAAAGTTTTTGCCTCTTCCCATTTTTGCTGGCGTGCCAAAGTAAAGGCCTCAAGCTGCATGCGGTCGGCTTCGACCAGCAACCGGTCTGACGGCATTGCCATTTGTTGCTTCACCAATTTGATTTTGTAAGTGCTGTGGAGGTTTCGGACTCCCCTACCTGTCACTTCCAGCGTGAAGTCACCGCTTTGCTCGGCGATGGCCGATACCATCTCGATCTGCGCGTCTTCAGTTTGTAATTTGACCTTCGTCAACAGCTTGCCCGCCGGATCGATCAAGCTCAACTCGACGCTGATCCAATACTGAAAGACTTCGACCTTGATGTATTGGCCGGCGGAAAGCTTGAGGCGATAGCTGTGAGTTTCTCCGCCGGCCAATTGGCGCTCGACCGGTTGATTCAATTCCAGCGTGGGCAATCCCTGATTGACTGTCGAACCGGCTGATTGGCCGGACACGCGCCAGCCGCCAGCCAGCATCAATGCCGACAAGGTGAGCAACGCTACGCTCATAAGCTGAAAGAATGGGAACGGGCGAACGACGAAACGCTGAGACATGGCTTTCTCCTGTGTGTTGTGTGATAGGCGCATGGAGTTCAGGCTTCAGCCTGTAGTTTGTAAAGCAGCCTTCAGGCTGCTTTGATCCCGCAAGCGAAGCCAAGCTAAAGCTTGTGCCAAACTGCAGGCTGAAGCCTGAACTCCATGCGTGAAGTGGAGTTTTACGGCGCGGAAGCTTGCCACGCTCTGACCCATTGGCGGAATTCGCGCAGGACGGCGCTCTGGCCTTCGGTTTGGCTGCGTTCCAGAAATTGGCCGAGCGCTTCGGCGGTCAGGAATGGAAAAGCGCGGCTGGTGGCTGCGGCGACGTAGCCCGCTTCGGTCAGGTGATACATCCAGACCTGCTGTTCGTCGTAGCGCCAGATTTCGGGCACGCCCAGATTGGCATAAATGGGAAAGCGACTGAGCGATTCGTTGGTGATGTCAATCTCAACCGCGATGTCGGGCGGCGGCGGCGGTTGATTCGGATCAAAGCGCCTGACGCCGATCACACGGGCGGCGTTTTGAATGTAGAAGCAGGTGTCCGGCTCCAGCCCTTGCAGCCACGGCTCGTATTTGAAGGTCGTCGAACCCAGCGCCTGCATGTCCAGTTCCAATTCCTCGGTCAAGACATGCATCAACCGTAAGAGGAACTCCTTGTAGTCTTCGTGAATGGGCAGAGGCATATTGATCTCCAATCTCCCGTGGTCATAGCTGAGACGTGCTCGGTAACGCGCGCCCAGTTTTTCAACCAGCTTTTCATATTCATCCCAGGAAACACGCTGGAAGAGGAGCGCCCCGCCTTCAGGCAGGTGGACAATGGCGTCGAAAATAGTGGGAGACATGGCAGGCGCGGCAGTCGTCATTTTTTCTCCTTGTCTTCAGAAATCCTGTTTTGCACAAAGCGTTTGGAAATCGTTTGAAAATAGACCAACGTCGGCAGTCTAAATCAGACACGCCAGATTGGTAAGCCACCCGTGGCTAAAGACCGGCAAGAACTTCATCCCTCCCGCCCAATCATCATTCCAGCAAGATCAAAAAAGTTTCCCAAACGTGAGCTGTTTTTCCACGCAAATCCGCTTTCCAGTTGAGCAAAGCAGATGTCTTTCTGACGCCCGACCAAGTGGTGAATGAAAAAACGCGCGCTGCAAAATATTTCTGCAACGCGCGGCGGCATTTCTACACTTGTGGGTGACAAAGAGATTCAAACACCGAATCGCAATTGAGCGATTCCGAGATTTGCCGTCTTGAGGCCGGCTCTAGGTTCGCGCTTGCCTCTTGTCCTGGCGTCGCAGGGCCCGCAGCGTTGTGCTTGGCAAGGCGCTATGGCGCCGCGGGCTTTCGCGCGCCAGAACAGCGGCACCATCTTTCCAGCGTGGCCGTATGCAGCGCGTTAGAAGAAAAAACACGGCACAAAATTTTCTTGCAACGCGTGCGCTCATTTCCGCACTTCGAGGTGACAGCGGAGATTGAAGCCCAAATGCGCCATCTGGCGGTCTTGGCGGCAAGGTCTTTTGGCAAGCGCGAAACAAAAATCGCGGACGCAGCCGAAGGCTTTTTCCGAATACTGAAAAAGTGTGAGCTGTTTTGCGCGCGGATTCCGCTTTACCCAGTGCAGCGGAAATTGGCGCTGCAAGATTTGTGAAATGCGTCCCGGCCACTGGCAGCGTCCTCAATTGGGTCTGGCCGAAATTGGCGCTGTAAATGCGTCCCGGCCAGCAGCAGCGTCCTCAGACGAAGTAACGCCCGGCAAGATGAGGTGTGAATGGTGACTGATCTATTTTCCAAATCCGAAGTGCCGTCGTTGTGCCTGCGTGACGTGGAGCGCACCGAAGCATTTCGCAAAGCGATCAACAAAGTCGTCAAGCCCGGCGACGTGGTACTGGACGCCGGAGCGGGCAGCGGCATCCTGTCGTTTTTCGCGGCGGCGGCGGGTGCGCGTAAGGTCTACGCGGTAGAATACGACACAGCGTTGGCCGACGCGCTCAAGCGCAATGCCGCGTTGAATGGCTTCGCCGAAGTGATTGAAGTCATCGCGGGCGATGTCCGCGAATTGCGATTACCCGTCCAAGCCGATGTGTTGATCGCGGAGATGATCGAAACGTGGTTGCTGGATGAACTGCAAGTCCCGGCGCTGAACGCACTGCGCGCCAACCGCGTGATCGGCGCGGGCACAAAGATCATCCCCGAACGTTACGAAGCCTTCGCCACGTTCGGCCACGTCGAATTCGACCTTTATGGCTTTCAGCTTCCGTTTCCGATTCACGATTGGCCGGATTTGGACGGCGAAAGCGGCTGGCATCCGATGTTGTTCCATCCGCTGACCGAGCCGGTGAAAGTCTTTGAGCTTTGGTTCAATCGCTACAACGATCCCGCTTTCAAAACGACGATTCGGGCGAATTCGCTGTTGTCCGGCTCCGTCAACGCAGTTCGGCTGTCAGGCTTGGCGCATCTGACGCACGACCTGACGCTCGGTCCAACCGTCGCATTCAACGGCAACAAGGTGCTGCCGCTTGAACCGTTCGCCGTGCAGGCTGGCGAGCCGGTCAGCATGTCTTTGTCTGGTCACTGGGGGGGGGGGCGGCGGTCTAACAGGTTTGTTGGCGTCTCGGTAACCAACGGGGAGCAAGAGTGGGAAATCGATTTAACGCACGATCATTACAAACTAAGTTGGGTAAGCCCGAAGGCGAGAACGAGGGAGACGGGACATTATGGCTTGGGCGTCTTTGCCGTCGAGCCATTCTCCAAAGATGAACGCATCGCCCTGCTTGGCGGGCATATCTTGACGCTTGGTGAATTGATGACGCTTGATAAAGACGCCCAGGCAATCGCTTTTCAAGTTAGTGACGACCTTTTCAATGCCTATGCGACTGAAGATGAGTTGACGGTTTGGCGTAGCGGATTTGGTGGCGACTACTTCAATCACAGTTGCAATCCGAACGCGGGCTTTCGCGGAATGATCGAGGTTGTGGCAATGCGTGGGGTCGAGGCTGGCGAACAAATCACATTCGATTACGCAATGTGCAAAACAATGAGCTTTGACGATATGGATTGTTTGTGTGGAACGTCGCACTGCCGGAAACAATTGATAAGCGACGACTGGAAATTGCCGGAATTGCAGCAGCGTTATCGCGGCTACTTTCAACCATACATCGAAGAGAAGATCGCACGGCTACGTGGCGATGAGCAACTCTGACGGATGACATCAACCAAACGCCAACGCTTCCGGCGCTTCGGTCAATGGGGAGCGGGGCTATATCTGTACAACACGTTCAACCGGTTTTACGACCTGGTGCTGTACACGGCGGTCATCGCCAAGTGGGGCGCGGTCAGGGGCGGCGCGATGATGATGGCGCTCAGCTTCCTCCTGGATTTAGGGACGCTGCGGCTGTACGACCATTTCAAACGCGATCTGTTTGGCATCGAAGAGCTGAAACGATTGCGCGAGACGGGGGCGACGACTTGGGCGGGCAAGATGTTGCGTTGGGCCCTGGGGCAAAACGATCTCGTCGTCTTTGTTGTGCTGACGTTGATGGCCAACCCGTTCGTCGTGACGGCGTGGCTGCGGCGCGGCGCGGGTGAATTCAATGGCATGCAGCGGCGTGACTGGATGATCTTTTTGTCCAGCGTCGCGCTGGGCAATCTGTATTGGATTGCAGTCGTGTCGGGCGTCATCCACCTCATCAAATCTTTTGCTTTCTGAATTGAAAAAAACTTTTCCTCATGACCTCATCAACCAAAGTCGCATTGATTCAGTTTGCTTGCGGCGACAACT
>JBBQVH010000072.1:0-41649 GCA_038211695.1 Blastocatellia bacterium | reverse complement strand
ACCAATCGAGTCGAACAAGCACTCTTGAAGTTGAGCAACGCGCCACAAGAAATTCTGGCCTTATTCGGTTTGCCCGGCGAGTTGGCCCTGGCCGCTTGAAGCTGCTGCTATTGCAGAAAAACATTATCTTGAAAGCTATAGCGAATGGGCGAATAAGTAAAAGGGGAAGGCTATTCCTTTATCTCCAGCGTGGCGTCAACGGTAATGCTACTCCCTGGATTCAGCACCACTGTGCGTTTCCAGAGAGTGAAGCCGGATTTGCTGATTGAGATAACGTGATCGCCGGGTTTCAACCGGAGTGTCGAAGGCGTATTGCCGACAAACTTTTCATCAATGGTGATCTCGGCTCCATCAGGCGTGGATTTGATTATCACCCCGACAGTATCGGCTTCGGCATTGGTGGAAGCGGACACGTTGGCACTTGATGAGGTCTTGTCAGCGCCGCCAGCCGTGAACTTGGCCGGATTCAGTTCAATATCGCCATTGGCATAGGCTGTAATCTCAGTGCCTTTCGGAATCGTGATGTCTTTGCCCTTCATCAGCAGAAAAAGCGGCGCGGCGGGAAAGAAGACGATGCTGGTGGCAACAATGGCTCCGGTCATCGCGCCAACGTGACCGCCGCCTTGCGTATCCTTGGCGGCGCGCAACGCGACTTTCTCGCCAGAGGCAAGACGTACTGAATCAATATTGATGTTCAGCTTTCCGCCGCGTCCCATTCGCCTTTTAGGCTCAGCTTCGGTGACGGTGGCCCAGGCGATGCCGCCGCGAGGAATGATGATTGTCTCAGCGATTTTGACATCTTCGAGCACTTCAAAATCAACCGTCTCACCTAACTTCGCATCGGCTGAAGAAAGGTTTCTGGTGAGACGCAGTTTGACCGGCGTTCCATCCTGCAAACCGAACGTGAGCGCCGGTTTCAAAGGTTGTGCGGTTGTCGGTGTAGGAGGTTGTGTAGAAGAAGGCGTTGAAGATTTGGTCTTCTGCTGGTCAGGTTGAGACGACTGAGCAACGCCTACCAAAAACAGAAACAGGGAAACGATTACTACTTGCAAATATCTCATGGGGAAATCCTTTGGGGGCAGGCTTGGATTTTCAGGTAGGACGCGGGGGAGCATCAGTTGATGACGCGCGGAGTTTATGCCCGGTGATTGGATCGCGCAATAAGAAACTTTACAGAAAGCTTCGTGCTTGCGGCCCCCAGAATGATGCCGGATAATTAGAAGACTGACGGAAAAGCAAAACCCGCTGGTCTGAATCTCCGAATGAAGGCCGTAGAGACAGAACAGTGAGCGGCGTGTATTCTTAAATACCACAACGCCGCTTTTTCGTAATCCCTAGCCAGCCTTCCAGGGAACATCAAGATGGTGAAATGTCCGCACTGTGATCAATTCATCACGCACGTAGAATGGGCAGACATGCCCATCACATTAAACTCAAAACCGCAGTGGCAAGGCTCTGCCTATGTTTGCCCAAACATGACATGCCGTAAATTGCTTTCTGTACAGATAAACCCAATGCTACTTATGAACGATCTTGTTAATCGTCTTGTACAAGTATTGCGCGGCGGCATGTAGGGTGCGTGAGCTTCTGCTGCTATACATACTCTAGCACCCTCGCCGATAAAGGCAGATTGAATACTCGTAATCACGAAGCCGAAAACATCTGACGCAATTCTTGCCCCTCGGTATCGAATCGCTTCAGGTTTTCGGCTTCATCTTCTCCCTTTTCAATCGTAATTTCGTAAGTTTGATAAAGCATCATTCAATGAAGAAGAAAAACAAACCAAATCATCAGCCCCAGAAACAGCCCACAAGCAGCCCCGGCCAGAATGTGGAGCCAAATATCGCCCACGGAGAGGCAATAAAAGACACGCTTCTCGTTTTGGCGGCACTCAGCGGCGCAACAATCGGTTTGGCAACTTACTATCAAATGCAATCCTTGATTTTATGGTCTTCCTGCTTTGCGACTATATTTTCTTTTGGCGCTATAGCCGCAAAATGGCAGAAGAAGATGGTTTCTTACTGCTGCCTAGTGGCGATAGTCGCCAGTCTTATTGTTGCGACGGCTTGCCAGTGGATTATCAGCAAAAAACAGCCACGTATGATTACCACGGCAATCCTACCGGAGCACTCTCCAGTTTTGAACATTCCTACACCTGCCATCAACGCATCACCTGTGCCACCAGAGCACATACATATTGCCTCTTCAAAGAAGTCACCAACGCCGCGCGGCACCGCAACCCCAGAACCGGAACCAACCATACATCCCGATGTCCTAACGCTCGGCGTTGTCGCTGGTTACGTTTACGACGCAGAAACCAACCAATCAATACAAGGCGCGGTTATTGTCGCGCAGAATTACAAGACTAATAAGGAATACCGGACGGCGAGCAGTAGTAGAGGCGACTTTTCAATGACCGTTCTTGCTGGCTCGTACTCTATAACCGTGAGCCGTGAGGGATACCTAGACGTTACGCAACATTGCACGACAAGCTATGGCCTTCAATGCGGCCCTATCGTAAACCTGCAAAAGAAACCCAAATAGCATATAGACAACCAGAAAAATGAAAACTGACGTGGCAAGAAGTAATATCAAGACTCTACTTTGACCGCATTCAATTGCTGCCCGCCATCCACCGCGATGTTGACCTGCGCTGGGTTGTTGATCGTCACCGGCGTCGAATACCGGCGGAGATCATGCAATTGCCGGAGCGTTCGTAGGAAGAGCTAGTTGAAGCGATCCGCCAGGGGGTATCAGTATTCATTCAACTATCTCCTGAACTCTGCCAACTTCGCCGGTTTCAAGGCGCACTTTAATCCCGTGCGGGTGCTGCGGCGAATTGGTCAGGATGTCCTTCACAATGCCGCGCGTTCTTTTGCCGGATCGTTGGTCTTGTTTTTGGACAATCTCAACTTCGATCCCCGGTTTCACATCTTTCCTGTTTTGGCCATTCATTTTGGGTTAGTCCTCTCGCAACAAATTATATTCTCGCCATCGCCACTCTCTACGATATAGCTTTCAAGAAAAAGAAATGTACAGCCGACTGTTAGTCGGCTGAGGTCGTGGTTGGAAAGCCCTTTGGTTTCCGCGTGTTCTCTCAATCCAAGCCATCAGGGGACTAACAGTCCCCTGTACGTCTTTTCTTGAAGTCTATAGATCATAAACTTGCGACACATTCAGCCACTGACTGCCGGTGTAAACGAACTGAAAGACATCGTTCGCGTTTGCGCTGGGCGTCAGTTCCGCGCCCGCGCCTGATGGCCATTTCAGCGACGAGGGCCACGTCACATTGTGCCCGCCGGTTTCATCCTGAATTAGAATCAGAGTGTAAATCTGTCCGGCGGTCGCATTCGCAAAGGTGAAGGTGGTGTTGCCCGTCAGGGTGTGCTGCCGCGTCAGGGCGTTGGTCCAGTCAAGAGTTCTGCTGCCGCGTCCAACGGTGGCGGCGAACTTCGGCGCGGGAAGCGACGATGCGTCTGGCGTGAATTCAGCGACCACACGCCAATCCAGCACGGAATCATTCGGCACCAGGATCACGGATTGCTTGTTTTGACTGATCAGATAACTGCCAACGCCGTTCACGGTTCCGCCGGAATTGGCGTTGATCGTGATTGGATGGGTTCCGGCCACGCCAGCGGCATCCATCACGATGACCGCTTCGCCCAGCCGATACCAGCCCGGCCACGGCAGCGTGATCGTCGTTGGCTCGTGGTGATTCACTTCGATCAAGCGCACGCCGGGACGGGTGAACGAAGTCGAAGCCGTCACTGTCACGCGTTTATGAAAGCCGTCCGCACGCGTCAGAAATTCTTTGCGTTTGGTCGTGGTGTCGTAATACTGGCTTAATGGTTGGTCGCTGGCGACGCCCGCGCCCTGTCCGGTCAGCATCAGGGGCGGCAGATCGTTTGAATGAACGGATGCGCCGTTGGCGTAATTGCTAGCCGGGCCGTCGGCGAAAATCGTCTTATCGTCAATACTCCCTTTGGAGAAGAACGCCGGAAACAAGGAAGAATCCACATCGTAACGAATCGGAATCTTCGATCCATTTCCAGAGCCGTCTCCAGCGAAATAGCACGATTCAAAACTCACGGACGAATTGCTTAAACATTCGACGCCCACGGCAGCCCAGCTTTCGATGTTGCAACTGACCAGTTGAACGTAGGCTGCCTCGTTCGATTTATCGCCATCCAGTCCATCCTTTCGGCCAATCACTGCCCATTTTGCATTCGGCGGAATAGTGTCAATGCCGTTGCAGTTTTCCATGCGGATTTGATAGCCAGCTTTGATGCGATAGCCGACCGGAGCGGATGCGCGCAACGCCGAAGCATAACAATCGCGCAACACGATGTTGGGCCGGTTGCGCGCGTCAATCAAAAAGGGGTAGCCCGCGCAGTTGCTGACTCTGATCTTCTCGAAAGAAGAAGCGTAGGCTTCCTTGATAAACAATCCGTGACTTCCGCAGTTTTCGATGACGACGTCTTCGACAAAACAACTGTAATAGTAGCCGGTTCCCGCCAGATAGATTCCTACTTGACTGGCTTTTTCGACATCGCCTTTAATCTGCACTCCACGAATTGCAGACCGGTAGGCTTCCGCCCCGACCGTGATGATTGGCTGATTGCTGACGCTTTCAAGAATGGTTTTGTGGCTTCCCGCGCCCACAATGACGACATCATTTCTGAGAACCAATTGTGTGACGCGGAACTTGCCCGGCGGAATATAAACGGATTTGAAAGGCGCGGTGGCTGCTGCATCAATCGCTGCCTGAATGCTGGCCGTGGCGTCTTCCGCCCCATCGGTGGGAGCGTTGAAATCGTAGACCACGTGCAGCATTCCCGTCGGCAGCCCTTTGGGCGAAATGCGCGCGCCTTCGCTGGGAGAAGGAATGGAAACGTGAAAGGCATCGGGATCAAAGGCGACGGTGGATGCCTGAAGCAGATTCTGCGCCGTTGCGCCTGCATTCAATCTGATCAAGTAGCTGTTGCTGATCAGCATCAATGTCACCACATTCTGATCGGCGCGTGCGCTGGCAACGACGCCGGACAGCAGGGATTTATGCAATGTTTTCCGGCTGGCCAGATCGCGCCAGTACCGTCCATATTCAGCTTGCGCGCCGCGCAGCGCGTCCAACGCCAGCGGCATATCCGTGCCTAATAACTTCAACGCATCCTGCAATCGCACTTCGACGCTGTCATCGGCACGGTTCAGCGACAGTTGCAACGCGCCGGTTTCTTTCAGATACGGCGCATAGACCACGCCATCAATCACGACTCTGGCCGTCGCCAGATGCAGTTCCACCTGCCGCTGGCCGATGCGTAAGGTCAACTTCAATGTCGAATGCGATTCGGCAACACCGCTGTTCAGCAGTTCGCCAAATCCAACGGATGAATCTCGCGTCATAGAGTTTTCCCGATCGTGGTACTGATGATTGTGGGGTGGGGTCGCGGTGAAAGGGGTCAAGTTCACGCCGGGCAAAAGGTATCACACACGCAAATCTTCGCCCAACGATTTGTTCCGCCACGCGGCTTCGAACTTGATCAGCCCGTGCGTTGGCTGTTCCGATACGACATCGAACTGATACATCTGGTTGTGAATATCCGCCGGGTCGTTCCACGCGGGCGAACCGTCCTGGGTATAAACCTTGAGCGATAGGAAATAGACGTTGTGCGAAAGTTCAAGTTTGGCAATGTGCAGGTCAATCGCACCCGCGCCACGTTTGACGGGCAGCGCAGCGGCGTGCGTGTCCAGGTTGTTGATGCTGCCGATAAAGATGCCGTCGTAACGATGAATATCCACGGCAAAGATCGACTGCGGGTAATCTTCGTCGGATTCGAAATGCAGGCGAATGGTCACGGCTTCGCCCGTGCGAAAGACCCACGTTGCATCGCCGTGCGCGCCAATCATTTCAACCTTGGTGAAGTGAATCTTGCCGCTTCCCCAGCGTGAGCCGGTCAATTTCAGTTCGCGCAAAATCTTGTCGTGTTCGCGTGACCCACCCGCCTGAATGCCGCCGTCGCGTGCGGCGTTGCGCAACCGCTCATCTTCCAGCTTGGCGCAAAATGCTTGATAGGCTGTAACGACTTCGCGCGCGCTGCCGGTCATTGCGACTTTGCCGCCTTCGATCCACATCGCCTGCGTGCAGAACCGCTGGACCATTGTCGGATCGTGCGAAACGAACAGCACGGTCTTGCCGGACTTGCGAAAGTAATCCATCCGATCAAGCGATTTGCGTTGAAAGTAAACGTCGCCGACTGACAACGCTTCATCAACGATCAACACATCCGGATCAACGTGAATCGCCGAAGCGAAAGCCAGCCGCATCAGCATTCCCGTCGAATAGGTTTTGACCGGCTGATCCACAAAAGCTTCCAGTTCGGCAAACTGCACAATCACGTCCATCCGCTGGCGCATCTCTTTTTCGCTGAAGCCGAGAATCTGGCCGCTGAGCAGAATGTTTTCGCGTCCGGTGTATTCGGGATTGAAGCCGCTGCCCAGTTCCAGCAGCGCTGTCACGCGGCCTTCGACAAACACATCGCCCGTCGTTGGCTGCAAGACTCCGGCGATGACCTGAAGCAAGGTTGTCTTCCCTGCCCCGTTGCGCCCAATGATGCCGACCGCTTCACCTGTGGGAACCTCCAAGCTGACATCTTCGAGCGCCCAAAAATCGCGATGATATTTGCGCCGCCCGCGCAGCAAAATTTCTTTCAACCGACCCGAAGGCGATTCGTAGACACGGTAAAGTTTGGAGACGTTTTGAACAGAGATCATTTGATTGCGGATTGCGGATTGCGGATTGCGGAATTCAGGTCAGTCGCCCATTCAGCCATCGTCAATCTGCCATCGTTGTGTTTAGTCGTACAAACCATCCGGCCAACGGTCGAATTGAGTGCTGAGCTTGCGCCCAACCGCAAAGATATTGTCGCCGCGTAATTCTCGCGGCACACCAGTTTGCTCCAACCAGTTCAGGAACGGTTCATCGGTCTGCGCCCACAGATCTTTGGTGTAAAGCTTTTCGGCTTTGAACCCGGCGGAGTTCAGCGCCAGCTTGATTTCGCTCGGCGCGTATTCGCGGCTGTGACGGTCGCCAGGGCTTTTGGGATTGTATTCGCCATAAACGTACGGACTGTTGCCCGCCAGCGATTTGCCAATGCTGAAGGCACTGGAAATATTTGGCGTCGTTAGGATCAGCAGACCGCCCCATTTCAGCACGCGATTCAGTTCAATCAGCATATGCATCGGGTCGGCGGTCAAATGCTCGATCAGTTCACAGCACAGCGCGACATCAAAATGTTCATCAGGAAATGGAAAGCGGTCGCGTTCGACATCCACGTTCAACATCTCGAACGCCACTTCTTCGCCTGTGATGGAATGTTTGACCGTTTGCAATTGGCGGCGCGATTCGCCTCGCCACCAGTTGGTAATGACAATCTCGCCGTAATTGCCGTGACGCTTGATCAGTGGCGTCATCTGCAAATAGCTGCTCAATTCTAACAACCGCTGGCTGCCATCGCCCATCGGCACCAGTTCAACGGTTTCAATGATGCGCCGTCCGTGCTTCTGCAAATAGCCGGTTGCATTTGCGTCTTCGGCAAAAAAGCCTTCGACGTATTTCAAGGCTTCGTCGTGATCCAGCTTGATCGTCCGCGGTTCTTTGAATTCAAGCGGAGAAGCATGGAGTTCAGCCTTCAGGCTGTCTTCTTCGACTGCCAGCCGGCAGCCTGAAGGCTGAACTCCATGCCTAACTCCATGCCTTTCGATAATTCGCTCAGCAAACTCCAGGTACCGTGCGGCGCAGCGGCTGATCTCATTTTCGCGGCGAATCCATTCGGCGGCGCGGCGACTGATGCTTTCGCGCAGCGTCGGACGGTAAGCCAGCGCGCGCAATCGCGCATACAACTCGTTCTCTTCGTCTGGCCCGGCGGACACTTTCAAACAAATGTCGTCCGGCAGTTCGCCGAACTGGCCGAAGTCCGAAACGATGACCGGTTTGCCTGCGCCCAGCGCGCGAATCAAAGTACCCGAAGTTTCGCCCGCCGTCGGAAAGCGCAAATTGACGATCACATCCACGGCTTTCAAATAGCGAAAGAAATCGCGTTCCGTCGTGTAGCCCGTGATGCGAACGCGGTCGCGCAATCCCATTTCTTCGATCAGCGGCGCAACGCTCCATTTCCAATGATCTTCGCCAACAATCAGGTAGGTCGCATTCGGAACCACCGCCAGCAAGCGTTTGAAAGCCGCCAGCACCGTCGGGATGCGCTTCGATTGCGTGACGAACCCGAGCGAAGCGATCACCCACGCGTCATCTGCAATGCCCAGACTGCGGCGGCATTCGACAGCGTCCATCGCATCCAGTTCGTAAGCTTTGGGCGAAAGATGATGCGGAATAATTTCGACCGGCGTTTGCGAATTCAGGCCTTCAAGCTGAGATGTGGCGTAGGCATTGTGCGTAATGATCCCCAGACTGCCCGCGACCAGGCGACGGTTGAGCGGCATCAGAAATTGTTGATATTCATTGCCGACGCCCAGCGCACGCATCTCTGCCACGCGCGCGCCCAACCGGCCATAACCGTAAAACAATTCATTCCAATATCCATCTTCGTTTTTGCGGCCCAGCGTGCTCCACGCAATCAAGTGGTGCAGGCAGTGTTCGTGCAACACCAGCAGCCCCGGCGTTCGCAGCGCGCGTTCATAAATAAATTCGTGATAGGGATTGTTGCCTTGATGATAGAGGCAGAGGTCGAAAGGATTCTGGCGGTTGATTTCGTCAAAGTGAATCGCGCTGTAGACAGCAAAACCTTTCTGATGCTGATGCAGACGCAGTTCGTCGGCCTGTTCGACAAAGACGCTGATGTCAGCGCCTTTCGCCAGATAAGGCAGCAACTCGGCGCTGTAATCGGCGATGCCCGATTTGCTGGGAGGGAGCGGGCTGAAATAGGCAAGACGCATGCGAATTGATCACTCAAGCTGTCTGCAATTGTGCACTTGGTCTCTTCAAGCGATACACAAAGCCGATAAGCGCACCAATGAACAACAGAATGGCAATAAACTGCGAGGTCGAAATTCCAAAGACTTCGCCGCGCGGATCGTCGCGCCAGAATTCAATGATAAACCGCGCGACCGAATATAGCATCGCGTACGCCAGCACGATCTGCCCGTAAAACCGGCGGCGGCGAAACATGACCAGCAGCACAACGAAAATCACCAGCAGCGCGGCGGCTTCGTAAAGCTGTGTCGGATGCAATTTGATTGGCGCTGTCAGGCTGCCCAGACGCTCTGCCCAGACGCTCTGCTGCACCGGATCCAAATGTTCAACGATGGTCGGGACGCCCGTGGTTTCGTGTCCTTTGTCTGTGAAATGCACTCCGCAGAATGCCGAAGTCGGCTTGCCCCAACAGCAACCGGCGCTGAAACAGCCCAGCCTTCCGATGAAATGGCCAATGGCAATCCCCGGCGCGAACGCATCTGCCGTTCGCCACCACGGCATTTTGTAAATCCGCATGACGACCACCGAAGCGATGATCGCGCCCAGAAAGCCGCCGTAAAAAACGCCGTTCGAACGCAGAAAATCCAGCGTGAAGATTGCGCCCAGATTGCCGCGATACCGTTCGTCCCATTCGGTGATGATCATCAGCAGCTTCGATCCAACCAGCGACGCCACCAGCACCCACAACCCCAAGTCATAAACCCGCTGTTTGTCCAGGCCATCGCGCTCGGCCAGCCGCGCCATTACCCACAGGCCAACGACGAACGACAGAGCCACCAGCAATCCATAGGTATAGATCGTGAAGTTGAGATAGGGAATCTTGAAAAGTTCAGGAAACATTGCAGTATGACAATGAGAGAAATTGGGAAAGTTTAGAGTTCAACCTTCGATCTGCGTTTGTTCTTCGGCAACGGCATTGCTCGGCGCGGCTTTCACTGGCGCTTCTTCAAAAATCATTTCCAGCGCCAGCAGCCCCGCGCCGATGCAAATGGCCGAATCGGCCACGTTGAAGATCGGCCACGAATATTTGTCGTGAATGTGAAAGCCCAGAAAGTCTACCACCTCGCCCAGCCGCACACGGTCAACCAGATTACCGACAATGCCCGCCAGTAATAATGCCAGCGATGTGTTCAACCGCAGCTTTGACGGCGCGGTGCGAATCAGATAGCCGCAAACGAATAACGCGGCCACGACCGAAATGGATGCAAAGACCCAGCGCGCGTCAAACTGGCCATCGGCGAACAAACTGAACGCCACACCACGATTGGTTGCGTACAGCAGCCGGAAGTAGCCGGGAATGACTTCCATCAAAACAACAGGCTTGAGCTTCGCGACAGCCCAAGCCTTCGTCAATTGATCGGCGGCCAGAATCGTAGCCGCCAGAATGAAGTAAGAAAGTTTGTTTTTCATTGCTCAGACATTGAGTCTGGGGTTATTGCAGGTTCACCTTCGCGCGCACTTCGCGAATGTCGTCTTTCATATACGAGTGCTCTCTGGTGTAAACGTCAACCTTGATATCGAAGTCGCGAATCTGGCGGCTGACTTGAAGAAACCGCTCGCGCATCTCTGTTTCCAAATTGTCTATCCGAATGAATAGCATTTCGAATTGCTTCTTGACGAATTCCTGAAACTCAAGTTCCTGCGTCGTTCTGCTTTCAGAGTTGTTACCGTTGTTTTCTGGCATCACGCTCTCCTTTCAATTGGCTGTTGATTTTGCGATGAAGGCACTCATCGCGCTGTCTGACGTGTTTGCAATTCGCGCCATTCGCGCTTCATCCAAATCTGTTCCTTGATGAAATCGTCAACCCTGTAGCTGAGGTCTTCGAACCGTTCATCCAATTTGACGACTTTGGCATCCACGTCACGAACCTGGCGGCTGAGTTGGACAAAACGTTCGATCATTTCCGTCCGCATCGCGATTTGCTCTTCGCGCAGGGCCACCTGTTCTGCCTGCATCGCAGCCATCTGCGACTGCATCGTAGCCATCTGCGCTGTAATCAATTCAAACTGCTTCATGACACGCTCCTCAAATGAGAGTTCCTGCGTGTTCTGGTTTTGAAGATTGTCGCTATTGTTTTCTGTCATGGCATTCTCCTTTTGTTTGGCTGTTGGTTGCTCAGACCCATGAATCAAGTCTTCAAATGAACCGTCTTTGCCCAGCCATCATCGCATACTCTCACTCTATCAAACCAGCATCTCTTCCAGATTTGCCGCGCAGCGCCCGCAAGCGCCCGGATAGCGCGCAGCGCTGCTGACATCAGTTGTGTAATGCCAGCAACGTTCGCATTTTTCGCCTTCGGCGCGCGCCACTTCCACCTTCAGATCAGCGCCGGTTGCCAGTTCAATCTGCGAAACGATGAAAAAGAAACGCAGGTCTGCGCCGAACGATTCCAGGAACGCACGTGTGTCGGCATTGGCAGAAATCGTGATCTTGGCTTCCAGGGCCGCGCCGATCAGCTTGGCATTGCGGGCATCTTCCAACGCCTTGGTCACAACATTGCGAATCTCGAATAACCGTTCGTAACGCGCCATCAATTCCGCGCTCGCCAGCTTTTCTTCATACGCCGGGAAAACTGTCAGATGCACGGACTCAGCTTCGGCCTTGGTGCCGGGGATGTTTTCCCAGATTTCGTCCGCCGTGAATACCAGCAGCGGCGAAGCCAATCGCGCCAGCCGATGGACGATTTCGTACAGCGCCGTTTGCGCTGACCGCCGCGCCAATGATTTTGGCGCGTAGGTATAAAGCCGATCTTTCAGAATATCGAAATAGAGCGATGACAATTCCAGCGTCGCAAACGAATAAAGCGTTTGATAGACATCCGTAAAATCGTAGCGCTGGTAAGCATCAAGCGCCTTCTTCGTCATCTCGTTGGTGGCGGCCAGCGCCCAACGATCTGCTTCGAACATCTCTTCATAAGCCACGCAATCAGTTGCCGGATCGAATCCGTTCAGGTTGCCCAGACAGTACCGCGCCGTGTTGCGCAGCTTGCGATAAGCGTCGGAAACGCGCGTCAGGATTTCGGTCGAAATGCGCATGTCCTGGAAGTAGTCGAGCGCCGCGCACCACATTCGCAGAATTTCCGCGCCAGTGGTTTTGTTCAGCGTCTCCGGCTCCAGGGCGTTGCCTTTGGACTTCGACATCTTCTCGCCTTCGGTGTTGACGACCCAGCCGTAGGTCACAACCGAGCGATAGGGCGGCGCGCCTTTGGCTTCCAGGCCGACAACCAGCGACGAATTGAACCAGCCGCGGAACTGATCGCCGCCTTCCAGATAAACATCCGCCGGATAAGGCAGGCCGTATTCTTTCAGCACCGCAACGGAACTCGAGCCGGAATCGAACCACACGTCCAGAATATCCATCTCCTTGCGCAGCTTATTTGAACCGCATTTGCAGGCCACGCCCTCGGGCAGCAGTTCGCTCGCTTCGCGCACGTACCAGGCGTCGGCAGACTCTTGCTCAAAGATATCCGCAATGTGATTGATAACCTTGGCATCGCACAAAGTGTCACCGCAATCGTCGCAGTAAAAGACCGTGATCGGCACACCCCAAGCGCGCTGGCGCGAGATGCACCAATCGCCGCGATCCTTGAACATGCTTTTCATCCGATCGCGGCCCCATTCAGGAACCCATTCAATCGAATCGCACGCGGCAATCGCGCGTTCATTCAAGCCGGTCGCCGTCATCGAGATAAACCATTGCGGCGTAGCGCGAAAGATCACAGGGTTATGGCAACGCCAGCAATGCGGGTATTGATGCTGGAAGGCTTCGTCTTTCAGCAGCGCGCCAGTCTGTTTCAAATGCGCGATGACAGCCTTGTTGCCGTCGCGTTCCGCATCGGCTTTGGTGATCGGCACAACACGCAAGCCCGCGAAATGCTCGACGTCTTTCATAAAAAAGCCGCGACCGTCCACGGGGTTGTATGGTTCGATGCCGTACTGACGGCTGATGATGAAGTCTTCGTAGCCGTGCCCCGGCGCTGTATGCACTGCGCCCGTGCCCGCATCCAGCGTGACGTGATCGCCGAGCATCAACAGGCTGTCGCGCTCAATAAAAGGATGGCGCGCTTTCAAGCGGTCGAACTTCTCACCGCTGTACGTGCCGATAACTCTGTAGGCACCTTCGCCGTCGCTGGGCCATCCTACTTTCGCCGCGACTTGTTCCAACAGCCCAGTGGCGACAATGAATACCTCTTCTCCCCGTCTCCCCGTCTCCCCGTCTCCCCGTCTCCCCGTCTCCCCGTCTCCCCGTCTCACGACAACGGCGCTGTACTCAAACTCAGGATTTAAGCTGATCCCCAAGTTCGCGGGCAGCGTCCACGGCGTGGTTGTCCAGATAACGATGCTGACGTTCTTTCCTGCAAGCTGCGGGTCAACCTTCTCTGCGTCCGGGAACGGAAACTTGACGTAGACCGAATAGCTGGTGTGATCTTTGTATTCGATCTCGGCTTCGGCCAATGAAGTCATACAACTGATGCACCAATGCACGGGCCGCGAGCCTTTGTAGACCGATCCTTTTTCGACGAACTTGCCGAAGGTGCGAACGATGTCGGCCTGGTATCTGAAGTTCATCGTCAGATACGGGCGATCCCATTCACCGAAAATGCCCAGACGTTTAAAGTCCGCGGCCTGTAGGGCGATGAACTTTTCCGCGTGTTTGCGCGCGGCGCGGCGGATTTCAATCGTGTGCATCTCGTGTTTTTTCGAACCGAGCGCCTCTTCAACCTTGATCTCAATCGGCAGCCCGTGGCAGTCCCAGCCCGGGATGTACGGCGCGCGGTAGCCCATCATCGAACGCGATTTGACGCAGAAGTCCTTCAGGACTTTGTTCAGCACGTGGCCCATGTGAATGCGCCCGTTGGCGTACGGCGGGCCATCGTGCAACACGTAAAGCGGCGCATCGGCGCGCTCCGCCTGCAATCGCTCGTACAGTTTCATCGCCTCCCATTTCTGCAAGCGAATGGGTTCGTTCTGCGGCAGATTGCCTTTTTGTGCAAATTGGGTGTTGGGTAAATTAACGGTCGCTTTTAAATCAAGCTTGGGCAGATCAAGCTTGGGTGGATCAAGTTTCGCTTCGGTACTCATGTCAGTTGGAAATTCCAGTTGTTTGATTTCAGTGTGGTCTGTAGAAAGACGCGGGATCATACCGTAAAGGCGCGGGAGAGAAAAAGCAGGTCACGGGCGCGGAGATGACGGAACTACATCCTTCCAATGTTGCGCGGTGACGAAGCGCGACAGATGGCCGACGTTTTCCGTGACGACGATGGCATCGGCTTCCAAAGCCTGCGCCGCAAGAATCACATCGCAATCCAACTCTTTTGGATCAGCCGTCGGTTGTCCCGTCTTTCTTGCCTCAGCCCATAATTTCGCGGCTTTTAACATCACGTGTGTATTGAGCGGGAGGTAAGTCAGAAATTGTTTGAGATGGTCCAGGCGTTCAATGGACTTCGTTAAATCGGCAAGCAGTAGATTGCGCCGCACTTCGTAATCCGCTACTTCGGGAATGATAATCTCCACGCCAGCGGCAAGCATCTGTTCCAGCCACAGAGCGATTTCGCGTTTGGGCCGAGGATGGGCAATTCTGCCCAGTGGGCCAGCGTCAAGAATGATTGGCTTATTCATTGAATAACGACCTGTTTGAACTGCGGTTATCTTCGAGCATCTGTTTTAGCTTCGGCCATGCCTCTTCGTCATAGCCAGACTCATCGGCCAGCCATTCGTTGATCAATTCAATGCAGGCGAGGTTTTTAAGCCTGCGCTCTTCCTGCACAGGCTCGGTCTCGACAACGTTCTTTATCTTTCGTTCAGCGTTGGTAGCCATACTTCCTCTTGACCGCCATTCTAGCGCGGATAGTGGATACTCTCCAAAAATAAGCCCGATGGTGGCGCAGTCGAGCGCGCCGGGTCAAGGTTCGCTTTGACCAGAATTTTGGCGCGTGATGTTGGCTTGGCCGGGGGCTGTTCGATCAATCGGCCAAACTCTTCCACGCTGGCATTGCCGCGTCCAATCTCAACCAGACTTCCAACCAGCCGCCGCACCATCTTCCACAAAAAATGCGAAGCTGTAATGCGGAAGAGGATCAAATGATCTTCGACCACAATCTCGGCTTCGCTGACGAAAACGATGGTGGACTGATCGTCGCGTTTCGGGTCGCGTTCGCTGAAGGCTGAAAAATCGTGGCGGCCAACAATCAATTTGGCAGCATCGGCCATTGCATGCGCATTCAGCCGGTCTTTCACCCACCAGACCTGCTTTTTGCCGAAGGCCGTCCGCCGCGTGGAGATTTGATAAAAGTAGCTGCGCGAAACAGCGTCGTGGCGGGCATGAAAGTTTGGCTGCGCATCTTCCACCGCCAGCACATTAACATCGGACGGCAACCGGTCGTTCAGGCCGAACAGGATTTCCTGCGGACGCAGCTTGGCGATTCGTTCGCGCACGATGGCGGAACTCGCTCCTCCGCGCGGGAATTTGATGTGGGCGACCTGCGCAATGGCGTGAACGCCAGCGTCGGTTCTGCCCGCGCCACCGATTTCAACCTGGCGGCCAAAGAAATCATCCGCCGCCTTGTTCAATTCACCGGCTACCGTGCGTGCATTGGCTTGTTGTTGCCAACCGCTGTAGCGCGTGCCGTCATATTCAAGAGTTAGTTTCAGGGTTCGCATGAATTTTAGATAGCTCAAGACCTAACGATGACAATCTCGCCGGGCTGAATCTGATTAAGCGCAGAGAGTATCTGCGGGACAAGCGGCTTTAGATCGGGATAGGAGTTGGTCTTGGCGCGAAGGATGAGTACTGCGACTCCAAGCAGGGCTAAGTTTTGCTGGTTAGGAATACTTTTATCCACTGTGATCAGGACATCGAATCGGCCGGACGCTGCTCGCAGCAAGGCCCCATTTTTCAGCCCCTTCAACCCGGCTTGTTCGATCGTGGAGACTTGATGAGACGCCAAGTCGCGCCTCAACCTTCGCGGCGTGCATTCATCAAGCAGCAATCTCATATTCGCCAAGCACCCTTTCTTTCATCAGCGCCAGCAACTCCAGCGCCTGCTCACGTTCGACTGTTGGGAAGTCATCAAGGAAGACTTCCACTCCTTCGCCGACCTCCAGATAGTCAAAGAAATTTTGAATCGGCACGCGAGTGCCAAAGAAGACTGGCGTGCCTCCCATCTTTTCAGGATCAACTTCGATCAAAGTTTGTTCTTTCATTTTTCACCTCCACAGAAAGGATACACTGGCGTCACACATCCCAGCCATCAATCTTCGTCCCTTTTGGCTGCGGCTTGATCATTGGCGCCGCAGCGCGTTCGCGTTCCTGCTTTCTGGATTCGTTGAAGTACTGTTCCCATTCGGCGGGCGCGTCAATCGTTTCGCCGCCGTGTTTGGTGATGCGCGAACGCACGGCACACAGCACAGGCGTATTGACCGCAACACCTGAAACGATCACCTGGCCTTTGGTCAGCGCAGGCAGTTCGTCCAGCAACCTGCGGCCCGCGCCTTCGACCGATGAAGCAATGGTTTGCTGATCAATCGGATTGACGATGCGCATGATGAATTGAGTCATGCATTGCGACAGCACGTCCTGGTCCAGTTTGCCCGGACGCTGCGTAATCATCCCGATGCCGACGCCAAACTTGCGGCCTTCGGACAGAATCTGTTTCAGGATGTTGGTTGAAACCACTTGCTGGCCGGCGGGCGCGTAACGGTGCGATTCTTCCAGCAGGATGAAGACAGGATACGGCAGATAATATTCGTCGCTTTCCGGCGCGTTGCCGCGCACCGTGCTCATTCGCGCTTTATTCGTACGGCGCAACAACGCGCCGACGATTACTTGTTGTTCCGTTTCTTCAATGTCCGAAAGCTGAAGCACGGTGCATTGGCCGGGCTTGAACAAGTCTTGCAATGGAATATGTTCGTGGTCGGAAAACGTCTGGCTTTGTTCGAACCGCCGACGCAGCCGCCATTCCAGGCCGTCAATCGTGCTGGTGTTGCCGCCACCTTTGCCCTTCTCGTCTTCGTAGCGCAATTGCAACACTTCATTCAGCAAATCCTGAAAGCCCCACAATCCGCGCTCGCCTTTGCCTTTGGCGTTGATCAGGGCTTTGTAGGCCTGGCTCAGGAACGTCCGCATCTTCTCTGTCATTTCGGGCAGCAGGTAGGCCAGGTCAGCTTCGGTCAGCGTCGAGATGCGGACTCTGATTTTGTTGTGCGGGTAGATTTTGATTTCAGGCTGATAGCCAGCGGCTTTGAAAGCCGGATGCGAGTTGATTGTTTGCAGCGTTGAATATTCGCCGTGCGGGTCAACGATCAAAACCGCCGCGCGGTTGTGGGGCATCAACAGCTCTTCGACCAGCACACCCGCCAAATACGATTTGCCCGCGCCGGTCGAAGCCAGCACGGCCAGATGCGTTGAGACAATATCTTTGACCGACAGTACAATCGGCACCGCGCCCGGCTGCCGCGTCAGCAACGAACCGATATGCGCGCCGCCGCGTTCGCCCTTCTGCCGCGATGACAACATCTTCGACAACATTTCATTCGAAGCCAGAAAGACTTGCTGCCCGGGCGTTGGTGGAATGCGAGGATTAATGAAGTCGCCCATCACGTCGCTGAAATAGCCGATGGTTTCAACGACGATCTCGTATATCTCCGACGCGTCGCCTTCCAGCCCGATTAAGCTGGCCACCAAAGACGGCGGCGTCTGTGGGTCAGCCAGAAAGCTGTCCGGCAGATTGCGTACCAAATGCCGTTCAGTGATCGTGCCAACGATCCGAAACTCTTTTTCTCCCCCATCATTTGAAGCCGCTTCGTAATAAACGAACTCGCCGACGCGCGTCTGCACGTTATCGCAGGTGATGAAGGTGAATTCGTGCGGATTTTCGCCGGGGCCTTTGACTGTGCCGATCAGGATTTCTTGCATAAGTTTTGATGAGCGATGAGGCAGGTCAACGTTGAAAGACAATCTGCTTACCTGTTAATCCGCGAGTCTCTCTTTGACGTATTCGTTAAGTGAAACTCCTTTGCGCAGCGCCTCCGCCGCCAGCCGCTGGTGCAGAGAAGGAGTCAGTCGCAAAACCAATTTGCCAGTGTATTTTCGCCGGCTGAGCGGCTCCGGAATTTGTTCGCCACGCTCCGCCAACAACTGCAAGCCTTCGACCAGCACGGTCTGAATCTCCTTGACTGCTTCTTCCAGCGTGTTCGCGAATGCGCTCAGGCCAGGGAACTCTTCCACCAACCCGATGAAGGCTCTATCCTCAGGCGAATACTGCACACGATACGTGTACTCTTCCGGGCGGAACGAAACACTGACTTTCCTCTTTGCCATAACACTAGCCTCTTTCTCGTATCATCTCTAATGCCAGCCGCACTTGCCTGACCTGGTATGGTTTGGCTTTGCCTTTATCACTTTGAATGTTGACTAACGGAGCTTGGGGCAATGCCGTCGAATAGATGTGGTGCGATCCTTTAATGCGGGGCTGACCAAAGAAATGATCACAGATCGTTTTCAGCCGCTTGAAGCGCATCGAAGACTCGCCCCGAGTCAACTCCTGGATTATGGCATCTATATCCATAGCTTCAGTTCAGGCGAGTCATTTATAGCCTCACCACGAGCAAAAAAATAGGGCAAGCCTTTCGGCCCGCCCTGTAACCCATTTCCACTTCAGGAGGCTCTGACAAAAAATGATTACAACGCCCACGATTGGGCGACTTCCTGTGCCTTGTCTACTTGCCCTTGTCGCGACAGCATCGCGCGAAGTTGCTGTGCGGGTGCGCGCCGGGATTGGGTGATGGCGGCGAATCGGGTTTCGTCCTGGCTGACCTGCTGGCGAATTTCGTCGAGCAGTCCGACGGTTCGGCTCAAAGCGTTCAGCGCGTCTTTTGAGTCTGAATTTTGGGCTTCCAGAATTTGCGACTTGGCCCAATAGGCGCGCCAGCGTTCACCGGATTCGCTCTCTTCCAACAAAGCCAGCGCGCGTTCGATCGTGGCCTGTGCTTCTGCGTGGCGTCCCAGCGCCAACGAAGCGCGCGCGATTTCAACCAGAGTCGTTCCCAGCGCATCGCGGTTGTTCAATTCTTCGGCAATGGCCAAGGCGTTATCGGCAAATTGCAGCGCGGTTTGCGCGTCGCCTTCGCTGAGCGCGACACGGGACAGATCGGTCAGGATGCGGAATTCGTCATCGCGGTCGCCGACTTCCAGGATCATGGCCAGCGCTTTTTCCAGCAGCTTGCGCGCGGGTTCGTGATTGCCCAGTTCGCATTGCGCGCGGCCCAGCAGCCACAGAGTTTCAGCTTCGCAGTGCGTATCGCCCACTACGTGCAACCGCTGGCGGGCGCGGGTCAGAAATTCGATGGCTTCGTTGTACAAGCCTTGCGCCAGACGCGCCTGGCCGATGCCCATGTCCATTGTCCCTTCGCCTGCGGCGTCGCTCAGGCGCTCGGCATCGTCGCGGGCGCGCATGGCCAGCTCAATCGCTGTTTCGTAACGGCCACGGCTCAGTTCCGCCCAATGGCTGCGGCGCAACAGCAAGACGCGGCGCTGCACATCGCCAACATTCGACAGGTAATCCACCGCGCGTTCCAGCAACGGCACGCCTTCGGTCAAATGGCCTTGCAGCGCGCGCGCCCAGCCCAGCAGGCCGAACGCGATGGCCGCCACCTGGCTGTTCAGGGCCACGTCTTCCAATGATTTCTGCGCCAACTCAATCGCGGCGTCGTAATTCCCCCGGCGCACTTCGACGCCGCCCAGTTGCAGCATCGCCATTGCCGCGCCTTCCTGGTCATTCATCGCGCGGTAAATTTCCAGCGCCTGTTCAGTCACGGCGACCGATTCCTGATACAGCGCCAGGCCCATGCGTGTTTCGCCCTGTTGCAGCAGGGCCGTGGCCATTGCCGCGCGGTCATTCAGGGAACGGGCCAGTTGAATCGCTTCGTTGTAAAACGTGTCGGACTCTCTCAGCTTGCCGACGGCGAAGTTGGTTTCGCCCAGAGCAAAAAGCAGTTTTAAGTGTTCCGCCGGAACCAAATGGTTTCCGCTTCCCTGCGCCATTTCTTTGGCGGCGCGGTCGGCGCGTTCAATTGCGGTCATGGCTTCACTCCACGACAAACGGCTGCTGGCCGCCTGCCAAGCGCGAATACTCCATTCAAATGTTTTGCCCCAATCCGTGGATGCTTCGTAATGGGCGCTGATGGCTTCGGCAACGCGATCCTGTTCGAACGCATAGACCGTTTCCAATACCTGGGCCGCGCGCAAATGCACGCGTTTGCGGCGGCGCAATGGCATTGCGTCATACATCACGCGGCGCAGCGTCGTGTGATGGAACCGCGCATCGTTGTCGGCTGATACTCCGCGTTCGGCCAGCACGCCGCGCCGCACGCCGTCCATAACCAGGCGTTCGATCTCGTCTTCGCTGCGGCCTGTCACGCGGGCCAGCGTTTCGATTCGGAATTCGTCGCCGATCACTGCGGCGCATTCAACAATCTCGCGCACTTCCTCTGACAGGCGGTCGAGCTTGGCCTGCGCGGCCATGACGATGGTCACGGGCAAAGACAAATCTTTGATCCCGCGCCATTGCCATTGGGGCAGCGCGGCGGAATCGAAGCAGATGGCTTTTTCCGCCACCAGCAGGCGCAGCACCTCAACCAGAAAATAAGGATTGCCGCCGGTGATGCGATGAAGCGTTTGCAGATCATTCGGAGGCACGGCGATGGCTCCGCTGAAGACGGCATCAATCGCCGCGTGGCTGGCCGGTTCGTCCAGCGATTTCAGCGACAGCGTCGTATAGCTGCGAGAGATAGCCAGCCGCTTCATCCATTCGGCAAAATGGCTGTCGCGTTCGTTGCCTTCTCCCAATAGCGATTCGGCGCGAGCCAGACAGACAATCATCAGCGGCTCACGGCCAAGCATGCGCATCAAATGGCCGATCACTTCGCGGCTGGCTTCGTCCGCCCACTGCACGTCATCCAGAATCATCACCAAAGGGCGATGATGGCTGGCGCGGATGAAGCACTGGCCGATGGGAGCAACGGCGCGCGCGTTGCCGCTGGAAAGCTTTCCTGTCGAACGCGTTCCTGCCGCCCGCCCGCCCGCCGTATACGAGGGGTTCAAAGGCGCAGTTTTATATGGACTGACCTCTTCCAGTTTCAGCGCATTGGTGATGCCGGCAGTTCTTAACTGGCTGGCGGCGCGGGCATCGGTAAACAGTTCTTCCGGCAGCTCAACAGCGAAATGGTTTTTCGCCAGCACACGCAAATCACAATCTTCGCGGTTGCCGGCATTGACGCCCAGAATGCTGCGAATCAAATCCAGAAACACTTCGTAGGGAGCCAGGCGGCTGGCCTGATAATCGAAGAACTGAGCGGATAGACAGACGGCCCCTTGCGCCCGCGCCCAATTGGCGAATTCGCGCGCCAGTTGGGTTTTACCCACGCCCGGCTCACCGATCAACAAGACAGGCTGGCTGGTGCCTTCCAGTGTACGGCGATAATCGCCCTGCAATTGCGCCATCTCGGTTTCGCGCCCGACCAACTGGTTGTAATCGGGGATGGAAGAGACCGCAACAGAAGGAACGGATTTGGCGACGGGCACGCCAACCGCTCCAGATGCAGCGGCTGGCTGGTTCGGCGGCGTGGTTAGCGCCTGAAGTTCTGCCGCTGGCGGCGGCATTTGAATCTCCGGTTCGGCAATGACGCTTTCCGACTTCACCTGACGTTCCACCGTTGCCACAAATCGGTAGCCGCGACCGTGATACGTTTCGATGAATTTGGCTTTATCGGCGACATCGCCCAATGCCCGGCGGGCCTGTGAAACCGCGCGTTTCAACACACCGTCGCTGATGAAGGTGTCAGGCCAGACGGCTTCCAGCAACTCATCTTTCGTCACCACGCGATCATGATGTTCGACCAAATAGCGCAACACCTGCACGGCGCGGCGTTCCAGCGCGACCATCTTCTCTTCGCGGTAAAGCAGATCAACATTGGCCGGAATGTGGAAGGGCGAAAATTGCAGCGCGGATTGAGAGCTAAGAGACATAAAATTCAATTTCCCCAAAGCCGTACCCAACGCTGGGGAGAGGCTCTGACGCTATTCGTCTTTGCCCTGAAAGGGCAGGATTTAATAGACGTGGGCATCGCCCACGGAATAGCCAGCATTGTTTTCCGACCCTGAAAGGGTCGAAGTTCAACGATCAGTGCGACCCTTTCAGGGTCGGAATACCATCCATCGTCTTCCGGGACGATGTCCCCGGCTATTGAATTGCGCCCTTTCAGGGCTTTCCCTCTATGAGAGATTTGTGTAGATACCAATGGGTTTCACCCACGACTAAGATCAGCCGCCGCGACGCGGCCTGAGCAGTTCTGTTCTAGCGACATAACTATGCCTAGCATACTTATCAAGCCAGATGGTTGGCAGAGCATACTTATGTGTTTTTGCGGATCAGCCAGTCCCCGGCAATGGCTTAGGTGATGATGCCATTGCGAAGAGCTTTGCTGACCGCTTCGTTTTTGGAATGCACGTGGAGCTTTTCATAAACGCTGCGGATGTAATTGCGGATGGTGTTGATACTGATGTTGAGTTGCCCGGCGGCGCTCTGATAACCGTGCCCGTCCGACAGCAGTTGCAGCAAGCGGACTTCCTGCGGGGTCAATTGCTCTTCCAGCTTTTCGGGTTGTTTGGTGTTTTGAAACAGGCGGACGACTTTGCGGGCGATTTCGGGCGACATGGGCGCGCCGCCTTCATACGCTTCGCGAATGGCTTCGAGCAATTTGGCTGGCGGCGTTTTTTTCAACAGATAACCGCACGCGCCGTTGCAGATGGATTCAAAAACCTTGTCCTGTTCGGCGTACACGGTCAGCATCATGACTTCCATCGCCGGGAATTTTTCACGGAACAGCTTCACGCCGTCCGAACCCAGCATCCCCGGCAAATGAATATCCAGCAAAAGGACATTGGGAACGGCGTCGCCATTTGTGCCGATGCTGCGCAGGCCTTCTTCCACGGAGCCATAAGAGCGCAGGCAGCGGAAGCCCGGCGTAGCGTTAATCAACAGGCCAAGACCTTCGCGCAAAGAGCGGTCGTCTTCAACAATAGCGACTTGGATATTTTCGTTATTTGGTTGCATCAGAAAATTGGGGCAGAAAAATTTGGGGCAAGCTCTGCTGCCTGCCCCCTATCCATCTGGAAGAAAATATGGTTTGCGATTGCCGAACAGACCAGAAACTCCGCTCGACGGTTTCTTATACCCTGTCCGCGCCACTTTTTGCAGAACACGTTTATGCGCCCCGCGTCTTTTTTCTGAGCGGGTTTTTCATCGGAGTTTTAATCGGCAATGACAAAAACAGCCGCGTGCCCTTGGCGGCGGTCGAATCAATTGTCAGGGTGCCGCCCAATTCGGCGGCGCGCGCCTGCATATTGCCCAGGCCATTTCCGCCGCGGCTTTTGGGCAGCACGGCGGTCGCGGTCTTTGCGGCATTGCTCAAAACCTGTGGTGCGAATCCCTGCCCGTCATCGTTGATCTCTGTTAGCAGATGGTTGCCGCTAACTGACATTGTGATGGTTACATTGCGGCAAGCGGCATGGCGGGCGATGTTGTTGACGGCTTCCTTCAAAATCAGGAACAGGTGACGGCGCTGTTCCGGATCAAGGTGAATCTTTTCAATTTCCACGGGCGCGATGAATTGCCAGGCCACGCCTTGCGCATCCAGCACGTCGGCGGCGAACTGGCGCGCGCGCGTGACAACGTGGCTGAGTTCGTCGCGGCGCGGGTCAATCGACCAGACGATGTCGCTCATCGAATCCACCAAACCACGCGCCGAATCCGCAATCTCAGTCAACATCTGAGAGGACTGTGGGCCGTGGCCGTTGTGAACTCCCTGCTGCTTCACAACCTCGCTGAGAATGGCGACCCGCGACAGACTGGCGCCGATGTCGTCGTGCAGGTCAGTGGCAATGCGCGTGCGGACGCGTTCAATCTCAATTACGCGTTTGATGCGCAACCGGTAGGCGTAATATCCCGCCGCTGCCAACAATGCGACGGTCAGCGCAATGAACCACCAGCGCTGATAAAACGGCGGCAGAATCCTGAACGTAACCGTGGCGGGCGTCAGGCTGGTTTGGCCGTTGGTGCCGACGGCGCGAACAGCAAACCGGTAAGGGCCTGGCGACAAACTGGCTGTGATCGTGCGCTGTTCGCTGGGTGCGCTCCATTCGCGATCAACGCCTTCGAACTTGTATTGATAACGCAGCGGCTCGCCGGGGACAAAACTCAAGCCGAAAAATTCAATCTGGATTTGGCTTTGATTTGTATCCAGCGTCAGCCCCCGAATCTCATTTTGGCCCAGTTCGGGCACGTGCTGCGGCTGGCCGCCTGCAATCACACTGCTGATGGAAACAGGCGGCGGAACGACCTGTGGGTCGCGCTCTTCGGGCAGCAGCTTTGACAGGCCTTCACGCGTGCCAAACCACAGCGCGCCGTGACGGTCAGCGAACGCAGCCTCGATCTCGCCTTTGCTCAAGCCTTCGCCCGCTGTGAAATGCCTGATCTGCCCGGTCGCCACATCCAACCGGTCAACGCCGCGCGCCGTGCCGATGTAGATTCGTCCCCAACGGTCTTCAGTAAAACTGTGCATCGTGTTTGAAGACAGCCCTTGCTGCATCGTGTATTTGGCAAAGCGAGGCCTGTCTGCGTCAGGATCATCTACCCGGGCGGCACCGCCGCCTTCCGTCGCGATCCACAATCGGCCCACGCTGTCACAATACAGCCCCAACATTATTCCTTTCGAAGGACCCTCCGGCCCGCCATCAACAGACTTAAACACGTCCAGCCGGCCATGCCGCCAGCGCATGATTTCGCCGTAATGCAACCCCATCCAAACATTGCCAGCGTGGTCTTCGGCAAATACGTGAGGCCAATTATCCGGCGGAATCCCATCTGTCACCCCATACCGGTAAAGCTTGCCGGTTGCGCGTTCCCACCGCGTCAGGGTCACAGGCGGCGTGTAAGAACCGGCCCAGACATCTCCACGCGAATCTTCAAACAGCCGCGAAATGTTGCTGCTGGCCATTCCGTCCTTTTCCAGATAGACGGCTTTCGGTTTGACGGTCGCCAAATCTTCCAGGCCGGCAACGGCGGGAAAGCGATACAGGCCATTGCCCGTGGCGATCCACCATTCGCCATCGTGCGATTGAATCATCGGACGATTCCCCGTGCCCGCGCCTTTCACGTCATCGGGCAGGTTCGGAACCACCTTCACAAATTTTTTGCCATCCAGCCGGTTTATATACCAGCCGTTGTTGACGACGGTCAGTTCCCCCACGCGGTTTTCAAAGATCGAGAAGACATCCGCCATCCCCAGCCCATCCGATTCGCGATAGGTTGAAAATCCTTGCCGCGAAATGCGGGTTGCGCCATTGACTTGCGACCCGACCCACAGATTCCCCGCATTGTCTTCCACCAACGACATGATCAGCCGGCTGAGGCCTTGTTTGGTGTCGTAGGTGCGAAATTGCGTCCCGTCAAACTCAGCCAGTCCTCCATTCACCGTACCCAGCCAGATGTGCCCGTCTGAGGTCTGACAGATGGCTCGCACGCGCCTGTCCACCAACCCATCCGCTTCGGTGTACCAACGCGCTTCGCCCGGTGTGAAAGGAAGAATCAACCGCCCGTCTAGTAGGTTTTTCTGCTGCGCCTGTTTTTCCAAGGCGACGAATCCGGCATTCAGCTTGGCAGTGGGCACCGCAGCCGCGGGTTCCGGTTTGTAAATCATCAAGCCCGCATGATGACCGATCCACAACCGGCCTTTGTCGTCCAAACGCATCGTGCGGGCATAATCCAAGCCCTCGCTCGGAAACATCGAATAGTGAACGAACCGCCCATCCGGTAATCGCCGCGCCAACCCATAGATTGAGCCAATCCACAAACTGCCTTCATCATCTTCAAGCAAGGTTTCCACTTCAAACAGATGATCGGGTTTGGTGGGATGACCAACCGGAATGCGCTCAAAACGAACAGCGCCGGCTTGGCCTGGAGCGGGGCGATGAGCCAGATACAGCCCGCCCTGCGTACCAATCCAAAGCCGCCCGGCGCGATCTTCCAGCATCGGCGATGGTGCGTTCGAGCCTTTGTCATTGCCGACGATGTAATTGGTGAAGAATGCTTTGCCTGCGGTGCCGCCAGCCGCAGAAGAGGATGAGCCGGATGAACCGGATGAAGAGGCCGCCGAAAGGCGTGAATCGCGCGTTGGGACAAAGCTGCTCAGCCCCAGATTGGTCGTCACCCAGTACGTCCCATCGCGGGTTTCCAGCAGATTATTCAAGCGACTGTGAATCAGACCGTCGCGCTCGTTGTAATTGACGAAATTATTGCCATCAAACCGCGACAGTCCGTCGTAAGTGCAAAACCACAAAAAGCCATGCGAATCACGAACAATGTTCGCCACACGGCCATGCGCCAGCCCTTCGGTAATCGTGTAGTTTCTGATCGGAAGTTGTTCGGCAGCGCTTCGTCCCGCCAGACAATGCAGCCCCGCCAGCAGGCAGCAAACCAGCAGAAATCGAACCACGCGTTTTGAAGAAACCCAGATCATGTTTAATGAAGACGGAGCGGGGCGGATCATATTCGTCCCGCTGACTGCCAACAAGCGGCAAAAAAGAAAAAGAGCTTGAAGTTTCGGAATTTCACCCGAACTGCATGCTCTTCTTCCCCTAAACAATCCGCGTCACCTTGGGTCACATCGCATCAACCGCCGCGATCACATCCTTGCTGTGAGTGTCGGTCTTCACCTTGCCAAAGGCATGAGCAACCTTGCCCCCTTCGTCAATGATGTAGGTGATGCGCAGCACACCCATAAACTTCTTGCCGTACATGTTTTTTTCTCCCCACGCGCCGTACTTCTCCATCATTTCGTGCGTTGGGTCGGAAAGCAGCGGAAACGGCAGCGAATACTTTTCGGTGAACTTCTGATGTGACGCCTGGTCATCGCCGCTGACGCCCAACACTTCGACGCCACGTTTTTTCAAAGGCGCGTAATCATCGCGGAAGCCGCAGGCTTCGACGGTGCAGCCCGGCGTCATATCTTTCGGATAAAAATAGAGCACGACTTTTTTGCCTTTGAAGTCCGAAAGTTTAACCGTTTTGCCTTCCGTATTTTTCAAACTGAAGGCCGGAGCCTTTGCGCCCACTTTCAACAGTTTCGACTCTTTTTCCGCCGCCGTCGCAGGCTTGGCGGTTTTTGTTGCTTTGGTGGATTTTGCGGATGCTGCTTTCTTGGCTGGCATTTTTCTATTTCCCTCCGAGTTATTTGAGGTAGAGACACAACATTATTGCGTCTCTACCTCGGTTTTTTTACCCTTTCAGCCAATGGAGATTGGGCGTTCCAACTTCAAACGGATGATGGCGTGTTCGTCCAGGCGGACTTCCTTGCCTTTGGTCAGCAGGGCGCCGGTCACCACGCTGGCGCCAAGCACGGAAGCCCCGGCAATCGCGGCCCCGCTGCTGATACCGCCGATGCCGCCGTAAAACCCGCGATCTTCTGCGCTGGCCAGAATCGCGATCGTTACGCCAATGCTACCAATGCCTGCCGCAAGGCCAATATTCCGCAGCACCTTGCCGCCATCCACACTGCCTTTCAGCGTGCCTTCGCCGTCGCTTTTGATCTTTTCGTCGCGGGCAAAATCAGAAGCTGATTTAATGATGGCGGTGATCTTCTGCTCCCGGCCGTCCAGGCGAATGCGCTCGAAAGTGATGTGCAATCTGCCGCCTTTGAATGGCCGTTTGGCCGATTCGGCCAGCGTCACGCGACCGATGATTTCGGTTCCCTGCTTGAGCACCGTGCGTCCGTCAATCACCACGTCACGGCGAACGGTGGCAATCACTTCATCGCCCGGTTCGCTGAGTTTCGAACTGAGCGGATCGCGCAAGCTCAATTGCAATTCTGTCCCGGCGGGAATCTCCGGCCTTGGGTTGTCGGATTGTCCGAAACCAAAGGGCCGCGCCAGGGCAACCAAACAAACGAATACGAAAACTTGCTTCAGCATTTCTGTACCTCCATTGCCGAACCTGTGATCTGAGTTTGCGGGAGTATTCCGGAATCGTGTTGATGTAACCTGAGCCTATGCTAAGCGGGCCAATGCCAGACGGGCAAGCCAGAGAGAGCGGGAATTTACAACTGGGTTTTGCCAGCAGGGCCGGCAAGTTACCGGCCTGCGTGGCCGGTTGCTTTTGACATACACGCTTGCTCTAATGCGGCATCAATCCAACATCACCAATCGAAAACAGGCAATCGCAGTCACAAGCAATGAAACTTTTTTCAGTCGAAGAAGCCAACGCCCTGTTGCCAGAAGTCAAAAAGCTCTGGCGAAAAATTGACGCGGCGCGCAGCACAATGCAACGCCTGGCGCCCGAAGCCAAACGCGCCAGCGAACAGACAGGCGGCGGCGGCAGCGTGTTCGGTCTGCAATATGTAAATGCGCTGACCGATCTGATGGCCAGCGCCCAGCAGATCGTGGACCTCGGCGTGGAGATCAAGGACCTGGACAGGGGCCTGTGCGACTTCCCGCATCTGCGCGACGGGCGCGTCGTCCTGCTGTGTTGGATCAAGGGTGAAGACCGCATTGAATGGTGGCATGACACGGATGCGGGCTTTGCCGGAAGACAACCGTTGTAAATGTAGCGTGAGTTAATTGAAGGGTGTGCAAATAAAAGTCCTTTGAACTTAACGCGGGAGATGGCGCCACCCGGGTACGCATTGCTTCCAGCGTGCAGACGTGGAGGGCAGGCCTGGTGGAATCCGACGCTCGCTTCAAGCGAGCCTGCACGCTGGAAGCGATGCGTACCCGGGTGGCGCGCTTTCTGAATTATGCACAGTCTTCAGTTAGTCACTCGCTCCAGCAAGCCGCCACGCAAACGGTGCGAGCAGGCAAATAGCTGCCCGATTAAGATCAAGCACCGCCCCGCCTCATTCGGATGAAACGGCGCGGTGCTTGCAAAGACTGGCGCTACGACGGGCAATCTGTCAGTTGCAGCGCAGTCGTAAGCAGGTAATCGACACTACCTGTTTCCGGTAATCACTGGCACATCCCCTTGCTGGCCGTAAACTTTGGTAACGACTGAACCATCGCTGCTGAGTCGCACATACCACGTGGCATTTGACGCACGCCAGACAGCAATATCCGCTTTACCATCGCCGTCGTAATCGCCCGGCACAGGTACATCGCCCAACGCATCCGATCCCCAAGCCGTGATTTTCACCTCGCCGTCTGAGCTTTGCACCACGTACCAGTTCGTATCCGAGCCGCGCCAAACAGCAATCTCAGCTTTGCCATCGCCGTCATAATCCATCGGCACAGGCACGTCCGTTCCCAACCCCCAAAGTTTGGAGACCGTTGCGCCGTCGCTGCTGCGTTTAATGTACCAAACTCCTGTGCTGCGGCGAAAGACTGCTACGTCGGCTTTACCATCACCGTCGTAATCCGCTGGCACAGGCACATCGAAGTACGGTGCAAGACTTGATCCCCAAATGATTGTCTGCACCTGGCCATCGGAACTACGCACGATGTACCAACGGCTTTCGCTGCCGCGCCAAACGGCTATGTCTGCTTTACCGTCGCCGTCGTAATCCGCCGGCACTGGGACGTCGGTTGGCAAGCCCCACAGCTTATCAATCGTTTGCCCGTCCGAACTGCGTTTGATAATCCAATGAGAACCATCTGCCGCACCCGAACGGAAAACAGCCGTGTCCATCTTCGCGTCGCCGTCATAATCGCCCGGCACAATCACGTCCTTGCTGGCCGCGTCGTTCGTGACAGAAGCGATCCGTTGCGAGCTGCCTGTGCTGCTGTTGAGAACCAGCCAGGAGCTTTGCGCCGTGCGCCAAAGCGCGAAGTCAGTCTTGCCGTCTCCGTCGAAGTCGCCCGCCACGGCGCGCGCAAGGGCCGCCGTGCCGCTGCCAATCGTCATACTGTAACTGCGTTGGCCGGTGCAATTATTGTTGTCAGTCGCGGTGATGGTGAAGCTGAAGGCGCCCGCCGCAGTCGGATAGCCGTAAATCAATCCGAACGCGCCAAACAGCGTCAATCCCGGCGGCAAGCTGCCAGACGTTATCGCGGAGTTGTAAGTTCCGCTTGGTGTCGCCGTCACTGAATTGCTGTAAAACTGCCCCGGCGTGCCGTTGGGTAAATCAGGCAAGGTGATGGTTGGGCAACCGTTGCCGACGGTGATGGCGTAGGCTTGATTGCCAGTGCAATCGCCAAAGCCGGTCGCCATGATGGTGAAGTTAAATGTGCCGTTGGAGGTTGGCGTTCCGCTCAAGGCTCCGGTCGCAGGGTTGAGCGTCAAGCCCGGCGGCAATGCGCCGCTCGTGACGCGGAAAGTGTAATTGCCGCCTGCCGGCGTGGCGCTGAAGCTCTGACTGTAAAACGTTGTCATCGCCCCATTCGGCAAACTCGCCGGAGCAACTGCAACTATTGTCGGGCAGTTGATGGTCAGCGAATAGGATTGCGTCGCGCTGCAACTGTTTGGGAGTTGAACTCTGACGGCAAAGTATGAGGTTCCGGTCACCGCCGCCAATCCGCTGATCACGCCAGTGACTCTGTTCAACGTCAATCCCGGTGGCAGATTGCCTTGCCAGAGCTGGAAGTCATAGCCAGCAGCAGCAGGCGTGACGTTGAGCGTTTGTGAATAAGCGATGCCAGCCATTCCAGCCGGTAACGAAGTTGTGGTGAACGCAATATTCTGGCAGGCAATAGTCAGAGTGAAGCTGCGCGAACCGCTGCAATTGCCTGCGCTGGCCGCGATTGTGAAGCTGAAAGAGCCTGTCGTCGTTGGCGTGCCAGTGATTGCGCCGGTCGGCCCCAGCGTCAAGCCGGTCGGCAACGCGCCGCTCGTCACCGCGAAGCTGTATGGCGCTGTGCCGCCGCCGGCATTGACGCTCAAGCTGGTGACGACCTGGCCAACAGTCTTGTCGGGCAGCGTCGGCGGATTAACCGCGATGGCCGGGCAGTTGACGGTCAGCGTGTATGCCTGTGCGCCCATGCAGCCGTTGGCATACGTCGCCTTGACCGTGAAGTTGAACGAGCCGAATTGCGCCGGCGTCCCGCTCAAAATGCCAGCCGGTGACAAACTCACACCGTTCGGCAGTGTGCCCGCCTGCAAGCTAAAGATTATAGCGGTTTGCACTTGTGTGCGACCGCTGACAGATGTGGCACAAGATGGCATCTTGTGCCTGGCGGTCGGGAACAAGATACCATCTTGTTCCACAGTCGCTGGCCAAGTCGCCTATTGGGCGCACGCATTTGCAAGCCGCTATAAGGTGCCAATGCTGCCGCTGGCGCTGAACCTTTGGTTGTACGCTGCGCCGGTCGTGCCTGCCGGAAGAGAGGCCGGGCTGACGGTGACGGTTGGGCAATTGACGACGATCGTGTAGCCCTGCGTCGCCGCTGGAAACGCTGGTCAGACTTTGGCCGATGGTGCCTTGCTCCTGGAACGCGCCGCTGCTGCTGTCACCGCCGCCTCCGGCGAGCACCGTTTGCGGCAGTTCAATCGCGCCGCCGGTTTTTACTGGGGTGGCGGCGCGAGGGATGGCCGAATTGCGTTTGGGCGCTGGCGTTGTCACGGCGGCTTTGCCGGTCAGTGCGCGTTGCACGGTCTGTAAAACCTCGCCGCGCGAAATCAACAATAAAACGCTCAGGCAGAGCAATACGCTGGCGATGAGTTTGAAGCGATTGGAGAAGCTGTTCAGTTGGTTCATGGTTATCCTCTTTGGTGATCTACTAATTTCGTTTGCGCGGCTGACGGTCACAGCCAGTTCTTTCTGCACGACACTCATGGCGCAGTCCGCGGAAAAACAGGCTCACGACAACGCAAAAAAATTGGCGGCCCGGAAAACCGAGCCGCCGATGAACTGCCGCGCCGTCGCAGCAGCAGCAATGGAACACGTCTGCCTTCGCCTTAGGTTCCTCCGCTCCGTTAGGAGCGGGGAGACCTGCACAGACACCCCTGCACAGATACCAATGACAAGAAGGTGTGGTATCACGCGCCACTTTTCAGAAACGCTCTTACTGGTGGTCAGCCGCTTTCGGCTGCGTCAATTGCGCCGCCAACGCGGCCAACTGCGCCTTGAGTTCTTCGAGTTGTGGTTGCTGCCCGTCTTGCTGCGCTTTGAGGGCCGCGTTTTCGGCTTTGAGCTGCGCCATGCCGCCCGGCTCGCGCGCCGATGTTCTGCCGCGCTGCGCTGTGGCCGTGGCCGGCGTGGCTGGCGCGTGATAGCCGACTTGCAGCCACATCAAAAGTTTTCCGTCTTTGGCTTTGGCTGAGCTTTCCAGCGCGATGCCGATGATCTTGCCTGCGCCGGTCGCCTTCATCGCTTTGCCCGGTTCAGTGGCGCTGCTGGTCAGAGCATCGCCGACATTGATCGCGCCGTCGAGTTGCGTCGCATTGTCGGCGGCTGCGGCTGAGGCGCTGCGAATCGCGTAAGGCGTCGCGCTGAGCGGCTGGCGCGGCGTGAGCAAAGTGAACGCGCCCGTGCTTGCCCCCGTGCGCAAGCTGATTTGCAGCCAACGCGCTGTGCCGTTGAAAGGTGTCGCGCCGAAATCGAGTTGCACCGTGAAGACGCCGTTGGTCACTGGCACGTCGTCGCGCGTGATGGTTGCGCCTTGTTGTGCGCCCGCGCTCAGCGCGTCAAACAAGGCGAATTGCAGATCGTAAGCGCCATTGGCCGCCGCGCCGTTGTCGGTCAAGCGGCCTTGATGCGTGAAAGAAGTGCCTTGCGCAAAGGCGATGACCGCCGTAAGCAGCAGGGCAAAAGTGAGTGCGAGTGTCTGACGAGTGGTTGCGTATTTCATATTCAGCGTGCTCCTTGTTCGAGATTTCCGAGGTCTGTGCGCCTCGCTGCATCTCATGGCGCAGTGCGGAGAAAAATCGGCTCACACCTGACATTTTTCTTGAGGGTTCCATAAGTTTCATGGGAGTTTGAGGCCGGACAGGCCGGAGGAATTATTGACCCGTCTGCGCGGCGGGCTTACTCTCTGTGCTGTCGCCGATTGGTTGCGGATTGGAGATTGGAGATTGGAGATTGGAGAATCTATCAATGCTTCATTGCGTCGTTCAGTGAAAATCCGCAATCCGCAATCCGCAATCCGCAATCTTTTATGTCCCCACAACGTTGGCAACAAGTCAGGGAGCTTTTTGAAGACGCGCTGGAGCACCCCTCAGCGGGGCGTCCTGCATTTCTGCTGGAAGCCTGCGGCGCGGATGCGGAACTACACCGCGAAGTCGAGTCCATGTTCGCTGCGTGCGACACGGCTGGCGATTTTCTGGAAGCCCCACCCCGGCAGTTGGCGGCGGATGTGTTTGAAGCAAAACAGGTCGCTCAGCCCGCGCTGCCCGCTCTAAATGCCGGGCAGGAACTGGATCATTACGAAATCATTTCGCTGTTGGGCAAAGGCGGGATGGGGGAAGTTTATCTGGCCCGGGATCAGCGGCTGCATCGCAAAGTGGCGCTCAAAGTCTTGCCCGCCAGCTACACGTACGACCGCGCGCGGGTGCGCCGATTCGAGCAGGAGGTGCATGCCGCTTCGGCGCTCAACCACCCCAACATTGCGATGATCTTCGACATCGGCCAGGCCGAATGCGGCCACTTCATCGCGATGGAGTTGGTCGAAGGGCAGACGCTGCGCGCCCGCTTGGAGAGCGAGAAGCTGCGCTTGAGCGCCGTCCTGGAAATCGTCGCCCAAATCGTCAGCGCCCTGGCCGCGGCGCATCAGGCCGGCGTGGTGCATCGGGACATCAAGCCGGAAAACATCATGCTGCGGCCCGACGGTTACGTGAAGGTGCTCGATTTCGGCCTGGCCAAACTGACCGAGGCGCGCCGCACGGATGAGTTGTCCGGGCTGACCCGCTCGACGGGCACAGCGCCGGGCACGGTGATGGGTACGATCAGCTACATGTCTCCGGAACAGGTGCGCGGGCAGGAGGTGGATGCGCGCAGCGACCTCTTCAGCCTGGGTGTCGTGCTGCACGAAATGATTTCCGGCGAGACGCCATTCCGGGGCGTCACGCCGAGCGATGTCATGGCCACCATCTTGCGCGACGCGCCGCCCGCGCTTGGCGCGACGGCTTCCCCGGAGTTACAGCAGATCGTCACGCAGGCGCTCGAAAAGAACCTCGACACCCGGTATCAGACCGCCGGCGAATTGCTGCGCGATCTGCAATACAGTTTGGAATGGAAGGCGGAGCGCGGCGCAACGGCTGTGCAGCCAAGCCCAATTTCCGACACCGGCAAGAGCGCCGCCGGGCGGACGCCATCGAGCGCCGAATACGTCGTCAACGAAATCAAGCGGCATAAACTTGCGGCCTGCGCCGAGCTGATCGTGCTGGCGCTGATCGCGGCCTTCATCAGTTGGCGCGATTTCGGGCAGCCGGGAATTCCATTGACTCGATCGCCGTGCTGCCTTTCGTCAATGCCAGCGCCGATCCGAACAGCGAATATCTCTCCGACGGATTGGCCGACAGCCTGATCAACGGATTGTCGCAACTCTCTGGCTTGCGCGTGACCTTGCTCAGTTCCGTGCTGCGTTACAAAGACAGGGCGGTTGATCCGCAAGCCATCGGCAAGGCGCTCAACATGCGCGCCGTTTTGACCGGGCGTATGCGGCAACAGGGCGACGCATTGATGGTCAGCGCCGAACTGGTCGATGCGCGCGACCAACACCGCATCCGGGGACAGCAATACAATCGCAAACTCGCCGACCTGCTGATCGTGCAGCAGGAAATCGCCCGTGAAATCTCCGAACAGTTGCGGACACGGCTGAGCGGTGCTGAGCAACAACGGCTGGCCAAGAATTACACGCAGGACGGCTCTGTCAGGCCAACGCAGTGAAGCGCAAAAGATTCTGGCCGAGTTGCAGGAGCGCGCCGCACGAGAATACGTTTCGCCGGTCGCCATGGCGCTGGTGCAGATTGGGCTGGGCGACAAAGACCAGGCCTTCGCCGCATTACAGCAAGCCTATGAAAACCATGACTCTATCTTCATCTCTTATTTGCGCGACCCGCAATTAGAAAGCCTGCAATCCGATCCCCGCTATCTGGAATGGCTAACCCCACTTGGATTACCTCTTTGACGCTTCACTCAGGTTATAAGGCAGGTGCCATCACTACACAGTCTGAAAAAAGCCGGAGGAGCAAAGAGTTGGGTATTGGCGAGACAATGCTTAAACGGAGATTCGAAATGCAGCCTGACTCAACAATCACTTCGCCAATGTCAGCCGGATGCCGGTCGTCAGCAGTACATCATTGCTCTTTGCGCCCGGCACGGGATTGCTCAGGTAACAGTCGCTGAAAGTCACCTGCCAGATCAGCCAGCGATTCAGGCTGGTCACCATGGAAGTATCAAAATTCATCCGGTACTCCCCCGTCTGATTCAAATTCGGGAAGACAACCAGCCGCTGCTTCAACAACGAGCGCGCCGACAGCTTGTGCGACAACTCTTCGCCGGCCAGGGCCTCGCCGCTACTGCGCTTCAACCCGGTCGAAAAATACTCCTTGTTGTACGCACCGCCGCCGAACACGTCGAACACCGTCCGGTCATTTTTGATCGCATGCCAACCCGCGCCGCCGCCCAGCACCATGCGCAAATCCAGCTTTTGAAATTCATCAAACTCCAGATCGCTGAAGCCGAACGCAAACGAGCGCGAAGTCAGATTCAGGTCGTAACGTCCGCCGCCGCGAATCGCATTGGCCGTGTCTTCGATCAGGCTGGCACTTTTGCTGCGGGCATTGGCTTTGATGGCAGTGGCATACAGGCTGATCTTGTCGCGCGGAGTTGCGCGCACCGCCGTTGCGCCCAAGTTGAAGGTGTTGGTGTCGGCATTACCGCGCGTCAGGCTGTAGCCCGCGTCGAAGGCCCCTACTCACAAATCCAGCAGCCTGGGGTTGCGCATCCGCTCGACTTCGGCCAAATAAGATTTCTGCTCGTCTTCGTTGCGAATGGTCTTGATCGCTGTCTTGGCAACAGTGACCTTGCCCGCGTCTTTGGTGACGACATCGTATTGCCCCGCGCCGCCCGCCACCATGCCGACGACCGTCTGGCCATCATTCAAGCCCAGATAGATCGGCTGCGCGGTGGTAACCTGATCCACGGCATCCCAGACAATCGTGACCGTGCCTGCCAACTCTGTCTTGAGCGTCAGGCTCTTCCCATCGGATTTGACGATCGCGCCGGTCAACCGGTCGCCATTCTTCAACTTCACTTGATCGGCCAATGTCATTTTGCCAAAGCCAAAACAGACCAAGCACAAGATGGACAATAACAACAGATTTCTGAATCTGAGATTTCCGGACATGAACTCCTCCTGACAAACGATAAATGGTTGTGTGCAGACAATTGTGTGGGATTGTGTGGGATTTGTACGGCACTTGCATCTCAACTTCAGTGGTTTGTTCTGTCTATTGGTTGAATCGCGTATTTCATTGGCAAATTTGAGCGATTGGCGTCTTTTGATGCTGAACGCGCGGAAAAGGCTTTTCAGCCCAGACGACAAAAATGTTATTCTTGCCACAATGTCAAACATTTTTGTCACCAAGAGGTAAAACAATATGGTGGTCGAGGTTATGGAAGAGTCTACGCAGATCAAAAAACTTTCGGCGTTATTGGATGTCAGCAAAGCCCTTGGCTCCACGCTGAACATTCGTGAAGCGGTCGAGAAGGTTTTGGAAATTCTGGATCGGGAAGTGGGCATGCGGCGCGGCGCGATCGCGTTGCTTGAAGACTCCAATAACTCCCTTTCGATTCAATACTCATTCGGGTTGAGCGAGGGCGAACGCAGGCGCGGGCGCTACAAAATTGACGAAGGCATTACGGGCAAAGTCGTCTCCTCGGGCAAACCGATTATTGTCCCGCAGATCAGCAAAGAGCCGATGTTTTTAAATCGCACGCGTCATGGCACGCCCGGGCAGGAAGACTCGTTCATCTGCGTGCCGATCAAAGACCGCCGCAAAACCATTGGTGCGCTTTCGATCATTACTCCGTACAAACCGACGCGCAATTACGATGAATCGGTCAAATACCTGATCATTGTCGCTTCGATGATTTCGCAAAGTCTGCGGCTGGCGCAGATGGTCGAGCAGGAAAAGGCGCAACTGGTGGATGAAAATGCGCTGCTCAAGCGCGAGCTTCAACAGAAGTACGATTTCCGCAACATCATCGGCACCAGCAAAGAGATGCGCGACGTGTACGAACAGGTCGCGCAGGTTGCCCACACCAACACCACCGTGCTGATTCGCGGCGAATCGGGCACTGGCAAAGAATTGGTCGCACATGCCATTCATTACAATAGCCCTCGCGCTGCCAAACCCTTCATCAAAGTGAACTGCGCCGCATTGCCCGAATCGTTGATCGAAGCCGAGTTGTTCGGCCACGAAAAAGGCGCGTTCACCGGTGCCATTGCCCGCAAACGCGGGCGCTTCGAACTGGCTGAAGGCGGAACCCTGTTTTTGGACGAGATTGGCGACCTGTCGCCGGCCATGCAGGTAAAACTGCTGCGCGTGCTGCAGGAGCGCGAATTCGAGCGCGTTGGAGGAACCGAAACGATCAAGGTCAATGTGCGAATGATCGCCGCCACCAACGTCGAACTGGAACAAGCCGTGCAGGATGGCCGCTTTCGTTCGGATTTGTATTACCGACTGAATGTCTTTTCGATCTACATGCCTCTGCTGCGCGAGCGCAAAACGGACATCCTGCTGCTGGCCGATCACTTCCTGGAAAAGTATGGGCGGCAGGGAGGCAAGAGCATCAAACGCATTTCGACACCGGCGATTGATATGCTGATGAGCTATCACTGGCCGGGAAATGTGCGCGAGCTGGAAAACGTCATCGAACGCGCCACACTGGTTTGTGACGGCAACGTCATCCACGGCTTTCACCTGCCGCCGACGCTGCAAACGGCTGAAGGCTCCGGCACCGTGACCAAAGTCAGCTTGGATCAATCCGTCGGGGCCTTTGAGAAGGAATTGATTCAGGACGCCTTGAAAACCGCTCGCGGCAACCGCGCCCGCGCCGCGCGCATGCTCGACACGACGGAACGGATTCTGGGTTACAAGGTGAAGAAGTACGAGATTGACTGTGATCGTTTCAAAAGCTGAGATTCGTCTCGAATAATTGATCAGACATTTTTGTCAGCCGCTACTACGGAAGCGACATTTTTGCAGTCCGCAATTCCCCCTCAAACACAGGCCGGTGCTGACTTCCGCCATTGGTTTCTATCATTTAGTTCGGGCGGTCAATTTCCTCTCTGATTGGCAAGCCAGTTGCTACAGTATTGTTCGAGGTTGGTTTGCACCCAATCATAACCATCGAAAATTTCATCGCATTACATTCGGGCGGGCACCGGTTCAAGGCTTAGGCCCCGGGTTTAGGATCATGCCGGGTTCGCCAACCATTTCAACTTCGGGAGAAACTATGAGCACAGGAAATCAGGGGCGGTTGTGGGCGGTTGCTGAAGCCAGCAGGCGCACGCCCCGCACTATCGAGACCGGCAATAAAGCATCAGACTATTTTGGTTGCAACACATTCAGCGCGAAAGTGATGGCAGCCAAACTTCCAAAAGACATCTTCAAATCGTTGTCGAAAACCATGCAGGGCGGACACAAGCTGGATCAGAGCATCGCTCCCGCCGTTGCGCACGCCGTCAAAGAATGGGCGCTGGAAAATGGCTGCACGCATTACACTCACTGGTTTCAGCCCAACACAGGCATCACGGCGGAAAAGCACGACACCTTTTTGACGATTGACGGCGACGGCCAGGCGATTGAGCGATTCTCAGCAGCACAGTTAGTCCAGAGCGAGCCTGACGCGTCCAGCTTCCCATCGGGCGGCATGCGCGCCACGTTCGAAGCGCGCGGTTATACGATCTGGGATCCGTCCAGCCCGATCTTCATTATGGAAGGCCCGAACGGCAAGACGCTTTGCATTCCGTCCGCGTTCATCTCCTACCACGGCCAGGCATTGGATAAAAAGACGCCGCTGCTGCGCTCGGTTGAATACCTGAGCGCAAACGCAATGCGCGTGTTGAAACTTTTCGGCAAATCGCCAACGCACGTTGAAGCCACGCTGGGGCCGGAACAGGAGTACTTCCTGATTGACGAAGCGTTTTATGCGCTACGCCCGGATTTACAGGCCACTGGCCGCACTTTGATCGGCGCTCCTTCGCCGAAAGGCCAGCAGCTTGAAGATCAATACTTCGGCGCCATCAAAGCGCGCATCCTGGCTTTTATGCAGGAAGCCGAACACGAACTGTTCAAACTTGGCGTGCCGGTCAAGACGCGTCACAACGAAGTCGCGCCCGCGCAGTATGAAAGCGCGCCGCTGTTTGAACTGGTCAGCGTCGCCACCGATCACAACCAATTGACGATGGAGATTCTGCGCCGCGTGGCGAAACGTCATAATCTGGCGTTCCTGGTTCACGAAAAACCGTTTGCCGGAATCAACGGCAGCGGCAAACACAACAACTGGTCAATGGCTACGTCAGACGGCGAAAACTTGCTTGAGCCTGGCGCAACGCCGTCCGAGAACCTGCAGTTCCTGGTCATGCTGATGGCCACCCTGAAGGGCGTTTACACGCATTCGACGCTGCTGCGTGCGGCCATCGCGGGTTCCGGCAACGATCACCGACTGGGCGCGAACGAAGCTCCGCCGGCGATCATCTCAGCGTTCCTGGGCGGCGCGCTGACCAAAGTGCTGGACGCCATCGAAGCGGGCGAACTGAAAGGCGCGACGACCGAATCGCAGGTCATCAATCTGGGAATTTCGAAGCTGCCCGAAATTGCCAAAGACAATACCGACCGCAACCGCACGTCGCCGTTTGCATTCACCGGCAACAAATTCGAGTTCCGCGCCGTCGCCTCGTCCGCTTCACCCGCCACACCGATGGCGACCTTGAACGCAGCCGTCGGCGAAGCGCTGGCCGACATTGCCGACCGTCTGGAAGCGAAGATCAAAAAGTCTGGAGATTTCGACAAAGCCGTCATTGAAGTCGTCAAAGAGTACGTCACCGAAACCAAAGCGATTCGATTCGAAGGCAACAACTATTCGGAAGAATGGGTGGTCGAGGCCGAAAAGCGCGGTTTGCCCAACCTGCACAAAACGCCCGAATCGCTGGTGCAGTTGAAAACCCAACAGGCAAAAGACCTGTTCGCCAAGGCGAACGTCCACACCGGAGAGGAACTGGAATCGCGCTACCATCTGGAGGTCGAACGCTATATCAAAGACCTTGAGATCGAGATCGCTTCCTTGAAAGAGTTGGCGACGACGATGGTTCTGCCCGCGGCGTTCAAACATCAGGCCAACGTCGCCGGTTCGGTTGCGGCGCTGACCGCTGTCGGCGTGAACAAGAAGCTGGTGTCGGCGCAACTGGCCGATGTTGAAGGCTTCGCGCAATTGATCGGCGATCTGATGGCTTCACTGTCGGCGCTTGATGCCGCTGTCGAAAAGGCCGAAACCGACGACTTGGATAAAAAGGCTTCCGCGCTGGCTTACGGCGTGTCGGACGCGATGGTTGTGGTGCGCGAAGCCTGCGACAAGCTGGAGTTGGTGATTGAAGACGGCTTGTGGCCGCTGCCGAAGTACCGCGAAATGTTATTCCTGTTCTAACGTGTAGCGGGAAGTGATTCGTGGCTGGTGGCCGGTGGCTGGTTGAACAACGTTCAACCAGCCACCGGCTCGAAAACAAGGAGTACAAAGCGATGATCAGTCCCAGTAGCAACAGTCCAGGCGAATTGATGAGATTTCTGATGCACCTGCGCGAACAGTTCGACACCGAAGAGCAATTCAAAGAATTCGCGCTGGCCGAAGTCCGGCACTTCATTACCGATTTGCGTTCACTGGGCATCGAATTGACGATGCGCCCCACGTACGGCGGATTGCCCGTCTCACATCATAGTGCGACCCAAAAGCTGGGCGTGACCCAAAAGCTGACTTCTTCAAGCTGACCAAATCATTGCTGAATTATTGCCGACCAGATAGACACTCTCCTTTTCAGTTCATCTTTCAGGGCAGAAGCCGCGCGGCCTCTGCCTTTTTTTTGGCCAATTCCCAACGCCCGGCGTCGCGCGAAATCTCGCGCCATCCACCTGCCGAAGGTATAATGCCCGCACCAAAAGGAGAACCACCATGTCTACACTGACCGCCGAAAATATCTTGATCTTGATTGAGCAATTGCCGTCAACCGAACGCACACGGTTGGATCAGTTGCTGACCAGGCAACAAAACCAAACCAACAAAACCAAACCTCCGCTCGACAAACGAGTGCCGCCTAAGCCGATGCCCGATGACAAGCGCGAAAGGCAGTGGGTCACGGAACACAAACACGAATATCCGGGACAGTGGGTGGCGCTGGACGGCGACCGGTTGGTTGCGGCCAGCCCCGTCGAGGAAGAAGTTTGGGACGCCGTTGACGCCGATGGCGCAACGCTGCCGCTTGTCCTTCGCATACCTTCACCCGACGATCTACCGTACATTGGCATCTGAAATTTATGAAGCAACTCACCTTTGCCGAAGAGCACCATTACAAGGACGATGAAGAAGGCATTCCCATTTCGGTGACGCTCACCTACGGCGGCCAAACCAGGCGTGCGGATGCCAAAGTGGATCCGGGATCCGCTGTCTGCTTATTCAGACATGAGCTTGGC
>JBBQVH010000071.1:0-42413 GCA_038211695.1 Blastocatellia bacterium | reverse complement strand
GTTGCAGTCGCCGATAAGCTGACGAGGTGAGAAATAAAAGCCAACCCTCATTTGATAAGAACCACGAAACACACGAAACACACGAACACGGAGAAAGAAGAAGAACAAAGCTGAGGGAATATTCTGCGTAGCGCCCACCGCTTCTCTTCAGTGTTGCAGTCGCCGATAAGCTGACGAGGTGAGAAATAAAAGCCAACCCTCATTTCTTCTGGCAACTTTTCGTGTGTTTTGTGTCTTTCGTGGTTTGGACCTACAGCCCGCCGCGCAGGTACGCGATGATGTCGGCGATCTGCTGTTGGCTAAAACTCCGTTCGTAGCCTTCCGGCATCAGCGAAATTGCCGAAGCGCGAATTTCGACGATGTTCCGGCGCAGGATGGTTACGTCACGGTCGGCATTGCGCAGGGTGACTGCGCCGGGAGTTTCGTTGGCCAGTATGCCGTCTTCGATACGGCCATCTTTGGTCGTCACGATGTAATTGACGAAGCGGGCTTCGATGGCGGCGCTGGGATTCAGGATCGAATTGAGCAGTTCTTCTTTCGTCTTGTTGTTGATGCCGGACAGATCAGCGCCGACGCGCGGGCGTCCGGCTTGTGGAATATGGCATTTGGCGCAGGTGGTCGCGAACAGGTCGCGGCCTTTGATGACATCGCCGGTCAGCTTCAATGCGTCGTTATAGCTGGCAACGACAGCGGTGCGTTCATCGGATTCCTGTTTGAAAAACTGGCGGGCACGATTGACCACGTCTTTGTCGGGATGGTCGTAAAGTTTCGCCTGCATCGCCGGATCGGCCATCGTTCGTTCGATGCGGCCCTCTTCCAGTGCCTTCAGCAAAACTTTCATCCGCTCGCGCTCGCTGAGCAGTGCGGTCAATACCTTCTGGCGAATCTCTGGCGAAAACTTCTGCCATTGGGCGATCAGATTGGGCGCAATGCTGGCATCGTCAAACGCGGCTAGCGATTCAACGGCAGCGGCTTGCAGTTCAGGCACATTCTGATCGGCCAGAAATATTTGCAGCACTGGCGAAGCGATTGCGAACTGCCCGCCACGCAAAGCGCGAATCGCTGTCACGCGGGTTTTAACGGGCAGGCTGGCGTTCTGAGCGTCGGTCAGCGCTTTCTGCATCAAGCCTTTTAATTCAAAAAAACGCGCCGTTTCCCAAGCCGCTTTTTGCAGCGTTTCGTTGTTGCTGGCGAGCAGGGAAGACAGAACAGTTTCAGCATTGGCGACACGCAGGTTTTTGACATCGGCCAACTTCAGCCCCTTGCTTAATCCTGCCAGCGCGCTTTCCGGCTTACTCAAGGGAGGAATCAGCTTCAGCAATTCAGCCAGTTCTTTCACATCGTGTTTGCCACCAATCAAGGCCGAGAGCTGCGCGAACAAAGGCTCGTTGTCGAACTGCGGACTCTTTTTGCGCAGCAAGGCGAAGAACTGCGAAGCCGAATCATTGACCGAACTCAAGACCGCCAGCCGGAACCACTGATTATCGGCATGCTTCATCGCTAAGCCGGCCAGGGCTTCAAGTGCGCGAACATCTTTAATCTGGCCAAGCGTCAGCGCGAGTTGGAACTGAATGCGAGCGTCTGCATTGTTGTCTCGTATCGTCGTGCCAATTTGCCAGACTGCCGACTTCATGCCGTATTCCTCGTCCAACATACTCAGCAGAGTATTCTTTATGTTTTGTGATTTGGGCAGAAATGTTTCTGCCAATCGTATGGCGTGTTGGCGCACGCGCGGATGCGAATCAATCAGCGCCTCTAACACTAAGGACTCTTCCAGCGCCGATAATCCTTCCAGCGTCCACAGCGCGTGAATCTTGCCCAGCGGCGATTGTGTCTGTTCAAACAATTGCTTCAAGAAGGGAATGGCCGTCTTGTCCTGTCGTTCGACGATCAGCCGCTGCGCGGTCAGACGATGCCAGCCGTTTTCGTTCTCTAAATTCTTGACTAGATCTTCGGTACTGGCCGAGCCGAGCTTGGGTTTCAGGTCGCGTTTGGTTCGTGGGATCTTGGCCGTTAGTTTGTAGATGCGGCCCATCGTGTCGCCTGCGTAAAAATCCATGCCCTTCTTGATCTCTTCAGGAATGGATTCGGGCGTTTCAATGAACATCCGATACACGTCCATGAAATACAGATTGCCATCCGGCGCGTTGGCGAAGTTACAAGGGCGGAACCATTGGTCTTCGGATGCTAAAAATTCAACGGCCTCTTTGGCGCGCGCGGCTTTGAACGTCACGCCGTTGGGCGTGATCGTGTCGCGGTGAATCAGGTTGGCGCTGACTTCGCCGGTGAAGATGCTGCCGCGATATTCCGCTGGCCAGGCATCGCCGTTGTAGACAGTGCCGCCGCTTGCGCCGCTGAAATAACCTCCGACGCGTTCAACGCGGTTCAATCCTTGTTCGTCGTATCGTTGCTGGCGAAGCGCCGTGCGCTGTTTGCGCCATTCCTGCGCACCAGTCAGCGGAAAGATTTGCGCTGGCACTTTGCCGTCTTCGTAAATGTTCAGGGCGTAGGCGGGCACTTCCAGCAGCGGCGCGCGCGCGACGTAGTGCATCGGCAGAATGACGTGGCGAAGGTGCGTGGTGTTTTCCGTAATGAACTCGTTGCCCCAGTCGTCGAAGGTCAAGCCGAATTGCGCCACGCCTGCGCTGGGTTCGGCCACATCACGAATTGGATGAAATCGAAAGTCCGTGCCGCGCACCAGCACCGGCGGTTGCGGCAATCTTTTGTCTACTTCGCCGCGCAAAGGCATAGGCGAAGTGATGCGCCCATCGCGCCCGTTGTTCGACGTGTATATCCAGTTATCAATGCTGTAACGAGGATTGGTGATGCGCGCTTCGGGGTTGACCTTTGGGAAGCCCGTGTAAAACACCTGCCGCACATCGGCCTTGCCGTCGCCATCCGTGTCTTTCATCCACAGAATGTCCGGCGCGCTGGTTACGATCAGCCCGCCTTTCCACGGTTGCAGTCCGCTGACCTGCAAAACCTGATCGGCAAAGACAGTGACCTTTTCATACTTGCCATCGCCATCGGCGTCTTCCAGCAGCTTGATGCGGGAACGCACAGGTTTGCCCGGCGGCGGATCATCCGGATAATCCAACATCTCAGCGACGTAGATGCGCCCGTCTTCGTCAAACACCATCTCGACCGGAGACATCACCTGCGGTTCGGCCAGGAAGACGTCGGCATTGAAATCCTCGCTCAAATGCATCAATGCTAACGATTCTTGTGGTGTATAAGCGCGCTGCTCGGCGCTCTTTTTGGCTGAACAGCCGGAAATAGCCAGAAGCAGGACAAGCAAAACAGTTCTAGTTTTGTTCATGATAAAGGCAGGATTCAAATTGACAGGCTAAAAGATTGACGAACCAAATTACGGATAAATCGGCAGCGTTTTATTGCATCTCCGGCGTCTGCTTTCGTCACAGCCATTCCCGGGTAACGAAGATCAACCGAATATGAGTTCAAGACGGCCAGATCAGCAACCATGACATTCCAGCCAGGTTCGACCGGAGACACCAGATTATGCAAAAGAATCAGATTATGAGTTCTGCTGAAAGAAGTGTTGGCTTCTTGCAAACGGGCTTTCAGATATTTCTCGGCACATTGCTGAGCGTGGAAGCAAGCGGCGTTATAACCGGGATGTTTACGTGCGCGGTACAAAATCTGCGCGGCGTTCCAATCCTCTTCCGCCTTATCAACCCATTCCTGAATGAGTGGCGTCATACATCACCTTCCCTCGTTCGGTAATTTCCCTGATAAAGAAATCGCCTAATTCCAAACGCTCGTTGATTTCCCTCGGCGTGCGTAAGAGCAAATCCAATGGCAGGTAAGTTCCAACCTTGGTAACCATCTTAATCAACTGCTTCCGGTACTCGCCTTCGTATGGCATCACTACCAACAGATCAACGTCCGAATCCGGCGTCGGTGTGCCATAGGCGTGCGAGCCGAACAGGATGATCTTCTCCGGTTGAAACTCGCGGACGATTTGATCGCACAGTTCTTTGATTTGCTTTTTGGTAATCATCGCACGGGTAGCATATGCCGCAATGATTGCGGCGGTCAAAAATGGCACGAAACAGCATGGAGTTCAGGCTTCAGCCTGCAAGTTCGTAATGCAGCCTTCAGGCTGTCTTGCGCGCGGCAAACAGGCTGAAGCCTGTTCTACAAACCGCAGGCTGAAGCCTGAACTCCATGCTCTACTTCGTTTTTCGTCCCAGCCCGAACTGATCGCCTGTGCGCACGGGCTTGCCGTCTTTGAAGTCAATTTCCAGCATCTTTTCGCTGTGAACCTGGCCGCCTTTTTCGTCTTTCAGCGCGGTGATGATCTTGTGGGTTTTGACCTCCACGATTTCGCCGGTGGACGGGTAGCCGTACTTGCCGTCCAGGCTGAAGGTTACCCAACCGGGCTGTTCGCGCACGGCGATGCTGGTCATTTGCTTCGGAGGCATGATCGTGTTGTCGAAGATGTGGACTTGCTGATTGTGGCCATCTGAAATCCAAACTTCTTTTTCATCCGGCGTCAGACCTACGCCGTGCGAAGGGCAACCGTGACGTTTAACGGGGCCTTTTTCAAAACCCGTGACTTCAACGCGGTATAGCATCTTGCCAGTGCGGATGTCGCCGATTTCAAACCCAAGCAGGTCATTCACGTTGACATAGGCCAAGGTCTGCGCGCCGTTGATGGTGAACGGGCGAATGACGTTGCTGAACGGGCCAACCGTTTTGGTGATTTCGTGTTTGCTGGTGTCGGCCATTGAAAGCAGCGGCGATTTCAGCCCCGCCAGATAAGCCCATTTACCGTCCAAGCCAATGGCCGTGTTGTGCGAACCGGATTTGGGCACAAGCTTTTTAATAACATCGCCGGTCATCGCGTCCACCACATGCCAGTGGTCTTTTTCCAGCGAAGGCAGATAGATCACTTTGCCGTCGGGCGTGATGGCCATTCGATCAGTGCCGCCTTCATATGGTTTCTCCCACAGAATTTTTTCCGTCAGAAGGTCAATGCACTCGAGCGTTTCGGTTGTGCTGATGTAGACGCGATTGGTCTTTGCATTGGCGACGATGCCTTTGACGTTGAGCGGCGCATGCTTCGCGTCAAAGCCAGAAGTCGGGATGCGTTTGATGAAGCGATGGCCGTCGTCAATGTCGAAGACCAGCAAACCGTGCCCGCCAAATTCCAGATAATTTCGAATGCCGGGCGTGGCCACGTAAAGCAGGCGGCGTTCAGAAGCTTTTGCGGATGCGGATGGGAAAGCGTTAAAAGGTTGAATCGGCGGAATGAAAAGCAAACTGATGACGAAAGTCGCCGCGAGCACGTAGAGCACACGGATTAGGGCAGTGGGCATAATCATTCTCCTTCGTTTGGCGGTGGATCGGATTGAAGTTCCTCTTCCGGCGGAAACTGGACGCGGTCGTACAACTGAGCCAGCGGCAGGCGGCAATCAATCGAAGATAAATAGATGGTGTCGGACAAATCTTTGTAAGCGGTGTAGAGCCACTGACCGCCGGGCTGCCGCGCAAAGTGTTCAACCAATGGTCTGTCTTGCGAAACGAGCAAGTAGTCAGTCAAAGATTCGATTTGCTCGTAAGCGAAAAACTTCGTCGTGCGGTCGCGCTTTTCGGATGAAGGCGAGATGACTTCAACCACGACTGTGGGGTTAAGTAGCGCGTCGCGCTCGCGGTCGTGAAAGCGCGGCTCGCCGCAGACGATGGATAAGTCGGGGTAATAAAACTTGCCTGCGGTGTTGATGCAGACCTTCATATTCGGCGAGAGGGGTTCGCAGGATTTAGCCTTCAAACCTGCGCGCGCTTCGCCGGCGGCATTGATACAGATGCGGCTGTGGCTCAAGCTCTCGCCCGCCATCGCGCAAATGCGGCCATTGTCGTATTCGTGCCGTTCTTCGGCTTCGCGTTCTCGCTGCAGATATTCTTCCGGCGAAATAAATAATCGAGCTTGCGGTGTTGCCATCGTTTTCTCCTCCGTTACAAATCTGGTTCTTGCTGAGTGCGGCAATTGTAATCGCGAGGTCTTTGTTTGTCAGGAGAAAGGCAAAACAAAAAGGCTGACGTTTGCGTCAGCCTTTTTAAGTTACAACAGTCGGTCTGCTTAGAAGTTAATCTTCAGCGCAAGCTGACCCGTGCGTGGGCCAGAGCGCGGACCAGCGGCGACGCCGAAGCGGCCCGTGGTCGGGTTGGTATCCGTCACGTTCGGGCGAATCGGAGTGCCGCCGATGCCAAAGTTCGTGCGGTTGAAGATGTTGAAGAACTCGCCACGCAACTCGATGTTGACCGTCTCGGTGATGCGCGTGCGCTTAATGAAGCCCATGCTCTCGCTATAGAGGTTGGGATCACGCAATTCATTGATGTAAATCGGTGCGCTGCCCAATTCAAACGTGCCTGGGATCGAGAAGAAGTCGGTCGTCCACCACCGTTTGGTCAAATCGCGCGGATCAAGGTCTTGGCGACTGATGTTCGTGCGAATCGGCTTGCCGGTCAGGTTGACGCGTTTGCGGCCATACTCAAAGCCCCATTGCGGATAGGTGTAAGGCGCATTGAGCAAAACCAGTGCGCCATTGGAATAGCTGCCAGTAAAGCTGATCGTCCAGCCACCGACAAACTTGTCAACCACGCCGTTGCCGCTCAGAAACTTTTGGCCTTTGCCAAAGGGCATATCAATCACAGCCACGACGTTGGCGATGTTCGGATAGTCGGTATATTGCAGGCTCTTGTTCAATTCAATCGCCCGCGGGTCATACGGACGGTCGGTTTTTGGATTACGGTTCGTTGCATCGCCGCCTGTTTGCGTTCCCGAAGCGTCGGTCAAAGACTTCGAGCGCGTGTAGTTGGCTTCGAGCGTGACCCAACCGAATCGGCGATCCAGTTTGAGCTGCAAAGAGTCATACCACGAATGCCCAATGGGATTGTAAAGGTTGTTGACCGGGCCGTTGATTTGCGGGAATGGGCGCAACGAGCGTGCCAACGTCGCCCCAGCGCCCCAATCGGCAATGAAGTTGGCATAGGGGGATTTGTACCCCGCCGCCACGACTTCAGGCGCGTCAATCCGTTGATTGAGCAATGCGCCCAAAGCATAAAACTTCGGATCAAGCTGGTTGAGCGGCGCATGACTCGACGAAACGCGCGTACCACGCATGCCGATGTAAGCCACTTCGCCAACGAGCTTCCAGGGCAGTTCGCGCTGGATGCTGACGCTGTAGTTTTGGAAGCGCGGCGCTTGGCCCGAATTCGGCGAGATGTAATAGATGTCATCCGCCGCGTTGCTGACCGATGGATTGACCACCGGCGGTGCCAGGAAGGTAGAAGGCGGAACAAAGCCGTTATCCCAATTCAAGGCTGCGCCAGTCGTTCCCACCCGCGACAAACCGGCGGTTGTGGAATATCCGTTTGCGCAACGCAGGCAGAAGCCGCCCGTCAGGCCGTTGCCCGCCGCGTAGTAAATGCCATAACCGAGTCGAACGACAGTTTTCTGGTTAACCGACCAGGCCAGCCCCAGTCGCGGCCCGATGCTGCTGTAATCGGTGTCGGCAAAGCGCGACTTGTTGATGCAGCCATTGCAATCGCCGAGGTAGGCTGTCGCTCCCTTCAGGCCTGAACGCGGATCAGTGATGGTTGGATCAAACGAAGTGAATCCCGTCGGGCTGGTCGAACGCGCCAGCGGAAGTTCATAACGCAGGCCAAGATTGATCGTGATGTTCGGGCGGATGCGCCAATCTGTTTGCGCGTACCAAGCGTTGTAGCCGAATTTCGCCGAGATGGCGCTGGCGTTGAACGTGCGCGAAGCATTGTCCACCAAACCAAGCAGGAAGCTGGCAAACGAATTGCCCGAACCGGACACGTTTGCGGTGCTAGCCGTTTGGTTGGGAGTGAAAGCGAATACGCCTTGCACTCCGGCATCGTCAAAGCCACCGGTCGAAAGCAGTTTGCCAGTGGTGCGCATCCAGCGATGGTCAGCGCCGAACTTCCAATTGAAATTGCCCCGCGTCCAACTCACATCGCCGCGCACGTGATCGGTGAAGTTGTATTGCGTGCCTCTGGTTTTGTTCCCATTCGTGTCGGCGTAATTCGTGTAACCATCCGAAAACGTAATGACCGGGAACGAGTTCGTGTCGCCTTCCGAAACGCCTTTCAAGCCGAGCTTTTGCGGCCAGCCTTGACCGACCTGATCGTTGTCGAAAATCTGGCGCAGTTTCGTGATGCCATACGTCAGGTGCAAATTGAGTGTCGGCGTAATGATGTAATCGTAATTGAAGCGCGCAAAGATTGGCTTGCCGCCCGAATAGGACGTTGTACCTGCGCCTTGTAAAGGTTGCGGCAAAGGGCCGGTTTGGATGGCGCCCAAATCTTGCGGGGTGTAAAAGAAATTGATCAGGTGTTTATCAGTAATGCTGTGATTGATCTTGATGCTCCACGAATTCTGGCGCGTCTGGGTCTGAATGTTGGCCAGATAATTGTTGAGCAAGCCAGCCGTATTCGTGGCTGGAATCAACGGCAGAATGTTTCTGGAAACATTGCTGAACCGGTTTTGCGGAATGATGTTGCCTGCGAAGGGCAGTCCCGTCAGCGGATCATAAATCACACGCCCTGGCAGTAATTCGGAGAAATCACCCGTCCGCATTTTCGTCGTCGGCAAACTGCGGAAGCTGGTTGAAAGGTCAACACGGCGATAATCTTCGCTCGTGAAGAGGAAAAACGATTTGTTTTTGGATTCGTTGTATCCGCCAATCGGGCCAAAGATTTTCTTCGGCAGATAGATTGGGCCGCTGATCGCGCCGCCATACGTATTGCCGTGCGATGGGATTTTGCGAGCGACGACGCCTGCGCCCAATGGTGTTGCCTTGGTCGCCCAGGAAGCGGCGTTGAGCGCGCTCGACGTGTGAAAGTCAAAGATGTTGCCATGGAAATCGCGTCCGCCGGATTTCGTCACGAAGGATTCGATGCCGCCGCCAGTGCGGCCATATTCAGCCGCAAAGGTGTTGTTGATGAGGCGGAATTCGCCCAGCGATTCAACCGAGGGCAACCCGTTGAAGGCGACGCCGCCCGATTCAGGGTTCGTGGCATTCGCGCCGTCAATCAGGATTTCTTTTGAGCGGCGTTGGCCACCGGAAATACCGCCTTCAGCGCCAGCGCCATTGGTCACGCCCGGTTGAAAGCCGATGAAAGCTTCCGGGTTGCGAATGCCGCCAGCGAAGATCGGCGCATCCACAAACAGTTTCGGCGAAAAGCTGACGCCGATTTCAGTTGTCGTTGATTGCAATTGCGGGCCGTCGGCGGTCACTGTCACCGTATCGGAAATGTTTCCGGTTTCCAGCTTTGCATCGGCGACTGACCGGACGCCGAGTGCAATAACAATTCCAGTCAGCGTCAGTTTTTTGAAGCCCTGCGCTTCGACCACCACTTTGTAAGGACCAACTTCCAGCGATGGCAGCGAATACAAACCTTCGCTGGTGGTTGTGGTTGTGAAATCGCGCCCTGATGGGACGTGGGTGGCTACAACTTTGGCTTTTCCAACAGCAGCACCGTTGGAATCTGTGATCGTTCCTGTCATGGAGCCACTGGCTGCTTGCGCAAGCGCAACTCCACTGACGAAGATAAGCAGACAGAAAAGGGAGACTGCCTGGTAAATAGTCTTCATTACATCACCTCGTTGGTTTTTATTTTGTTTTGGACATGCGGCGACCGGAAGGAAGGCCGCAGCTTGTAACGGTTGCTTTAAGATTTACTGCCGATCAGCCCCGCCAGCTAGCTTAAAATTTAGATAGGCTCTGCTTGTGTTGCTTGTCCTGTCTTTGTTTGTCTTGAATGGCGGGCAGGGTAGTGCCTGCCGCCAGAAGAGTCAAGCATCAATTGTCAGATCAAAAGATGATCTTAGACAGTGAGGATTCAGGGAAATCGAGGCGATGGGTCAGCCTTATTTCAGCCGGATCGTGTCTTCCCAAAATCGCCATTTCGGAAAGCCGGTTCTGGCCGGCGCGCCGTCCAGTTGCAGTCCGAAGGTGTTTGGCTTTGCTTCCATCAGCGTCTGGTTGCGGTAGGCAACCTTGCTCATCGTGGCGGCGGAATAGTTCACTTCGCCGCCTATGATTTTGGCGAACAGATACGCCGCGTCGGTTTCGAAATCGCCGTACTTCACTTTGCCCAATTTGTACTGATAGCGCGGGCCTACTTGTTCACGGGCTAAATCCATTTCCAGATCGAGCTTGATGCAGATGACGGCGGTTTCATTGCCGTCTTTGATTTCCAGCCCAACGGCCTGGCCGGATTTGTCTACGTCCAGCAATTGGAACTGCTGAGGTCTGTTTCGCGCATCCTCATCTTTGTTATGAGGGATCAGGATGGTGACGAAGGTTTCGATGTCGCCGGCTTTATATAGGTTCGAGATGGTTTGATAGATTGCCGTTTCGTCCTGAAAGTGGCGCGAAATTGGGAACGTTCCGATCTGTTTGCCGAATGAGTTTTCGGGGAAGTGAATCAATAACGATTTGTTCGCCGGCAGCGTGTCAGCGCCAATTTTGTCAATCGAAGTCTCGTAGCTTTGCCCACCAGCCTGCCCGCCCAGCTTGGCTGCCTGCCGGGTGTGCCACAGATTGGTGAAGGTGAAATAGTCCGGGCGCGTGACCCGTATGCCATCCACGACAACAAAGAAGTTTTTCTCTTTGACCCACGTCACCACGCGATCCCATTCGTAACCTAGTTCGTCGTCAATCACCCGCGTCCGGCTGACGTCAACATCTTTGAAATTCAGGAAGTCAATTTTCTGTGTGCGAACGTGACGGTAATTGCCCGAACCGCGCAGGAATTCATAAATGTCCTGACTCTTATCGCGTTTGTCTTTGCGCGCGACGATGCGGTTGTGAAAGTAATCGGCTCGCCAAGCCCCGTACTGACCGCTCGGCAAATCGGGCCGGTAACCGCCATCGTGCAGCAAGACCGAACCGCCGCTCATCAACAAAGAGATTGAATTTTCGTCAGCGTGGCCGTGCGTCATTTTCTCTTCTTCGACCGACAGCGTCTGCCGCAAAAAGTCGCGCCCCAGCCTGCCACCGTCGCCTTCATCGCGATAGTTCAACATCATGAATGTGCTGTCGCCCTGCCAGCCGTTGCGAAAGACAATCTTCTTGCCGATCAAATCTTCCAGCACGTCCTGGCTGCCGTTGGCGGGAGCTTGCGGTTTAATTGAGTCGTCCGCCCAGCGCATCGCATCGGTAAAGGCAGAGCCGACACCCGCGCCGATATTGACCTTGGCCAGCTCAGGCTGTTTGGAATCTCTGCTGACACGTTCCAATGCGCGTTTAGTCAATTGTTCGGCGACATACTTGTATTGCGGATTGCGGAAAAGTGTCGCGGCCTTTTCGTAAACCGGCACGAAGCGTTCCCAACCGCCATTCCAATGCGCATCGCCGAAGTCTGCCAGATTTCCGTGTGGCGTCAGCAACTGCGCAAAATAGTCCAGGTAGTAATGCACCATCGGCGATTGCAGCACATCATCACGTTTGCTGATGTCGGCGTAGGAAAACACGGAATAGAGCCAGATGCCGTGGTAGCCGGTGGCGTCTTCAATCTCCCACTGTTTCAGGCTGTCGCTGGCCAGCGTTTCGGCCAACTGCTTCCATTTTGCCGCGCGCGGATGGTTGGCCAGCGCGACTGCGCCGTAATACAAACTCTCTGCCCGCAGCATAGCGCGGTTGTGCGCGCCCCATTCGGGAAAGCGGAAAACGAAATCCAGGCTGAAGGCCAGATCGCGTTCGATCTTCTCTTTGGTTTTGGCATCCACCACGCCGCTTTCGCGGATGCGCATGTAAGCGCGCGAATACGGCGGCATAATGAAAAAATTCGAGATGGCCGGAACGCCGTCTGAATATTCAGCCCGTTTGGCGGCAAACTCTGCGGGATAGGTGGCGCTTAGATCGCCATAGGTCGCCAGAATGTCGCGCGCCTTTTCGGCGTAAGTGCGGTCTTTGGTTTCCTGATACAAATAGCCAAGCAGGTCGGCCAGATAGATTGGCCCGCCGGGCGAATCGTAGCCCCAAAGTTCATGATGATTCGGGGCTTTCTTCCAGCGTTCGATGCTGGGTTGATAATCGGCCCAGCCTGCATCGGCAGCGATCTTGATCCAGTTCAGGTATTCGCTTTTGAGAGTTTGAGCTTGCCCGGATGTGTTGATTGATGCAGTGATGAAGAAGGCGAGAAGCAGGATCGTGAGATGAGGGAAAGAAGGGCGCATGAAATTTTCTCCTGCGGATGATTATTTGCTGTTGGGTTTCTTCTTTTTGGTTTTGACGTGGCCGTTGGGATGACCGTTCCGTTCTGCTGCTGGGCCAAACGCTTTCGGCTTAAATCCGCGCGGGACGGCCAGCTTGAAAGTTTCATCACTAATGTGGGCAAGGTAAAAACCCTTTTTCAGGACTTCCGCACGTAGGTTGTCAGGAATGTCCACGGCGGCGATGATTCCGTAAATTTTGTGGTCGGCCAGATCCCGGAAGAATTTGGGAAATTCAGCGATGGTGTTTTCCATCTGCTTGATGGCGCCGTCAGTCAGTCGGCTTTTGATCTCCATCAGATAAACTTCCTTCTTTTGGCCGGTGCGGTCATAAGCGAAAACATCTATTTCCAGCGAGTGGCCATTATGAAAAGCTTTGCGGCGCGGAGAAATATCGTTGATCCCAAACTGTTTGCGTAGGATTTTTTCCATCGAAGGCAAAGCCATCCCTTCGGTAAAGCTACCAAACTTGTTGCCTAACTCGCCCAGTTGTTTACCGGTTTGCTTGATTTGCCGGTCGGTCTCCTGCTGCGATTTTCTGAGTTCGACGACGGAGCGGCTTAATTCAGCCACTAAGTCTTTTAGTTCTTGATCGGTCATAAGAATCTCCTTGTTGCCGCCGCGATTTTAGCACACGCCTAAGTGCGCCCCAGAAACAGTTCTACCAGCGCAGCGATCCTGCGATCCGCAAAAGCGATTTTGCGGGACTGGATCAGGCCAACCTGCAAGTTCCCCGCAATTTGATCGGGCGCGGCGAAGTGGACGTGGCGTTGATGGCGAACGGCAGGGCTGAGAATGTCGTCAAGGCAGCCATCAAGCAGGCTGTCTTCGGATCAGCCGATGAACTTATAGCCGACGCCGTGGATGGTGATGAGATATTTCGGAGTGTTGGGGGTCTGCTCAATCTTCTGCCGCAGCTTGGCAATGTGTGTGTCCACCGTGCGGGTCGAGGGAAAACTGTTATAAGACCAGACGTTGTTGAGCAATTGATCGCGGCTGATGACTTCGCCGCGGTGCTCAATCAGGAATTTCAGGACTCCGAATTCGCGCGGCGAAAGGTTCAGTTCGACCCCGCCTTTGCTTGCCTCGAACCTTTTGAAATTGAGTGAGACGTCATCAAATCGATACTCATCTATTGACTCATTGAGTTTGGCAGTGCGGCGCAACACCGCTTCGATGCGGGCAATCAGCTCCATCAAGCTGAAAGGTTTGGTCAGGTAATCGTCCGCGCCGATTTTCAGCCCCTGCACCTTGTCAATCTCCAGGCTGCGCGCGGTGAGCATAATGACCGGCACGGAACGATCCGTGCCGCGGAGCTGGCGGCAGACGTCAAAGCCGCTCAACCCTGGCAGCATCACGTCAAGGATAACGATGTCGAAATCTTTTTCCCTCGCAGCCCGCAGCCCCGCCGGGCCATCCACTGCGATTTCCGCCGCAAAGCCCTCCGTCTCCATGCCTTCGCGTAAAGCGAATGCCATGAACTGGTCGTCTTCAACGATTAAAATTTTACGCATAGCTGTTCCTCCGTCTTTGAGCGCGTCTTCCCTGACCGTGCCTGACTGTGCCTGCTTGCCTGCTAATGGCTTTGCCTGACATCGTCATTTTGCTTCGCAACCGGCAAACGGATCGCGAAGGCGCTGCCACGCCCTGGCGCGCTTTCGACAGAGACTTTCCCTCGATGCGCTTCGACGATGTGTTTGACAATGGACAGCCCTAACCCTGTGCCTTTCACGTCATGCACCATCCCGGTGCTGATCCGGTAAAACTTCTCGAAGATCTTCTCTTGTTCATCGCGCGGAATGCCAGAGCCGTGATCAATCACGCTGATGGCAATCGCGTCCACGTCCTGCGCCAGCCGCAGGGTGATCTGTTTGGAATCGCCGGAATACTTGATCGCGTTGTCCAGAAGGTTCGTCAACGCCAACGTCAGTGCGCTTGTGTCAAGCCGCACCATTGGGAGCGATTGTTCCGGCAATTCGACTTCGATTCTGTGGCCGCTTTGTTTGATCTGTCCCGCGCAAACCTCCAGCGCTCCATTGACCACTTCGGTGATGTCGGTAAGTTCGAACTGGTAGCCCTGCCGCCCTGATTCGATGCGCGAAAAGTCCAGAATATTGTTGATCAGTTGCGTCAATCGCTGGCTTTGAGAAGAGATGGACTCGCCATACTCGCGCACCTTGTCCCATTGCTTCACGCGTCCCAGCTTCATGATTTCAGCCAGCACTTGAATGGTCGCCAACGGCGTGCGGAATTCGTGGGAAACGTTGGCGACGAAATCCGTCTTCATCCGCGAAAGCCTCGCCTCGCGCGCGGCGGCGCGCAACCCCAGCAGCAGCCCGCCGGCCAGCGCCAGCGTCATGACCAGCGAGAGCGTCAGGTTAATCACAAAGCTGCGCCGCGCCCATTGCTCAACGCTCAGATGGCGCATCCGCAGTCCGAGCGCATACCACTGAAAGAAGGGCATAAATCGTGTCGCCGTTTCCGGCTTCGGATTCCCCTCGGATTTGAAATCGCCCTCCGGCTTGAACGTCCCACCCGGCTGACTGGTATAGACCAGGTCTTTTTGTAACAGGCGCAAGGTAACGTCGGCGTTCCGATATTCGGCAGGGAAAAACCTGGGCAGTACGCTGGCCAAAGCGTTGGGAAGGACTTCATTCCGGAACCATTCCTGATCCAACGTCAGTCCGACGATCGCAACAATCCTCTGCTCTTCGTCAAGCAGTGGTTTGACGATCAGTGGGTGATCTGAATCGCGATCAATCCCGACCGGCGATGGTTGCACGACCGATCGCGATCTGATGTAAATCATATAAGGCGCGCAGGCTACATTGATCGGGCGCAGCTCAGGGGCTTGCGGGTCAATTTCCATGTCCTGGCTGACCGGGTTGTAAAATAGCACTTCATTACGGCTGGTCCCTTCAAGCTCGGTCGCCAGCGCAACGAAGAAGCGTTTCGCGCCTCTGAACTCCTGGCGCCTGAAATGTTCCGCAAGGCGCGCAAGCACGCGAGTTCTTTCCGAATTGCTTTCAATGACCCCGCTTTCCTGGCCCGCAATGGAGTCGGCAGAGACAGCGAGCACTCGGGCAGTGTTATCGCTGTACACCTTCTCTACTTCCCGGACGACCGTGCTCAAACATTCATGCAGGCTCTCTCGCCGGTAAGCCGGCAGCGTTTGTTCCAGCTTGCGCAGCGACTGGTACTGCACGATCAAGATGATCAGCAGCGGCAATGAAATGGTGACTGCCGCTACCCACAGCCACTGCTGTTTGAGAAAGTTGTTGATCTTCCGGAAATACATCCATTTCAAAATAGGTGTGAAGCTGCCATTTATCAAAACTTGTTTTCGTGATTTGACAACTCTTTCACGTCTTTCACATTTTTTTACAGTGCCTCCACTTAGCCCTGACAACTCTCATTCTTGAATTCAATAAACTGGCGATGCTGAGCAGCGAATAGTAAGCGTAAGCTCGCAAACTCAAATCTCAATGATCTGCCCGATAAATTGTTGCTTCTCAAACTTGGTTACCGGCGGCTGAAGGGCAGCAACTACAAACCGGCTTATCGCACCTTGCTGGGACATTTGAAGACTACGGGTTGGCCGAGATGTGGAGCAAACGCTGCCACTCATCGGCCAAGTCTGCGGAAGTCCGCCTGTCAGACGGCAGGCACTTGATAACTTTTACTTTTCAGGAGGAACGCAATGAATCTCATCAGAAAGATGCTTTATCTGGGCATCCTGCTTGTCTTCAGCAATGTGGCCGCAAACGCACAGGGCGGTTCAACGGGTTCAATTGCCGGGACTGTGGCCGATCAATCAGGGGCGGTAGTCGCAAATGCCAGCATCCTGGTCAAAAACAACGACACCGGCCAGCAATTCACAACAGTGACTTCGGGCGGTGGAACTTTCAATGTGCCGTCGCTCGGAACAGGAGTCTATACCCTGGCCATCACGGCGGCGGGCTTCAAACAGGCGATCATCAAAGATGCCAAGGTGGATGTCGGCAAGGTTTCAAGCATCAACGTCGCGTTGGAAGTCGGCCAGGCCAGCGAAAGCATCACCGTGGTTGGCGAAAGCGCTGAGCTATTGCAAACGCAATCGGCCACAGTCGGCCAAACAATCACCGGACGCCAGATCATCGAACAACCTCAGGCATCGCGCGACGGCCTTGATTTGGTGACGCTGCTGCCCGGCGTGCAAACCACCGGACGCCCGCGCACCTCAACCATCAACGGCCTGCCCAAAGGCGCGATCAACATCACGCTGGACGGCGTGGACGTGCAGGACAATCTGATTTCATCCAGCGACGGTTTCTTCACCTTCATTCGCCCGCGCATTGACGCTGTCGAAGAGGTGACGGTTTCGACCGCCACGCCCGGCGCAGACACTTCAGGCGACGGCGCGGTGCAGATCAAATTCGTCACGCGCCGCGGCACGAACGATTACACCGGCAGCCTTTACGAATACCATCGCAATCCGGTGCTCAACTCAAACTTCTATTTCAACAACCTCGCCGGGTTGCCGCGCGCGCGCGTGCTGCTCAATCAATACGGCGGGCGATTCGGCGGGCCGATCTCGATTCCCAAGGTTTTCAACGGCAAAGATCGCGCGTTCTTCTTCGTCAACTACGAAGAATTCCGCTTGCCAGAACAGCAACTGCGCACGCGGCGCATCCTCACTCCCGACGTGCTAACTGGCACGTTCCGCTACGGCACGCGCAGTGTGAATCTGTTGCAATTGGCCGCGGCCAACGGGCTGACTTCGACTTTCGATCCGACTGTGCAGAAACTGCTCGACGACATTCAAGCCACAACCGGCAAAGGCGCGCTTTTCGCAGTGCCCAATTCGCCCAACTTCCAGGACTTCAGTTTCATCAGTCCCGGCGGGCAGAATCGTTACTTCACCGCGGTGCGCTTCGATGTCAATCTGACAAAGAAGCATTCGATTGAGAACACGTGGAATTACCAGAAGTTCGGCGGCAAGGCCGTGGACTTCCTGAACAACACTGACCCGGCATTTCCGGGCTTTCCGAATTTCGGCGGGCAGAACTCGCTTCGTTGGTCGAACGCGACGGCGCTGCGTTCGACGCTTTCGCCCACGCTGGTCAACGAAGCGCGCTTCTCGATGCTCGGTGGCATCTCGCTCTTCTTCCCGCAGGTCAGCCCGGCGCAGTTCGCAAATCAAGGCGGCTTTGATCTCGACTTCGGGCTGCAAAATGTGGCCGCCGTGCCCAATCCCGCGCTGCGCATCGGCCTGACCAACGCGACGGTGACCAATGGCAACAGCCGCCGCAACACGCCGAACTTCAACTTCTCGGACAGCATGACCTGGGTGCGCGGCTCGCATTCGCTGGTTTTCGGCGGCAATTACAGCCTGGTCAAATCTTTTCAGGAAGCGAACAACCGGCTGATTCCGAACGTGCTGTTCGGCGTTGGCGGCGATGACCCGGCGCAGGCCATCTTCAATACGACGAATCTGCCCGGCTCTTCGGCGGCGGATCAGGCACTGGCGGCGCAGCTTTATGCCGTGCTGACGGGCCGCGTGCAAACGGTCAATCAGGAAGCCTACCTGAACAACGGCAAGTATGGTTTCCTGGGGCCTCAGGTGACGCGCTTCAATCAGAAGCAGTTCGCTTTCTTCACTCAGGATGCGTGGCGCTTGCGCCAGAACCTGACCGTCAACGCTGGGCTGCGCTGGGAGCCGCAACTGCCCGTGCTGGCGCAGAACTCCGACTTCGCCAAAGCCTCCTACGCCAGCTTGTTCGGCATTTCGGGCGAAGGGAATCTTTTCAAGCCAGGCACGCTGACGGGCCGCCCGACGCAACTCGTGCAGCTCGACAAAGGCAAAAGTCTTTACGACGCCGATTACAACAACCTATCGCCGTCCGTCGGGGCGGCGTGGAGTCCCGACTTCAAAGGCGGCCCTCTAGGGATGCTCGGCAAGCTCGGCGGCAAAGCCGGGCAGACGGTGATTCGCGGCGGTTACTCGCTGGCCTACGTCCGTGAAGGCCTGGACAACATCCTCACACCCTTGCAGAACAATCCGGGCGGCATTCTGGACGCCTCGCTCGACGTGGATGCGGGCAATCTGCCGGTCGGCACGCTCTTCCGCAATCGCGCCGCGCTCGCCGCTCCCCCCATTGCTTCCACGCCGAATTACCCCGTGGCGGCTGGCGGATTCGACGCCGTATTCGGCTTCGATCCGAAGCTGCACACGGGCAAAGTCCATTCGTTCACCTTCGGCATCCAACGCGAGATTACCAAAGACACTGTGTTCGAGGCGCGATACGTCGGCACGCGCGGGCGCGACCTGTGGCGGCGCTTCGGCCTGAACGAAACCAACGTCATCGAAAATGGCTTCCTCAACGAGTTCAAGCTGGCGCAGGCTAATCTGGTCGCCAATCAGGCCGCCGGGCGCGGGAATACCTTCGCTTACTTCGGGGCGAACACTGGCACCGCGCCACTGCCGCTGATGCTGGGTTTCCTTGGCGGCACTCCCGCCGCGCAGGCTGGGAACGCGGCGCTTTACACTTCATCGCAATTCCGCAGCGCGGCGCGGCTGGCCACGCTTAGCCCGAACAACGCCGCTCCCATCACCCTGGCCAACACGCTCAACCAGAACTTCCTGGCCAACGCGGTAAAGGCGGGGCTGCCGCGCAATTTCTTCGTCGTCAACCCCGACTTGATATTCGGCAGCATCGGCGCGGGCGCGCCCGCTGGCGTTTCGCTGACGACGAATGACGTGAACACCTGGTACGACGCGCTTCAGATCGAATTGCGCCGCCGCCTGGCGCACGGCCTGCTCATCCAGACCAACTACACTTTCTCGAAATCGCTCTCGAACTTCTTCGCCGCCAGTTCCAACGGCCTCAACCAGCCGCTCACCTTGCGGCCTGAAAATGAGAAGCTGGAACGCTTCCGCGCGCCGCAGGATTTGCGCCACGCTTTCAAAGTCAACTGGATTTACGAACTGCCGTTCGGACGCGGCCACGCCTTCGGCTCGAATGCGAACGTCGTGGTTGATCGCGTCATCGGCGGCTGGGAATTCCACGGCACAGGCCGCATTCAAAGCGGTCGCCCCCTCAACTTCGGCAACGTCCGGCTTGTCGGGATGACGAAGGGTGAGTTGCAAAGCCTGATCGCCGTGCGCAAAGGCGAGAACAAGGTTATTACCTTTTTGCCGGCGGATGTAATTCTCAACACGCAGCGCGCCTTCAACGTGGACGTGACCAGCCCAACCGGATACGGCTCGCAGGGCGCGCCAACCGGTCGCTACATCGCCCCGGCCAATAGCAACGGCTGCCTGCAAGGCTTCACAGGCGGCTGCGGCTTTTCGCGCCTGGTCGTTGAGGGGCCGCATTTCACCCGGTTCGATCTGAGCGTCATCAAACGCATCAAGATCAGGGAACGGGCCAACTTCGAATTCCGCGCCGAATTCCTGAATGCCTTCAACAGCACCAATTTTTTGATCGGCGGCACGGCAGCGGCTGATACGGCTGCGATCACCAACTTTGCCGCGGGCGGTTTCGGGCAAGTCCAGAACACGTGGGCTTATCAGGACACGTCAACGACTAATGATCCGGGCGGGCGGCTGATTCAGTTTGTCGTCAGGATCAACTTCTAAACCTGAACAATCAAAGTAAGACAGGCTCTAGTGCGCTCCCGGCCCGTCGGGGGCTGCACTAGAGCCTGTCCTGCGTCTGCCAATCTGGTTTGGGTGGCCGTTGCCACATCGGACTATACCTAGCTTTTACCCAGAAACAGATCGCGCCCCGCGACCAGCGCCGCAATCTTACGATCCGCAATCGAGCGCTTGTTCATCCAGAAACCGCAATCGGGATTGACCCAGGTGATGCGGCCATCGCCGACAATCTTTGTTGCGGTTTCAATCCGGCGCGCGACCTCTTCCGGCGTTTCGACGGTGTTGACCTTGATGTCAACGACGCCCAGGCCAATGCCGATGCGCGGGTCGAGTTCGTCTTTGAAGCACTGCAATTCGTCGTAACCGCGAAAGGCCATCTCCAGCAACACGTGATCGCAGTGCAGCAGGTTGATAAAACCGATCAGCTTTTGCCACGTGCCGCGCTGGATTGATTGGCCGCCGTAATTGCCGAAGCACATATGAACGCCTTTCTCTTTGGCCCGGGTCGCGGCGTCCAACACAACGTTGATGGCGGCGGCGGCCCATTCGGCTTCGTCGGCGTGGCCGGTGATGTTGGCTTCGTCAATCTGAATGACTTCGCTGTCAATTTCGCGGACTTGATTCGCCAGCGCCTGCCCGACGGCCATCGCCAGATCGGGCAAGTTGCCGTAGTGATGATCCATCAGCGTTTTTGAAAGCATGTGCGGCCCGGTCAGCGTGAACTTCATTGGGTGCGTGGTGCAGGCGCGGGCGCGGCGGTAATCTTCGCCCAAGCTCAATGTCCCTTCGCCAATCACCCCTTCAACCACGCCGGCGGGCGCGGCGCGGAAGCCCATTCCTTCCAGCCGCCGGAACTCTTCGACATCGCTGCGCGTGACGCGCGAACGAATGCCGTCCATCGGGCGAATGAAATATTCGATCATTCCGTTCGTGTCGGGATGATTGACGTCCCAACGGTAAAGTTCGCCGTCAACGACGACATCAATCCCTGCCAGTTCCTGAATCTTGAAGACGACTCTGGTCGCGTCAATCAATGCCTGCTGGCTGGGCAATGCGATCAGCCATTCGGGGACGGGGTAAGAGCCGACGACAGTGGTGCGAATTGCTGGTGTGGTCACAAGGTTCTCCCATCAGTACAGGCGAACGCCCGTCTGCAATTGTTGATGATTGTTTTGGAAATAAAAGCGGCGCGCAGTATAGCGGAGCATTCCCGCGACGCAAATCGCAGGCTGGGCAGACAGAGCAAATTGCCGTAAGATGCGCCGCATTTCGGCAAACAAAAATTCATTCAACAAGGATTCAATAACCAAGCATGGCTCAAACCCTTTCGACTGTCGGCCTGCTGATGGCAGGCGCAACTTCGATCAGCAATGTCATCAAAGACATTTCGGCCAAAAAAGTCGTGGATCATCACGAACTGTTTGCCTCGACTTTTTGGATCAGACTTTTTGCCGCCATCACGTTTCTGCTGGCGCTGGGCGGGCGCGCAATGATGGGAATGACGCCGCACTTCCGCAACGACGGTGGCAATTTGTTTGGCATCGCCAGCCTGCAATTTGGGCCGATGCCGACCTACCTGGTCTATCTTTCCATCGAAGTCCTGTTGGTGGCGGTTTCGACTTTGCTCTATTTTCGCGCAATCCAGGTCACGCCGATTTCGCTGTGCATGCCGTACATTTCATTCACGCCGGTCTTTTTGATTCTGACCGGCAGGATCGTCAATGGCGAACAGACAGCGCCGGAAAAGCTGGTCGGCGTCGTGTTGATCTTTATCGGTTCGATTGCGATGCATCGCGTGCTGTTTTCGCGCGGGGTGCTGGAACCGATCAAGGCCGTCTGGCGCGAGCGCGGCTGTTTTTACATGCTGCTGGTTGCCATCATCAACGCGATTACCAACCCGATTGATGCGCGACTGGTGCGAATGACGGATGCATTTGTTCAGGCGGCGGCTTTCGGGGCGGGGATGTGCGTTCTGTTTACGTTGCTGCTGCTGATGCGTCGAGCGGATGCGGGCAAAGTTATTCGCTCGGTTCCCTACTGGGCAGTGCTGGCCGGAGCGCTGGAAGCTGTGGCGTTGATCTTTCAATTGTCATCGCACAACTACATCGCCGTTGTTTACACCATCAGCATCAAACGCGCGGGCATCATTCTGGTCGTCCTGCTGGGCTGGCTGATTTTCAAAGAGAAGAACATCGGTGACAAGTTGATCGCTTCGCTCGTCATGCTGGTTGGAGTGTTGATCATCTATCTGCCGGTGAGTTTGACGCAGGGGATGATGATTGCCGCCCTGGCGTTGGCCGGAATGCTGGTGGCGTTTTATCTGACGAGAGAGAAGAAGGTAGTTGAGATTGCGGCTTGAGTGAGAATGAGATGATGAGGTTGAGAAGGTTTCACTTCACCGCAGAGGCGCAGAGAGTGCGGAGGAAGCGCGGAGAAAAAGACTCTGCGTTGGCTCTGCTTTCTCTGCGCCTCTGCGGTGAGCCAGATTTGGCGAAGTGGCCAGTTATTATTCTGGTGCTTTGTTTTCTCTCGTTTTCTTCTTCCGCTCAGCAGCCCGAAAGCCAAGACCCACCGCCCGCACAAGATCAAACACAGCCAACTGAAAAACCTTCGCGCTGGCAATGGTCATTTTCAATCCGCAATCGCACGGGCTTTCGCACTGAAGAGCCGCGCGTGCTGCAAATGTCGCGCACGTTCTTGGACGCTAAAGGAATCTTGAAGATCAGCGATGACTGGCGGCTGACGCTGGAAGCGCGCGCGCATTACGATCCGGTTGAACGATTGGGCTATCCGAAATCGGTTTGGCCCAGGCCGGTTTGGATTGATCCGCGCCAAGTCCTGCTGGACGGCAAGATCAAAAAGGTTGATCTGAAGCTCGGCTTGCAGCAAGTGGTTTGGGGGCAGGCAGATGGTTTGCGCGTGCTGGATGTGATCAATCCGCTGGACTATCGCGAATTCATTCTGGAAGACTTTTTGGATTCGCGCCGCCCACTGTGGCTGGCGCGCGCGGATATGCCGCTGGGGAAAGCTGGCAAAAGCTCGTTGCAGTTGATCTGGGTTCCATACTTTGCGCCCTCAAGATTGCCGGGCGCGGAGAATGAGTTTGGGTTGGGCAGCAGCTTCGGGCTGGATTTGATCGGCGCGGCGCAGAGTAATTTGCCGCCGTTCAAAACGCGCGTTGATCCGATACAACGTCCGGGCTATCAACTGAAAGCATCCCAAGGCGGCGTGCGTTACAGCCGCAGCGTTGGCAAATGGGACCTGACGGCCAACTACTTTTACGGCTGGGAAGACACGCCGACCAGTTATTTGCGCGGCATTGAATCCACATTGCCGCTGACCTTGATCTTCAAACCAAAGTTCGATCGCAAAGAAGTCTTCGGCGGAACGGCTGCTACTAACTTCGGCTCGGTCGTCTTGCGCATGGAAGCCGGTTGGAACCGCAATAAACCTGCGGCCGTGTCACCAGTGCAAAATGCCAATCCAGTCAGGACAGGCTTTGAAAAGTTCGGCCAGTTTTCCAGCGTCACCGGGCTGGATTGGTCTGCGAAGACCTGGCTGTGGATCAGCGGCCAATACTTCTTTCAGTCGGTGAACGCGCCGCAAAGCCGCTTGCTCTTCCCGCGCAACAATCATCTTCTCTCGCTCTACTTTCGCACCAGCTTCTTTCGCGAAACCTTCAGGCCAGAGGTTTTCGTCCTGACAGGCCTCAACCAACAGCAGTATATGATTCGCCCAAAGTTGACCAAAACACTCGGCGATCACTGGAGCGCCAGCATCGGCGCGGATTTTCTGGGTGGACGGCGGACGAACGTCTTCGGCTATTTCGATTCGCGCGACCGCGTAGTTATTGAGTTGAAGTGGCTGAAATGATCTGTCGCAATGGCCTGCCTGCTTGCCTGCTTAAATGCTTTGCTTCTTTTTCGGTATACGCCACATTCCACGCACCCACACGCATAATTCAAATCTCAGTTCAGCGGTAACACGCTGGCTTTGGCCGCTGAGGCCGCAAAGATTGTCCGGCAGACCTGCGCGTCAGTTTGTCTGCGGGCTGAAGAAAATCTGTTTCCAACTTCATCAGGAGATCACCCATGGATATGAATCAAATCTTGCAGAATGTCACCAACACCGCCACCAATGTGGGACTGAAGATTCTGGCAGCCATTGTGTTGTATCTGATTGGCCGCTGGCTGATCGGCTTTGTCATCAAGCTGATGCATCGCGCGCTGAATGCCCAGCACGTTGACGCGACGATTCAACGTTATCTGGACAACATTATTTCGGTCACGCTGAATATTGCCTTGGTCATTGCCATCCTCGGTTATTTCGGGGTTGAAACGACCAGCTTCGCGGCCTTGCTGGCGGGCGCGGGACTGGCCATTGGCGCGGCCTGGGGAGGCTTGCTGACGAATTTTGCCGCTGGCGCGTTTCTGGTTGTCCTGCGGCCCTACAAGGTCGGTGACTTCATCACTGGCGGAGGCGTCACCGGCACGGTCAAAGAGATCGGCCTGTTTGTGACGACCATTCTGACGCCCGACAACGTGCAGACTTTTGTCGGCAACAACAAAGTGTTGGCCGATAACATTCAGAACTATTCGGCCAATCCGTACCGCCGCGTTGATCTGGTTGCGCAGCTCAATCATTCGGTGGACCACAACGACGCCATCAAACGATTGAAAGCGGAGCTTGGCAAAATTCCCAACGTCGTCGCCGAACCCTTGCCGGACGTGGAGATTCTGGATTTCAACCTGTCCGGGCCGGTGCTGTGCGTGCGACCGTCTTGCCACACGGATCATTACTGGCAAGTCTATTTCGACACCAACAAACTGATCCGCGAAACGTTTGGCGCTGCCGGTTACCCGACACCGGAAAAACATTACGTTGTCCGCAATCAAGGTTGAGTCGCTCAGCGTTGAGGTAGTGAGTTTGAGTAAAGTGTGATCGTTGCCGGAGCGCGGCTGCTGTGTTTGCGCTCCGGCAACGAGGGTAACGATTGGCAAACGGTGGTGGCTACAACTGGAATCGCTGTTATGCCCGGAAGACTTTTGTCCTTCAGTCGCAGGCATAATCCCGCCGCCAGCAATCCCCAATGCCTTCGCCGGGAAGCACGATGAAAGAGACAGAAACAACCAGTTGAATCCGCACCGCCCAGCCATCAACGGCCAAGCTCAGCCGTGAATGTCAGCCAGTCGGGCGACAGAAATCTTGCCATTGGCCGCAATGCCGAAAATTTAATCCTCATCACTGGCGACAGTGCCCAAGTCACGATCAATAACTCCGCTCAACCACCAACCGCGCCGCCAGCCTCGCCGGAACGTGTGGAGTAACTGATTGGCGTCTACAAACAACGAATCGAGGAATCTGCACCGAACGCTTCGCCGAAACCTTTCATCAGGAGCAACTGCGCGAAAGCAAATTCCCTTTGCGCGTGGTGCCGATTGACGGCAAAGACTTGCGGCGGCTGGTCGAAGCATCAGAGCGTGGCTCGGTGTTACAGGAGTTGGTGCAACGGGCAGTGCTGACGTAATCTTGGCCTGTATGACTACGCAAGAGATTGAAAAATATCTTGAGGCCTTGAACGACGAACTAAACTTCCTGGGCGTCAAAGGCGAGATTTGCCTCTACGGTGGCGCGGTGATGTGTCTGGTATATCAAGCGCGTCCAAGCACCAAGGATGTGGACGCGGTCTTTCAGCCAACCAGTCAAATGCGCGCGGCTGCGGCGCGTGTAGCGCAAGCGCACGGTTTGCGCGATGATTGGTTGAACGACGCGGTCAAAGGCTTCGTCGTCGAGCATCCGCAACGCGTCCTGTTCGACTTTCCCGCGTTAAAAGTTTACGTGCCGGAGCCGGATTATTTGCTGGCGATGAAAACGCTGGCAGCGCGCGTGGATACTTCGGACAAAGACGACATCGTGTTTTTGATTGAGTTGCTGAAACTGCAAACGGCGGATGAGGTGCTGGCGATTCTGGAAAAATACTATCCGCGACAACAGATCAAACCGGCCACGCAATTTTTTGTCGAAGAGTTATTTGAGTCAACGGAAAAGAACGATGCTGACGCTGAAACAAGTCAAACAACAGATCAATGACGACCCGCGAAATTGGGCACTTCATTTGATGGATTTCGTGGACGACTTTCGTTACTACCGCGATCCGCAAATGATCGCTGAGCCATTTACGTTGAGTGATGAACGCATAGATGCGTTGCTGGCGGCGACCGCCGAACAATTGTGCGCGGAGTTGAAGATTGAACCGCTGCAATGGCTTCGACTTGTTCCTGCTGTGCGTGATCCGTGGTTTGTCTCGGGAATGGAAAACTTGAAAGCGATAGCGTTGGTCGAAAGCCCTCTGCCTTTTCGCTTGCGCAAACTTTTCGTCCTGGAAAATTTTCTGACACGTGTTTGACCCACTCAGATAGTGTTTAGCAGCTTGTAATGCTGCTTTGCCAGCCCAAAGAAAATTGATTAAGCTGCCCGCCGATTCGCATTCAACGCATTCCGGTTCAGGACATAACGATGAATTCAACGGCCACGACTCCCGTGATACCACCCGTCGTCCCAAAAGACGCGGCGGCGATGATTCTGCTGCGCGATCCCGATGATCCGAAGGTCTTCTGGGTGAAGCGCGCGCGGACGCTCAGGTTTATGGCCAGCTATCACGCCTTCCCAGGCGGTCAGCTTGATGCGGGTGATGCCGATGTGCCGATCCTCAATGACCGGAATCTGCCGGATGCCGTGATGCGCGTGGCGGCGATTCGCGAAGTGTTTGAAGAGACGGGCGTGCTGATCGCGCGTGGAGTCGAACGGCTGTCAATTGAACGCTGTGCCGAATTACGCCAGGAATTTAGCGAGGATCAAATCACATTCAAAGACTTGTTGGAACGCGAAGGGTTGCAGTTGGATGCCGGGCTGTTGGTGGAAACGCCGCGCTGGGTGACGCCTGCCAGCATGCCCAGACGCTATGACACGCGGTTCTTTTCGGCTTGGCTGCCCGAAAGGCAAGAGGCCGAAGTTATTCCCGGCGAATTGGAATCGGGCGAATGGCTGCGCCCGCCCGAAGCTTTGCAGAAATGGATTGACGGTGAATGTCTGATCGTCACGCCGATCACCACGGCGCTGCAGGCGCTGGCCGAAGGGGCGCACGATTTTGCCGCGCGACTGCACAACGTTTCGCAACACGACCGTGATCATTGGGAGCGACGCGTCGAAATGCGCTACGGTTTTTACCTGTGTGCGTTGCGCACGCCGACCATTCCTCCGGCGACTCACACCAACTGTTATCTGATCGGCGGCGATCAGATGGTCGTGATTGATCCCGGCTCGCCATACCCTGATGAACAGGCCGTGCTGGATGAAGTGATCGAACGATTAATCGCGCAAGGCCGCCAGATGCGGGAAATCATCATCACGCATTTGCACCCTGACCACATCGGCGGCGTCATGCATCTGGCGAACAAATTCAATCTGCCCATTGCCGCGCACCGGCTGACCGCCGAAGCAATTCAAGGCGAAGTCCGCGTGGATCGTTTAATCGAAGACGATGAAGTGATTGAACTGAAGGAAGCCGCGACCGGAATCGTCTGGCGATTGCGCGCGCTGTGGACGCCGGGACATGCGCGGGGACACTTAAGCTTTTACGAAGAGCGTACTGGCACGCTGGTGACAGGCGATTGCGTGGTTGGTTTTGGCACGGTGGTCATCGCGCCGCCTGAAGGCAATATGAAAGCCTATCTGGATTCGCTGCGTCGGTATCTGGCGTTGCCGAAACTGACGGCGCTGATGCCCGGTCACGGCCCTGTCATTGCCGACGCCCGCGCCAAAGTCGAAGAGTACATTGCGCACCGGCAAGCCCGCGAAGACATGATCGTCAATGTGATGGCGGGCGGCGCTTCAACTGCTGCGCAAATCGTCAAGGCTGTTTACACCGATGTGCCGGAGGCTGCGCATCCACTGGCGGAACTGTCCGTGCTGGCCGCGCTGGAAAAGCTCCAGGACGAAGGCCGGGTTTCGAGAACCGGGAACGAATTTCTTTTGCGATAGCTTCAAGTAACTACTACGGCCCTGGGAGCGCAGTCCTTCCAGGCTGCGGGACTTGTGAGGAAGACTGCTCGGAAAAGAAAGGGCGCGCCTGCCACGCTACGCAGCCTGGAAGGACTGCGCTCCCAGGATTATTTGCGAGAGTCTTAACTTCAAACTTGATCACTTCTCCCCTTAGCCATGATGACATTTACACTTTGCTTATTGGCTCTATTGATCGGCGTACTGTTCGGATTCGTCGTGCTCAGAATTTGGGTTGAGCGCCAGACGGCGAAAGCTGGCACCCTATCGCCTTTGCCTCTTTCACCCAATGCTGAGCCAGCTCCTGCTGGCGAACCGCAGGGCAGTGCCGACCTGTATAAAATTGCGGAAGCATTGCAAAGTTACTTTGACCAGAGCGCGCATCCGAAAGATATGCTGACGAACCCGGATTTCGAACGCGGCGTGCAATTGTTGCTGAGCAGTTCGTATTCGACCAGCGACCTGTTCAGTTACACCGCGGGGACGAACACGGTCATCTGCTGCCTGGCATTTGAAGCCTTGTCGCGCCGCACGGCGGAATCCATTGAGCAGGACGTTTACGAACCGACGATGAACATGCTCGGCAACCTGGGGTATTGGCCGCTTTATTTCACCTTCCGCGCGCTGAACAAACATACCAGTCGGCCATTGATTGGGGCTGTTCTGTCGCGTGTCAACCTGAACTGGCGCGTGCCCAGCGCGATTCAAATCCTGCGCGAATTTATCGAAGGCCGTGTGGCTGCGGGCGAAACGGCAGCATTTAGCAGTGGCACCGATGGGCTGGAACGCTTGCAGGAAGAAGACGAGGTTGAAAATTTAGAGAACGCGCTGCGCGAGATTGGCGAATCACTGACAGGCAGCATGCTGGAGCAGGTGCAGCAGTATCGGCTGTCGCATTTCTTGCGCGGCATCGGGCGCATCTGGGGCAAAGAGGAAGAGCGCGATGCCGAATTGCTGATCGAACACGAATATTTGAATGAACAGGTTGTGGCGATTGAATCGGCGCTGCACAAACGCACGCCACGTTCGGTCTTGCTGGTGGGCGAAACCGGAGTTGGCAAAACGGCGATGACGCGCGCGCTGGCTGGGCGCTTGCAGCAGCAGGGCTGGATGATCTTCGAAGCGAGCGCCGTTGAATTGATGGCCGGGCAGATTTATTACGGCGAATTGGAAGGCCGAGTTCAGACGCTGCTCAAACAACTCAGCAAACATCGCAAGACGCTGTGGTTCGTGCCGAACTTTCAAGACTTGCTGTGGGCTGGGCAGCATCGTCACAGCCAGGCGGGCGTGCTCGATCACATCTTTTCATACATCGAAAGCGGCGAGATCGTGTTGCTGGGCGAAACGCAACCGGCAGCCTACGAACGATTGCTGCAAGCCAAACCACGATTGCGCACAGCGATGGAAACCGTGCGCGTCAATTCCCTGAACGACGACAAGACGCTGGCGCTGGCCGAACAGTGGGTGGCGCATTACAGCGAAGTTGTGAGACAAGATGGCATCTTGTCTCACAGTGAAGAGAAGGTGATCAGTGACCAGACGCTCCACGAAGCGTTTCAACTGTCCAAACAGTTTCTGGGCGAAAAGGCATCGCCGGGCAATCTGTTGCAATTGATGTCGCTGACGCGGCGGCGAATGATTGCGATCAAACAGAATGGGCCTGACGCTCAAGTGCGTATTACACTTGATGACCTGCTGGTGACGCTGGCGCAACTGACCGGGCTGCCGATCAGTATTCTTGACGACCGACACGGCCTGGATTTGCCTGCCCTGCGCGAATATTTTCAGCGGCGCGTGCTGGGCCAGCCTGAAGCAATTGATTGTCTGGTCGAACGCGTGGCGATGATCAAAGCCGGTGTCACCGACCCGAAGCGCCCGCAGGGAGTTTTCCTTTTTGCCGGGCCGACGGGAACAGGGAAGACCGAGATTGCCAAAACGCTAGCCAAATTCCTGTTCGGTTCCGAAGAGCGAATGTTGCGCGTGGATATGAGCGAGCTGCAAGGGCCGAACGGTCTGAGCCGCATCATCGGCGAGTTTGAAGAAAACAGCGGCCAGACTGCGCTGGTCAATCAAATCCGCCGCCAGCCGTTTTCGGTCATCCTGCTGGACGAATTTGAGAAAGCCGATCCGAGCGTTTGGGATTTGTTTCTACAGGTTTTTGACGATGGGCGATTGACTGACCGGCGTGGCAACACGGCGGACTTCCGCCATTCAATCATCATCATGACCAGCAACCTGGGCGCGGCGATTCCGCACGGTTCCAGCGTTGGATTCAATCACGACGCGCAGGGCTTCAGCCTGGCAATGGTCGAACGAACCATCGCCAACACCTTCCGCCGCGAATTCGTCAACCGCCTGGATCGCGTCGTTGTCTTCCGCCCACTGAGCCGCGCAACGATGCGCGATCTGTTGAAGAAAGAATTGAACGATGTGTTGCAGCGGCGCGGGCTGCGCAATCGCGATTGGGCTGTCGAATGGGACGATTCGGCGATTGAGTTTTTGTTGGACAAAGGCTTCACGCACGACCTGGGCGCGCGGCCATTGAAGCGCGCCATCGAACGTTACCTGCTGTCGTCGCTGGCGATAACCATCGTCAATCATCAGTTTCCGGCGGGCGATCAATTCCTGTTTGTGCGCAGCGACGGCAAACAGATCGAAGTTGAATTTGTTGACCCTGATCCTTCTGGTAAGTCTGTAGTTGTTGAGGGTGAGGTTCCTGCAACGTTGGGCCGAAGCGAACTAGGGTTGGAAGGGGTCGCGCTGGATGCGCAAGGCACCGCCGCCGAAGTTGAATTTCTGCAAGATTGTTTTGAGCAGCTTGTCGCCGAAATCGAATCTGAAGACTGGCAGGCAAAAAAGAACACCACGTTGCTGCAAACGTCGTCACGCGGCTTTTGGGAATCGGCGACGCGGTTCAGTGTGCTGGGCGCGGTCGAATATATGGATCGCATCGAAGCCGGATTGCGCGCGGGCGAATCGCTGCTGCGGCGAATCGTCGGATTCAATTCAAAAGACAAAGCCAAAGACCGCCAGCGCTTTTCCGCCGATCTGGTGCGCCGCCTGGCGCAGCAAATCTATCTGCTTGAAATTGCCTGCGACGATCTGGCCGATAACCGCCCGCGCGACGCCTTCCTGCAAGTCGAAAGCGGACGCGATGCGGGCGTCGAGCCGCGCGAGAACGACGAATTCGCGCGAAGGCTGGTCAAGATGTACGAGCAGTGGGCCGTCAATCGCAGGATGAAGCTGGAGGTAATTGAATGTCGGAATGGAAGCGACAATCAGCCATTTCGCTGGCAGGCGGCGGTGTCAGGCTACGGCGCATTCTCGTTATTGCTGCCTGAAGCGGGATTTCATGTTTTTGAATCGCCGCGCAAGGAAGGGCACTTTCTGCGCTACAAAGTGCGTGTCCGCGTTGCGCCAACGCCGGACGAACCATCGGGAAATGATCCGAATGGTTTGATCAAAACGGTAAAGCAATCTTTCGATCAGATCGGCGATGCCAAGCTGATCATTGTTCGCCGCTATCGCGAAGCGCCGTCCCCGCTGGTGCGCGACGGCGTCCGGCAATGGCGCACAGGCAGAATTGACCGCGTCTTCAGCGGCGACTTTGATCTGATTCGATAACCGCCATTCTACTTGGCCAGCTTTCCCGAAATAATGAAGACGCGACCGGATCGGAAGCCTTTGATGCCGCTCCAGGCTGAAGTCAGGAGGAAGTCACTCACGCCATCGCCGTCTACATCGCCAATGCCAGTGGCGTCGAAGCCGAAAGTATCGCCCGGAATCCGGCAGGTGATCGTGTTCATCAAACTGCCGTCTTTGCCGGAATAAAGATAGACTTTGCCTGCCGATGTCGCAGTGCCTGCATATTGCCAGGCCCCGATAATCAGATCATCGAAACCATCGTGATTGACATCGCCCGCTTCGGCGGAGCCAATGCCGAATCCATCGCCCGCGTTTTCGCCCGTCAAGGTCAGCAGCTGCTTTCCGTCCGCGCCAGAGTAAACATAGATTCTGCCGGTCGAATTGCCTTTGGCGTTATTGGAAAAGTCAGAAGCGTAAATGTCCGGCACCTTGTCGCCGTTGACGTCGCCAACGATTGACAGAAACATCGCGCCCAACTGCGCGCCGGTTTCGTCAGCATCAAAGACAAACTTGGGCTTCTTTGTCAGGCCGGAGTAAACATAGACTCTGCCGCCGTTGTGATTGGGCGCGCCGACAATCAGGAAGGCATTGTGCTTGTCTTTGTAACCCGCCACGGCGCTGCCAAAAGCGTCGCCGGCTCTTTCGCCATCCAGCGTCAGCAGCAGTGCACCGTCCTTCCCGGAATAAACATACGCGCGTCCCGCGCCTTGCCCGGCAGTGTTGTTTCCCGGCGCGCCCACCAGCACGTCGGCATAGCCATCACTGTTCAGATCGCCCGCCGTCGAGGTGTGGCGGCCAAAGGATTCGTTGGGGTCGCCCGCGCCCAGCGTCAACAGCACCTTTCCGTCTTTGCCTGAATAAACATAGGCCTTGCCCGCGCCGGGCGCGGCGGCAATCACATCGGAAATGCCGTCGTGGTTGGTGTCTCCCGCACATTCAATGCCAATGCCCAGTTGGTCGCCGGGCTGGCCGGTCTGAGTCCATAACAGCTTCCCGCTTTTGCCCGAATACGCGTACACGCGGCCCGCAGGCTGGCCATTCACCTGATACGTCGGCGCTGAAGTTGTCAGGTCGTTTACTTTGTCGCCGTCCACATCGCCGATGCTGCGGGCGATCCAACCGAATTGATCGCCTTTGGTTTCGGCAACCCATTCGTGAATGATCTTGACCTTCTCGATGAATGGGTTGGCGAAGTCTTCCGGCTTCGGCATTAGCTTGGCGAAGCGCGGATCGTCTTTCAGGCTGGCCAGGTCGGCGCTGGTTGTGACCTGATCCATATCGAAGCTGCCGCTGTTGCGCAGGGACTGGAGCAGCTTGAACGCTTCGTCTTTATTGCCTTTCAGCGCGTGAATGCTGGCTGCGTTGAAAGTGCCGGTGGCCCAGCTTGGGCGAAACGTTGTGGCTTTCAGGTGCGCTTCGAGCGCCTTATCCAGTTCACCTTTTTGCCGATAGGAGTTTCCCAACAGCGTCCAGCCAAATTGCGACGTAGGATTGCGCGTGGTGAACTCTTCAAGCGTTTTGATGACTGCGTCGTAATCCTTCGCTTGATAAAGCTGCTGGGCTTTTCTGATTTCCTGGGGCGGCGCGTTTTGTGCGATTAACACAAGCGTAAGTGTCGTCATCATCACGACGATGACAGACGCCAGCGCCAGCGGTTTTATTGAGACGAGTTGCATGCGTTCTCCTGTGGGCCTTTGTGTTAATTGAAAAGGCCTCTTGCAAAAGTCGTTTGAGTAAAAAAAGACCTCGCCGCCGGGGTTGCGCAAACTGTCAGTTTGCGTTGTTGCTGCGGACGAATCTTCCTCACCACAACGCAAACTGACAGTTTGCGCTGGCACGCGCTGCCAGTCTGGTTCCTTCAGGCAGCGCTTGGGGAAAGGCAAAAAAGAGGTCTAATGTTGTCGCAGGTGTTCTATCGCAGGGCGGGAGAGAAAGTCTTCAACTGATTGTAAAAAGGCGTCCGGAGTGCTTATAAAATGGACTCCGAACGCCTTTTACATTTACCGCTCTTTATTGGGACACCGTTGTTAGCGGCGCGCCGGTTTCAGTTTCACCGGGAAATTCAATTGTCCCAGTTCAAGCTGATAGAACGATGCGAAGCCCTTGTAACGCGCGGATTCGCCCAGTTCTTCTTCGATGCGGAGCAGTTGGTTGTATTTCGCGATGCGGTCAGTGCGCGAAGCCGAGCCGGTTTTGATCTGGCCGCAGTTGGTTGCGACGGCCAGGTCAGCAATGAATGCATCTTCGGTTTCACCCGAACGGTGCGAAGCGATGGCGGTGTAATTGTTCGTCCGTGCCAGTTCAATTGCGTCCAGCGTTTCGGTCAGGGTGCCGATCTGGTTGACTTTGATCAAGATCGAATTGGCGACGATCTCTTCAATGCCGCGTTCCAGATAGCGCGTGTTGGTGACAAACAGGTCGTCGCCGACCAGTTGCACCGTGTCGCCGATCTGTTCGGTGATTGCGCCCCAGCCTTCCCAATCATTTTCGGCCAAGCCGTCTTCGATGGAGATGATCGGGTACTGTTTTGTCCAGCCGACCCAATACTCGACCATCTGTTCGGAACTCAGGCGGCGGCCATCTGATTTCTTAAAAACATAATGGCCTTCGTCATAAAACTCCGAACTGGCCGGGTCGAGCGCAATGGCGATCTGTTCGCCGGGCGTGTAACCGGCGGCGGTGATTGCTTCCAGAATGGCTTCAATGGCTTCGTCGTTTGATTTCAGGCTGGGTGCAAAGCCGCCTTCGTCGCCGACCGCGGTTGAATAGCCGCGCTTTTTCAACACGCCTTTCAACGTATGAAAAACTTCCGCTCCCCAGCGCAGGGCTTCAGCAAAGCTGGGCGCGCCTGCGGGAACAATCATGAATTCCTGAAAGTCCACATTGTTGTCGGCGTGCGCGCCGCCGTTAATGACGTTCATCAGCGGCACGGGCAGGGTGCGCGCGTTTGTCCCGCCGATATAACGATAGAGCGGAACATCCAATTCCGCCGCCGCTGCGCGGGCCACCGCCATCGAAACGGCCAGCATGGCATTCGCGCCGAGCTTGGATTTATTCGGGGTATCGTCCAGATCAATCATCAACTGGTCTATTTCGATCTGGTTGAAAGCATCTTTGTCCACCAGCGCGTTGGCGATGGTTTTGTTAACGTTCTCAACAGCCAGCTTGACGCCTTTGCCCAGATAACGAAATTTATCGCCATCACGCAATTCGACGGCTTCATTTTCGCCCGTCGAAGCGCCTGACGGGACGGCGGCACGACCCATCGCGCCGCTCTCCAGCAAAACTTCAGCCTCTACAGTTGGGTTGCCACGCGAATCGAGGATTTCGCGAGCATGAATCTTTTCGATCAAACTCATAACGATGAAACTCTCCCTTGATTGGAATTGGTATGAATCAGGCAGGAGAGAATACGGAACAAACGGAAATAACGGAATAGACAGAAACTAAAAGGACTAGGGCCAATTCAAACATTCCGGTAACTGCTCAGCCCTCTTCGACGCGTTAGCGGCGGTTGAATTTAGCCGTGAGTGAAACCCACGGGGAGCGAGCAAATGGGTTCCGCGTCGCGTCAGCGACGCCGCGGGTCTTTCCCACCTTTCCCGGCGTTGAAACGCCGGGCTAATGTCAACCGTCGCTCCGCGACGAAGAACAGGCTGAGCAGTTACACATTCCGTTTGTTCTGTTATTTCCGTTTGTTCCGTATTCTCTGTCTTCCTTCCTGAGTTGAACTATCAGATCTAAAACACATACTTCAATGCAAACTGTATCTGTCGCGGGTTGAACAGTGTGTCCACCGATTGCCCAAAGCCTGGCGCTTCCAGCACACGCACCGGGATTGCGAAATGCGTCCGGTTCCACAGGTTGAATGCTTCCGCACGGAACACAATGACCTGGCCTCCGGTCAATCGGATATTCTTGATCACCGTAAAATCGGTTTTGGCGACGCCACTGGCGCGGAACGTGTTGCGGCCAATGCTGCCATTGCTCCCGACGGGGGCCAGTAGATTGACCGCGTTTGTATTGAGACGAAGCTTTTCGCGCAGGCTGTCAACAACCGTCAAGCCATTCAGCGTATTGAGCCGGTCAGTCAAATTCCCATCCAGATTGATGTCATAGCTGGTGTTGACCGTGAAAGGCTGTCCCGTTTGGTAGGTCGAGAACGAGGCGTATTGCCAGCCGCCCAGAAACAATCCTTTCGCCCCCTTTGCATCGTTAAAGCGTCCAAGGAACGGCACATTGCCGATGGTGCTGATCGCCAGCCGATGGCGAATGTCAAAGTTAGCGCTGGCGCGTTCCGCATTTAGCGCACGGTCATCCTGGGGCAGGGCGTTAGCGCCCGCCACATCGAAGACATCCGACACATCGTCAATCGCGTGCGACCAGGTATAGGCCGCCGTCATTTGGAATCCGCGTGAGAAGCGTTTGGTTCCGCTCAGTTGCAGCGAGTGGTAGGTGGACGCCGCCGATGAATCAAAGACAGTGTATGCGCCAAGCGCCGGGTTGGGACGCGAGTATTTTTTGTTTGCGAAGTCGCTCAAAGCCGGTCGCGCAATGGCCAGCAGCGGGAACGTTTCAGGGCGATTTCGATCGCAATCGCCCAGGCACAGGGGATCAACCGGAATCGTAATGGCATTCGGCCCGCCATTGGGCGTGCGGAAGCGCACCAGTTTGACGCCACGTGTGCCGACATAAGCGAGATTCACCAGAACATCACTGAACAACTCGCGCTCAATTTGCAGGTTGTATTGGAACGCGTATGGCGCGCGCAGATTTTTGTCAGGCAGCGTGTAGGCCAGGCCGCCGCCCGAAGTCAGCGGCTGGTTCAGAACATTGCCGTTGACGATTGAAGGATCGAAGAGCAGGCCAAGCAATTGTGGCAGCACGTTGCCGAACGAGCTGACGTTATTCAACCCCTGAATCAGCGGAACGTCACGCCTTACCGATCCATCCGGATTCGTGACACTGATGGTGATGAAATCCGGATTGTAGATTGCGAATGCGCCCGTCGGGCCTGGGATGAAATATTTATAGCGAAGCGTGGAGAAGGTGCTGGCATCAACATTGAACGGCAGGGAATTGGGAAAGACATTGCGCGATTGGCTGACAATGCTGCCCAGCGTCAGATCGTAATACACCCCACCGCCACCGCGAATCACGGTTTTTCCCGCCTGATCTTTATTATTGGCAAACGGGTCCCAGGCAAAGCCCACATGGCCGCCAAAGTTATTCCGGTCGGGAGCAAAGATGCCATCGCGACCCGCAAGGTTCTGCCGTAAGGCCGCCAGCGTCGCATTGTAAGAACGCAGCAGCGCATCGTTGCTGAGCGTTGTCGTGCCGTTGTTGAACGGCGCGCTGATCTTCGACGAAGTATTCGCCGCCGGGATTTGGTCAAGCGAAAAGGTCTGTTCGATTCGCGAATTGACTTCACGCGGAACCGTGTTTAGTTCGTAGCGCAGGCCATAATCCAGCGTCAGTCCGCGCCGCGCACGCCAATTGTCATTGGCAAAAAAATTGAGTTGCCAGAACCGCAGGCCGATAGTCGAGTTGGCTTGGCCAATGGCCAATGACTGAAAGATGTTAGACGGCAAGCCCAGGCTAACCAGATCGGTGCCGCTGAAAAAACCGGGCGTTGGACCATTCTTGCTCAGATTCGGCGTCCCCTTCAGGGCAGCCACTTCGGCAGCCACTTGGGGAAGAAGCGAAGAAAGATCGGGCACCCCGCCAAAGACAACCTGTGGACGGTAATTGCGATTCAAGGAGCTATTAAGCTGTGTCCGGCGGATGTCCACGCCGAACTTATGAATGTTCTCTCCGCGAAACCACGTGTAGGTATCGGCAAACTGGATGGTGTTATTTGCGCGCGACTGCGGAAAAAGAAAAACGTCCAATCCGACAGGGCTGAAGGGTGAAACAGTTACCTGTCCCACCGCGCCCAGGAAATTCTGAACGTCAAAGCCAGCGGGGGTATAGCTTACTTCCGTATCTCCGACGCTTCCGTTGTACAAGACCGGCGCATTCAGCAAGTACTGTTGATTCGTCAAAGTTCCCGTGGATGAAGTTAAGTATTTGTCTCGTAATTCGTCAAAAGTCAGTGCTGTGCGTCCGTAACTGACGCGTATTTGGTTGGCTTTGGATGGCGACAACTGGCTATTCAAAAACAGCGACACGTTTTGCGTTCGCACCTTCGGCATGACCCCGGAAAACAGCGCGCCACCAACCACGGGAACCTGCCGCCGATCATCGGTGTAGTTGTAGCGGCCGGTCAGCGTATGCAGAACTTCAGGCCCGAACATGCGGAACGTATGATCGAACTTCAATGAGTAGATCGTTCCGTGCGCATCGGCGGGCAGCACCTGTGTGTAGGTGTTCCTGCCATACGGCCCAACCGGATTGTTTGGAAAAGGGAAAAGAGAAAAGACTGCGTTGCCGGCAATGAAATTGGGTGTGTTGGGTGGCTTGGTGCGATCAATTAAGAATCCATTGGCGCCGAAGTTTAGAAATCCGCGCTGTGCCACAGTCGGAACTGAGAAATGTGTTTCCTGCCGCGACTTGATATCCTGGCGCTCATACGAGCCGAAAAAGAATGTCCGGTCGCGGAAGATTGGAAAGCCCAATGTCGCGCCGCCCTGGTTGCGTTGAAACTGATCCTTGCCTTGTGACGGATTGGCTTGCACCAGTGGACTGCCATTAATTGTAACTGGATATTCTCCTAGAACGATTGGCTTGCCATTGTCGAAGCTCTTGATCGCCGTGCCGGTTAACAGTAATGCGGGAGCATTTTTTGCGGAGTAATCGAAGAAGTTTCGCGCGTTGAGCGCGTCGTGATTGAAGAAATCGTAGAGCGATCCGTGAATGTAGTTCGTGCCGGATTTGGAGACGGCGTTGACTTGCGAACCCATGCTGCGGCCCTGTTCGGCATCCCACAGATGGGTGACGATCTGAATCTCTTTGACGCTTTCGATGGACTGCGGCACCAGGGCGACGAAGCCTTGCCGCCGGACGCCGACGTCTTCGTCGTTATTGTCAGAACCATCCACCGTGAAGTTATTCGACCGCGCGCGCTGGCCATTGACTGCGAACTGTCCGGCAGTGCCGATGCCCGCGCCAATGCCCGGCCCGGCCACGCCTTTCACCTGCGGCGGCGGCGCGACCCCTGCGGCCAGCAGCGCCAGATCATCAAAGCTGCGAACGTTGGCCAGCGGCAGCAACGCAATCATTCGTTCATCGGCGTTGGTCCGCCGCGTGGCATCGGTCTGGTTGACCAGCTTCCCGCCGTATTCTTCCTTCGCCATTGTGGCGGCCATTGTGCTGGGTTGAGGCGTCGGCGCGGGTTGCGGAGTCTGCGCTGCAGCCATCACCGGCGCGAGTGCGGCTGGGATCATTCGAATCGGTGGCGCCCATTCCACGGTTTGATTCAGCTTGACCGTAATGGACGGCTTTTCCAGCGCAGCCATAATGAAGCCATCCTTTGACGCTTCGATTCGATAGGGACCCATTGGCAGCAGCGCAAATTGGTATAGCCCTTTATCATCGGTTTGATTTGTGCGCGAGTTACCGGTTTCCAAATTGGTAACTCGGACACTGACTTTGGGAATACCCAATCCGCCAGGGTCATACACGTAGCCTTTCAATGTGCCGGTGATGGTATCGGGCACCAGGATGCGCCCGATTTCATACCAGGTTTCCTGGCTTATTGTTCGGGTGCTGGCGAATCCGGCCAGTTGTAGTTGTGGAAGGAGTAAGGCAACAGTGAGAAAGAGTCTGACAAACTTTGACCTCAGCGTCATAACTTCACACTCCGTAGATCGAAGCTTCGTCAACAGCTACGACTTGATGACCCAGGACTTGATAAAAATGATTGACCATTCGCGGGGCTAACTTGGCGATGCCGGATTGGCAAATCAGGACTATCCGTTCCTGATTGTTTGGATTTTAGTGTGCGAATGAGCGAATTTGAAGTAGCCGGTATCTTAACTGGCTTGCTTTGGTTGTCAACCGCGCATTGCTCGTTGCTGGTAGACGGGCTGATGTTACGGAAGGCGCGCTGGCAGCGAATCATCCGGAGCTTACAAGAATACGTGGCAAGAATACGTGGCAAGAATACGTGGCAAGAATACGTGGCAAGAATACGTGGCAAGAATACGTGGCAAGAATACGTGGCGCGGCAAGGCCTATGTGGAAGTCCCTGCCACACCACGCATTCTTGTTTATGACTTGGCCTGCTGCATTCCTTCCACGGGTTTATCCGTGACTTTCTGCAACGTCTCGTTGAAATAGAGCACGCGGCCTTCGCGATACGATTGGACGGACATCGCAATCGTGGTCATCGCTTTGTATGCCGTCAGCGGGTCAAGCACGGTCTTCTCGCGTGACTTCACGCAGCGCAGGAAGTTTTCCATGTGGTTTTCCCGCGTCTCCGTCATCAACTCCACTTCGTCCTTGCCCCATTTCTCGGCGAACTTCTTCTTGAACAGGCGTTCGGGCGTGACGGTGATGTGATCCACTTTGCCTTCGAACGCGCCCTGAGGAACCATCATGATCGTGCCTTCGTGACCTCGGATCAGCCCGGGAATGTGCTGGCTGTTGGCCATCGAAGAACTCAGGATGAGCGAATGGCCTTTTGGAAATTCGGCGACCAAATGGAAAGTATCAGGCACTTCGCGTCCGTCTTTGAACACGTAGGTTCCGCCCGATGCCATGACCTTGTAGGGGAACTGCGCTTCGCCCCAACAGAGGTTGAGCGGTGCGACCACGTGGTAGAAAAGGTCGGTGGCGATGCCGCCCGAATAGTCCCAGTATTTGCGGAAGCGGAAGAAGCGCTCCGCACTGAACGGGCGCTGTTGCGCGCTGCCCAGCCACGCTTTCCAATCAATGAAATCATCGCCTTTGCCGTTCGGCCCGGCGTTCGGATCAATCGGATAGTTCCATTCGCCTTCGATGGAGTTGCGGTGATACGACCCCTGGCTCATCAGCAGTTGGCCGATCATGCCGTCTTCGATTGCCTTGCGGGCCTTCCACCACTGATCACTGGAAGTTGTCTGTGAACCGATCTGCACGACTTTGTTTGTCGCCTTGGCGGTTTCGTAAAACTTCTTGGCTTCTTCGACGGTTTTCGTCATCGGCTTTTCGCAATAAACGTCTTTGCCCGCCTTCATCGCGTCAATGGCGATGGGCGCGTGCCAGTGGTCGGGCGTGGCGATGATGACGGCATCCACATCTTTGCGCGCCAGCACTTCGTGGTAATCCATCGTGGCAAATTCGGCCTTGCTGGCCTCTTTCGCTTTGTTCATGCGTTTGCGGTAGACATCGCAAACGGCAACGATCTGCGCCGGGCGAGTCGTGCTACCTACTTCCATCGCCCATTTCATAACGCTGGAACCGCGTCCGCCAACGCCGATGGAAGCGAGGTTGATACGGTCATTCGCGCCCAGAATGCGGGCGTGAACGTTGTGCCGGAGCGTTCCGGCAGTGGCAATTGCGCCAGCGGCGATGGTGCTGGTCTTGACGAAATCTCTGCGAGAAGTCTTCTGGCTCATTCAAATCTCCTTGCTCGGTGGTGAGCTTGATTGCGAATCGTATTGTTTATTTTGAGTGTGATGGTTCTGCGACTAAATCAGTGCAGTGAATGTGCGAAGTTTACCGTTGCTTTCTAAAAGGAGCAACGGCCAGACCATTCTTTCTCTATTCGCCAAACAGATTCCCGATGTTGATGCCGCTGCCACCGCCGCTGCCGGATTGTGTTGGGAAGAAGGGTTTCAAAATTCCCGCGAACGCCGCCAGATTGCGTGTTTGAATCAAAATCTCGCCGGGGCCTGTAAATTCGGCGACGATGCCTTCGCCGCTGACGATGCTGCGAAACCAGCCCGACTGCGCGGCTTTGCGCAGTTCGTAATGCAGATGGCCTTCCCACGCGACCAGATGGCCGGTGTCCACGACGTAATGTTCACCAGGATTCAAACGCTTTCTGTGGATTGAGCCGAAGGACGAAACCAGCAGCAAGCCCGTCCCCTGCACCTGCAAAACGAACAGCCCTTCGCCGCCGAAGAATGTCCGCGAACCGCCCCACGAAGTATCCAGTACCAGACTGGTATCGCCCGCCAGATACGAACTCGACTGCACATAAAAAAGCTGATTGCTCATCTCAATTGCGGCGACATCGCCCGGCGCGCCCGGCGCGAAGGAAACTTCACCCGGCCCACCGCGCGCGGTGAAGGTTGAAATGAAAGCCGATTCGCCGCCGACTACGCGCTTGAGCGCGCCCATCAACCCACCCTTCATTTGCGAGTTCAATTCGATGTTGCCGGACATCGAAACCATCGCGCCTGCTTCGGCCTGGATGGATTGTTCAGCCTGCAATTTGACGACAGCCAACGCGAACGCGCCGCCGTACAGAATCTCGAAGCCATAGCCACGCCCGCTGCCGCGCCCGTCGCTGTCAATTCGGATGCCGCCTCCGGATTGACCAGCTTGATCTGATCGGGGGGGCGGCGGTGTTTGTGCATATCCTGCATTTGGCCCCGCGTTTGGCGCAGCCACGCTGATGTTTGATCCGCAGACGCTGCAAAAGCGCGCGTCATTCGGCAAACCCGTTCCGCATTTCGGACAATTCATAGTTTGGTTCCTTTCGTTGGGAAATGATGTTTACTGGGTAATGGCTTATAGCGGCTTGCAAATGCGTGCGCCCAATAGGCGACTTGACCAGCGACTGTGGAACAAGATGGTATCTTGTTCCCGACCGCCAGGCACAAGATGCCATCTTGTGCCACATCTGCCAGCGGTCGCACACAAGTGCAAACC
>JBBQVH010000070.1:0-43351 GCA_038211695.1 Blastocatellia bacterium | reverse complement strand
CCCCACGCCCCCTCGCCGCGCCCCCCCCTTCCCTCACCCCCCGCCCCCCCCCCAAACCCCCGGGCCACACACACAGGTCTGCCCCTACGAATTGCGTTAATGGTCGCCGGCGAAAGTGACAGGCCGTTCTCGATGTACATCCGGCAGATAGCCTTTGGCGACGGGCCGATGCTCATCCGGCACAGCGGTCTGGCGCAAACCGGTCAGTGCGGCGCTCAATTCCCGGCTCAACAATTCCGTGGTCTGTGCCAGATCGGTGGGCATCGTATCACTGACCTGCCCTTTCGTCAGCGACTGATACAGTGTGAGTGCGCCGATGCTGCGCCCGTCGGGTTCAATCAGCGGCAGACGCAGCGACCAGCAATTCGCCAATTGATCATGGCTGCCGTGGTCATTGCTGCTGTTACTACCATTACTAAATGCCTCCAGGCGAGGCCACATCCAGTGCAGTCCAGCGGCAGCGCCATTTGCGTGGGGAGGATGGCCGTTGTAACCCAATCTAGCGGAATTCCGGTGGGGCGCTTCCAATCGCGCGGCGGTCAGGCCGTGGGTTTCGCACAATTCGGCCAATGACGACAGCAGATCGTTCATCGTGCGCGCGGCGCGAATGTTTTCCAGGCTGTCCATCCATCGCGCGCGCGCCGCCAAGGAACGTTTGCGTTGTCCAACCCCGCGCTTCAGGCTGAATTCCAGCGCATCGAACTCCGTGTATCGCAATTGCCGCACGCCCAACACTACGCCAACGCCCAGCACGAACAGGATGAGAGCGACCATGTTGCGTTGCGGATTCAACAGCATCAATCCGAACAGCGTGAACAGCGCGCAGATGCCATACAGCACAATCACGGCTTGCCGCTGAGTCAATCCGCGCCTGAGCAACATGTGATGAATATGCCGCCGGTCGCCGTCGAACAGCGGCGCGCCGCTTAAAAATCGCCGGCTCAGCGAGACCCCGACTTCCATCACGGGCAGGCCGAACGAAACCAGCGGGATGGCGATGGCGATCAGCGTCGGGCTTTTTTGCGCGCTGACCAGCGACATGACGGCGGCCATAAACCCCAGCATCAGGCTGCCTGAATCACCCAGGAAGATCGTTGCCGGGTTGAAGTTGAAGCGCAAAAATCCGATCACCGCGCCGACCAGCACGATGCTCATCAAACTGATTTCAGGATGCGATTGCGCCAGCGAACACAGGAACAGCGACAACAGCGCAAAAGCAGATGCGCCAGCCGCCAATCCATCAATGCCGTCAATCAGATTGAAGGCATTAGTCAGGCCGACAATCCACAGCAGAGTCAGCGGAAAGCCGAGCCAGATGGGCAGTTCCCATCCGCCTCCAAATGGCAATGACAGCGTGCCGATGCGGAAGCCGCCAAAATATAATCCGGCAGCGACTGTCAATTGCACGGCCAGTTTCAGCTTTGCATCCGCGCCACGGAAATCGTCATACACGCCCAGCGCGAAAATCACCGTCGCGCCACCCAACACCCAGGCCACCGTTTGCCAACTGTTCAGCAGGTTGCGGCTGACCAGCGTTCCCAGCCAGGGCGAAACAGCCAGCGTCGCCAGAAAGGCCAGATACACGGCGACGCCTCCCAGTCTGGGCGTGGTATGCGCATGAATGCGGCGATGGCTGTCCGGAACATCCACCGCGCCCCATTGCAACGCCCAGCGACGCACCAGCGGCGTCAGTCCAAGCGCGAACAACAGCGAGACAGAAAATAAAATCAGGTACGATCGCAAGAGGAACTCCAGTACATCAGTGTCTGTGGGGGCACGGAAGCTGAAGCGTAGGCGCTATTTGTTTACCGAAAATTGAGTTGCATGACACGGCGGGGGGTGGATGGGTAGTGAAGAGGGTTGGAACCACAGATGAACACGGATCAACACGGATTGGGTTTCCCAAAAACAATCTGTGTCCATCTGTGTTTATCTGTGGCTAATTTTCTCTCTTCTCATTGAGATGTTTACGATGGATCAACGGGTTACTTTTCAATTTAGCTTTCCGCTCTCTGCGGCGTCTGCTTTGTATTCGTATTGATAGCGCCGGTAGTAATAGTAATCGTAGCCTTCGCGGGCCAGATTCACATTGTTGAGCACAACACCCAGGATTTTTGCGCCGACATTTTGAAGTTCGGCGCAGGCGTGGGTCACGATTTCGCGTGAACTTTTGCCGCCCTGGATGACCATCACGACACCATCCACCATCCGCGACAACAGAATGGGGTCGGTGACGCTGGTGATGGGTGGCGAATCAATCAGGATGTGGTCGAAATGGGCTGACAGTTTTTGCAGCATCGTATGCATCTTTTCCGAAGATAACAGATCTGCCGAATTGGGCGGCACGATGCCCGATGGCAAGACCCACAAATTGGGAACGCGTGTGGGCTGCACGACATTTTTCAGCAGCAGGTCGCTGGACAGGTAATTCGACAAGCCGCGGCGATGGTTCAGGCCAAACATCTTGTGCACGCGCGGGCGGCGCATATCCGCGTCAATGATCAACACCTTCGCGCCCATCTGCGACAGGCAGATGCCCGTGTTGACGGATGTCGTGGTCTTGCCTTCGCCCGGCTGGCTGCTGGTCATCAGAATGGTTTTCGGCGGATGGCCCGCCGATGCCAGCAGCAGCGAAGTGCGCAGCATGCGATAGGCTTCTGCCACCGGAGAACTGCTGTCGCCTTTGGCCAATGCGGTGGTCGCCTGCATCGCGGCAGCAACCGGTTTGCCGTTCAATACCGCCTTGCGTTGTCCATACACGCCACGACGGGCGGAGGTGGAATTCAACGCGGGTATCAAGCCTAACGCGGGCAGATGAATGTAACGCGCGACGTCTTCCACCGTTTTGATCGTGTTATCCAGATGATCCAGCAGAAAACACAGGCCGACGCTGGCCGCCAGGCTCAGCAACAAACTGATCAGGACTGAGCGAAACCGCTGCGGCCCGATGGCGCTGTCCGGCGTGCGCGCCGGTTCAGCGATGGCAACATCTTTCGATTGCTGCGCAAATTCGATGTCGGCTTGCCGCGTCTTTTGCAGAAAGTCTGTGTAGAGCGATTTTGACGTGTCTACCTTCTGTTTCAGGATGTTGAATTGAATGGCCGTCTGATTCTGCTGAACCGCTTCCCCTTTGGCGCGTCCCAGCGCGGCTTTCAGGGCAACGTCGTCGCGTTGCGCGCGTTCGTAATCGGCTTTTAGTTTGTCGGCCAGTTGCGTGCGGGTTTTGGCGATTTCTTCCTGAATCGCGGCCACCTGATCTTTCACTTCCGTGACGCGCGGATTTTCGGGGCCATATTTGGCGCTGAGCTGCGCGGCGGCAATGGTCAGATCGCTCAGCTTCTTTTGCAGGTCGGCGGTCGCCGTGTTTGAGAAAGCTTCGGGCAATTGCGCAACGCGGCCCTGGCGAACTTCTTCGTACAGGGATTGTTTGATCAACCGGTCATTTTCGGCGCGCATTGACTGGTCATACAGGCTTGCCAGTTTGGTGGCCGTCAGGTCCTCTTTGCCTTCGGTGGAAAAGATTCCGTTGGCGCGCGTGTAATCGGCCAGTTCCTGATCGGCCTTCTGCATCTGCGATTCCAGTTCGCGCGTCGAACGATTCAGCCACGCGGACGTGGTGCTGTACTTTTCAGTCTTGTTGCTGAAGCTGCGTTCCCGGAAGGTCTTGGCAATGGCATTGGTGACCATCGCCGCGATTTCGGGATTAGTATGATTGTAAGTGAGTTTGACCAGCTTCGAGGTTCTGACCTGTTTGACGGTCAACCCTTCGCGCAGAATGTTGACGTACGGGGCCAGCCGTTTGCTCTCTTGCGGGGTGCGATCCTGCAGATTGACCTCGCCCAGTTGTTCCATCTCCTGCCGCTCTTCTTCGGCCATACGTCCATCGTTCTTGCCCTTCTTGTCGAGCCTGCTTTTGATGACATCCCAAAAAGTTCGCTGTTGGGTGATGTCCAGAAAGGCCGGATTCTTATTCAGATTCAGATTGGCGGCGACATCTTCCAACAGCGGATAGCTGGACAGCACGAACAGAGCGGATTCAATCTGGGAATTGTCGTTTTCAATGGTCAGATCACCCGTCTTCAGAATCATCTGCGTATTCTTTCCAACTTCAATGGTCGCCGTCGCCTGATAGATGTTTTTCTGGCGGGCGGTTTCAACCGTCATCAACATTGTGGTCACCGAAACGATCAGGATTACCAGCCATTTGCGCCGTTTGACGCGCCGCCACAGTTCACGCAGATTGATCGCGTTTTCTTCTTCCTTCTGCTTACCATACGGGTAGTAAGTGTTCGGCCCGGTATTTTCGGTGCTGAGCGGGATGACCGACGTTTCATTCGACATCGGCGCCTTTTCGAAGGGAAAATGATTGGGATTGCCGTTGGATAACTGTGGGGTTTGCATACGTTGAATACCTCGGTTCAAACCTCTTGCTTTCTGCGCGCCAACAAAACCTTCTTTGCTTCAAAAATCGGATGCGCACCGTGACGCGCCACCGCTAGCACTTCCGCCAGTTCGCTCAATTGAACGGTAATCGCAGAGAAAGAGAGAAACAGCAGCGCGTGTGAAGGCAACTGCAAATTAAAATCAAACAGGCTGTGCACCAGCAGGCCAAACATTGCTGTGCTGCACGCCAGCACAGTCAGACTCATCAGGGGGTCTGCCAGCCGCAAGCCACGCCAGACGGCGCGCACGCAGACCGCCAGAAACCACACCGCGATCAAACCGCCGATCAAACCGCCATCGGTCAGCGCCTGTAAATAATCGTTGTGTGTTTGCGGCGTCACAATCCGGCTGACGTTGCGTGAACGATCGTGCGCGGGAAAAGCCGTTTCAAAAGCTCCCAGCCCAACGCCGGTCAGCGGATTGGCGCGAAACACAGACCAACTGTCGCGCCACAATTCCCCCCGGTCATCCCAGGTATTTGATGGCCATGCATTTGATGACCCTGCGTTTGGATTGGCGGGAGAGACATTTTCAGAGGGCATGGTGACGGTTTGCGCATTTTCCTGTTCCGGCGCCAGGCGATTGACGACGCGCTCCGTGCCCAGCCAGTTCAATCCGCCAATCGCCGCCGCAAAAATCGCCGCGACCGCGCCAACCCGCAGCAGAAATGCGCCGAATCGCCGGTTGCCTGTGTAATCGGTCGAATAGTCCGGATTGCCACGCGGGCCGAAGGCTGCCAGAAACATCAGCTCCGTGAAGATGCTGATCATTCCCCCGCGCGATAGCGAAAAGACCGCAGACATCGCCATCCAGGCTGCGGCAAAACCAAAAAAGAGCTTCTCTTCGCGCCGCTGACGCGACAGCATCAGAATCACCGGCCACGGCAACAGCAATTCGATATAGCCCGCGTAATGGTTGCGATTGACGAATGGGCCAAAGGGCGCTTCAGTCTGCGCGGCGCGGAACCAGTAAAATTTGTCGTTCCAGGTGAAATATTGAATCAGCGCAAACGACGAAAGCAGCAACCCAAAGATCGTCAGAAAGAACGCCATCCGCTGCAATCGTTCGCGATGCGTAATAAAGTTGGCCGCCAGCAGCGAACAGATCAGCAAACAGCACAGCAGCAGCACTGTCCCGCGCGTGGCCTCGGCATCCAACGACAGGCTCTGCCAATACCCACGGGCATCTCTGGAAGCAAAACTTTGCACAACACCCAGAATAATCAGCGCAGCCATCGGCCAGACTGTTTGCGGCACAAAGACAATCAGCTTTCCTTCGCGCGCCACCTTGATCGCCCACAACACCACCAATGAAGCCGTCCAGAAAACAAAAACGAACTCCGACCACGGTTCGACCGTGCCGTGCGCCAATGCGGTGAAGAGGATCAAGCCAATGAAACCTGCGGAGATGACCTTGTCCAAAACAATTCCTTGCGGCTTTAGGGTCTGGGGGGTCTGGGGGGTCTGGGACGGGGGCAAAAACTTCGGGGGAAGGGGGTAAAAGGGGCGAGTCTCGTTACTGTGCTTTCAAGCTGAAATCGTCAAACCAGATGACGCCTTGCGTTGGTTCGACGTAACTATAACGAGGGGTCTGTTTGACCGCAACCAACACGGCAGCCGCATCGGGGGGAGCGACAAAATCCACCTTCATTATTTGCCAATCATTGGAGCCAGAGGCAATGGACGCAGAGGCGGCAATCACAGAGCGGTTGTCAGGACGCAAAATCGCGATCTGCGGACCTTCAGTAGCCACCAGATTTTCGGTCTTGGCATAATATTCCAGGCGGTATGTCATCCCTGGTTGAATCGAAATCAGTTCCTGTACTTCCAGGTCGAGGCGCGTTGTTTCCATTCCCAGATAAGAAAGCCTCAGCGCATTCTTTCCGCCATGCGCACGGGCTGAAGAGATTGTCACTCGCGCATAATTGCTGCGCCCAAGCTGCCAATCAAACTGGGCCAGTCCTTTGCGAGGTGCCTGTTCAAAACCGCCATTCCAAAACAATGGCGCTTCCGCATCTGCCGCTGTGCCAGCCATCGTTTCCCGCCATAACCGGGCGGTCAATTCCCATTGTTTCGCGCGCAACATTGCATCCAGGAACCGCCCGCCTTCTGCTGCATTCAACCGGGCATTGCGGTCTACGTCGCTGAAAACTCGCGCGGCCGCATCAAACTGCGATTGTTCCACCAAAAATAACGCCAGCATCAGCCGCGCCTGAGGCTCATCACCAACAACACGATTCAGCGCCTGCAGGTCTGCTCCCGCCGCCTGCCAGATCAGGCTGCAAACATTTGGCAATCGCGAGGAATCCGCGTTTGTCACGGTGCGGAATTCGCCCAGCGATTCTTCCGTCTTTCCCAGGCGCAGCAAAAGATTGGCCATCTGCCAGCGCGCATTGGTGTCATTCGGCGCCAGCTTAACTGCACCGCGCAGCGCAGCTTCCGCATCGTCAAGACGGCCTTGTAATTCCGCTGCGGCGGCAAGCAGCAGGTGATATTCATAATTTGCAGGAGCCAGCTTGACTGCGCTTGTCGCATGCATGAAGGCGCGTGCAGCAAGCTCTTCGTGGCTCTCTCCGGCAGCGACGCCATTTTCCACCAATGCCGCCGCCAATCTGGCCTGCAACCGGGCGGAGTTCGGAAAGTAACTGGCGGCCGCTTCAATGGTCGCCAACTCCATCGGCAACCGCGGATTGGCCACCGCCTGCGTCACAAACCGCACCGTGGCAAACCCAATTAACGCGGAAAACAGCACCAGTCCGGCAATCATCACCGCGCCACGAGCAGCCCAAATTGACAATCTGAGAGTAATCAGCATTTAGCTTGGTAGTAGCTTGGTAGCGATGGTAGCCAGGGAAAGCAGTGGAACGTCACCCCGTGAGCAGGAAACTCACGGCTGTGCGAATTGAAGTGGGTCGGGAAAAAATGGGCGCTGAGTTATCGCCCGGTCGGACTGGTCGGGCTGGTTGGACGACAGGACGCACCAACACAGGTCAGCCCACTCGCTCCATCGCTGCCTATTGTCAGTAGTACTGCCGCCGTTCCCCCCGCCGCCGCCAGCACTAACGCTGGCAGGAGAAAGAAGGAACCATTTTTTTTCTTTGGTGCTGAAGATGGCGTGGAATTTGGAGTCGGTGACGAACAAGCGCAGGTCGCGCTCGGCCCGCCGCAATCCGTTGCCGGACGCCGCAGCAACCGGTTGCCGCCTTTGGGATCGGAAACCAGGGTCAGGAACTCTCCGACCGCGGCCTTTTCCGATTTGCCGCCGCTGGCAATGGTCACCGTGCCCAGCGTGGGAATGATGTTGGCACCGGCGCCTCTGACGCCCGCCAAAAACGAGGAAGGAGATTTACCATCCGTCAGGATCGCACCCTTGGCTGTATTCAGTTCAATGAGGACATTCGCCGGAGCGCTGATTGTGACACAACCCGAATTCAATTCTCCGCCGATGATATTGCCCGCAATGCGTAACGCAAAATCAGAGTCCGCGCCCAGTTCAATGCGCCCCAACCTGCCCAGATTGAGTACGGCATTTCCCTGATTGGCAACTTTGACCCGGTTTCCACTGAAGATCGTCTGTCCGGCAATTGCGTTGCTGCCATTGATCGAAACCTGGCGCGCCAAAGAGAGTTGCCCGCTGGCGGCGGCGGTTGTACTTGCCCAGATTTGCATGGGCTGCAACAGGTAATTATAGGAGAGCGCGATTGTGCAAAGGCCGCTCAATAACACACGCAAGAATCTGGTATATCTCATACGGGTACTTCCTTAAATGTTGGGGTGGTGAGTAAGCTGCGATGATCTTAAGTATTGGATCAGTAACGTTATTCATTTGTCCCTGCTGCGAACGCACGAATCCCGGTAAAAATTCAGGGACCATACGAAGGAAACCTCATGCCGAGGCAGCAACAGGATTTTCAATTGTCAGGCATCAACAGAATATTGCCAGGCGCCGTCGCGCACCAAGCATGTGCAATTGAGGCTTGAGATCTCTCTCGCCAACCAGAGCACGATTCAGACGATTAAGAACGATACTTGAGAAGATGGATCGCTCGCCCTTTTATGATTACAGACTTGGATAACCTGTCTGCTCGCAGGCTTGCGTTATCAGAGGGGTCGGAATTAAGAAGGTAAAATACCTTCGAGGCATTCAATGAGGCACTTGAGAGGCACTTGATTTGTTGAAAAACAGGGCGATTACGATTGGGAGGTATACACGCTGCTGAAAGAACTGTCAATGAATATTAGAGTCCATGAGAGGTGCGCTTTCCTGATGAATGAACCCGGGACACGCTAAATGATGCAGTTAAGTTAAGGGACGCGGACAACTTAACCACAGGACAAAAGCTTGATAATCTCCCACAAAACGATAAGATCGCAACGCTCAAGGTTAACCACAAACCGACATAACAGATTAAATACGAGACGAAAAGCCCGAACGGCGATGGCGGGCAACAGCAGAAACCCGCCCCCCTGAAAGACGGCTTATGACTTCTGAACGCTGGCGCCAGATTGAACAAATTTATCATGCCGCGATGGAGCATGCGGACAATGAACGCACACTGTTTCTTGACCAGGCATGCGCAGGAGACGGTGCGCTGCGCCACGAAATCGTCTCGTTGATTGCCGCCGGCAAACAGGCATCTGATTTTGAGAATGCTCTCGTGCTGGAGGCAGACACAAAACTGCTCGCCCTTGGACAAGCCCTATCACCTGCGCAATCTCCTACCGGATCACAAATCGGTCACTACCAGATTCTCTCGCAACTGGGTGCGGGTGGAATGGGCGAAGTTTTCCTGGCGCACGATCCGCGCCTGAACCGCAAAGTGGCCATCAAGGTGCTGCCCACCGAATTCACGCGAGATGCCGGGCGGTTGCGCCGCTTTGAACAGGAGGCGCGCGCAGCATCCGCGCTCAATCATCCGAACATCATCACGATTTATGAAATCGGCGAAGCGGGCACAGAGGACAGCAAGACTCATTTCATCGCCACTGAGTTTATTGAAGGCCGTACGCTGCGCCAGTTGATGAACGCACCCTTTGGCGCAAGCGATGCGCTGGAAATCATCATCCAGGTTGCCAGTGCGCTTTCCGCCGCGCATCAGGCGGGCATCGTCCACCGCGACATCAAGCCGGAAAACGTGATGGTGCGTCCTGACGGATTGGTCAAAGTGCTGGACTTCGGCCTGGCGAAGCTGACCTCACCGCACACTGATTCAAACGCCCCGCAAGCCGCTGAGGAAACCGCGCCGGGCATGCTCCTGGGGACATTGCGATATATGTCGCCGGATCAGGCGCGCGGGCTGCCCGTTGACGCGCGCACGGACATTTTCAGCCTCGGTGTCGTGCTCTACGAAATGATCGCAGGGTGCCCGCCATTTAATGGTCAAACCGCCAGCGACATCATCGCCGCCATTCTGACCACTGAACCGCCGCCGCTGGCCAGCATCAAACCAGACACGCCGTCTGAGCTACAACGCATTACCGGCAAGGCCTTGCGCAAAAACAAAGAGGAACGCTATCAGACTTGCAAAGACCTGTTGGTTGATTTGAAAGACCTGAAAGGCGAGATGGAGTTTTCGGCGAAGCTAGGGCGCAACACAGGGTCGGCGAACGCGATTCACGCCCAGGAAGTTGCGTTGACACCCCCGCCAGCAAAGACTGCTGCGCGAATCACGCCACGCCTGGCATTTGCGGCGCTGGCCGTGGCAGCCCTGTTGATTGTTGCCGTCTGGTGGTTTGTCGCCAGAGATCGGGGAGAAACATTCTCGCCCGCCTCGTTGAAGTCCGTTGAAATCACAAGCTGGCCCAGTGCGCCCGGCGAGGTTTACAGCGTTGGGTCGTTCTCTCCTGATGGAAAAGTGATCGCGTTCACTTCAGCCAAAAGCGGGAGCAAAAACATCTGGGTGAAGCAGACGACTTCAGGCGAAGCCATTCAGATCACTAAAGACGATTTCGCCAATGAAAACCCGATCTGGTCACCGAATGGCGATGAAATCGCATTCTTTTCAATCAGAGGAAATCATCCGGGCATTTGGCGCATTCCGGCATTTGGTGGCAATCCAGTGCTCATCACCACGCTGCATGACGGCAGCATCTGGCCACGACGCTGGTCGAAAAACGGTTCCACGATTTATTACGAATACAAAGGGAATCTATACGCGCTCGACGTCAATTCGGGCCAGGCCACTCAATTGACCGATCTGGGCACATCAAAGGTCAATTCAGACAGCATCAGCATCTCGCCCGATGAACAGCAAATTGCCTACATCAGCACGGTTGGCGACGGACGCAGCAGTGTCTGGGTTGCGCCCCTACGCGGCGGCATACCGCGACAAATCGCCAATGATGCCGGGCACAACCGCAATACCATCTGGCACCCTGATTCGAAAACGGTCCTTTACAGTTCGAATGTTGATGGCGTCTATCAAATCTTTGCGGCCAATATTGACGGACGCAAACCGGCACAGCTTACGTTTGGCGACCTCAACAGTTTCGCGCTGGATGTGTCAGCAGACGGCGCGCGCGTGCTCTACGGTTCGACCAAAGAGGAATCGGATGTCTGGGGAGTCAACGTTGCGGGCGGCGGCGAGTTCGCGCTGACCTCCGATCTCGGCTGCGAGCTTTGGCCGGATGTTTCGCCGGACGGAAAAACCATCGCCTACCAAGCGGTGCGGAATTTGAGCCAGGGCGACAAAATCTCCAACTGTTCGATCCTGACCCGGCAAACTAATTCTGACGAGCCTGTGCGGTTGGCTGACGACGGCGCGCTGCCCAAATGGTCGCCTGACGGAAAACAAATTGCGTTTATGCGTCTGGTGGGACGGGCGCAAAGTCTGTGGACGGTCAATATTGCGGACGGCAAAAATAGACAGTTGGCGACGGGAGGAGTGCCGTCAATCGAATATACCTTTCTGCCTTACCTGCGTGTGCAGGCCAGCAGCTTCAGTTGGTCGCCTGACAGCCGGAGCATTGTTTATTGCTCTGAAAAAAGCGGACAACAGAATCTGTGGGTGATCGCTGCCAACGGTTCCGGCGACACGCAGATCACCAGTAACAACGATCCGAATCTGTTCGTCAGTTGCCCGCTCTGGTCTTCCGATGGCAAGTTCATCGCCCATTCAGCAAAGCCGAATAAAGTCTCCGCTGACGGAAAGACTGCCTATTCCATGATTGTGACTGAGGTGGGGACAAAAAATTCAAAAGCGATTTTTCAATCGGACTCTTTTACGCGAATGATCGGCTGGTCGCAGGAGGACAAAGAACTGATCCTCGCCACTTTCCCAGGCAGAGCCAGCAGCGCGCGTCCGGCGGAAGTCACCTTGATCCGCATCTCCGCCATCACGGGCGAACAACGCCCGCTTGCCGTCTTGCAATCCGCCTATCTGTACAACATCCATCTGTCCGCCGACAGGCGAACGATTGCCTTCACGTCGCGTCAGGACGGTAAAGACAACGTTTGGGTCATCCCTGCGAATGGCCCTGCGAATGGCGGAGAAGCCAAACGCCTGACGGCAAACAGTGATCTCAAACTTTACTTTTCCAGTCTGTCCTGGTCGCCCGATGGCCGGGCGATCTATTTCGGCAAGCAGTCCAGGCACAGCTTGCTTTCGATGATCATCAACCTCAAATAACAAATAAAAAGGAGACCCCACCAAATGTCGAATCAATCCATCACCAAAAGAACATTCATCGTGTTGTCGTTGGCATCCCTGCTGCTGATCGGCGCGCTTGCGGCGCAGAGCGACAAGAAGCCCGCGAAACCAGCGCCCGCTGCAAAGGTGGACTGTTCAACAGTCACCGACGCCGACATCGTCAAAGCGATCCAGGAGAAGATCAAAGCCGACCCGAAATTCAAAGACCAGTTGAAGCAGATCAACGTCAGTAGCAAAGACCATATGGTAACACTGAACGGCTGGGTCAGAGGTCAGGCCGCCAAAGCCACAGTCGGCAAGTACGCCAAAACCGCGGCGTGCGTGAAAAAGGTGGCGAACAATCTCGGCACAAGACTGAAAGTTGGATGCAGCCCCGGCCAGAAGCCATGCGGCGACATCTGCATTGATGAAAAGTCTGACTGCAACATCATGAATTAAACCTTTGGACAACCTCGGCTATCGGCCCATTGGTCCAATGGCATGAAGTCAACCGGTGAAAGCGGCGTTCAGATTTCGCGCTTCCGCGGGTTTGCCGTGCGAGCAACACGCTGAAGCGCGAACTCTGAACCCGATGCGCACCCATTTTCGTAGGAAGCGCAAGATGAAAAATTACAAGAGGTTCACGATCCTTGCCGGCGTAATCTTGATGATGTTGGCACGAAGCGAACTGCTCCCCATCTCTTCCCAGCAAACTCCCCCCTGCGCCAACGCGGCGGCGGGTAACGCGGACGATAAGCAAATGAAGTTGGACGCGTGTATCTGCGAACAAGCTCAAACGAACGCCACCGATCAGCCAACCTATCGCGTCGGCGCGTCGCCTTTTGGCAGAAGCAATGCTTCGCCCGTTGCCCGGCGTGCAAAAGTGGGGGCTGGGCGGAACCGTACAGCGAGCGTTGAACCGGACTTGCTGACGGGCCTGACAGTGCCCAATCCCAAAGACCTGCATTCACCGGAAGTCATCGGACTGAAAGAAAAAATGGCAAGCGCCAGAGAAGCGGCCCGCGTCCAAGTTGAGAAGGTTTGGCAGACTCAATACAAGATTGCTTTCAGGAATGCCCTCAATCGCTTGGGGTACCTCAAGAACCCTACCGCATACTTTCAGGAAGGAAAATTCCCGCCAGGCAAGGACCAAAACCCGGAGGAATATCTGAAGCCGGAAGTCTTCGCTGACGTGTTAGCCAAATTAAGGGCTAGGAAGCCCAGGGTCTATCCCGACTTCGTGCAAATGGAGCGGGAATATAATCTTTTCCGCGCGCTACAACCTGCTAACGATTGGCAGACTTCGCCAAGGTTCGACTGGCGCGAGCATGGCCTTGATGTGGGGGCCGTGCTGAATCAGGGCGAATGCAACAGTTGCTGGGCGTTTGCTGCCGTACAGGTCTATCAAAGCACCTGGCATCTAAAACAACTGCAAATGGGAGAGTACTTTTGGCAGGTGCTCAACCTGGATGACGATAATGCGACCCTGGCCAGATTTGTTTCTGTTCAACAGTTGCTCAACTGTATTGGCAAACAGAAAGGCCATTGTGAACCCGGCTGGCACGGCGACGCCTTTGCCTTCATGGTTGATTCTCATGTCCCGCATATTCCAGATTCCCTGGTGGATGGCCTGACGGTTCAGCGACTGAAGCAAGGAAACATGGATCCTCAAGCCAAGCTGGAGATTGAAGGGTACACCGGCAAGTATTCAGGCTGTGTAGACCCTTTTCTGGGCAAGAAACTGAAAAGAGGTGGACAAGACGTGCCAGTGGAAACTGTCCGAGGGAAAGGGAACACCGACAAGATCAAGACCGGCTTCGACCGGGCACTGTCGTGGGGATATGTCCTCAACGAAAAGAAGCGCGACGAACTGCCCACCGAACAACAACTGAAGCAGGCGCTCATCGAGCACGGCCCCCTGGTTGCGCCGCTGCATGTGGACAAGTGCTTCCAGGTCTATCAAGGCGGCGTCTTCAATGGGCATAACAAAGGCAACCCCAATCATGACGTTGTGCTGATTGGCTGGGACGATGAGAAGCGCGCCTGGTTAATCAAAAACTCCTGGGGCGAAGAGTGGGGCGAGAAGGGATACGCCTGGGTAACGTATGGCAGCAACAACATCGGCATTTTCGCCGCCTGGATTGAAGCCCCCTCTGCCTGATCCTGATTCGGTTGCGCACTTAGCCTGCCCAGCATTGCGCGTATTCACCAGCTTCTTCATCTCTTCCGGGCGATTCCCTTGCTGGCTTCAATCAGGGCGTGATAGAAGTGCTGAAACATATAACTCTGGATGGAATCCCAATGAATCAAACATCAGAAAAACCTGTTCTTGTTCTCAATCAGAAAGACAACGTCGGCGTGGCGCGCCTGCCTGTCACTGCCGGAAAAGAAATTGTGGCGGGCGATGAAAAGATCACTGCGCGCGAAACCATTACGCCCGGCCACAAACTGGCGCTGCGGCCTATCGTCAAAGGCGATTTGATCCTGAAATACGGTGAAACCATTGGCCGCGCAACCGAAGACATTGCTGCCGGCGCGTGGGTTCACACGCATAACGTCGAGCCGGAATTCAGCGGCAAGCAATACGAATATGCCACCCAAACAGTCGTCACCGATTACTTCTCGCCCGAAGAAGCGGGCCAATTCATGGGGTACGCACGCGAAAATGGCGATGTCGGCACACGCAATTACATCGCGGTCATCGCCACGTCGAACTGTTCCAGCCACGTCACCGAAGAGATCGCCGAGCATTTCAAACGAACCGAATTGGGCGACGACGGCCCAAACGGCGGTGTGGATGGCGTTGTCGCGATTCCGCATCAGGAAGGCTGCGGCCATTCGCAGGGCGAAGACACCTGGCAATTGGAACGCACCATCGCCGGAATGATCTATCACCCGAACGTCGGCGCGGTGCTGATGGTCAGTTTGGGCTGCGAGGTCAATCAAATCTCGAAGTATCTGGGCACAGCCCAACTGGGCCAGCAGGCCTTTCGCAAAGGCAAACTGATCGTCGGCCTGGAAATGCAGCAAAGCGGCGGCACCCGTCAAACCATTGCCGCAGGTGTCAAACAAGTCGAATCGCTGATCGAACAATGCCGCCAGATGAAGCGCACGCCACAACCCATGAGCCGGATTGTGCTGGGCACAAACTGCGGCGGGTCGGATGCGTTTTCGGGCATCTCGGCCAACCCTTCGTTGGGATACGCCAGTGATCTGCTGGTGCGCAGCGGCGGGACTGCCGTGCTGGCCGAAATCCCCGAATGCATGGGCGCAGAACACCTGCTGACGCGCCGCGCCGTGGACGAAGCCACGGGTCGCAGGGTGATTGACGTTGTGAAGTGGTACCAGGAATACCTGAGCCGTTTTGGTGGTAAATGGGACGACAATCCTTCGCCGGGAAACAAGATGGGCGGCATCACGAACGTCTGCGAAAAATCTTTAGGCGCGGTAGCCAAAGGCGGCACGACGGCGCTGACAGGGGTTTTCCCTTACGCCGAACGCATCAACAAACCGGGCTTCGTGCTGATGAACACGCCCGGCTACGACCCGGTTTCGCTGACCGGAATTGCCGCAGGCGGAGCGAATATGATCTGCTTCACCACCGGTCGAGGTTCAGCCATTGGTTCACCGGTCGTGCCTGTCGTCAAGATCGCCACCAATTCCCGCATCGCCCGCGTGATGGAAGACAACATGGATGTCAATGCGGGTACAGTCGTTGACGGCCAGGAAACGATCTACGATGTCGGCCAAAGAATCTTCGATATGCTGCGCCGCGTGGCTTCGGGCGAACGAACGAAGGCCGAATTGCTCGGCCATAAGGAATTCGTGCCGTGGCGCATTGGGCCGGTGATGTAAGGGGAAACGATGTATCTGCGAAAAGTTCACATCGAAAATATTCGGTCAATTACTGAACTGGACTGGGAAATTCCAGAAGGTAGCGAGGCTGGCTGGCATGTAATGATCGGAGACAATGGGGCGGGCAAATCAACGTTTTTGCGCGCGATTGCGTTAGTTTTGGTTGGACAACGTGAGGCTACAGCTTTGCGGCAGAATTGGAACGACTGGGTGCGAAAAAGTGAGAACCACGCTTTTGTTGAGCTGGGATTCGTTTTTGACCCCAACTATGACAGTCAATTTATGTTTGTGAGTGGACGACCAGGATCAATCAAGAATCGGACGTTCCGGCTAGACTTTGAACGCGAAAGCGATACAAGCGCTATTCAGTTGTCTGAAGAGCAAGGCGACTTGAATCGTGGTCATCCGGCATGGGCTAATTTTTCAGCAGGGGGTGGCGGGTGGTTTTCTGCCGCTTATGGTCCATTCCGCCGCTTCTCAGGTGGTGATCAGGAAAGTCAGAAAATCTTTGAAACTAATCCACGTTTAGCTGCACACCTTTCAATCTTCGGCGAAAACATTGCTTTGACGGAAAGCCTCAAATGGCTGCTTGATTTGGACTACAGACAGGCAAAGAACCAGCCGGAGGGCGTTTTGTTGGATCAGGTCAAAGCCTTCGTCAATCAAGAAGGCTTTCTGCCACATCAAGCTCGGCTAACCGAAATATCACCCGACGGCGTGATCTTTACCGATGGTGATAGGAGCCAAGTGCCGGTCGAAGAATTGAGCGATGGCTACCGTTCAGTTTTAAGTATGACGTTCGAATTAATTCGGCAGATGGCGCGCGCCTATCCGATTGACAAAATTTTCTCTCCCGACTCGTCAAAAATTATCTTGCCTGGTGTGGTCTTGATTGACGAAGTTGACGCTCATCTACATCCGACTTGGCAGCGTCGCATCGGCCTGTGGTTTCGCGAACATTTCCCGAACATTCAGTTCATCGTCACTACACATAGTCCCTTGGTTTGCCAAGCTGCGGAGCACGGCACAGTCTGGCGATTGCCAAAGCCAGGCAGCGGCGAAAAAGCAGAGCAAGTAACCGGTGTTGATTTGGATCGTCTGCTTTATGGCGATGTGCTTGATGCCTATGGCACTGAACTCTTTGGAGAAAACGTTGGCAGGTCAGAAGCCGGTCAAAAGAAAATGCAGCGGCTGGCGGAACTAAATGCCAGAGAAGTCAATTTGGGATTGAGTAAAGCAGAATTGGCCGAACAACAATCGCTGCGTGCGGTGATTCCTGCGGCACCTTACAAACCTTCACCTGAAACAGCCAAAGAAGCTACCAACGGACGCCGGAGAGAAAAACGGAAATGATCAAGCTGCCCAATGTGCGCTTGCCGATGGAAATCAGCCTTCGATTGAATGAATGGCAAGCCGAAGTGGATACAGCAGGTGATTATGCCGCGCAAGTGGCAACAGCCAAGAAGCTGTTTGACCGCTACGTGCGCAAGAACGAATTTGGGACGATACGCCAATCGTTGGCAAGGATGTGTTCCGGGCCGCGACGTTGTTGTTACTGCGAAGATTCGGTTGCGGACGAAGTTGAACACATCAAGCCCAAAGACTTGTATCCGTCGCATGTTTTTGTCTGGCTCAACTATCTTTACGCTTGCGGGCGATGCAATGGCGGAAAGCGGGAACGCTTCGCCGTCTTTGCACGAACCGGCGAATTCAAAGACATCACCCGGCCTCGCAACGTGCCGGTCGTGCCGCCAATCAAAGGCAAGCCGGTGTTGATTGATCCGCGCCGCGAAGATGCAATGACGTGGCTTCAACTGGATTTGCAAGACACCTTTGATTTCGCACCGCGCTCTCTGCCCGGAACCCAAGAATACGAACGCGCGAAATACACAATTGAAATTCTGAAGCTGAATGTGCGCGATGAATTGCGGCGGGCAAGAGTGCGCGCTTACGAAAATTACCGTGCTCGTTTGCACGAATACATTGTGCATCTCGATCACAGGGTTTCGCAGACAAGACTGAAGTCTTTGCGGGACGGGTTGAAACGAGAAAGTCATCCGACCGTCTGGGCAGAGATGAAGCGGCAACGTTCCTTCATCAAAGAATTAAATGATCTGTTTGCCAAGGTTCCCGAAACCTTGAACTGGTGAGCGCAGCAATTCGAGGTTTGAAATGAAGCCTAAAATCAAAACATTCATCATTGGGTCCATCGCAATTCTGGCAATCGCTCTCTTAACGGCTTGCAGCAGCGATAAGCCAACACAGCTTGGCATTTCGCAGCCATCGTTATCCGCATCACCCGCCGCTTCGCCGACCGGGACGGAATTGCCAGCGACGATTGCTCCACTTCCCAGCCGATTCAACCGAATTCTGGTCGGTACGATTGATAATAAGCACGCGATTCAAATGGAGATGGGCCGCAATGATGAGGCCGTCTTTGGCCGTTACTTTTACGAAAAGAACACTGACCGGAAGTATCTGGATTTCAGCGGGCAGATTGATGCGGCAGGCAAAGCCGAATTTACGGAATCAGCCAACGATAAACAGACGGGCTTTTTCAGTGGCAAGCTGATCAACGAAGTCCGGGGCGATGTCTCCACGCTAAAATTTACCGGCACCTGGTCAAAGACCAAAGGTGGCGCGGGAATGCCCGTGACGCTGATAGAGAAGGTGTTCGATCTGGGCGGCCTGAAACTCGCGGCAAAAGAGCAGAAGGAAGAGAACAAAAAGCAGAAGCTTTCGATTGAAACCGCCTATCCACAGCTTATGGACGGCAGTGATGCGAATGCCGAGAAGTTCAACAAGACGATCAGCGAGATGATCACGAAAGAGATCAAAGGCTTCAAAAACGATAATAAAGAGGTTTTCAAAGAGGCTGCCGAATCAACCGATGCCGACCGGCCCGGCAATTCGCTGGACATCAGTTACACGGTGGAACACGCCGACAAAAATCTGATCAGCCTGCATTTCAGCAACTACAGCTTTACAGGCGGCGCGCACGGTAATACCAACTCAGTGACGTACAACTATGACTTGAATCACGGCGTGATGTTGAAGCTGGCGGATTTGTTTCAGCCGAATTCAAATTATCTGAAAGTCATCTCTGATTACTGCGCCAAGGAAATCAAGAAAACGGACATGACCGATGACAAATGGATTCGCGAAGGCGCTGGCCCGAAAGCGGAAAATTATCGAAGCTGGAACATTACGCCGGAAGGATTGCAGATCACCTTCGATGCTTATCAAGTTGCCGCGTACGCCGCCGGTCCGCAGGAAGTTGTCGTGCCGTATTCCGTGCTCAAAACCATCATCAAACCGGACGGCCCGCTGGCTGCATTCATCAAATAATCATGCTCGATCTTTCTTTAAAGCCCGCCACACCATTTGACCTGGAAACACTGCTGGTGATGGTGCGGGAGTTTTATGCACACGAAGAAATATCGTTGAATGAAGGAAAAGCCGCGCGCGCATTGAATGGAATATTGAACAACGCGGCATTTGGTCGAGTCTTTCTGATTCGTGTTGCTGAAGAGATTGCTGGCTACACGGTGCTGACCTTCGGTTACAGCCTGGAATTTCATGGGCGTGATGCGTTTGTGGACGAACTGTTCCTGCTTGAAAAATTTCGTGGCCAAGGCATCAGCCAGCATACGCTGGAATTTCTCGCTTCGGTCTGCCGTGACAACGATGTTGCGGCGCTGCATCTGGAAGTCGAGCGAAAGAATTTGGCCGGGCAAGCTGCTTATCACAAATTCGGCTTTGCCGATCACGACCGCTACCTGCTGACGAAATGGCTGAACACTGAGTAGTGAGCAGCGCGTTCAATCGGCGCTCGCCACTGCATCTGCTGCCGCTACAGCCGCCACGTCCGCCACTTTTGAACGCGTTGTCAGGCTCCAACGCATAAATGGCTTTTCAGTCAGCGCAAACAACCAGGCGCATATTGCCAGGACTACGGGAACAATCAGCAGCGCCTGCATCAAAAAATCGAGCGCGAACGGACGCGCCAGCGAAGTCAGCCATGCCGTGCGCACGAACATCTGGGCAATCAGTGGGACGTGATACAAATAAATCGTGTAACACATTCCGCCGATGATCACGATCCAGCGCAGGCGCACAAACGCGCTCGACAGCCTTCCCAGATAACAACCGATGTAGAACAACCCAATCATCACCGGCAACAGGAAGTACAAATCGCCAATGTACAGCAGCGTCGCAATCATTAGCGCGCCGGAAGCAATCGTCACCGCATCCCAGGCCAGCCGTCTTTCAGCTACGCGCCCGGCATAGCTCAGGTAAAGATCAGCCAGCAAAAAGCCTGTTAGAAAATATTGCAGGAAGTTGAGCAATGTCAGCGGCAGCCGCGCAGACCCCGATGGATAAATCACATTCAATGAAAACAGGCTGCCACCAATGATCGCGGCCAATAGAACCGCGCGACGCAATGCGGCCTGTTTGACACGGAAGATGTGAACAAGGAACGGCACCAGCAGATAAAACTGAATCTCGATTTCCAGCGACCACGTCACTCCGTTGATGACGCTTTCGCGGCCAAACACCAGGCCGTGCGAATAAAACAAACTGGCGATTAAATTGGGCAACCAACCGGCTGCATCTCCCGTGTCGCGCCAGTGCAGGCAGAAAAGCAACAGCAGGCAGATGACATACGGCGGCTCAATGCGCGTCACGCGGCGCAGATAATACGATTTCAAATCCGGCGCTGCCCAGCCATTGAACGCGCGTTTGGCAAAAGGCAACGCCAGGATAAAACCGCTGATCACGAAGAACAGATGAACTCCGAAATGGCCGCAATAGGCCAATTTTACCAGCCCTGATTGCACGGACGCCAGCATCCATTCGGCATACGAACGAACCTCAGGCGCGCGACCGCTGGCAGGCAGGTAGATCGAAATCAGATGGTGAAAGATGACTGCCGAAATGGCGATGAAGCGCAGGCCATCTACTTCAGGAATGAGTTCACCAGTAGAAGTAACGCGGGAAAGTTTTTGAGCAAGCCAGTCGTGGGCGCGGCGCAATTCACGTTGCAGGCCTTTGGGTGATTCGTTCATTCAAACAGATGCCCGGGCACTAAGACGGATCGAATCTCGCCCGGGCTTTTTTTCCTTTGTTTTTTTGGGATCGAGTCAGTGAGAATCAGGCGCGAGCGTAGCAGCCGATTTTCGCAAAGGCAAACTTTTATGATTCATCTGCAAACCATCAATTTGAAACCTTCCGCTGCAAAACAGAATGGCTTTCCCTTCACGCTGCCGCTGATCAAACACTTTGGCGAACTTGAGCTGCGCTCGCCGGTGACCTTTTTTGTGGGCGAAAACGGCTCCGGCAAATCCACCTTGATTGAGGCGATTGCGGCGGGGCTGAATCTGGCAGCAGTCGGCGGCGAAGACGTGGCGCGCGATAAAACCCTGATGAACGCGCGTGCGCTGGGCAAGCAGTTGAAGTTCGCCTGGAAGAACAAAACCCATCGCGGCTTTTTCCTGCGTGCCGAAGATTTCTTCAACTTCGCGCGGCGACTGCAAACCATGCAGGCGGAATTGCAGGAAATGGCGGATGAGTTTGAAAGCGAGTACACCGGTTATGCGCTGGGGTTGGCCAAAGGCGCGGTGTTGTCACAAAGACAGGCATTGATTGAACGCTACGGCAAAGACCTGGATGCCAATTCGCATGGCGAAAGCTTTCTGAAGTTGTTTCAATCGCGCTTCGTGCCTGCGGGGCTGTATTTGCTGGACGAACCGGAAGCGCCGCTTTCGCCGCAGCGGCAGTTGGCGCTGCTGGCAATGCTGAAAGAAATGGTCACGCAAGACGCGCAATTCATCATCGCCACGCATTCGCCAATCCTGATGGCTTTTCCCGATGCGCAAATCTTCAACTTCGATTCGCATCCGATTCGCGAAATCGCCTATGACGATGTCGAACACGTGTCGCTGACGCGGGCCTTCCTAAACAGTCCGAATTCCTTCCTGAAGCATCTGTGACTCTTCCGCCAATCATCGTTCGACTCGAGTGTAATGAATAAACTCAACCGTCGAATCGCGTTTGTATGCGCGCCCATTGTCGGCTTTGAAGCGGCTGTATTTTTGCTCAAACGTTTTCGGCCTGCCGCGCAAACGTAAAATGCGATGAATCTCTTCCCTGCTGATCACACCTTCGTCGTTGTAACTCAACAAAATGTGTTTTGCCCGCGCGTTGACGATCAAATCTTCCAGTGCTTTGGCAGCCTCTTTCTGTTGGCAGTACCGGCTGCGCGGATAATCGCGCATTCCTGTCACGCCCTTAAGCGGCGGATTGTCATAGGCCGCGATCGTTTCCAGCACGTGATAGTTCGCGCCGTATTGGCGGTGGTTGTAGGGCGGATCAAGGTAAAGCACATCGCATTCGATTCGGCGAATCAGCGCGTTGGCATCGCATTGATAAACCTTGCAGCCTTTGACGTGGTTTGAAAGCGCCAGTGGTTTCAGCGTCAGCGGACGCAGCGCGCTGGCTTTGAACTTCTTCAAGAAAGCGCCATAAACGCTGGCCGTATTGGCGACCTGATCAATCGCTTCCAGCAGCGATGCCAGAAGATAGAAATATTCAGGCTGGCTGATGATCTTTTGTTCCAGCCACTGCTCAATTGTCTGGCGAATAGCATCGGCCTTCTCGGCGTTTTCAATTGAATAATAGAAACGGTCACCAGCAGGGCCATAGTTTTCCGCGATGAAACCGGGTGCGCCCTCCAACCCGTTAAGCAACATCAGAGTTTGTTCGACCGGCCTTGCTGAAGCAGTGGCATCGAAAACAGGTTGATAAGAGCGTCGTAGTTTCGTGAATCCTGGCTGATGGTTAATTTCGAGATAGGCTTTGTTAAGCGCGAAGGCATATTGCTGAATGTCGTTGGCAATGACGCGCAGTCCAAGCCGTTTGAACAATCGCCCGACCGCGCCCGTCCCGGCAAAGATGTCGCAGGCCGTTTGTTCGTCACCGTCACGAACTCCGCGCCAGACTTGCTCAATGAATGGAAGCAGCGAGTGTTTGGAGCCGATGTAGTTCATCTTCGCCGTTACTCATCGCCAAACGAAATGCCCAAATCACGCGCCGACTGAATCACGTCGTAATCAGTCGGGACCAGCTTGCGCTTCTGAATCGCGCTTTCCAGCGGGACGGTGATGATGGTCGAGGCCTGATGCGCGACCATCACGTTGCGCTCTCCATTGGCGATGGCGCGCACGGCAGCCGCGCCGAATCTGGTTGCCAACAGACGGTCGGCGGGCGTCGGCTGGCCGCCGCGCTGCAAATGCCCCAGCACCAGCGAACGCGTTTCGTAACCGCTCATCTGGCCCAATTTGATGGCCAGACGTTCGGCGATACCACCCAGCCTTCGGGATTCGCCTTCAACAATAGCGTCTTGATAGATCAATTCGCCGCCAACTTCGCGCGCGCCTTCGGCGGCAACCACAATGGCGAAGTTACGTTTGCGCCGCCAGCGGTCATGAAGCTTTTCGGCGATGGCTTCCAGCTTGTATGGGATTTCGGGAATCAGGATGACGTCTCCGCCGCCTGATACGCCTGAATAAAGGGCGATCCATCCGGCGTTGCGCCCCATCACTTCGACGATCATTACGCGTTCGTGCGATTCGGCGGTGGCGTGCAGCTTGTCAATCGCATCGGTCGCGGTGGTGACGGCGGTCGAAAAACCGAAGGTCATCTCGGTGGCCATCAAATCGTTATCTATTGTCTTGGGGACGCCAATGATGGGAATGCCTTTTTTGGCGAGAGAGTTGGCGATGGTCAGTGTGCCATCACCGCCGATGACCACCAGCGCGTTGAGACTCAGACTGTGAAAAGCGTCCACGACATCGGCGGAAACGTCCGCCTGCGTCGTTTCGCCATTTTCATCAACATTCAACTGGAAGGGATTGCCGCGGTTGGTCGTGCCGAGAATCGTGCCACCGCGATAGATGATGCCGCGCACGTCCTGCGTGTTGAGCAAATGGACGCGATCAGGATACAGCAGGCCTTCGAAACCTTTCTCGATGCCGAAAACTTCCCAGCCGCGATTTAGGGCGCTGATCACAACCGCACGAATGACGGCGTTCAGACCAGGGCAATCGCCGCCGCCAGTAACAACACCGATCCTGGTGCAGGGTGTAGCTGTTTTTTGATCATGGGCCATACCTGACGCAGTGTAGCGATTCAGGGTGAAAGTGCAAAACTCCGCATGCAGCTTTGCACTTTCCACTGATTCAAGCATCGCCGGTCAACATGGTCAGATCGTTGATGATAATGTGCCGCTCGCTGATCTCAATCAATTCGCGGCGGCGCAGGTCATTCAAATGCGCGGTCACCGATTCACGCGTGCTGCCAACCAATTCAGCAATCTCGCGATGCGGCAACTTCAGGTTGATGACGACTGATCCATTCTCCCGCACGGTGCCGTAACGATAGGCCATCTCGGAAAGCACCCTTGCCAGACGGCCAGGGACGGCTTCCATCGAAAGGTTGACCACACGATCTTCCGAACGTTTCAGCCGTTCACCGATGGTGCGGAATACATAATCGTAAAGCTGAGGGTATTGGTTGATCAATTCCTGAAAGTCACTCTTTGAGGTTTGGATCACAACCACGTCTTCGTGCGCTTGCATGGTTCGGTCGCGCGGGCCGGTCAGATAAAGTGCGTCTTCGCCGAAAATGACACCTGGCGCGAAAATATCAATGAGCGCCTGATGGCCACGCCGATCCTGACGCATGACTTTAACGTAGCCCTGAATCAGGCCATAGATCATATCCCGCTCATCGCCAACCTTGTAAACAAAGCTGCGATGAGGAAACCGTTTGAATGAGAACCGAGTGGAGATTTCTTTGAGCGCCATGTAGTTAAAGAGGTAACCGAACTCAAGTCCGGCCAAGGCTTCAATCAAATCCAGGCTGGAAAGAGAGCGCCGCTTCGGTTTAACGCTAATTGGAGAGCGAGTTTCGTCAATAATTTCCATAGTTTTTTTTGGGTTATCTTTGCATGCTCATGGAAGGCAACATTCCCACCTTGGAGTGACATCGGGCGAGATCGCTGCCCAAAACAAGCTCTTTCGCCCGATCAATCATTCTTCCTACCGCGCGAAAGGCTTTCGCTTTAGTCAAATAACTTGCGAAATCAACCTCCAGGGTTGATTTGATAGCAGTCATTCATTGCCGGGATTGTAGAGACAGCTAAAGATCAGCGAAGTCTTTAATCCTGAGCCTCTTAGGCCACCTAAAAGATCCGGTGCGAGGTATGTTAATAGTTGCTTTTTAGGGGGAAATTACCGACGGGCGGCACAATAGCATAATTCACTTTTAAGACACAACCATTCTACCGATTATCTCTCATATTTTGTCATCCTTTGTCTTACGCAAGACTTCCAGTTGTCCTATAAAACGGCAATATCTTTGGGCAAGTTGCTAAATCGGGCGAAGTCTTCAAGATAAAAAATTATCATAGTGCTATTAGGGTGCTAAATGGGCTGTTAGTGGGGCTGCTGCTTGCTGCATTTGATGAATTTCGCTAAGATCACGACTGAATGAACACTCATTCACCAGACAATCTTCATCAAAAATTACATGCAAAGCAGACACAAACCAACAGTTCGCCCCATTGATTCTGGGGAGGAAAAAGCAAGGATCGGAAAATCCGAAGCAATCCTTCGAGCGGCGGCCAAAATCTTCGCCCGGTCAGGGTATTTCAATGCAAAAGTTTCCGATGTGGCGCGCAGTGCGGGCGTCGCCGATGGCACGGTCTATCTTTATTTCAAGAATAAAGAAGACCTGTTGACCTCAATCTTCAGTTGGGCAATGGGCGAGTTTTTGAACCGCGCCAGGACAGAATTGGCTGAAATGGCAGACGCGCGCGAAAAGCTGCTACGCTTTGCCAATTTGCATTTCTCGCTGCTGGAACAGGAGCGCGACATCGCCATCGTCTTCCAGATCGAGCTTCGGCAATCCACGAAGTTTATGGAGCAGTTTTCGACGACCTATCTGGCCGAGTATCTGCAAATGCTCCGCGAGATCATTGAAGAGGGACAGAAGAGCGGGCGATTCCGCACAGGAATCAATTCCAAACTGATCGCCAAACTGTTGTTCGGAATGCTGGACGAGATGGCGACGAACTGGGTGCTCAGCCACGGTAATCACAGCCTGACAGCGATGGCCGAACCGGTGCTGGATATTTTCTTCAATGGAGTAACCGCAAGCCATGCCTGACTTCCCCACCCCACCGATCACTACTTTAGTTGACCTGTTTCATCACGTCGTCGCCAAACCAAAGCCCGGCTTGCTGAACTATAAAAGCGGCAGTGAATGGCGGGCCGTGGCAACCGAAGAATTGGCCGGAAAGGTTCGTCTGGCAACCATGGGATTGTACGCGCTGGGCGTCAGGCCGGGCGATCACGTGGGGCTGCTTTCGGAAAATAGGATCGAGTGGACAATTGCCGATTTGGCAGTGATCAACTGCGGCGCAGCAGACGTGCCAATCTATGCGACGCAGGCACCCAAACAGGTCGCCTATATTTTAAACGACGCTGGCGTGGAAGTGCTCTTCGTTTCCAACCAAAACCAATATGACCGAGTGCGCGATGCACTGCACAATTGCCCGAAGGTAAGGGTCATCATCTCGTTTGACCAAGTCAATGCGCCAAGCGGCAAGGTTATGAGTCTGGAAGAACTGGCGAACTGGGGCCGGGCTGCCGATGACACAGACCCCGGCGCATTTGCGGCCCTGCAAGCAACCGTTACCCCAGAGAGTTTGGCCACCTTGATTTACACATCAGGGACGACGGGGAATCCCAAAGGGGTAATGCTCTCGCACGGTAACCTGGTCGCCAGCATCCTGAGCACATCTCAGGTCACCATCGTCCATGAGGATGATTCGGGGCTGTCGTTCCTTCCCTTCTCTCACATTTTCGAGCGCGCCGTGATTTACTTTTATCTGTATGCCCGCGCCAAAATTTATTATGCCCAGAGCATCGAAACCGTTGCCAGAGACATGCTCGAAGTCCGTCCGTATTACGTGACCAGCGTCCCGCGCCTGTTTGAAAAAATCTACGCGCGAGCGATGGACAAGGCCGAGCAGAAAGGCGGCACAACAGCCAAGATCGCCCAATGGGCAATCGTCGTCGCGCAGGAATGGGCTGATGTCGTCAACAAGGATGGAAAGCCTGGCTTGGGATTGAGCATCAAACACAGGCTCGCCGATGTTTTAGTGTTGTCGAAATGGCGCGCGGCAATGGGAGGACGGATCAAATATTTTGTCTCAGGCGGCGCGGCTTTATCACCCGACCTGGCAAAGATTTTTTACGCCGCAGGCATGCCGATTCTGCAAGGCTATGGCTTGACCGAAAGCTCACCTGGCATTTCTTCAAACAGTCATTCTGAACATCGAATAGGATCGGTTGGGCGCGCAATGCCCGGCGTGACGATCAAGATTGCCAAAGATGGCGAGATTCTATGTTCGGGCAAAACTGTCATGCAGGGTTATTACAACCGACCCGAAGAAACTGCCGAGGCGCTGGAAACCGACATGGATGGGCGCATCTGGCTGCATACGGGCGATGTTGGCGAACTCGACAAAGACGGATACCTTTACATCACAGATCGCAAGAAAGATTTGCTGAAGACCAGCGGTGGAAAATACATCGCTCCACAACCGATTGAAAACGCCATCAAACGCAGCCGGTTTGTGAATCAGGTTGTCGTAATTGGTGATGGCCGTAAATTCCCCGCAGCGTTGATCGTGCCGCAAATGGATGCGTTGCGCGCGTACGCCGATCAGTTTGGCATCGCGGTCAGCAATCCCGCCGAGATGATCGCGCATCCCCAGATTGTCAGCGTCGTGGAAGACGAAGTGGCGAAATGCACTGCCGACTTGTCACAGTATGAAAAGATCAAGGCGGTGCTGTTGCTCGGCAACGAGATGACGGTCGAAAGCGGCGAATTGACGCCGACGCTGAAGATCAAGCGACGTGTTGTGATCGAGAAAAACAAACAGGCGATTGATCGGCTTTATCAGGTGAAAGAGACGGAGTATGCCGGTCACGCCCAAAGCCACTGAAAGTTGATTATGCTTCCCATCCATCTAAGCATCACGCGCATCATCAAGCATACGCCAACAACGTGGAGCTTTTTCATGATCCCGCAGAACGCCTCGCGCCCGAACTTCATCGCGGGTCAGGTGGCAGTGCTGGAGATGGACAACTATGGCGATTCATACTACGCATTCGCATCTGCGCCGGAAGAGAATGAATTCGAGTTTCTGATCAAACGCCGCGCGTCGGCCAGTGTCACTGCCGCGCTGTTTGATCCTCACATCGCCAAACGAACCGTGCTGAAAGACATTGTCGGCGCGGGTTTCCCGGTCGAAGAACACAAAGGCCACGATCTGGTCTTCGTGGCGATGGGAACGGGCCTCGCGCCACTGCGTTCGGCGCTGCGTCATATCTTTTATCGTCGAGAGGATTACGGACGGCTGTTCGTACTCTATGGTGCGCGCCGAATCGAGGACTTTTGTTTTGAGGACGAGATGACCATCGAATGGCGGCAACACGGCGTGGAATTACGCCAGGTCATCAGTCAGCCCGGCGACACCGCATGGGATGGCCCGACGGGATATGTGCAGGGCTTGCTCGATCACGTCGTCCCGCAGATGAACAACCCGCTGGCGCTGGTTTGCGGTTCGCGCGAAATGCAGGAGCAAACCAAAACAAGGTTGCACGAACTAGGGTTTGCGCCGGAAAAGATATTGACGAACTACTGATGGCCGCTGAATATGACAACTTGTTGAAGTATCTGGCGGAACACCACGCCAGCGCGCTGGCTTCCTGGCTGCTGGGCCGGCCCGTCGGCGGGCGAGTGCGCCTGCTCAAGACAGAGCTTTCGCTGCAACCGATTCGTTCTGACTTCCTTGTGCAATTCGATTTAGACGATGAAATCCTGCACGTTGAATTCGAGACTGACCCATCAGGCAGCGAACCGCCGCGGCCGTTGCGGATGATTGATTACTTTGTGCGCACCTACCGCCGCGAACGCAAACCGGTGCGGCAAGTGGTCATCGTGTTGACTGAAACTTCAATGCCAGTGCCAGATGAATTCCGCGCCGGCGAAACTTATCATCGTTACCGCGTGGTGATGATGTGCGAGCAAGACCCCGCACCGCTACTGGCCGAACCGGGCCTTGCGCCGTTGGCCGTGCTGGCGCGCTCGGACGAACCAGTGAAGCTCTTGCGAGAGATCGCCGAACGGGTGCATAACATCCAGGAGCCGGGCTTGCGCAGCGATTCCACTGCAGCCGCGTATATTCTGGCCGGATTGCGTTTTGACAAAACCCTGTTACGAAGCCTGTTCAAGGAGGAAATCATGAAACATTCGTCAACTTATCAAGACCTCGTCGAAACCAGCGAACAGCGTGGCGTTGTGCTCGGCGCGCTGGGCGTGCTGAAAGAGTTGGTCAAACATCGTTTTGGCCAATTGCCGGGAACGCTCGAAGAGACGCTCGCCAAACTGGACGCGCCGACGCTGATTCAATTGAGCGTGGCCCAGTCCGACCTCGCATCGCTCGACGAAGTATCGGCCTGGATCGAACAACACAAACCACATTCCCACAACGGCACGGTTCAAAACGGCGCGGCCTGAAAATCCGGCGCGCTATAATTCATTCAAGGAGACATCCATACTTATGCAGATCAAAAAAGCAGCGGTTTTGGGCGCGGGCGTAATGGGCGCGCAGATCGCCGCACATCTGGCAAACGCTGGCATCCCGTGTTTGCTGCTCGACATTGCCCCAAAGGAACTAACGGCAGATGAGCAGGCAAAAGGCTTGACGCTGGAATCGCGTGCCGTGCGCAACCGCATCGCGCAGGCAGGCTTTGACTCCGCACAAAAAGCCAAGCCCGCGGCCTTTTTCATCGCGGATGCGGCAAAGCTGTTGACCGTCGGCAATTTTGAAGACGACCTGTCGAAGCTGAAAGACTGCGATTGGGTGATCGAAGCCATTGTTGAAAAACTGGAAATCAAACGGTCGCTGTACGAACGCATCGAACCGCATCTGAATCCCGAAGCCATCATCACATCGAATACGTCCGGCATTCCGCTGGCCAGCCTGGCCGAAGGGCGCTCGGACAATTTCCGCAAACGTTTTCTAGGCACGCACTTTTTCAATCCGCCCCGTTACCTGCACCTGATGGAGATCATCACGCAGCCCGAAACCGACGCGGAAGTCACGAAGTTCATCGCTGATTTCACGGATCGCGCATTGGGCAAAGGCGTCGTCTACGCCAAAGACACGCCTGGCTTCGTTGCCAACCGAATCGGCAATTTCTCAATGCTGAATGCGTTTAACGTCATGGGCGAGCTTGGGCTGAGCTTTGAAGAAGTGGACGCGCTGACCGGCACGATCATCGGCCACGCGAAGAGCGCCAGCTTCCGCACGCTGGATGTCGTCGGGCTGGACACAGCCCACAACGTGGCGAAAAACCTTTATGCCTCGCTGCCCAACGACGAGAAGCGCGAGTCGTTCAAAGTGCCCGCATTTATGGAACAGATGGTCGAACGCCGCTTGTTCGGCGATAAAACCGGCGGCGGTTTTTATAAGAAGGCCGGCAAAGACATCACGACGCTTGATATAAATACCTTTGAATATCGCCCGCAGCAAAAACCGCAATTCGCCTCGCTCGGCGCGGCCAAACAGATCGAAAGCCTGCCCGAACGGCTTCGCTCGCTGGTTTACGCCCAAGATAAAGCCGGTGAATTCCTGTGGCGCACGATGTCAGAAGCAGGAAGCTACGCCGCCAACCGCATCCCGGAAATCGCCGACAACATCGTCGAAATTGACAACGCGATGAAGTGGGGCTTCGCGCACGAGATGGGGCCGTTCGAAAAATGGGATGCCATCGGCGTTGAAAAATCCGTCGCACGATTGAAGGAAGAAGGCCGCCCAATCCCTGCCAACGTCGAAAAGATGCTGGCAGCCGGGTCCAAAAACTTTTACAAAACCGAGAACGGTGCGCGGCAGTATTTCGATTTCGCCAGCGGCGAATACAAACCTGTGCCAACTCCCGCGGGCATCACCATTCTGAAATCGCTGAAAGAGCGCAACAGCGTCGTCAAGAAAAATTCCGGTGCCAGCCTGATTGATCTGGGCGATGGCGTCGCCTGCGTTGAGTTCCATTCGAAGATGAACGCGCTGGGCAGCGACCAGTTGGGGATGATTCAGCAGGCGATCAAAGAGGTCGAAAAGAATTTCGTTGGCCTGGTCATTGGCAACCAGGGCGAGAACTTTTCGGCTGGCGCAAACATCATGATGATTTTGATGGGCGCGCAGGAAGGCGAATGGGATGAGCTGGCCCTAGGTGTGCGCCAGTTCCAGAACACGACGATGAGCCTGCGCTATTCGGCCAAACCGGTCGTTGTCGCGCCGCATCATCTGACGCTGGGCGGCGGCTGTGAAATGGTGCTGCACGCAGACCGCGCCGTTGCAGCGGCGGAAACGTACATCGGCCTGGTCGAAGTCGGCGTCGGCGTCATTCCTGGCGGTGGCGGCACAAAAGAGATGGCCGTTCGTGCCGCCGAAGCCGCCGAAGCTTCGCCTGGCGTGGATCAATTTGAAGTTCTGCGCGCCAATTTTGAAACCACCGCGATGGCCAAAGTCGCCACCAACGCCGTTGAAGCGAAGAAATGGGACTTGCTTCGAAAAACCGACCGCGTCGTGATGAACGACAAGCGCGTCATCGAAGAGGCGAAACAAACCGTATTGACGCTGGTGCGCGAAGGTTACACGCCCCCGCAACCGCGACAGGACGTTTTGGTTCTGGGCGAATCGGCGCTGAGCAAATTCAAGCTCGGAATGCATATGATGCAGCGCGGCGGATACATCTCCGCGCACGATGCGTTGATCGGGGTAAAGATCGCCACGGTCATGAGCGGCGGCAATCTGACCCGCCCGACGCGCGTTTCAGAACAATACCTGCTCGACTTGGAACGCGAAGCCTTTGTCAGTCTGTGTGGAACCAAGGCGACTCAGGAACGGCTGGCGCATATGCTGAAGACGGGCAAGCCACTGAGGAATTAGTTACCTGATTATTTATAAGGAGGTAGCGTATGAAGATATCGGCAGTTGCTCTGATCGTTGTCGCTATGACCTCAATTAGCTTCGGTCAGTCTGGGCAAATTAAGGTAAAGATGCATAAGAACCCTGAAGCAATGAAGAAGGGGATTGCGAAGCTGATACCCATTGGCACTGACATTTTAGTAGTGCAACGGATAATGGAAGCAAATGAATTTGCTTTCCATCCGATCAAAGATAGTAGCTTTATCATGGGAACAGAGGGTAAGCCCGGCAGGGAATTTAAGAATATAGACTTTCTCTCTTGTAAGAGGAAAAAGTATGCACTGGCGGGTTTTGTTGATCCTAGACTGCTGTTCCACATGCGGGAGTGGGATATTGCATTCGTGCAAAAGGGCTGTGTTGTATCCGATATATTGGTTTATGTCGGCTGGTTTTGTGATCTCTAATTCCTATTTGACAGATTCGAACGCATTGCGACCAATGTATAAAGCCAACATCAGCTTAACGGATGAGGAACTGATCGTTGATCTGGAAGACGGACGCAGCGTCACCGTGCCGCTGGACTGGTATCCACGTCTGCTGCATGGCGCGGCCGCTGAGCGTTCAAATTGGCAATTGCTCGGCGATGTTATGCCATCGAATGGCCTGACCTTGATGAGCACATCGGGATCGAAGCCTTGCTGGCAGGGCGACGCAGCAGAGAGAGTGAGAGGTCGCTTGAACGTTGGCGTGCAGCGCGCTCTGTTTAACAAAGATTGGAATCACGGGAGGTTGTAATGGTGACAGCACAAGCTGAAAGACTTGAACCTAAGACTCTCAAATGGACTGTCGAAGAATACTACCGGATGGCCGAAATAGGCTTCTTCGACCGCAAGCGCGTGGAATTGATTGAAGGGGAGGTGATCCAGATGAGCGCGATGGGCAGACCGCACGTGATCGCATTGAACAAGACGGCGGACTTGCTGAAGTTGATCTTTGCCCGCGGCTGGTTCGTGCAGACACAAGCGCCTTTGCGGTTCGGCAAGCGTTCGGAGCCGGAACCCGACATCGCCGTCATCAAAGGCAAAATGGAAGATTACCTGACCGATCATCCAATCACGGCGGGTTTAATCATCGAGGTTTCAGACAAAACTCTTAATTACGACCGCAAGCGAAAAGCGAGCTTGTACGCCAAGGCCGAAATTCAGGATTACTGGGTGCTCAATCTCAAAAAGCATCAACTCGAAATTTTCCGCCGCCCGATTCCTGACGCTGAAGCTTGGCACGGCTTCAGCTACGCGGATCAGCACATCGTGATCGAGCGCGAATCGGCATCGCCGCTAATCAAACCTGATGCCGTGATCGCTGTTACCGATATGCTTCCACCACCAAGTTATCGGTAGTCGAGAGTGATTGATTTATTGCCGTAATTCATTTTCAAGGAGAAACACAATGCGTGAAGTAGTAATCGTCAATGCACTGAGAACCGCCATCGGCAAAGGCGGACGCGGGTCGCTGAAAGATGCGCGGCCTGATGATCTGGCCGCTGCCGTCATCAAAGAGTTGATGGCGCGTACGCCGGAAGTTGATCTGGCGGAAATTGAAGACGTCGTCATCGGATGCGCCACGCCCGAAGCGCAGCAGGGCATGAATATGGCTCGGCAAGCGGCTTTGCTGGCGGGCATTCCCAACACGGCTTCGGCCATCACGATCAACCGGTTCTGCTCTTCGGGCTTGCAAGCCATCGCCCAGGCCGCCGAGCACATTATGGTCGGCGCGGCGGACGTAGCCATCGGCGCGGGCGCGGAATCCATGTCGCAGTTACCAATGGGTGGTCATAACCTGTCGCCGAATCCGACGCTGGTGGAGACCTATCCCGACACTTATTTGAACATGGGCTTGACCGCCGAAAACCTGGCGCGCAAGTACGAGATCACGCGCGAACAAGCCGATGAATTCAGCGTCCGTTCGCACCAGAACGCTGCCGCAGCAATTGATAGCGGGCGATTCAAAGACGAGGTCGTTCCCTTCACCGTTGCGACGCGCGAACTTGAGACGGATGAAAAAGGCCGAGGCAAAATTCGCGTTAAAGAGACCGTCTTCCAAATAGACGAAGGCGTGCGCCGCGATACAACACTGGAAGGCCTGGCTAAGTTACGCCCGGCGTTTCACGTTAAGGGAACGGTCACTGCGGGCAATTCGTCGCAGACTTCCGATGGCGCAGCGGCAGCATTGGTCATGTCGCGCGAGCGGGCCGATGCCTTGGGCTTGCAGCCGATGGCGCGTTTCGTCGCATTTGCCACCGGCGGTGTCGCGCCTGAAGAGATGGGCATCGGCCCGGTCGTGGCCATTCCGAAAGTATTGAAAATCGCCGGACTGAAGCTGGAAGACATTGACTTGATCGAATTGAACGAAGCTTTCGCGGCACAGGCGCTGTCAGTCATCAAAGTCTTGAACCTCGACTTGGAACGGCTGAACGTCAACGGCGGCGCAATTGCGCTCGGCCATCCGCTCGGCTGCACCGGCGCGAAACTCACCGCGACCTTGCTTTATGAAATGCAGCGCCGCAAAGCCCGCTACGGAATGGTCACAATGTGCGTCGGCGGCGGAATGGGCGCGGCAGGCATTTTTGAAAACTTGATGAGGTAAATGATGAACGGCAATGAAACAACTGATCCAACAAAAGGTTTGACCGAAGACCTGAGCGACCGTCAGTTGCTGTTGCTGCTGCTTGAGCGCGTCACGTCAATTGACGAACGCGTCGCCCGGCTGGAAGCGGCGGAAGAAGACCGTAAGCTTGAAACCCGTCCGCTCTGGGCGCGCCTGGATGGGCAAGTGACGCAAATGATGGCCAGGCTTTTGGCCATCGAAGATGAGCAACGACGGATGCGCCACGAAATTGGTCTGTTTCGCGAAGACCTGCGCAACGAGCGCATGGAGCGTTCGTATCTTGGCGCGCGAGTAGACGCGATTGAACGTTCGCAACCCTCACAACAGTAAAAACAATTCACTACCAATCAAAAAGGACGGTTTGAACCATGGCAGCAGCACTCGAAAAAGAAGTCATCAAAGGCGGCGCGTTTCTGCTTCAGGAAACGCTGCCCATCAGCGTCTTGTCTCCCGAAGATTTCACCGACGAACAAAAGTTAATTGGACAAACGACAACTGAATTCTTCGACAAGGAAATCATTCCCAACAGCGACAAAATCGAAAGCAAGGATTACGAAATCCAGCGTGAACTGATCAAGAAAGGTGCGGACCTGGGTTTGATCAACGCCAGCATTCCGGAAGAGTACGACGGGCTGGGACTCGATCACGTCTCGAACATGTTGATCGCCGAAAACATGTCCGGCCAGGCGTCCTTCTCAACAGGCTTCGGGGCAACCAGCAGCATCGGCCTGTTGCCGATTGTTCTGTTCGGCACCGTCGAACAAAAGAAAAAATACCTGCCGAAGATCGGCTCTGGCGAATGGATCGGCGCTTACTGTCTGAGCGAATCCGGCTCTGGCTCTGACGCCTTGGCGGCCCGATCCACCGCGCGGTTAAGCGAAGACGGCCAGCACTGGATTCTGAACGGCGAAAAGATGTGGATTACCAATGGCGCATTCGCCGATGTGTTCACCGTCTTTGCCAAAGTTGATGGCGAAAAATTCACCGGCTTCATTGTCGAAAAGAACGACCCCGGCATCAGCCACGGCAATGAAGAACACAAGCTGGGCCAGCGTGGCTCTTCGACTACGCCAATCCTGATGCAGGACGCGAAGATTCCGAAAGATCGCTTGCTGGGCGAAATCGGCAAAGGCCATTTGATCGCCTTTAACGTGCTCAACTTCGGACGCATCAAGATGGGCGCGGGAGCCATTGGCGGGGGCAAACGTGTGCTTTCTCAAGCCGCCAAATACGCCGCGCAGCGCCATCAGTTCGGACGCTCCATCTCGACCTTCGGCGCGATCAAATACAAACTGGCCGAGATGCTGGCGCGTTTGTATGCGGGCGAATCCGCCGTCTACCGCACTGCCGGGATGATCGAAACCAAGGAAGAAACGATTGATAAAAAGAACCCTGCGGAATTCATGAAGGCCATTGAGGAGTACGCCATCGAATGCGCCATCATCAAAGTCGCCGGAACCGAGACGCTGTTTTATTGCGCCGATGAAAACGTGCAGATTCACGGCGGCAACGGCTTCACCGAAGATTACCCGGCGGAAGGCGTTTACCGCGATTGCCGCGTCAACCGCATCTATGAAGGCACGAACGAAATCAACCGCCTGCTGATTCCAGGCCAGTTGATCAAACGCGCGATGAAAGGCGGCTTGCCGCTGTTTGCCGCCGCGTTGAAGTTGCAAGAAGAATTACTGGCTGGCCCGTCATTCGAAGTAGATGAAGACGATTCGCCTTTGGGCAAAGAGCGCAAGCTGGCCGCCAACGCCAAGAAGATCGCCTTGATGCTGATCGGTTCCGCCGCGCAGAAGTTCCAGGCTGCGTTGACCGAACAGCAAATGATTCTGAGCTGGGCGGCGGACGTCATCATCGAAGCCTTCCAGATTGACAGCGCCATCGGACGCACCATCAAACTGATTGACCGCGAAGGCGCGGACAAACACAGCTTCGCGATTGATGCGACGAAGCTGTACACGCACGACGCCATCAACCGCATTGAAGTCGCCGCCAAGAACGCGCTGGCAGCGATTGCCGAAGGCGATGAGTTGAAGATTATGCTGACCGCGCTTCGTCGTTTGACCAAGCAGGAACCGCTCAACACGGCTGCCATCCGCGAACGGCTGTCGGATAAAGTCGTCGAAGCGGGGGGCTACATTTTCTGACGTTGATTTGCCGATGATCGCCTCGATCGTGTCAAGCATTGGCGCGATCGAGGCTTTGTTTTTTGCGAATGGGTGAAGATGATGAATTGGCCGGAATTCGACAGCAACGGCGACCTGCCCGTGGGAATTCACCAAGCATCCATTGACGAGGTGATCGCACATTTCGGGACAGGTACATTGCAACGACAGGTTGTTGCCCGGCGGTTGGCACGCATTTATGAATTGGCTCGCGGCACAGGGCAACTCGCGCGATTCATCGTCTTTGGCTCTTTCGTGACGGCTAAGTCATCGCCGAACGACGTTGACATCTTTATGCTGATGGAAAATACCTTCGATCTCAATCGAGTGATGGGACAAGCGGCGATCATCTTTGACCACTTAGCGGCGCAGAACCGCGAAAAGGCCAGCGTTTTCTGGATCAGACGGATTGCAGCCATCGGAGGAGAAGAAAATGCGCTGGAAGACTGGCAAATCAAACGCGACCAAACAAGGCGAGGAATTGTGGAGGTAGTTAGTCATGATTAAAAACGATCACGAGTTTCAAGCAATGCAAAAACGTATCAACCGATTCCAGCAACAGGTGGAAAAGCTGCGCCAAGTCGAATCTGATCCAACCAGCTACAGATTGTCGGCAGGCGGTTTTCTTGCGGAGATTGATCGGATGAGTTTGGAAATCAGGGAATATCTCTGGCTGCATCCAAGCGAAATCAGTGTTAGCAGTGAAGCAGCATAGCTTTTCTCTCTGCGCGATACTGATCCGATTCAAGATTTTTATGCGAATCGAAAAACTCATCATCCCAACTCCCTTCCCCGTCGGCCCGATCAACATCTACCTGATCGTCGAAGACCCGCTGACTTTGGTGGACACTGGGCCGAAGACCGACGAAGCGATGGTTGCCGTACGCGATCAGCTTCGCCAACTTGGCTTCACGACCAAAGACCTCAAACGCATCGTCCTCACCCACACGCACGAAGACCATTGTGGCTTGGCGGGAACGTTGCAGCGCGAATCCGGCGCGCGCGTCTACGTTCACGAATGGGAGTTCGGGAACATCTCGATGCATCGCCAAACGCGCGTCAATCGCGATCTGCTGCGGCGCGCGGGCGTCCCGGCTGAAGAGTTGGAGGCAATGGCTGGCCGCTACAAATTGATTCACCATTACGCCGACCCGGTCGAAGATGTCGAAGTTTATCGAGACGAGCAGGAGTTTGTTTTTGCCACCGGCTCGCTTCGTGTTGTTCACACGCCCGGCCACACGCCCGGAAGCTGCTGTCTGTTGCGCGAAGCCAATCGGTTGTTGCTGGCCGGGGATACAGTGCTCAAATCCATTACGCCCAACCCGGTACTCAACGCCGATCCGATTGATCCGCGACGCCGCTTCCCTTCACTGGGAGAATATCTGGTGTCACTCGCCCGTATCCGCAGCCTGTCGCCGACGCTGATCAAAACATCGCACGGCGACGATGTAACCGATTACGAAGAACACTTCCATCGGTCAATCAAACAGATTCAGGAGCGCCAGGCCAAGGTCATTCGTCTGGTTCCCAAACAGGGTGTCTCAGCCTGGGAAATGTCGAAGCTGCTTTTCCCAAAAGTGGACGCCCTTAATCGCTTCCTGGCTACCTCTGAAGCCGTCGCCCATCTGGATCTGGCAACCGTCGAAGAGAAGCTGCGGATGGAGAAGCGGAACGATAGCGAAATGTACCTTCCTCTTTGAGCAAACCTCTCGGAAAATTGATTGCACTCTTCATTCGTCAACCTCCCGTATCCACCATCGAACATCGAAGAAACAATCGGGCTTTTGACGCAAGTTCATTTTGGAGCCTGCGTTCAAAGGTCATCAACGGTTATCCTCAAACAACTTTCGCACAGCACCATCGTGTTGAAGCTTTTTACAAATGATTTACAAGCAATTAACAACTGCTTGATCTGATGGGTGCATAATCGCATCGTGCTGCAAAAGGCATTCGCAATCTTTGGCCCGGACTTGAGCCAAAGAATTTTGCAAGATTCTGGTTGCAGATTCGATTTCGGTTGAAACCTTTCGTTCGGTTCGATCACCAACTCAGTCGAACCAACAACAATAACGTCTATTGGGACGTTCACCGGGACAAGGCGACTGGCCGGGTTCCTCTAATCAAGCAAATTGTCAGGCGCGGGTCCAAAGACCTTGCCCTCCATATCAAGAAGTAAAACGACGGAGTTCGTTATGGCCAACAAAGCTGTTCGCAGAGCTGTCATTCAAATCGCGACTCTAATCACGTTGGCCGTCACCGCAAATGCCATCAAGCCTTTTTCGCCGGGCAACGTTGTGATGCACACGTTGTCGGCAGCGCAATCGCTCTCGTTCGTCCTGCCCGGCGCGGCAGCCGAACGGATTGAGCAGGCGAATTATCTGGCACAGGCTTATGGTAAAAGCTTATTTGACGGCAAGAGAAACAATTCGGCGTGGTCCCCCCAAAACACATTTCAATCCGGCCAACTGGACCAACTAGAGTTGATAGCCGCGAGTCTTTCGCCAGTTGGCCCTGTCGCCCCTTCTGTAGAAGCAGAGATCAAAGATGTTGAGATGTGTCCCGGCAAGAAATCCGCGCCCTCAAAACGCCAAGTGCGCCATCTGAAGCCGGGCGTTGTCCGCAGTGACCGCGATGAATCTGCCGGCAGTGCCAAAGCGAAAGAAGTCGCGCGGCCTACCGTGCAATCTATAGCAATGGCGGAACCCGCGCTTTATACACCCACGCCACTGACGAATGACGACTCCGATTTGATGAGCGCGCGCATTATCTCTACTTGGTCTAGTTGGCCCGCATTGGTTCAATTCCCGCTGCCGGTTTCATCGCCAAAGCTAATTGATTGCGGCAAGGCCGAAGTCAAAACCGTCCGGCTGACCGCAGCGTTTCGAGAACTGCCGAATTTGCCGACTGTCAAAGTCTCCTTGTTGTTGTTGCCTAAAACCGTCATCGTGGTCTCACGCTGCCGCGAAGAAAAGCGCATCAAAACAGAAGAAGCAGTCGAGGCGGAAGAAGTTGAATCTTCTGCAGAAACGACGGTTGGCCCGGAAGAACAATCCTTTGGAGAAACCTTCGCCGACCCAATGGCAGCGCCTTCGACACCGGCGAAGCCGGAATGCCCGCCGATGCGATAAACATCCGGCACAAGCCAGACAGAAGAACGGGCCAAAAAACGGGCCAAAAAAAACGGGAGAGATATGACAGATCGTCACGTCTTTCCCGTTTGGTTTTCAGGCCCGTTTGGTTTTCAGGATTCAGTTAAATCCGTTCCAGCAGATGCAGCGCAACCAGCAGGCGTGCGCTTTCGCTTTGTGCCGCCAGCGCCAGATTGCGTTCTTCGTGCGGATGCAATTCGTAACCGCCCAGCCAGCGCGCCGCACAATCCAGCAGCCCGGCTTGAATGGCACTCCGATCCACCCCGAATTCTTCCGCGCATTCAGCCAGCAACACCTGTTTGCGCGCATCGCATTCCAGCCTGAGATGGCATCCTGCCAACCGCATGCGAAGCTCTGACGGACTGCCAAGCAACACCTGCTCCTTCCCTGTTTTCAAAGTCGCGGCCAGCAGCAGCGGGTCCAGGCTGCATAGTAATCGCGAGACTTCCAACAGGTTTTCATTCAGATCGTCCACCGTCAATGCGTTGGCCAACGTCATCAACACGCGCCCGGCTGCCTCTGGCTCCGGCCACCATTGATGAAAGAGCGCGCGCGCAGCAACTGCCCATCGGTCGCCGGATGATTCAAATCGCAACCACTCCGCCAAGCCGTAATCTTTTAACCAGGCAGACAGGAACTCCGGCGCGTGATTTCGGCTGCCGCGGCGAATAACGACCGAAGCAGTCTGCTCCAATACCGGCAGCCGTAACCAGCGGATGAGCGCCGCCGCCAGCAGCGGTTCGCGTTCGATCACTGGTGATAACAGCTCCACCCAATCGTCTTCCCACCACGCGCCCATCCGCAAACCGTCGCGGGCAATTGCCACGGCGATAAAGCGGCTGACGGCATCCGGGACTTTGCAAACCCACCACCAGCCATCTTCAGCATCGTCGCAATAATCGGGCGCCAATCTGCCAACCTCGCCGTTCTCGTTCCACCAAACAATCGAGTGCTGATCACTCGGTTCGGCGCGGTCTGCGACTTTCAGGCGCAGCACTCGCGCTGCACCGTCGCCCAGCGATTCGCAAACCACCGCTTCGATCATCCCGTGATCAATGACTGAAGCGGCGATGCGGAACTCATCTTTTGAATTGTCGAAAGGCCCACCCTTCAGCGTCAACGGCGCTCCCAATCCATTCAGCGAAGCGAGCCGCTCATCACCATCTTCCCAACGCTGCACCAACACATCGCCTTCCATCACCGCCCAGCGAACCCATTCGCCACGGTCATCTCTTCGGGCCGGGGCGACGATGCTGAATCGGCTTGTCTGAGCGTCTTCGACAGTCAGGATTTCGTCGCCGGTCAGCGCCTGCCAGCCGTTTGCCGTCAATCGCGATGCGCCAATGGTTGCTGTTGGCGCTTCTGGCGTTGCGACTTCTGCTTCTCCTGTTGTCTGTGGCTGCTGGGCAATCCGGACAATGTCATCTGCCCATTCCGGCAAAACCCATTCACTCTGCTCAATCGCTTCGCGCAAAACCTCTTCCGCCAACTCCCCTTGCCGAAAGCCGCGAAGTGCCTGCCACAACGTTTGGAAACTCACACTGCCGGTCTTGTCATCCAGCAGTCCGCGCAAAGCCCGCGTGGTTGCCCGCGTGGTTGCCCGCGTGGTTGATTGACCCGCGATCCACTCCGGCAAATTCTGTTTGATTTCGGGCTGGCTAAAACCGAATTGCAAAAAGACCGTCTCTGTCCAGCAACGCGCGCTGTCATCCAGGGCGTGACGCAGATTCAATTCCCGGACAGCGGCGGCCAGAGCGGTGCGCAAAAAACGGCTTGGCTGATTGTTTTTGAACAGTTCAGCGGCAACTGCCTGATCGAAATTTTCCGGATTCAGGATGGCCCACAACTCGTCTTCGTGAGCATTGCGGCGCGCAGTTTCAGAAAGCCAAAGCAACAGCAAACATCCCAACGCCGCGCGGTAACTGACGTATTCTTCATCTGCCAGACATCTGACATTGAAACGATGCTCGGTTTCGGTGCCGAACCAGACGGTCAACACTTCCAGCCGCTTCACCCACACGCGCAGCCACAGATAATCGCAATCGGTGACGCGTAGTTCAGCCAGCGACCAGGCTTTGCCGCGAAGTCCCAGCTTGGCAGCGCGGGCAAGCAATGCGCGTGTCGCCCGGATGATGGTTTTGACGCCGCCATACGGCGTCAGCGCGTCGAAGATGTCGCCCAGTTCAGAAACCGGAATTGTCCCAAGACGCAAAGATGGAGATTGGGGAATCACCTCCACCGGCGACAGCACAGGCTGCGGAATGGCAGTAACAGATTCTGGCGGCAAGGGCGCAGGCGGGATTTCCGTTTCCATCCGCATAATCCGCGCGATCTGCTGTCTGTGCGGCTCCAGCGAAGTGGCGACTACTTCCACCCACTGCGGCAAGACCCAGGGACTGGCGGACAGGGCAGCGCGCAGTTCAGGTTCGGACAAGCTGCTTTCCAGAAAGTCGCAGCAATCCTGCCAAAGCTTTTGGAAGCTGTAACTGCCCGTTTCGGCATTTAGCAGCCGCACGATGTGTTTCGGCACCGCCGCGCCGCGCAGCCATTGCGGCCAACGCTCTGGCAGGTCGGCTTCGGAGAGGGCGATTTGCAACGCGATGTTTTCGTGTTCGGAAGCGGGCGACGTCCAGCCACCGTTCTGCCGCAGGCGCAGCCGCTGCGAAGCCTGCATCAGCGTATTGATGTAAAGCTCCGTCGGTTGACCCTGATTGAACAACAGAGTGCGGATGGGTTCGTTGAAAGCAGTGACTGGGGCGACCAACCAGTCATCATCGCCCGGCATTTTCCTGCGCGCTTGTTCCGCCGTCAGCAATAACAACAATACGCCGATGGCCGCGCGCCGGGCCGGGGGTGCCTTGGATTCATCAGGCATTGAAGCGGCATCGGCGGTTTCAGGCAGCAGCCATCTTCGTGCCGTTGCGTCATCAAGCGTCTGCGCCCAGTTGCGCAGCCATTCGGCGTCGCCTTCACCCAACGCAAGTTCGGCTAAAGACCAGCCCGTTGTCGCAAGCTGGTTTTCTCTGGCGCGATTGATCGTAGCTGACAGCGCAGCGCGGATCGTTTCGTCACCGTGATCTATCGGGATCGTCCGGAAAAGTTCCATTGGGGGGATTCCCACTTTGTAAAAGCTGAAAAGAAGCTGGCGGGGCTGCAATGCTTCACTTCAGAATCTGAGCCGCAGCGTGATCGGCAAACGAAAGACATTGCTCGCGCTCGGTTCTGCGATCTTTTATAGCGGCTTGCAAATGCGTGCGCCCAATAGGCGACTTGACCAGCGACTGTGGAACAAGATGGTATCTTGTTCCCGACCGCCAGGCACAAGATGCCATCTTGTGCCACATCTGCCAGCGGTCGCACACAAGTGCAAACC
>JBBQVH010000069.1:0-43854 GCA_038211695.1 Blastocatellia bacterium | reverse complement strand
CCGGACGACGGACGTGACAGGAGTGGCGCAGTTGCCGGAAGGGACGGAGATGATCATGCCCGGCGACAACATCGCGATGGAGATCGAATTGATCGCTCCGATCGCGATGGAAAAAGGCTTGCGCTTCGCGATCCGCGAAGGTGGCCGGACAGTCGGCGCGGGCACCGTCTCCGACATCATCGAGTAAAGTCAAAATCGTAAGTTTCCCCGGAAGGAGCCGCATTAAATGTAATTGCGCTCCTTCTGGTTCCTTAGAGAAATCATTATGCGAGATAAAATCGTTCTCCAGTGCACAGACTGCAAAGATCGCAACTACTTCACAACGAAGAACAAGAAGAAGACGACCCAGCGGCTTGAATTTAAGAAGTTTTGCCGCAAATGCCGCAAGCATTCGCCGCATCGCGAAACCAAGTAATGCTGAGCCGATTTAGTTAGTTTTAGGGGTATAGTGTTAACGGTTAGCACGTGGGTCTCCAAAACCTAAAGTTCGGGTTCGAATCCTGATACCCCTGCCAGCTTCAATGACGTTAGCAATCAGGCAAATGTCATCAATTTCAGTCACCGGCAATCGAGGTTGAGAATCATGGCAACATCGAACACGCGCGAAGGAGCCGCGGCGATGACAAACGAGTCAAATGAACAATCGCTAGTAGCCAAGCCTCTGGGCTGGCTGGAAAGCGTTCGCCAGTTCTGGCGCGATGTCGCGCGGGAGATGAAACAGGTTTCATGGCCAACGCGGACGGAAGTGGTGAACACGACGCTCGTCGTCGTCGTCGCTGTTTTCTTTTTTGCTTTTTATCTTTTTGCCGCAGACATCGCCTTCTCATACTTGATTAAAGGCATTGAGTGGGCTGCGGGCAAGGTTTTCTAACAGAACCGGCTCGCGCAAGTTAGGCGGCCAGAAATTTCGGGGACTATGGCGAAGCAGTGGTTCATTATTCACACCTATTCCGGCTACGAACGTAAAGTTCGTGACAGCCTGAATTCGCGGATTCAGGCGTTCAGCATGGGCGAAGAGGTCACACAGGTCTTGATTCCGACGGAAACAGTCGTCGAGATGAAAGGCTCCAAGCGTGTCGAAAGCACACGCATGTTCTTCCCTGGTTATGTGCTGGTTGAGATCGAATGTGGAGAATCGGGAGATATTTCCGACAAATCCTGGCATTTGATCAAGAGCACGCCGAAGGTCACCAGTTTTGTGGGTGGGCAAAAACCCACCCCGCTTAGCCAGGAAGAAGTTGACCAGATTGTCCATCACGTGGAGACGGCAGCCGAGAAACCGAAGCCGAAGTTCACCTTCGAGCGCGGCGAAACGGTGCGTATCACGCATGGGCCGTTCACCAGCTTTATGGGCACGGTTGAAGAAATCAACGGTGACAAGAACATTCTCAAGGTCAACGTGACGATCTTCGGTCGCGCCACGCCGGTCGAACTAGGTTTTTTGGAAGTCGAAAAAGTTTCGTTCGCTGAAGAAGGTTAAGTTGAAAGGATAAATTGGGAGGATGCCTTCAGCGCATCCGATCATAACCAATACTCATTATGGCAAAAAAAGTAACCGCAATGATCAAGCTCCAGGTTCCTGCCGGCAAGGCCAATCCAGCGCCGCCGATCGGCACTGCCCTTGGCCCGCAAGGCGTGAACATCATGGAGTTCTGCAAACAGTTCAACGCGAAGACCGCCAGTCTGGGCGACATCAAAATTCCTGTCGTCATTACTGTCTTCGCGGATCGCTCTTTTACCTTCATCACCAAAACGCCGCCCGCGGCTGATTTGCTGAAGAAGGAATTGAAGATCGATAAAGGCTCAGGCAAGCCGAACCGCGAAAAAATCGGCACTGTCACGCACGCGCAGATCGAAGAGATCGCGAAGCTGAAAATGCCCGACCTCAACACCACCAATCTCGAAGCGGCCATTCGCACCATCGAAGGCACAGCCAAGAGCTTGGGGCTTGAAATCAAGTAATTCTCCGATTGCGGATTGCCGATGCTTCCCTTTTCTGGAAAACCATCGGTAATCTCAAATCCGCAATCCTAAGAGGGAGTGATCGTAAGCATCGGCAAGCGCCGGTTTCCCTGACGGTCACGCTAACACCTGAAAGGAAAAAATAATGGCAGGAAAAAAGTTTAAGGCTGCACTCGCACAAGTCGAGGTCAGCAAACTCTACTCTTTGACGGACGCGATTGCGCTTTCGAAGAAGATTGCGTTTGCGAAATTCGATGAGACGCTGGAAGTGACGATGGTACTTGGCGTGGATCCGCGCAAAGCGGATCAAATGGTACGCGGCACGATCGTGCTTCCACATGGGCTTGGCAAATCCAAGAAGGTTGCCGTAATTGCCGGCTCGCCCGAAAAACAGCGCGAGGCGCAGGAAGCGGGCGCTGATGAAGTCGGCGGCGATGATTTCGTGAATAGGATCAAAGGTGGTTACCTGGACTTCGACGCTTTGATTGCTACGCCCGATATGATGCGTTCGGTTGGTACGCTGGGTAAGATTCTCGGCCCGCGCGGCTTGATGCCAAATCCGAAGACCGGCACGGTCACGCCCGATGTGGCCACCGCCGTCAAAGAGACAAAAGCCGGCAAGGTGGAATTTCGCGTGGACAAAACCGGCGTCATTCACGTGCCAGTCGGCAAGGTTTCGTTTGCGGAGGACAAAATTACCGCGAACGCCAAATCGCTGATTGATGCCGTGCTCAAGGCCAAGCCTGCCACTGCAAAAGGCAAGTACGTCAAGAAGGTCAATGTTGCTTCGACAATGGGGCCGGGCATTTTGGTGGATCCGAATTCGATTGGCGCGTAAGCCGAAGGGAAAGCAATGAAAACAAGAGAGCAAAAAGCACAAGACATCGCCGCACTCAAAGGAGATTTCCAGAACACGGGCAACGCACTCGCAGTGAGTTTCGAAGGCCTGCCGGTCGGCAAAGATTGGGAATTGCGACGTGCCCTGGAAGCCGCGCAGTTGAACTATCGCGTCGTCAAAAACACTCTTGGCCGAATCGCGGTCGAAGGCACGCCGCTTGAATCCTTGAAGGATCATTTCAATGGGATGACTGCTGTTGCTTATAGCGAAACCGATCCGGTTGGCTTGGCAAAGGTTCTGAGCAAGTTCGCCAAAGAAAACGCCAAACTGATCTTCAAGGCAGGAGTCGTCGAAGGCCGCGCCATCAACGTCAAGGATATTGAGGCTCTGGCTTCGATGCCGTCGAAAGAGGAGTTAATCAGTAAGGTGATGTTCCTGCTGAATGCTCCGGCACAGCGTATGGCTGTCGCCTTGAACGGTGTCGCTCGCAATCTCGCGATCGTCATGCAACAGATCGCTGAAAAAAAGGGCGAGCAAGTGCAATAGATTATTCAGCTTGAATTGCTTGAGCAATAATTCAGGCTTGGTTTTTTTGAATACGCCAGGTTGTCTTGCGAAATTGTCAGTGGGTGGCCTGGGCAGGATGTGGGGAGTAGGAGTGATGCCCGAAAGCTTTCGTCTTGCACGTATGCTCATCAAATGCGCCGAGCGTTTTTACCGGCGCTGACAATCAATTGAATTTCATTGTTGGAGGAATCGTAAAGTCATGGCTGACATCGCAAACATTCTAGAACAGATTAAAGGTCTCACGCTGCTGGAGGCTTCGGACCTTGTGAAACAAATGGAAGAAGCTTTCGGCGTTTCGGCGGCGGCGGCGGCAGTTGCTGCTGCCCCGGCGGCTGGCGCGGCGGCGGCTCCGGTCGTTGAAGAGAAAGACACTTTTGACGTGGTACTGACGGGCGCTGGCCCGAACAAGATCAACGTCATCAAGGTCGTCCGCGAGTTGACCGGCTTGGGCTTGAAAGAAGCCAAAGACCTAGTTGACGGCGCGCCGAAGAACGTCAAAGAAGGCGTTTCCAAAGACGACGCCGAGAAGATAAGGAAGCAACTGGCTGATGCAGGCGCTTCGGTTGAATTGAAGTAAGCGAACAGACAGTTTGGAGTATGGCTTTCAGGCTATACTCCAAACTTGATTGATTTGCCGTCGGCTGTGCCATTGAGAGAGAGGCTAAGCCGGGAGAAGCTGGGGCGAGGAGAGCGGGCACAAAGCACTTCAATCTTCAGCGGGTTGATATTCTCATTGATCTTGAGTCGAATTGGCGACCTGAGCGATTGCGGACACTCCCCTCGCTTTACTGCATAGGTGGTTATCCGGACTATTCGCAGGGTATCGAAATCGGCAAACTTCAACTACAACTTTTCCAAGTATCCGCGTAGCGCGCGGCGGTGGACATATCGTTCGCCGCCGCCGCTTTGTCGTGTCTGAGACCAATTAAACAAACCCTGGTTGCTGGTGTCTTTGGCGCAATAGAAGCGTGATAGCCAGCGCATTTCAAGGATGTGATCGCAAAATGACTATTGAGATGAATCCAATCGCATCGAATGGAAATGGCACTAAGAAGCCGCCGCGTTACGACTTCTCGAAGATTCGCACGGCTGTGCGCATTCCAAATCTGATTGAAGTTCAACGCGAAAGCTATGACCGTTTTCTGCAAATGGATCTGCTGCCGCCGGAGCGCGACCTGGTCGGTTTACAGGCGGTCTTCCGGTCAACCTTTCCGATCTCCGATTTTCGCGAGACTTCATCTCTCGAATTCGTTGAGTTTCGGTTGGGAAACTGGCAGTGCAAATGCGGACAGATGCAGGGACTGCATCACTTACGCTCGAATTGCCGCCAGTGCGGATCGGTGATCAAGATCAATCCGCTCTCGTCCGACGACATTATCTGCGGGCAGTGCGGCACCTACAATAAAAACATCGTTAACACCTGTGACAACTGTGGTGAGCCGGTTGGCCTGAAGCACAAGTATGACGTGCACGAATGCCAGGAACGCGGGATGACCTACAGCGTTCCGCTGCACGTCAAAATCCGCCTGACCGTCTGGGATAAAGACGAAGAGACTGCGCAGAAGTCCATCCGCGACATCAAGGAAGAAGAAGTCTATTTCGGCGATCTGCCGCTGATGACTGAGAACGGCACCTTCGTCATCAATGGGACTGAGCGTGTCATCGTCTCGCAGTTACACCGCTCGCCCGGCGTGTTTTTCGAAAAGAGTGAGAACAACACCTCCTTCCTGGCGAAGCTGATTCCTTATCGTGGGTCGTGGGTCGAATTCGAGTACGACTCGAAGAACCTGCTCTACGTGCGAATTGACCGCAAGCGCAAATTCCTGGCGACGATTTTCCTGCGCGCTCTGGGATTAAAGGGCGATGAGGACATCCTTCGGTACTATTACACGGTAGATAAAATCCGCGTGGCCGAAACCGGATTGTTCTGGCATGTCAGCCCGAGCATCGTCGGCTCACGTTCATCCTCAGACATCGTGGATAAAAAGGGCGACGTGCTGGTCAAGAATGGAAAGAAGATCGGCCAGTCGGCATATGAATCCATTGTCGCTGCCGGCATCACAGAAATCCCCGTGAAGATCGAGGATATGACCGGCGCATACACACTCGGCGATCTGGTCAATACCAGCGATGGAGAGGTGATTGCCGAAAGCAACACCGAATTGACCGCTGACACGATTGCCAAAGTGGTCGAGGCTGGAATCACCACGATGGAAATATTCTTCCCTGACAAAGACGATGTCGGTACCGCCATGAGCGCGACGGTCAGGAAGGATACGATCAAAACATCACAGGAAGCCTTGATTGAGATTTATCGCAAGATGCGCCCGGGCGATCCGCCGACGCTGGATACGTCGCAATCCCTCTTCCACGGAATGTTTTTCGACGCTCGCAAGTTCGATTTCTCGCGCGTTGGCCGTCTGAAGTTCAACATCAAGATGGGACGCCCTGAGCGCGAACGGCTGGATGATTCCCTGCTCTCGCCGCAGGATTTCTTTGACGTCATTGATTACGTGTTGAAGCTCAAGCGCGTGTCCGGCGAACAGAAAACGCGCGATGGCCGCACCATCTTCTATGGTGACGACGACATTGACCATCTGGGCAATCGCCGCGTTCGCGCCGTGGGTGAGCTGCTGGAAAACCAGTTCCGGTTGGGACTGGTGCGTATGGAGCGGGCAATCAAAGAAAAGATGTCCATTCATACCGAGATGCAAACGGCGATGCCGCGCGACCTGATCAACGCCAAGCCCGTGACGGCGGCGGTGCGCGAATTCTTCGGTTCGTCACAGCTATCTCAGTTTATGGATCAAACCAATCCATTGTCTGAGATCACGCACAAGCGCCGCCTGTCAGCGCTTGGACCAGGTGGTTTGAGCCGTGAACGCGCCGGATTCGAAGTCCGCGACGTGCATCCGACGCACTATGGCCGCATCTGTCCGATTGAGACGCCGGAAGGCCCGAACATCGGTTTGATCTCATCGTTGTCGTGCTTTGCGCGTATAAACGAATTCGGCTTCATCGAATCGCCTTATCGTAAGGTGGTTGACGGCCATGTGGTTGATTACCTCAAAGTCATCAATCCCGGCGACACGCAACTCAAACCGAACGATCACATCCCGGAAGAGGAAGCAGAAAAGATCAACAAGCAACTCGGCGACAGCAAGAAGCAGGCGACCTTCGAACCCTATCCGTTCTATCTGTCGGCTTGGGAAGAGGATAAATACATCATCGGCCAGGCCAACATCGAACTGGATAAGAATGGCAGAATCGTCGGCGAGCGCGTCAATGCCCGTCAGGCGGGTGAATTCATTCTGGCGACGCGCGATAAAGTTCAGTTTATGGATGTGTCGCCGAAGCAGTTGGTTTCGGTCGCCGCCAGCTTGATTCCCTTCCTTGAAAATGACGATGCTAACCGCGCGTTGATGGGATCGAACATGCAACGTCAGGCAGTGCCGCTGCTGCGGGCACAAGCGCCGCTGATCGGTACTGGAATGGAGAAAGTCACTGCGCAGGATTCCGGCGCAGTGGTTGTGGCTCGCCGCGACGGCGTGGTGGACACAGTGGACTCCGAGCGCATCATCATCCGCGTTGACCACAACGTGGACGGCACGCTGTCGCGCGAAGTGACGGCGGACATCTATCCGTTGATCAAGTTCAAACGCTCGAACCAGAACACCTGCATCAACCAGAAACCGATCGTTCGCAAAGGCGAACGCGTCGCAAAAGGCCAGGTTGTTGCCGACGGTCCCTGTACCGAAGGCGGTGAACTGGCGCTGGGGCGCAACGTGCTGGTCGCATTCATGCCGTGGCGTGGGTACAACTTCGAGGATGCGATCTTGATCTCGGAAAAGATGGTCAAGAACGATTACTACACTTCGATCCACATCGAAGAGTTGGAGATCGAATCCCGCGACACGAAACTTGGCCCGGAAGAGATCACTCGCGACATCCCGAACGTGGGCGAGGCCGCGCTGCGTGATCTGGACGAAAGCGGCATCATTCGCATCGGCGCCTTCGTCAAGCCCGGTTCAATCCTGGTTGGCAAAGTCACGCCAAAGGGCGAGACGCAGTTGACGGCGGAAGAGAAGCTGCTGCGCGCGATCTTCGGCGAAAAGGCCGGCGATGTACGTGACGCTTCCCTGACCTGCCCGCCAGGCATCGAAGGCACGGTCGTGGACGTCAAGGTCTTCACCCGCAAGGGACAGGACAAGGACGTTCGCAGCACCGCGATCGAAGCTGCCGGTGAAGAAAAGCTGCTCAAGAACTTCGAAGATGAAAAACGCATCCTTGAAGAAGAACGCAACAAGCGCATTTACGAATTGCTCGATGGCCGTAAGCTTGAATCCGATCTCGTCTTCCGTGGCCGCACCATCGCTGAGAAAGGCGCAAAGCTGACTCGCGCCATGCTGGAAGGCATGGACATCGGCGCATTGAAGCGCGTCGAAGTCAGTGGCGCGCGTGACGTGGCAGCCGAGATCAAAGACCTGGAACAGCGCACCGAACGCCAGACCGCCATCCTGGATCATCTCTATCAGGAGAAGATAGACAAGATCAAAAAGGGCGACGAACTGGCGCCGGGCGTCATCAAGATGGTCAAGGTCTTCGTCGCCATGAAGCGCAAGCTCTCCGTCGGCGACAAGATGGCCGGACGCCACGGCAACAAGGGCGTCATCGCCCGCATCCTGCCCGAAGAGGATATGCCGTACCTGCCTGATGGCACTCCGGTCGAGATTGTCTTGAACCCGCTGGGCGTGCCTTCGCGTATGAACGTCGGTCAGATCCTTGAAACCCACCTGGGCTGGGCCGCCAGCGTGATGGGCATGCGCTTCGCCACGCCAGTGTTTGACGGCGCGACCGAAAGCGACATCAAACGTTATTTGGAAACCGCCGAAACCAAGATTCGCGATGACGGTATTCCTCAAATGGTCAATGGTTCAGGCAAGACCCTTCTGTACGACGGAATGACCGGCGATGTGTTCGAGCAGAAAGTGACCGTCGGGTATATCTATATGCTCAAACTCTCGCATCTGGTGGACGATAAGATTCACGCACGTTCGATTGGCCCGTACAGCTTGATCACCCAGCAACCGCTGGGCGGCAAGGCGCAATTCGGTGGCCAGCGCTTCGGCGAAATGGAAGTCTGGGCGCTTGAAGCATACGGCGCGGCGCACATCCTGCAGGAGCTGTTGACGTGCAAATCGGACGACGTCGCCGGACGTTCGAAGATTTACGAGTCCATCGTCAAAGGCGAATCGGACTTCGAGCCGGGTCTGCCCGAATCCTTCAACGTGCTGGTGCGCGAGCTTCAATCGTTGTGTCTGGACGTTGAGTTACGGCAGAGAGAACCAAAAGAAGTCTAAAGGTGACGGGGCGACTTCGGTGACTTCGGAGACTGGGCGATATTCTTCTGCCAGTCTCCGGGTCTCCCAGTCCCCCCAGTCCCAAACTGGAGGGAAAAGCAGTGCTTAGATATTCAGGTGAAAAAACATTGACGCCGGACTTCGAGGCGATTCGCATTAGTCTTGCGTCGCCGGAAAAGATTCGTTCGTGGTCGCACGGGCATGTCACGAAGCCCGAAACGATCAATTACCGCACGTTCAAACCTGAGCGTGACGGATTGTTCTGCGCCCGCATCTTCGGGCCGGTGACGGACTGGGAATGCCTGTGCGGCAAGTACAAACGCATGAAGCATCGCGGCGTGGTCTGCGACAAATGCGGCGTCGAAGTGACGCAAGCCAAAGTTCGCCGCGAACGCCTGGGCCATATTGAACTGGCCAGTCCATGTTCGCACGTCTGGTTCTTCAAAGGCCTGCCTTCACGCATCGGCCACTTGCTGGACATCCCGCTACGTGAATTGGAGAAGGTTCTCTATTTTGAAAACTTCATCGTCATCGCGGACCAAAAAGAGCTTGATGAACTGGGCCTTCCGCTGAAAGAACGCGAGATGATCCAGGATGATCGTTATCGCCAGCTCAAGCAGGAATATCCCGGCAAGTTCACCGACGAAGTCGCGCGGATGGGTGCCGAAGCGATTAAATATCTGTTGCAGCGCGTTCAGGTGAACGAATTGTCCGAAGAGATGCGCCATCGGATGAAAACCGAGAACAGCCAGCAGAAGAAGCTCAAGTATTCCAAGCGCCTGAAGGTCGTTGATTCGTTCCGCAAATCCGGCAATAAGCCGGAGTGGATGATTCTGGATGTGCTGCCCGTGCTGCCGCCGGAGCTTCGTCCCCTGGTGCCGTTGGATGGAGGACGCTTTGCGACTTCGGATTTGAACGATCTGTACCGCCGCGTCATCAACCGCAACAATCGTCTGTCGAAGCTGATCGAACTGAAAGCGCCGGAAGTGATCGTCCGTAACGAAAAGCGCATGCTGCAGGAAGCAGTGGACGCGCTGTTTGACAACGGGCGTCGTGGCCGCGTGCTGCGAGGCGTCAATAATCGTCCGCTCAAATCGCTGTCAGACACGTTGAAAGGCAAGCAAGGCCGCTTCCGCCAGAACCTGCTCGGCAAACGCGTGGACTATTCCGGACGTTCGGTAATCGTTGTCGGCCCTGAACTGAAGCTGCACCAGTGCGGCCTGCCGAAAAAGATGGCGCTAGAATTGTTCAAGCCGTTCATCTACAACCGGCTGGAAGCCGAAGGCCACGCCGCGACGATCAAGCAGGCCAAAGAACTGGTCGAAAGCCAGAACGAGGTCGTGTGGGACATCCTTGAAAAAGTCATCAAGGATCACCCTATCTTGCTTAATCGCGCGCCAACGCTTCACCGGCTGGGCATTCAGGCCTTTGAACCTGTGCTGGTCGAAGGCAAGGCGATCAAACTGCACCCCTTGACCTGCACGGCATTCAACGCGGACTTCGACGGCGATCAGATGGCCGTTCATATCCCGCTTTCGCCTGAAGCGCAGATCGAAGCGCAGGTGCTGATGCTGGCGTCGAATAACATCCTTTCACCTGCTTCCGGGCAGCCGATTGCCGTGCCATCACAAGACATCGTGCTGGGCTGCTACTACATGACCCTGCCGGTAGATGGAGCAAAAGGTGAAGGCCGCGCGTTCGCCAGCCTCAATGAAGTGCTGATCGCGCTGGATGCCAAAGAAGTGACGACGCAATCGCGCATTCGCTTGCGTTACAAAGGCAAGCTGATTGATCTGGAACACGAACGCGACAATCAGGACATTATCAAAGCAACGATTCACGAAATTGACCGCACCATCAACACAACCGTTGGCCGCGCCATCTTGAATGAGCGATTCCCGATAAATATGCCGTACATCAACGGCACGCTCAAGAAGAAGGGCTTGACCAGCATGGTCAACTACTGCTTCCTGCGGCTCGGTCATGCGGCGACAGTGGAAATGCTCGACAAGGTCAAAGAAACCGGCTTCCTATTTGCGACCAGGGCAGGCATCTCCATCGGCATTGACGATATGGTCACGCCGCCATCGAAGCCCAAGCTGCTGGCCGACGCCGAATCCGAAGTTATCAAAGTCGAGGATCAGTATAAGGAAGGCGTGATCACCAACGGCGAACGCCAAAACAAAGTCGTTGCCATCTGGTCTGAAGTAACCGAACGCGTCGCGGACGAAATGTTCAAGGAAATGGGCCGTCGCGAAAAAGAATTGCGCGAACTGAACCCGATCTTGATTATGGCGGATTCGGGAGCGCGCGGTAACCAGCAACAGATTCGTCAGCTTGCCGGTATGCGCGGGCTGATGGCCAAACCGTCAGGTGAAATCATCGAAACGCCGATTCGCGCCAACTTCCGCGAAGGGCTGAACGTGTTGCAGTACTTCATCTCGACGCACGGCGCGCGCAAAGGCCTGGCCGATACGGCGCTGAAGACGGCGGATTCAGGGTACCTGACTCGCCGCCTGGTTGACGTGGCGCAGGACGTCATCATTGCCGATCTGGATTGCGGCACGGTCAAGGGCATCTGGGCCGAACCGATCACTGAAGGATCAGACATCATCGAAGGTCTGCGCGAGCGCATCATTGGCCGCGTGGCGCTGGAAGATGTCAAAGACCCGATCAACGGCCAGATACTGGCTGCCGTCCATACTGAAATCACCGAAGATATCGCCACCGAAATTCAAAACGCCGGCATCATGCGAGTCCGTATTCGTTCGGTGCTGACTTGTGAATCGCGTCGTGGCTGCTGCATCCGCTGTTATGGCCGCAATCTGGGAACGGGCCAGGTCGTGGATGTGGGCGAAGCGGTGGGGGTCATCGCCGCACAATCCATCGGTGAACCCGGCACGCAGTTGACCATGCGCACCTTCCACATCGGCGGAACGGCGTCGAAGGTGAGCGAACAATCATCACACGAAGCCCGCATTTCCGGCACGATCAAATACGTTGACCTGAACACCGTCGTCAGCCGCGAAGGCAAGATCGTAGCAATGAATCGCAACGGTTCGTTGTTGATCGTTGATGATCGCGGCCGCGAAGTCGAACGCTATCCGATTGGTTACGGTTCAACCCTCCTGATACCCGACGGCGGACGCTGCGAGGAAGGCCAGAAGATCGCTCAGTGGGATCCCTACACCTTCGCAATCCTGACCGAAATCGGCGGCACCATTTCGTGGCGCGATTTGGTCGATGGCGTCACCGTTCACGAAGAGACAGACGAAGTCACCGGCCTGACGCGGATGGTCGTCATGGATTCGCCGGATGAAAAACGCCAGCCGCGCATCGAGATCAAGAACGAAGCCGGCAAGGTGATCAAGGCGTATCCGATGCCGATCCGCGCGAACCTGATGGTGATGAAAGACGCCGCGGTCGAACCTGGCGACGTGATTGCCAAGATTCCCCGCGAAGTCTCTCGCCAAAAAGACATCGTCGGTGGTCTGCCCCGCGTCGTCGAACTGTTCGAAGCCCGCAAGCCACGCGAAAACGCGGTGATGAGCGAAATTGACGGCACCATCAAATTCGGCAACGTCACCAAGGGATCGCAGAAGATCATCGTCATCGGCGAAAACGCCGAAGAGCGTGAATACTCCATCCCGCGCGGCACGCACATCAATGTCCAGGAAGGCGACCGCGTTCGCGCCGGCGAACCATTGATGGACGGCCCGCTCAATCCGCACGACATTCTGGCCGTGCGCGGCACGGAAGAGCTGCAGCGATACCTGGTCAACGCGATTCAGGAGGTCTATCGCCTGCAGGGCGTGCACATCAACGACAAACACATCGAAGTGATTGTCCGTCAGATGCTGCGCTGGGTGCGGGTCAAGGAGGTCGGCGACACAGAGTTCCTGCTGGAAGAACAGGTTGATCGCTTCCGCTTCATGGACGAAAACGCCCGCATTGAAGCCGCAGAAGGCCAGCCCGCGACAGCGGAACCATTGCTTCTCGGCATCACGAAGGCATCGCTTTCGACCGAGTCCTTCATCTCCGCCGCGTCGTTCCAGGAAACGACTCGCGTGCTGACCGAAGCGGCAATTTCAGGACGCGTGGATTACCTGCGCGGGCTGAAAGAGAACGTCATTATGGGCCGCCTGATTCCGGCGGGCACCGGCATGGAGTTCTACCGCCGCGTCAAGATCGCCAACGATCCGACCATGAAGGACATGACGGCGGAAGAGATGGACGAGACGCAGAGCTACATCGAACAGATGGTCGCCGCTGCCAGCGCCCGTCCTGTTCCGGAAGTCGTAGAACCGGAGATGGATCTGGAAGACCTGGCCTTTGGGGATGACCCCGAAGAGTTTACAGAACTCGGCGAAGGCAACGTCGAAGGGGAGTTCGCTCTTCCCGAAGACGAATTCGCATTCGAAAGCGAAGACGAATAAGGCGGTCCATCAAGCCGGAGCTTAACCAAAGCCGCAAGAGAATTTCTCTTGCGGCTTTTTTATTGAACTCAGACCTATGTGCCTGACCCGGCTTTGTGTATGCGCCACTTCGGGTCAGACACATAGGTCTGACCCTGCGCTTAACTTTTCAAGTCGTGTGGTGAACCTAATTTCCGCCTGGCTGATCAAAATACTTGCCGTAACCTTATTTCTCTTGATCATCATCGTCATAAAAACATTTTTTAGTCATGACCCTGTGATCTATACGAAAATCAGAACCGAAATTCAAAAATCTAAACATTCATTTTCTCAACAAACAATAGAAGCCTCTCTGCCTTCTCGGTTTAAGTATGGTATCTTCTACTGGCTTGGCAATTGCCTACGTAACATCCACTTAAAGATAATAATTTTGTTGATTTCTTGAAAGCATTCCCTCATCACACCCAAGTTATGAGGGGTACTGCGGATTTTGGAACTGGTGGCGATATTTGACGAAGAGAATTGTCTCCTAGCGAAAAGAGCCGATGAAGAAGTGAGATCAGCCTCTGCATCTGCGAGTTCAGTTAGACGCCCGGTAATTCTTTCGTTTCCATATCCAGCCGCTGAAACACTCTCAACCCCAAGTTTCCCTTTTGTCGTGAAGTAATTCGCGCCGCTAGCACACGAATGATAAACGACACTCAAAAAACAGACCTGAACTTGAAGGAGGTAACTTTTATGCGACATCCAATCAATGGATTAAGTTGGAAAAGAGCATTCTCACTCGCAGCTTTGCTGACGTGGAGTTTGTTTTCCGTAACCGCTCTGGCACAACAAACAACTGGAAATGTGCGCGGTCTGGTGAAAGACCCGAACAGCGCAGTCGTATCAGGCGCCAAGGTCACACTGCTAGACCCGAAGACCAACACATCGAGCAATACGGTAAGCACCGGATCGGGCGAGTATGAATTCAAAAATCTACCGGTCGGTGATTACCAACTCACCGTCGAAGCCGCCGGGTTTAAGAAACTCACGCTGAATGACGTCCGCGTGCAGTTGAACCAGACCACGGACGTTTCAGCAATCCTGACCATCGGCGTGCAGGGTGAAGCGGTGGAGATTTCAGCGGGCGGCGCTGAACTGGTGGATACGACAACAACAAATCTCTCCAAAGGCTTCAGTGAACGTCAGGTCGTTGATCTGGCGCAGACGGCAACCGGCGCTGGCATCTACAATTTGGCGTTGATCGCGCCGAACGTCTCATCAAGCGGCGGCGTCGGCGTCGGCACTGGCGGTTCGGTCGGTGGTCAGCGTCCGCGCAACAACAACTTCGTGGTGGACGGAATTGACAACAACGACAAGTCCGTGACCGGCCCGCAGGTCTACATCTCGCCGGAGTCGGTGTCGGAATTTTCGCTGCTGGCGAACCAATATTCGGCGGAGTTCGCGCGCTCAACCGGCGGCCAGTTCATCACCGTCACAAAGAGCGGAACCAATAGCTATCACGGCACCGGTTACGGATTCTTCCGCAACCGCCATCTAAACGCGATTGACACGCAGGACAAGCAGGCAGGAATCACAGGTTGCTACAGAATTGGCGATGAAACCTGTAAACCGCGTGATGATTACGGGCGCTTCGGCTTCAACGTTGGCGGGCCGATGTATCTGCCCCGCTTCGGCGAAGGCGGTTCACCTGTGATTGGCGGCAAAGACAAACTGTTCTTCTTCGCCGGCTACGAAAGGTTGCAGACTGGCGCGGCATCTGGTGCGGGTGCGATTGAAACGCCTACCGCCGCCGGGTTCGCAGCGCTCGACCGCATCTCCGGTCTGTCGGCAACCAATCTGGGTATCTTCAAGCAATATGTCCCAGTCGCTTCGTCACAGAATGGAACCGATATCATCACCGTCAACGGGGTGAGAGTTCCGATTGGCTTCGTCAATATTCCGTCGCCCAATTTCGCCTACAACAACTATATCGTCGCCAACATTGACTACACTCAGAGCGAGCGGACACAGCACCGCGCTCGTTTCAATTACAACCAGAATCGCGGGATCGACACGGCGGCGACCTTGCCGGTCTTCTACCAGTTGCTTCCAACCGACACACGGCTGTTTTCTTATACGCTGACGCACGCCTTCACCAACAAGCTGAGCAACGAATTGCGACTGGCCTATCGGCGGTCGAACAGCAATGTCCCGGCTGGCGATTTCAAGTTTCCCGGTTTGGACGCCTTCCCGAACATCGGACTTGGCGAATTGGGCGTTGACATCGGCCCGGACGGCAACGCGCCGCAATTCACCGTCGAGAACAACTACCAACTGGTCAACAACCTTTCTCTGCTGGCCGGCAACCACTCGATAAAATTCGGCGGCGATTTTCGCAAGATCATTTCGCCGCAGCAGTTCGTGCAGCGCGCGCGCGGCGATTACCAGTACAACACGGTCGAGACCTTCCTGCGCGACATCAGCCCTGAGTTCTCTGAACGCACAATTGGTTTCTCGCCTTATTATGGCGATCAGAAGCTGCTCTTTCTGTTCGGGCAAGACGACTGGCGCATTCGTCCGAACCTCACGCTCAATCTGGGACTCAATTACGCCTATCAGGAACTGCCGTTCGGAGCCAGGCAGCAAAGCTTGAACAAGATTGCTTCGGTCGCGGGACTGATCGACTTCCGCGCACCGGAGGCCCAAAAGAAGAACTTCGCACCACGCGTCGGTTTCGCCTATTCGCCCGACTTCGATAAAGGACTGCTAGGTCGTTTCTTCGGCACGAACGGCAAGAGTTCGATCCGCGCGGGCTTCTCGATGGCCTACGACGTAATCTTCGACAACCTCTACATCCTTTCGGCGCCGCCGCAGTTCAACTCAACGATTGACGTTGATCCCGGCGTGCCGAACTTCCTGGCCAAAGGCGGCATTCGGGCGGTCTTCCAGCCAATCACCACTGCGGCAGACGCGCGGGCGGCGACTTCCGCTTTCATTCCTGATCAGCAGGTGCCCTACTCGATCACCTACACACTCAGTTATCAGCGCCAGTTCTATCAGAACTGGTCGTTCGAGGCGCGCTACCTGGGCACACGCGGCGTTCACCTGTTGACGCAGAACCGCATCAATCGCCAGAACCAGATCACGGACACCAGCTTCGTCCCGACCTTCCTGGCGGCCCCGACCGCGTCACAAGTTGCCGGACTGAAGACGCTCGGCGACATCAAAGCCGCACGTCCAAACTTCGTTCCGGCTTATGCGGCGGCAGGGTTCAACGGGGGCAACCTGATCGGCTTCCTGTCGAATGGAAATTCGACCTATCACGGCTTCTCGACGCAGGTCACTCGCCGCCTTTCCAATGGCTGGCAGGGATCAGCGGCATATACCTGGAGCCATTTGATTGACGACACCACCGCCGAGGTCTTCTCGACAGTGCTCTCACCGCGCCGTGTGCAAGACTTCCGCAACCTGCGGGCTGAGCGATCTGACTCGGCGCTGGATCACCGTCACCGGTTCGTACTCTCCAGCGTTTACGATCTGCCGTTCTTCACCAAGAGTTCGAATCGGTTCGTACACTCAGTGTTCGGCGGGTTCAGCTTCGCCGGAACTTTGTCGTTCGAGTCTGGTGAGAAGGCTGGAATCCGCAGCGGTGTGGATTCGAACCTCAACGGCGATAATGCAGGCGACCGCACGATCTTAAACCTGAACGGCACGCCAGGCACCGGCAGCGCCGTTTATGCTGTTGACGCCACCGGCAAACGCATTGTCAATCCTGCGACTGGGGCGGATGTATTCAATAACACCGCCGTCGCATATGTTGCGATTAACCCGAACGCGCAATACATCCAGGCTCAGGCTGGCGCGCGCACCACTGCGGGCCGCAACACGCTGCTTCTGCCGGGAATCAACAATCTGGACTTTTCGATCTTCAAGAACTTCCAGATTTACGAGACGACGAAGTTGCAATTCCGTGTGGACATGTTCAACGCGTTTAACCACGCGCAGTACACGCCTGGCTCGGTCAACGGCGTCGAGCTCACGGGCCAGACCAGCGGAGCGGCAACAAACCTGATCACAGTGGGGCGCTCCAACCCACTCTTCAACCGTCCCGACTTGGTCTTCAGCAGCCACCCCCGCGTCATTCAGTTGGCGCTGCGGTTGAACTTCTAAAAACTGAAGTCACACAGACAGTCCATTCTGTCAGGAGGCGGTCAATGACCGCCTCCTTTTTTATTTCTGCAATCAACTGGGGGGGTCATTGCTCAACATTGAGCGGCAAGTTGCGCTACAATCGGGCTATGGCAAAAAAAGGCAATGTGTTGGTAGTTGATGACGAAGAGGTCATGCGCGATGTGCTGGAGACGGTCTTATCGCAGGATGGCTATCGTGTGGATTTGGCGAAGACTGGTGAAGAGGGCATCGTGCGCTTTGGCGAGCGCGCTTATGATGCGGTGTTGCTGGACGTTTCGATGCCGGGCATGGGCGGATTGCGCACGCTGGAAGAGTTGCTCAAGCTCGACCGCGAGGCCGTTGTGATTATGATTACGGCCTACGCCACGTTCGACACGGCAATTGCCGCGTGGCAACTGGGGGGATTCAATTGCATCCGCAAGCCGTTCGAGAACGAGCAGATTCTGAAGACCGTCGCGGCAGGCATTTCGCGCCGTCGCGGTGACGAAGAGCGCCGCGTACTGCGCCGCACATTGAAAACCACGGGCGACCGCAACCGGATCGTCGGCAACTCTGTCGCGATTCGCGAAGTCTACGACCTGATTGAACAAGTTGCCCCCGCACGCTCCACGGTGCTGATTACGGGCGAATCCGGAACCGGCAAAGAAGTGGTCGCACGCGCGATTCATTTTTCCAGTCCGCGCGCCGAATCGGGCCAGTTCGTTGCCGTCAATTGCAGCAACATCCCGTCGGAGCTTCTGGAATCGGAATTGTTCGGCCACACCAAGGGCGCATTCACAGGCGCGATTGCGGTCAAAAAAGGACTATTTGAAGTCGCCGATGGCGGCTCGATCTTTCTGGATGAAATCACCACCATCCCGCCCGAAACCCAGGCGCGATTGCTGCGCGTGATTCAGGAACGCGAATTCACGCCGCTGGGCGATACTCAGCCGCGCCGCGTGGATACGCGCATCATTGCCGCGACCAACACCGATTTGCAGCGCGCCGTTAAATCCGGCGATTTCCGCGAAGATTTGTTTTACCGCCTGAACGTCATCAACATTCATCTGCCGCCGCTTCGCAACCGCAAAGAGGACATTCTGATTCTGGCGCAGCATTTCATTCGCAAATACAACGAAGAGAATGGCCGTTCAATTGGCGAGCAGTTTTCGCCGGAAGTTTTGACGGCGATGGAAAGCTATGCATGGCCGGGCAATGTGCGCGAATTGGAAACCGCCATCGAACGCGCCGTGATCATCGCTCGCACCAACGAACTGACGATGGAATGCCTGCGCGAAGAGATCATCAAACCTAACGTCCAATCCCGCACGTCCGGTGGTTCGGCAGATAACGCGGCTTCAATTGATCTGACGCGGGGCATCTCGTTTTACGACGAAGTCTCGCGCTTTGAGATTGAACTGATCCGCCGCGCGTTGGACATTACCGGCGGCCACCAAAGCCGCGCGGCCAAACTGCTCGGCATGAACAACACCACACTTAACAGCAAGATCAAGGTTTACAACATCAAGCTGTAACCCGCATGGAGTTCAGGCTTCAGCCTGCAGTTTGGAGTACAGGCTTTAGCCTGTTTTCGCTTCCCAAGCTGAAGTCAGCCTAAAGGCTGCGCGACAAACAGCAGGCTAAAGCCTGAACTCCATGCTTTATTCATTGGAGGACAAAAACCATGCAAGCTGAAAAATATATTCGTGAGCAAGGCTACGTTGGTGAACAACTCAAGACCGATCTCAACTCGATCAAGGGGCTGGTGCTGGCCGTTTTCGCCGGACTGCTGCTGATGTTCGCCGGCTTCCACGCCATGCCTGAAACAAGCACGCCGCTGATGGCGAAGGTGATGTGTCTGCTCAGCCTGTCAATCGCATCGGGTGGCGTTGGCGCTTATCTGGCGCGAAACCTGCGCGGTTGGATCGCCATCATCGGGCTGTTCATTGTGGCGATCATCGGCATGTTTGTTGTTCAAGCAGCGGGCGGCGGTTACGTCGCCGTCGGATTGCTGATGGTCTGGGCTGGAGTCTTCGGCGCGATGTCCGGGCCACTTCTCGCTCAGGCTGTCAGCACGGAAGGCCCCGGCATCGTGATTCAGGCATTGACGGGGACGACGGCCGTGATGGTGATTACCGCGATCGTGGCGATGACCAGCGGGATCAACTTCTCCGCGCTGGCACCGGTATTGATGATTGCGTTGCTGGGATTGATCGTCGTTGGGTTGATTGGAATCTTTGTGCGGTTTTCGCGGACGGTCAATATTGTCTATTCAATTTTTGGACTGCTCATCTTCTCCGGCTTTTTCCTGATGAAGTTTTTCAGGTTGAGCCAAAGCGAAAACACCTGGGAGAGCGCCGTCAGCTTGTCCCTCAGTTTGTACATCACCTTTGTCAACTTCTTCATTCATCTGCTTCAACTGTTGATGTTTTCAAGAAGACGGTAGTAGTGATAGACAGAGGGAAAGAGGGACTAAGAGAAAGAGTGGCATTCCCCTCCGTCTCTCCATCCCTCTTTCCCTCTGTCTTAACTTAACCTGCCAGTGCTGCCTGCCACAGCGCGTGCGCGACTTCGGGATGCGCAATGTCGCTATGCGCGCCCACGGCTCCGCCGCCATTTTTGATGATGTCGCTGCTTTCCAGATTGTAGATTCTGCCGGGTTTGAAATTGTAAGGCTCGCTTACCTTCTTCATCTCCAAACCTTCCGTAATCTGATCCAGCCCTTGAATGCCAAACGCGCCCAATCCCCCGACATCCGGGAACTTCGTGCCGAATGAAACCTGTCCGGCGATGCCCGCGCCAAGCTTGTAAAACAGCCCGACTGCGCGGTCGTGTTCGGATTGCGAGGTCACAATCGGCCCTTTCACGCCCCCGCGTTTGAGCAATGGATTGAAATAACCGGCGGTACCCGATTTCGACGGGATGTTTGGGCAATATGCCCAGATCGAAAGCGCGCCCTGTAGTAACGTCATCGAATTGACGGGAGCTTGGGGCGTTTTGTCATCGGGCTTGCCTGCTGCCATCGCCGTCACCACCGCACAACCAAAACTGTGTCCCATCAAATGAAAGCCGACGTCGCGTCCGGCATCTGCTGCCACTTTCTGCATCGCCCGCAACAAAGCGTTCGCGCCCGTTTCGCCAAAAGTACGCGCGCGATTCTTCATCTTCCAGAAGCTGAAGGTTCTGAGCGGTGAGAGCAGCGCGCCGAAAAAAGAGAATTTGCCGAAGCTCGCCCCGCCGCCCGTTGCCAGGTCTTCGTTCTCCTGATCAAGGGCTTCCCTGTACATTTGATCGGGATCGAAGCCGTCAGTGTCTATGTCTTGCGCGGCATCTTCGTTTTGCCCAAATCCCAGTTGGCCGCCGAGCGATTCAAACGCCGCGCGAACTTCATCGGGTAACGCGTCGTGTTCATCAATCGCCGCCGTCAGGATGGTTTCCAACTGTTGGCGAATCTCCGGCGTGTCGCCCAACCGCGCCGCGTAATCGTCAATTGCGGCTTGAATAATCTTGCCTGCTTCGCTGTTGGGGTCGAAGCCGAACGAACCGCCATTATCTTCATCTCCCCACGGCTGGCTTGGCCAATGCAGTCCGACAAACAGCGGCTTGAAGCCGGGACGCTTCGCCTTCATTGCTTCGATGTCGTCGGTGCAACTGAACAGGTTCGTGATCCATTTGTCGTATTGTGTGATCGCTCCTGGAATGTCGCCCATCCAGCCGTGGCTCATCAGAATGACATCGGTATAGCCGCCGTTTTTAAGCTCATCCAGCACAACCTGGCTCAGCTTCTTTCCATCATCGCCAGCGCGTTCATTGCCATCGGCGTCGTAATTGATCAGGTAGTAATTCAGATTTCCGTTCGGGATTGAAAGTTGTTTGATCGGCATAAGCGGTTCTCCTCTTTGAATGTTCGACAAACTTCAGTTTGTCGTGGTCTTTCTCATCACACGCTTCGGGCAAACTGAAATTTACCCGACGGCTTCCATCATCCACTGTTGCGCCAAACGAGTTCTTCGCTGGTGCTGTAAAAAACGCGTTCCAGTTCAATCGGCCATTGCTGGCGGCCTTTGCGCAAGGTTTCAAGGGTTTGCAGATCGCCGATCTCCGCCAGCGATTGCAACGCTTTGGTCTGTAAGTAAAGCGATTCGTTCTGATCTTTCGGCTCTGCACTGATGCCCTTGAAGTTTGCCAGTGCGACTTGCTCAAACGCGCGTTTCCACTCTTCCCATCCCGGCGGATGCAAAGAGCCGATGGCCAGAATTGCACGCCCTTTCTGGTCGTAAGGCGCCTCCGGCATTCGCAATACGTCTTCAATAAACGCCTGCGCCCGTTCATCGGGATGACGCAGCTGGCCGATCAGATAAATCAACTGTTCGCGCCGTTCGCTATTCTTCGGCGTGGGCGTGTCAAGCTCCCCGTTTTTAAGCAGAGGGTGGACAACGTCCTGGATCACGGCATCGGGGTCGAGCACGGCCAGCGCATCCGTGATTGCCCAGCGCACCACTTCTGCGGTCGAATCAGTGATGAAGGCATTGATCAATTCTTTATACGCGTCCTTGCGGCGCAGATCGCCCAGTGCAAACGCCGCCATTCCGGCCAATGCCTGTGCAAGCTGTAATTCAGCCGGGTCTGCCAGTTCATCCAGCGGCTGCGTCATTTTTGCTTTCAGCCAGCGAACATCTTCCCCAATCCATTTACGAATCAATTCTTCCAGATAAGGGTCGGTGCGCAGCAACTCACCCAGAAAGACCATCCGCTCCACTTCGTCTCTGCTTGACAACATGCGGCGCAGGGCGCGCCCGGCAGTCTGGCGTATGCCGCCGTATTCAAAGTCCTCTTCGCCCCGCGAATTTTTCCGCTTCTTTTCCATCGCGATGTGCCGCAGGAAACGCGCGACTTCGGGGTTCGGCTGGCGGCCCAAAGCTTCGACCGCACGCAACCGCTGGAATGCGCGTGCCTCGTTAGTGCTGTCGCTGCGCCAGAGCAATGCGTCCAGCACCAGCGATTCAACATAGCTTCCAGATTGTACGGATTGAGCGGATTGGGCAGAGGCGTTTGGTTGAACATCCTCGTTACTGCTCGCTTTCACTGCTGTCGTGACAGAGTCGGCAAAGTTTCCGGCCTGTCGCGCTTCCAGCAGACAGCGTGCGGCCAGGAAGACCTGTTCGCCGTCCTTCAATGAAGTCGCGTAGGCAATCGTTTCCAGCAAAACCTGCGGTTGATCCAGCAACCCGCACAATAAAGTCAGCGTGTCGTTCCAGCGGCGCAGTTGGGTAATGCGGCCCAAACCCGCCGTGATCTCTTCCCACAATTTCGGATTCTTCTGCCGGCATAGGTACTGCGCGCAGCAATACGCCTGATATTGCGAATAAAGAAATCGCACGCCATCGCCACCCGCGCGGGCCAGCAGGTCTTGTTCAATCAAACTATCCAGCATTTCTTCCAGCGCATATTCGCGGTTGTCGCGAACGCGGGCGATGATGGTCAGCGCATCCTTGATCGGCAAGCAAGCCAGATTCTGGCGCTGCATCTGGTACGCCAGTTCATACAGCGTATCCAGCGCCCGCGCCTGCTGGCCGCGCCATTGCGTAATCCAACTGACTTTGTCTTCGACCAGATCGCGCAGCACGCCGACGCGGCTTTTGGGCAAATCGCCAGCCTGTGCCTGACGGATCATCATCACCAGCATCCAGGGCATGGCGGCCATGTCAAAAAGCTGCGTCCGCTCCAACTGCAATCGCAATTCGCTCAGGGCACTCTTGCCTGCCTTTGCCGCGTCTGCCGTGGAACCCGTTGCCGCGCCTGATGCGCCTGTTGTATCCAGCGTGACCGTCGTGACTGCCGTCACTGACGCGTCTGCTTTATCCAGAGTAACCGTGGTGATTGCTGTTGCGGTCATAGTAGTGGCCGGGGTGACCGGGGCAGCCGCCGCTGCGGGCTTTGCACTGTCAGTAGCTTTTCGCAAAGCAGCCTGTCTGTCGAATTCGACGCAGTCGTCCAGGAATTTTTCGATGCGGTAGCGGCTGATCGGCTGCACGTCCAGCAGATGCGTAATTTTGACTTTGGGCGTGGACGCGCGGTCTTGCTCCAACCGCCACATGCCGCGCCCCATCGTCAGCAAGTATTGATGACGGGGAAAATCGCGCGTCAGCTTGCCGATCTCTTCCAACAGTTGATTGCGCTGGCTGGGTGACAGGTCGTCGCCGTTGTCGAAGACGATTCTGAACTGTTCGGCGTCCAACAGTTCTTCCATCGCCGCTTCATCCAGCGCTTCAGGCCAGAAGCTTTTCAGGCTTTCCATCAACAGATTCAGATAAGAAGGCACTCTGCCCGAAGCCAGGATCAATTCGCCCAGGTCAACATAAACCGGCAGCAGCAGGCGCTGCGGGCTGTCACCGGAAAGCGCCAGCGACTGTTCCGCCGTAACGCGCACAATGGCGCGGGACGTGGTTGAACGCGCCGTGCCGCGCTCTCCGGTCAAGGCAATGACCAATGCTTCCGGTTCATTCGTCTTGTCTGCTGCGTTTTGTTTGCTGGCTTTGTTGAACAGTCGTTCAAGCTGGTTATGCAAATCAACGCGCGCTCGCGTCAGCATCACAGTGTCTTCCCAGTTCGCGCTGATCTGGTTGCGCACCAGCACGACGGCTTCCAGCGGCAGGTAATCGTATTCCCACGATGGGCCAAACTGTTTGGCTTCGCTGATGGCGCGCAACGCCAGCCGTTTAGGATCAGCGGTGAAAAGCTGCCCGCCTGGCGTTCGCATAAACAGGACAGGGATCGTCCAGTTGTCCAGCAGCTTCATTTTGTCGTACAGAAACCAGCGCGAACGATTCAGCGCCGAATCAATCACGCCTTCTTCCAGCAGATTGCCATAAAAGTTGCGCGTCAGTTCGCTGGCTGTTTCGACCGGCACTTTATCCTGCATCGCGACCACTGCCGGGAAACCGGCTTCGACCAGACGCGGCCCCAGACTGTTGAACGCGCGCGGATTGCGTTCGTCGTAACGTGACGTGTCACACGAAGAAAGAAAGATCAATCGCGGCAGTTGATTGTCTCCACGCTGAATCAGGTTATGCACGATGCTGGCGTCTTCAATCTTCTCGGCGTTGCCGTCGTCGCCTTCCAGCACCAGCCACGTCGCGCGTTTGTTGGGCGCGGGCGGTTTCTCTGCGCTGGGCTGGCCCGATTCTTTTGCGTCTTTTGAATCTTTTGAGTCGGTGGGGGCGGCGCTTTCTGGCGCGGGCTTTCGCTTCCCTTTTTCAAATGTTCCGTGGCCGGTGAAATGCAGAATGTGATGATTGGCAAGCTCGCGCTGAATCAGCTTGATCGTGGTGCTTTCGTTCCGGATGACGCGAAATCGCGGGGCGGTCAGCGCGGCCAGCAAGGCTTCGTCTTTGATGCCCGTTCGTCCGGGGGCAAACGTAACGAAGACTTCCGGGAAGTCTTTGACGGCTTCGTAAAAGTTTTTGATCTCTTTTTCGACTTCGACTTCGGCCAGCTCTCCGGGCAGGTCGGCCAGGTCTTGCGGGTTTGAGAGGGCCATCAACACTTTCAGCGGGCGGTCTCCGGTTCCCGGTTGGGGGTCGCGCAACGGCAGGCGCGTGAAGCGCGAGAAAGGCGTTTGGCTGAAATTGGCCAGCGCCCGCCATTGGTTGTCGAGCGGCATAAACATGCGTTCCCAGCGGAAGCGGTGAAGTTCGCTGCACTCTTCTGAAATCCACAACTGCACGCGCAACTGGCCATTCTGGCTGGCGGCAGCGCGGCCCCAGGCATTCTGCAATGCTTCGCGCAGGCTCGGTTCGTCCGGGTTGTCGCTGTTTGAAAACAGAAGCTGATAGAGTTTGATGCCATACGCCTGCGTGTCGCCGGGCGTGATGGCGACCAGAGCACTCTCTTCGGCATCGCCCATTTTCATCTTGTGCTGAAACCAGCGACCGTCGTCCATTTCGACTTCGACGCGGTAACCGCCATCGGCATCCTGCGGCCCCAGAATGCGCACACGCACCCAGCAATAATCGCCCGGCTCGCTCACTGCAAATCCTCCTTGCGCAGCCTCGCCGCCGGATCGCCCAGCAGGATGAATGTTTCAGCATCGTTGCGCGCCAGCCACAGGTCAGCCAAATCTTTATTGGTCGCCTTGCCTTCTTCCAACTGTCCGCTGAGTTGGCGCGACAGTTCATTGGCGCGCGTGACGAAGCCGGTCAGCGCGTGGCCAAGCGGTTTGCCGCTGAGGATCGTCCAAAAAGCTTCTTCGAAAGGCTGCAACTGCGTCCCCGCGCCTGCCGTCGCAATGGAAGTTTGCCACGCTCGTTCAACGTGGCCGAAAACGCCCAGCGCGCCGCCATTCGCGTGTTTCAGCAGCGCCTGGGGCAATTGCGCAAAGAACGGTTTGTCAGGCACGCCAACGGGCTTTTCGCCTTGCAGCGTGAAGCGGTTTTCCGCAGGCGTCCCCGCGCCGTAACAGGCAAAGTGAAAACATACCATTCCGAAAACATTCGCTTCTTTGTCCAGATCGTCACCGGACAAATAATGCTGCGGCTTTAATTCTCCCGCGCTTAAACCAAAGTAATCCTGACAGAGCAGCGCTCCCTGCGCCGTAGCCTGCCGCGCATCGCCATTCGGCCACGCCAGTCCGTGGCTGGCCGTGAAAAGCATTGACGGCGCGGGCACACCGGCTTTGCGATGAAACACGTCCAGCACCGCCTGTTTTTTGGAATCCGCCGGAGCGACCAGCTTGCGTGTAAAGCCGGATTTGGCCAGTTTTTTGAAGATGCGAATTTGCGTGTCGTCGGTCGCCAGCGGTTTGACCAGAAGCTCCGAACTCATCTTGGTCGCGCCGTCATTGCGTTGGCGCGGCCCCCAGAAAACCACATCCTTGTTGGTCGGCGCAGGCTTGCCCGCTTCGGTTTCGTAGCGAATCAGGCTGTCCACATAGGCTTCGTAATCACTGGCCGCTTCAAAATGCAGACGCCCGACCGCGTACCCCCCCCCCAGCCAAAAACCAAACTTAAAGGAAATGAGTTCAGGACTGCCGACCAGCAAAATGTAGTACGGCATGCGCGTCGGCTGGACCGTGCCGAAATCAGCCTTGTGTTTGATCAGCCATTCGCGCGCATTTTCGCCTTTATAATCGTCAATCCACTGGACGATCTTTTCCGCATCGTCCGCGCCGAACTCTTCGCGGATCATCTTCAGGCGATGGTCGTAGAGCCGCTTCATTGCCGCCTTGATCTTCGGGTCCTCGTCTTTGTGAAAGACGATGACCCAGCCTGTCTCATCGAAATCTTCCGGATCAACAAAATCGGGCAGACCGAAAGTCTTCTGCTGCGTCTTCTGCTGGATCAGCGAAATGATCTTGTCCTTGTTGGTTTCTTCGGCGTCCGGCTGGTGATTGCGCATCATTTCAGCGGCGTCATTGATCGAAACTGGCGGAACCAGATAATCGCCCGTCGCACCGTTGATACCATTGACGAAGACCAGGTTATCGAATTGCGATTCATCTACGGGCTGGTTTGGAAGTTCATCCTCTATAGCGGCCATCATTCACCTCCGGTCAAGTTCGAAGCGATGTTTCGTTGTCTACAGATTCAAAAGGCGAATCAGACTGGCTGAGTCAATCAGCGTTTGGTGGTGTTCGGCAATGCGTAACAATCTCTGGGGCTACAACGGCGTGCAGTATACCCCAACCGCCGAAGCCGTCAATTCGGGAACACAGTTCAACGAATTGTGGATGGCAGCCATCGAAATGGAGCGTTCAAGCGCTGATTGATGAGATGAAATCAAAGCGGGGAATCTAGCCTTGGCGATTTTCGGCCCGACGCGATCACCAACCTTACTTTTTCGCTAGTCGCTCGGCGATCAGCTTGTAGACTTGATGATTGAAGGCCAGGCCGACGTGCGTTCCCCGGACTTCAAAATCGCTGGCCGGGTCGTCATTGACGCAGTAGCGCCAATCCACAATCCCATCGGCTTTGGTGTAAATGGCCGTGTTGCGCACTGAATCAGGAAATGGAACCGTCAGTCCATTGATGGCGTCGCAGTTGCAGAAGCCGGTATAGCAATCCGGTTGCCGGCCACTGTTTTTGATGTTGATGCGGTCGCGCACGCGCTCTGCCGCCGCCAGCACCAGCGGATGGGACGCCACGCCGCGAAATGGCGAACCGAGCGTGGTGACCGATGCAATCTTTTCCGGCTGGCGCACCGCCGCTGCGCGCGACAGCACACCGCCCAAGCTGTGACCGATCAAATGAACTTTGCCGCCGGTGTCATCCGCGGCCTTTTCGATGGTTTGAGAAAGGCGCTGCACCGTCGTTTCCAGGCAGTCGGCATTCCAGCCAATCTTCGACATATAGGCCGTGTAACCGATCCGCCGCAGCCACAGGTTCATCTCCCACAAATAAACATCCGTTGCCAGAAACCCGGGGACGACAATGACCGCTGCCCCATCGCCACGCGGAACGCCTAACCCGTAAAAGACCGGCGATGTGCGCAGCGACAGCCAATCCAAGCCAAGCATGGCTTCACGCCAGATGGGACGCGCCGCAGATTTCATTCCTCTGTGAAAGATCACCGGTGAGTGCGATTCGGACATATGCTTGATCCTTTGCCTGCCTTTGTATGGGTGATGGACAACGTTGTAACTACGCCGTTCATAAACGGCTGCTATTGCTTATTGAGCAATAGCGATTGGCAATTGCCCTGCCAGGGTTGAAGATTTGAACCACTCGACTTAATCGAAGAATCTCCAATTTCAAATTTCCAATTCCCAATGCCCACTGATTTCAGCCGCGTCTGCCTTTGGCGGCTTTTGCTTTGATGACTTGCGGCTTGATCTCTTCGACGCCCGCCCCCTTGCGCAATTCATAAAACGATTCGTACAACAGTTCCCGCAAGCGTTCGACATCGGGCATCGCTTTGGTGTCCGCCGTCAGCCCAAAGTAGAGATGCTGGTCGTAGCTCAAAATCGCGCAACCGCAGCCCAAGCCAAAACCGACTGGCACGTAAGGGTAATACGCAGTCATCCGTTTGCCCATCGCGTACATCGGCACTTGCGGCCCCGGCAAGTTGGTTGAGATGATGTTGAACGGCGGCAGCGGCAGATTGGCCGTTGATAGCGCGCCCATTAACGCCTGCATCGGCGGCGGCAGAATGCCAACGAGCGCCGAAAACAGATTCAGCCCTTCGGCCAAACGCCCGGCCTTCATCGCCATTGTTTTTTGGTTGATGTAGCGGAAGCGTTCGACAGGGTCTTTCAGATCAAGCGGGATTTCGACCGGCAGCACCGAAACCAGATTGCCCAGCGCGCCGTGTTGATCCGCCTGGCGCAAGCTGACCGGAACCATGACGCGCACATTGCGGCCTTCGATGCGATGGTTGTGGCTGGCGGCATAACGCGAGACCGCGCCGGACAGCGCCGTCAGCACAACGTCGTTGACCGTTCCGCCCAATGCGCCGCGAATCTCGCGGGCTTCGGCAAAATTAAAGGTATTCCAGACCAGCCGCTTTTCACCGCCCAGCGGCGCGTTGAAAGGCAGCGGTGAAGCGGGCGACGCAATGCGCGGCAGTTCGCTGCTGATGTTTCGCATCGCGCCGCGCGATGCGTCGTCGGTCAAGGCTTTGGTCAGGTTCAGCAAGCCGTTCTGAAACTCCATCCAGCGATCCATTCCTTCCTGCATTCCGCCCAAAATCGAATCGAACAATCGCCGCGTCGGATCAGGCTGCGGCTGGCGCACCCGCGCGGCGGGCTTCGCTTCAATTGCTTTCACTTCGGGCGAAAAGTCCAGAATGATTTTCAGCAGATCAATGCCCGACATTCCATCCACCATGCAATGATGCACGCGCGCGATCATCGCCGTCCGTCCGCCTTCCAGCCCGTAAACCAGATAAATGTCCCACAGCGGTTTGTCGCGCTCCATCATCGGCGTCAGGACGCGACCAGCCAGATCAATCAATTCCTTTTCGCCGCCGGGCGCGTCAATTTGCAGTTTGAAGATGTGATTGTGGATATTGAAATTGTAATCGTCTTCCCACGTCGGGTGGCCCAGGCTGAACGGATCAGGTACGACAATCTGCTGATAACGCGGCAGCAGATGCATCTTCGAATCAATCATCGCCACGAAATCATCAAATGGGATTTCTCCTTCAAACAGGCTGACGCTGCCGATGTGCATCGTCGCTTCCTTCTTTTCAAAATAGAGGAAGCTGGAATCCATCGAAGTCAGGCGGCGGTTTAGTTGGGGTGTAGACATGTTGATTCTCCATCAATCCGCACGAAATAAAATTTATGCCGCGACATCAATCTACTCGGCCGAAGAAACCGGATCGGGGATCGCCTGCCCTTCCTGCTTCATCCCGTCCAGATGAAACTCGATAGCTTCATGAATCAGTTGCAGGGCTTCTTTCCTGCTTTCGCCAACGGCCACGCAGCCGGGCAGATCAGGGATGTAAGCGCCAAAACTACTCTCTCCTTCCTCGATAATCACTGCGTACTTCATTACGTAACCTCTCTACTTTTGCGTGGGCACAAAAGAATGACACCTGAGTTTAGCAAGCTTTTTGAAGATCGACTTCTATCATTCGTCAAATCTCAATTCGCCGCCCACACATCCACCAGATAGCGATTCTGCGCTGTTAATTCATTCAACCACGCTTCGGCATCAGCCGCGCTCGCGCCAGTCCTCTCGCAATAGATCGCCGCGAAAGTTCGCCGCACATCAGGAGCCATCCGGCTGGCGTCGCCGCAAACATACACGACCGCGCCTGCTTCGATCATCTGCCAGACCTGATCGCGCCGCGCATACACTTCATCCTGCACGTAGCATTTCTTCTGCCCGTCCAGCCGCGAAAAAGATGTTGCCAATTCGGTGACGCCCTGCGCTTCAAACTGGCGTAGTTCGTCTTCGTAGAGAAAATCCTGCTGCGGATGGCGGCAGCCGAAGAAGAGCAATGATGCGCCGACTTCCCTGCCCTGCATTTTCCCCAAAGCTCTTAATGCCGCGCGTTCCTGCAAAAAACCTCTGAACGGCGCAAGGCCGGTGCCCGGACCAATCATCACAATCGGCGTAGCCGCGTCTTCGGGCAAACGGAACGCGGACTTGGTGTCTTTCACGAAAGCATAGATCACGCCGCCCGCCTCCTGCCGCGCCAGGTAGTTGGTGCAGACGCCCTGAAACTTGCCGCGACCGGAACGCGCCGCGCCTTCGACAACGGCGACCGTGATGCTGCAACCGTCGGCATCAGCCAGTGGCGACGAAGAAATCGAGTAATAACGTGGCCGCAGCGCGGGCAGCATTTCCAAATAAACTTCAAAGGGAAGCGTGCAGGCGGGGAATTCTTCCAGCAGGTCAATCACCGACTTGCGCTTGCCCAGCACGTCTTCTTTGTAGCGCGCCGAACTGGCGTCATCGTCGCCCACCAGTGCAACCAGTTTGATCTTTTCGGGCGGGCATTCGGTGAAATCGGCCAGCATTTGAATCTGTGATCGCGTAGCCACGTCCTGCAATTCAACGTAATCGCGCAGCAGGCGATAAACAGCAATCGGCTGATCCGTTGGCAAAAACGTCTTGCGATTCGTATTGCGCCGTAAACGAACATAAGTATCGCGCGCAAAGCCGAAACGTTCAGCGACGCGCCGCACGATGACTTCGCCGTTCTGCGGAATGACGCCCAGATGATCGCCTGCGCGATAGGTTTCACCTTCGGGCAGTTCCAGTTCGATGTGGCGCGTTGAACGGTCGGACGGATTTTCCATCCCCTTGTTGTGAAGCTCGCGGTTCACGCGAACGGCCATCGGCTTGGCCACCAGCGATTCGACAAACGGGCTTAACTGCTGGCCGGTCACAATCTCCAACTTGTATAGCAGCTTGGCCTGTTCCCCTTCGATTTGTATGCCCAGAGTTTGCCCAACGGTTGTGCGCAGGGATTGATACCAGCGCTGGAACTGGCCGTCGAAATCGTCGCGCGCATCGCCTTCGCCATGCGGATACAACCGCCGCGCGCCCAATGCTGCCAGGCGTTCGTCAATGAAGCGCGGCACTGCTTGGAACGTCGCCGCCCAGTCGCGATTGCCGCAGCCAAAGACCGTGTACGTGACACCTGACAATGCATTGTCCGCCACTTGCCCACTCTTCAACCATTCGCAAAACTTCACCGCATTGTCCGGCGGCTGACCGTTGTAAGAAGACGTGACGATGGCAAGCAATCCTGAGTTCGGCAGCCGTTCGGCGTAATCGTCCAGCGGCGCGACCTTCACCACAAAACCGTTGGCTTCGGCGTCCTGCGCCATGCGTCGCGCCAGTTCTTCCGCCGTGCCCATGTTTGATCCGAACAGCACCAGCAGCGGCGTTTCATGATTTTGCCGGACGGTTGCCGTGTTTATTTCAATCGGCGCGGCGGCGATTTTCGCTTCCGTCGCCGAGACAGTCGTTCGATCCTGCGCGCGGCGCGGGCGAACCTTGATGCGGAAGTCGTCCGGCTTCAACGTCAGCGACTCTTTGATCTGCAACTGGTAGCGCGTGTGATCCACCAGCCGGAAGCGTTGCAGGATCATTCCCAAAACCAGCGTCGCTTCCTGCAAGGCGAACTGCCGCCCGATGCAGGCGCGCTGGCCGTTGCCAAAGGGTTTGTAGGCATTGGCTGGCCGCGTGGCTTCGGCCTCGGCGGTGAAGTGGTCCGGGTTGAAGATTTCGGCGTTCTCGCCCCAGACCGACTTATCACGGTGCAGCATCGGCAATAAGACTTGGATGGTGTCGGTTCGCTTGATGCGGTATTGGCCGCCGATCATCGTGGTTTCGTACGGATACAGGCCGAACACCGGCGCAGTCGGCCATAGTCGCAGTGTCTCCTTCAAAATCTGCGTGATGTAGATCAGCCGGTTGACCTGTGCATAGCTTGGTTTGGCGGACAGGTCGCCGCCCAGTACACGATCCACTTCTTCGTATGCTTTCGCCAGCACATCGGGATTATTCAGCAGCGCATAGATGGCAAAGGCCAGCAACCCGCTGGTTGTTTCGTGTCCGGCAATCAGAAAGGTGATGACTTGATAACGGATATTCAGGTCTTCCAGCCGCTCGCCGGTCTTCCTGTCTACGCCGCTGAGCATGTAACTGAGCAAGTCCGGCTTGTCAGCCAGGTCTTCACCGCTCGCCTTTCGGTCGGCGATGATGCGGTCAACGATCTCGTTCATGCATCGCATGTCCGTTTTTAACTGCCGGTCGCGGCCTTGCCGGATAAAACTCTCCCCAGGCACGTCGCGTAGTTCGTCCAGCGTTGTACCCAACGCGCCCGCCATCGCGTCAACAAAAGGATGATAGCCGTCCTGATAAAACGAATTCAGGCGATAATCGAATCCGCACAGCCCGATGGTGTCCACTGTCAGCCGCGTCATATCGCCCGCGACGTCAATCTCGTCTTCCGGATTCAACCGCTCCCACTTCAAAACCAGTTGTTCGGCGATGTCCAGCATCATCGGGTGATAGCCCTGCATCGCCCGATGGCCGAAATTCGGCAGCAGAATGTTATGCGCCTTTGACCAGTTCGGCTCTTCGGTCTTTGACGTGAACAGCCCGTCCCCACTGAAGCGCCGCACCAGCTTCAGCGCGCCGCGAATGGATTTATCAAAGCGTTTTTCGTCACAGGCTTCGTTGACCAGTTCATAGCCGGAGAGGATGACCACCGCCCGCCCGCGCATATCCAGCCGGTAAATCGGGCCGTATTCGCGCGCCAGGCGCACCATATCCTGCACCGGCGAAGTGGCGCTCAGATCAAGCAGGTTGTCCAACAGGAATTTTTCGGGCGGTTGCGGGATGCGGGCGTAATTCTGTTTTGTGCTCATCGTCTTCACCTTGTCACCTGCACGCATCGGCGGCGTTGGGTCAGTAGGACAAAGCTGATCATCAGCAAACGGCTTTGCAATTAGCGAGACAAAGCGCAGGCGTTCGTTACTCGTTCAATCCGGTCACGTCGTAACTCATGACGATCAGATCGTGCGTCCGGCCTTGCCGATCCATCACATAATCAGCCAGTAAAGCTTCTGCCTTGAAACCCAGCCGTTCAAAGACTGCCTGCGCGCCGCGCTGTTCCGCTGCCATCTGCGCGACAACCTTCTGCAGGCCCACCGCTTCGGCCAATGTGAAAACTTCATTCGCCAGCAGATTGCCCAGCCCAATGCCGCGCGCGTCCGTCGAGACCAGCAATCGAATGTTGCCCAAATGGCGCGCCCAGGTCGCTTCAGCGCTGACCAGCGTGCCCATGCCGATCAAGCGGCCTGCTGATTCAGCCAGCACGGTTGCCGTGCGTCCCGTTTCCAGATGGCGCATCCAACGATCAATAACTTTCGGATGCGTGATGTCCACGGGCAGGAAAAGCAGATCGTCCGCGGGCAGCGCCTGCGCGAAAGCCAGCACCGCGTCGCGGTCTGACGCCTGCATCAGCCGCAAGCTGATCTGCCGGTCGTGAAGCGTGGTTGTCCACGGGTAAGCGCGTTTCGTAGCTGCGTTGCTCATTGTTTGATGGATGCCTTTCGTTATTTTGCTTCAGCGAGTGTGCATGAAAATTATCACAGCCCAGTTGAATTGAACACACAAGCGCACCGATTAACAGCCTTTCACCGCCGAGGTGCGCAAGAGCCGATGAGATTTCGCAGAGTGTTTTCTCTGCGTCGCCTCCGCGTTCTTCCGCGCCTCGGCGGTGAATCATTTTTCTCAACAACGCTCTACTTCTTGCCAGGCGCTCCAAAGAACGGAAGCTGCGTCGCCAGATCGAGCCAGCGTTTCTGCACTTCGACGTAGTTGGTGACGGCCTGCTGCGCAAAGTCGGCCAAGGCCGCTGCGGGCGAATTGTCGTCGAGGTTCAGACCATCTTTGACGGCCTTGACGACCTGCGCATTCTGCTGCGCGGCGAAATCCAGCCACTGCGTACGCGCTTTGACGAATGTCTCCAAGCCCTGACCGGCATAATCCGAAACGGCGTTCATCATCTCGGACGGCCCAATCTGATTGCCGCTTGTGCCTTCTTTGATCGCCTCGAACAATTGGCTGCTCTGTTGCGAAGCGATCTCGGCCCAGCGGCGCTGCGCTTCGACCAGACCTTCGACGCCCTGACGCGCCCAATCGCCCAGTGCGGGTGTTGGCGCCGTGCGATAAAAGCTCATTCCTTCTTCGACGGCTTTCAGCACCAGCGCATTCTGCTGCGCGGTCAGATCAATCCACTTCTTCTGCGCATCAACCAGATGCTCGACGACGTCTTTGGCCCAATTGGCGGCGTCAGCCTGGGGCGTGTCGTGCGTTTCCTGCGTGTTTTCTTTTGCGGACTTTGCTTTGTTTGCCATAACTGAATCTCCTTTTTGATTTTGGTGGTTGTTGGTTGCTGTTGTTAGCGTTGAATCTCAAATCTCAAATCTCAAATCTCTGATCTCAGTCTTTCTTCTCGCCTTGCGGCTGGTAAAGATTGCCACTGCCCTTTGCTGGTTCATTCTGCTGTTTACCGCGCCGCATCCCCTCAATAAACGGCACGCTCCAGCCCAGCGCGAAGTCCATGAGCGCGGGAACTACGGTTTTCGCAATGTTAATCGCCTGCGCGTCAAAGGCGGCGACAACTTCTGCTTGCGGGAATCGCGCCGTCTGCACAATCAATTTGGCCATCTGCTTGGCCGGAAACTTCGGCATATAGCCGGGAAGCTCCAGCCCTGTGTTGTTCGCAGCCACGTCAAAAATTTCCGTCTCCACCGCGCCGGGAAAGATTGTGCAAACATCAATATTTTCCGACATTAATTCCACGCGCAAAGCTTCGGAAAATCCCGCCAGGGCGAACTTGCTGGCGCAATACGCCGTCTCGAAAGGCATGCCGCGTTTGCCGAAGATCGAGGAGACATTCAGGATCACGCCACCGCGTTGTTTTCGCATTTGCGGAACGGCTGCGCGACAGGCGTATACAGCACCCCAGAAGTTGACATCCATCAATCGGCGAAAGTCTTCCAGCGGCAGTTCTTCAAACCGGGAAGCAATCGCCACGCCCGCATTATTGACCAGCACATCCACACGCCCGAAATGCTTGATGGCGGTCTCAATCAAGCTTTCCACTTGCGCCTGGTGAGCGACATCGGTTGGCACAGCAAGCGCCTGTCCGCCTTTCCCTTCAATCTCTCCGACTAATTCATGCAAGCGATCCTTGCGCCGGCCTGCGACCACAATTTTTGCCCCGGCGCCGGCAAATTCGCGCGCCGTTTCCCGCCCGATTCCGCTGGTCGCGCCAGTAATAACAACCGTTGTCCCGCTCAACTTTCGGATCATTTTCTGAATCCTCCGCCTGTGGTGAATGTTTGGTTTGACGGCGCACAGAATACCTGAGAAATTGGGCGTGTCAAGATATTTTTCGCACTTGCGAGATAAAACATCCAAGCCTTGCACCTGCGAGCTTATTCGCACCAGAGATAGCCTGCCCTAGCGAGAGATTTTGCGAATAGAGTTCGCAACCGCGAAATCCCTGTTCGCCTGCGCCTCCAAAAAAGCTATACTGCGTTTTGAATTCAGACCACACAGAGAAAAGATTATGGCAAGAAAGTCCGTCAAACAGACGCCCAAACCAGCGCAAAGACGCGCGAGCAAACGCGTGGCCACACCCATCAATAAGCCTGACGAGAGCGCACCAGACGACAATTGCATCATCATTAAACGGTATGGCAACCGGCGGCTGTACAACACTGAAACGGGCAGTTATGTCACGTATCAGGATTTGATCGGCGTCATCCGTTCGGGTCACGAGATTCGCGTGATTGACTCGACGACCAAGGCCGATGTCACGAAGTCCGTCTTGATCCAGGCGATTCTGGAAGAAGAGAAGAATCAAAAAAATCTGTTACCGCTGCCATTTCTGTTTCAGATTTTGCGTTCGCGAGAAGATGCGGTGCAGGACTTTTTCAAGAACTATTTGACCGCCAGTTTTGAAGCCTACCTGAAAACGAAAGAAGAGTTTGATCGTCGCTTTCGTGGCTTTTTACAGATGGGAGCCTCTGCTCCACAGATGTGGGAACAGTTGATCCCTGGCGCGGAAGCATTGCGAAATATACTGACTCCGACGAAGCCGGCAAAAAAAGATGAAGACGGATCAAGCTGAATACTGCCACGGCTTGTCGCAATGATGCGTGCCAAGATCAGGCTAAATTGAGGCATGGGTTGATTTCAAAAATCCTTCCGGCTATGATCCGGCTTACTTCCGAGGTGGGCGAGCGCCCACCTTTTTTATCAGGCTCATTAAGTTTTAGACAAGTCCTGACGGTTTTCACCCCAAAATCATAACGCTGTAAGGAACGACCCGCTGATGCCGACGTTAGTTGATCCACGCATTCGCGAAATCGCTGAGCGAGTGACTACGCGCGAAGGCTTGGAATTGGTTCACGTGGAGATGACCGGCGGGCATAATCCGATTCTGCGAATTTACATTGATAAACCGGAAGGGGTGACAATTGATGACTGCTCTTTGGTCAGCAAGCGCATCAGCCTGATTCTGGATGTTGAAGACCCTGTCCCTGGGAATTACACGCTGGAAGTGGCATCGCCGGGGCTGGATCGCGGGTTGTATAAAGAGTCTGATTACGAACGTTTTGCCGGGCTTCCCTGCCATCTCAGGCTTTCGGAAGCCATCGCCACCGAGCACGGGGGGCAGCGGAATTTTCACGGGAAATTGATCGGCCTGGATCGTGAAAGCGAAGTGGCGGCGGTAATTGAAGAAGAAACCGGCAAGCGCCACCTTCTGCCTCTTTTCAAGATTCTGAAGGCAAATGTTGACATAGAACCTTAGAGTAACGATGAACACACTCAGCTCGATTGCGCAAAACATAGATTTTCTCAGCAAAGAGAAGAAGATTGATCCGCAGGTCATCATCAGCGCCATTGAAGACGCCGTGGTGACGGCTTCGCGCAAGCATTTCAAGTCTGGCGAAGACCTGCACGCGCGCTACAACATGGAATCCGGCGGGATTGAGTTGTATGCCATCAAAACCGTTGCGGAAGAGATCACCGACTCAGCGAAAGAGATGACCGTCGAAGAGGCCAATGCCGAAGTTGGTGAAGGCGCGGAAGTCGGCGACATGCTGGAATTGCCCCGCCCGATGGAAGAATTGGGCCGGATCGCCGCGCAGACCGCCAAACAGATCATCTTGCAGAAAGTACGCGAAGCCGAGCGCAATAAGGTCTACGAAGAGTACATCGGCAAGGTCGGCGAACTGATCAACGGGTTCGTCAAACGCTTCGAAGGTGGCAAGGTCATTGTGGACATCGGCAATACCCTGGAAGCCGTCATGTCGAAACAGCAGCAGTCGAAGATCGAAAGCTTTACGCAGGGCGAACGCATCCGCGTGGTCATCTACGATGTCAATCGCGAATCGAAAGGCCCGCAGATTGAAGTGTCGCGCACCAGCCCGGAATTGCTGAAGCGGCTGTTTGAAATGGAAGTGCCGGAGATTTACGACGGCACGGTCGTGGTCAAAGTGGCTGTCCGGGAACCTGGCGAACGCGCCAAAATCGCTGTCATTTCCAACGAACGCGACGTGGATCCTGTCGGCGCCTGCGTCGGCATGAAAGGTTCGCGCGTCCAATCCATCATCCGTGAGTTGCGCGGCGAAAAGATTGACATCATTGAATGGTCGGAAGACCCGGCGATCTTTGCGGCGAACGCTTTGTCGCCTGCCAAGGTCAGCAAGGTCACTGTGCTGGATTTTGAACTCAAGAAATTGCAGGTCATCGTCGAAAATGAACAGCAGTCCCTGGCCATCGGCAAGCGCGGCCAGAATGTGCGACTGGCGGCCAGGCTGGTCGGCTGGGATATTGATATCCGCAGCGAAGAAGAGATGAAGCGCGAAGTGGCATCGCAGATGGAGCAGATGATCTCAGCGCCGGTCGTCAGACTTTCGTCCATCGAAGGCATCTCGGTCACTGACTCCGACACGCTGGCCGAGCATGACATCGAAACAATCGAGCAGTTGGCTGAAGCCAACATGGATGATCTATGCGATTGGCTGGATATCAGCGTGGATGAAGCGGAAGACCTGCTGGATATGGCGCGCGCGATTACAGACGCTCGGCGTGCGCACGCAAATCAGTTCGGCGGCGAGCCGGGCGAAGAAGAAGAAGAAACTGAAGGCGAAGAGGTTCAAGATGTAGACGAGGCGGAAGAGGATGTGGCGGCCGAAGCTCAGCTTAAAAATGATCAAGAGCAGGAAGAAATCGCCGCCGCCGAGCAAGACGATCAAACGTCTGATGAACCTTCTTCCGAACCTGATGAAGTGAATGCGGCTGAAGCGAACGAGGCTTCTGCGAAAGACGCAGAGAACAAAGACCAGGATGAAAAGCAATGATCCGGTCAGCCTGTTTTGCACAAGTGAAGTGTTGTTCCCCTCGTACGGCTTTTCCGCGTGCGGCTTTTGTGAAAGGAATCAATGGGCAAGGTCAGAATCTACGATTTAGCAAAAGAATTAAAGTTGGAGAGCAAGAAAGTGCTCGAGGACGCCCGCCGTCTGGGCGTTGATGCCAGCGTGCCATCAAACACGCTTCCTGATGCGGTTGCGGCCAAAATCCGCGAGATGTATTACCCCAAGAAAGAGCCTGTTGCCGCCAAACCGACAGCGCGCTTAATCAAACACCTCCCGTCGGCAGCGTCCCCTGCTCCCGCCCATACACCGGAACTTGACGAACAAACAATGACGCCTGCGCCTGCACTCGCCGAGTCTGCGCCCCAAACGGCTCCAACCACGACTTTAACGGGATCGCATCCTGCGACTTCAGCGGCCGCGACTAAAACGACCGTCATCAAACCGCTGACGCCCCGCGCGCCTGTGGCTGAGGCGATTCCCGCTCCCCACTTGGTGACGACGGTGACGCCGGAACTGCCAACGGCGCCGATTCCTGAACTGGCTCCGCACTTACAAACGGCACAACCGGTGGCGGAATTAGAGACGAATCGCACAGTCAAATTGCCAACACCTGCTCCTTTTCCAGCGCCGGTGTCGCAACAGGAGATGTCAGAAGCCTCTCCTCCTGCAATTACGATGGACGCCCCCGAAGCCGCTCCTGCGCCTTTTCCAGTTGAGCCGCTTGCGGAAGTTCCCATCACGCAGGCCGTTCCCGGCGAGGTAATGGCAGAAGCTCCGGTTCAAACGCCGGAAGTGCCCACGACAGCCAGGCTGCCCAGGCGAGAGGAAGCGCCGAAGCACGTGACACCGGCTGCTCACAGGGCCGCGCCCAGGCTGCCCCTTTCGACGACAACGACGACGACAGGCACGAACATCATCAAGCTGGCGATGCCGACCAGGCCGATGCCCAAGCCGGTCACCAAATCAACGTCATCAACATCCGGGCCAGCAGGAAGCACAGGCAAGTTCAATCCTTCGGCGATACTGCCGCTCCGCACGCTGGGCAAAGACGGGCAGGGCAAGGACAAGGAAGCGCATTTGCTGCCATCAGGCGCACAGCAGCGCACAGTCTATATTCCGCCCCAGAATCAAAAGCCGAAAGGCCGCAACCAGCATCGTGCCAAAGACAAGGAGAAAGACAAGTTTCAGGATGGCAACACGCAGCGGCTTGGATTGCGCAGGAATTCGTTTCCTGCCGTTGCGCCGCGCAATGTTGTTCCGGTTGACCTGAAGCCGCTTCGTTTGATCGAAGGCAGCACGGTTCGCGAATTTGCGGAGAAGATGGAAGCCAAGCCACGCGACATCGTGAGCGCGCTGATGCAGCGCGGCGTCATGGCCACGATCAATCAAACGATCAATCACGAAATGGCCATCGAAATCGGGCGCGAGCAGGGCTTCGAAATCTCGTTTGGTGATTTCGAAGACATGGCCGTCGAGTCCGAATTCGAGATCACGCCCGAAGCAATGGATGACACCGATCCGCGCGCACCCGTCATCACCGTGATGGGCCACGTGGATCACGGCAAAACCAGTCTGCTCGACGCTATTCGCTCAGCGCGCGTGGCGGAAGGCGAAGCGGGCGGCATCACGCAACATATTGGCGCTTACTCGGTCAAGGTTCCGAATGCGGAAACGCCGAATCAATTGCGCCGCGTCGTGTTCCTGGATACGCCCGGCCACGAAGCCTTCACAATGATGCGCGCACGCGGCGCGAAGGTGACAGACATCGTCGTGCTGGTGGTTGCCGCCGACGACGGAGTCATGCCGCAGACGGTCGAAGCGATTGAGCATTCCCGCGCGGCCAAAGTCCCGATCATTGTTGCCATCAACAAAACCGATAAGCCCGACGCCAACCCGGAGCGCGTCAAAAAAGAATTGGCCGACCGGGGCGTGCTTTGGAGCAATTGGGGCGGCGACACCGAAATGATCGAAGTCTCGGCCAAGAAGCGTCAGAACATTGATCAGTTGTTGGAAATGATCCTGCTGACCGCGGATATACTGGAATTGAAGTCCAATCCCAAACGCCGCGCGATGGGAACCGTACTGGAAGCCAAACTGGATCGCGGACGCGGCCCGGTCGCCACCGTGTTGATTCAGAATGGGTCGTTGCGTGTCGGCGATCCATTCATCGCGGGCAACTTCTCCGGCAAGGTTCGCGCAATGATGAACGACGTCGGCGAACGCGTGCTGGAAACAGGCCCCGCCACGCCGGTCGAAGTGCTCGGTCTGGAAGGCGTCCCAGCGGCAGGCGATCAGTTCCTGGCGGTGGATGACGTGGCCAAGGCGCAGCAGATCGCCCAATTCCGTCAGTCGAAAGCCCGCGTTTCAGCGCTCGAACGAACAGCGGCTCGCGGACTGGATCACCTGGCTGCGCAGATGCAATCAGGCAATCTCAAAGAGCTACTGGTGATTCTCAAAGCCGACGTGCAAGGTTCGGTCGAAGTGCTCAAGGAAACGCTCACGAAGCTTTCGACGGACAAGGTTAAAGTCCGCCTTATCCGTGCGGGAGTCGGCGCGATCACATATGACGACGTGTTGATGGCCAGCGCCTCGCAGGCGACTGATAGCAGCGCGGCAACGGTCATCATTGGCTTCAACGTCCGCCCCGAATCGCGCGCGGATGACATTGCCAAACAGGAAGAAGTGGACATCCGGCTGCACTCGATCATCTACAAGGTCGAGGAAGAGGTTCGCAACGCGATGCTCGGCCTGATGGATGCCACCGATAAAGAAACTGTCATCGGCAAAGCCGAAGTCCGCGACATTATCCGCGTGCCGAGGATTGGTTCCATCGCCGGCTGTCTGGTCACGGGCGGTATGATCAAGCGCACGGCCCAAGCCCGCCTGATTCGCAATAACGTGGTGATCTTCGAATCGGCCATCGGTTCCCTGCGGCGTTTCAAAGACGACGTGTCTGAAGTTCAGCAGAATTACGAATGCGGCATCACCATTGATCGCTTCAACGATTACAAGCTTGGTGACGTGATCGAAGCATTCATCATTGAAAAGATCGCGCCGACTCATTTGTAGGAATCAGAAGAAAGGCAGAGGGCAAAATCCAAATCGTTTTTGCAGTTCCGAGATAAACCGATTTTGATTTTGATCTTCTGCCTTTTAAGTTTAGCTATGCAGCACCGTCCCATCAGATTAGCTCAGGAACTGAAGTCAGAGATCAGCAAGATCATTACGCGCGAGTTGCCGCATCAGCGATTAGGTTTTCTGACGATTACCGACGTTAAGGTTAGTCCCGACCTGCGCTATGCCCGCGTCTTCGTCAGCGTTCTTGGCTCTGGCGTGGATAAGGCAGAAACTCTCAACACGCTCAATAAAGAAAAGGCATTTATCCGGCACTTGATTGGCCGCCGTTTCCGCTTGCGCCACACGCCGGAAATCACATTCGTGTATGACGAAACGGTCGAGCACGCCGATCACATGATGCGGTTAATGGACGATATTAAGAAGGAGTTACCGGAAGAAGAGTAATTGCGGATTGCGACCCTGCTGATTGCGGATTGAAAGAATTATCTCTTGTTCAATCCGCAAGCGCCGTAAGTCGCAAGCTCCAAACCCGCCGGATCGTCCTACAGACGTGAATCCGCAATCCGCAATCCCCAATCCGCAATCAAAAGATGTTAGGCCAAGTCATCGAACTAATTGAAAAGCAGGAACGCTTCGCCATCACCTCGCACATCCGCCCGGATGGCGACAGTCTGGGATCATCGCTGGCGCTGTGCTGGATCCTGCGCGGGCTGAAAAAAGATGCGGAAGTCATTATGTGCGACAACGTGCCGCACTCTTACATGAAATTGCCCGGCGCAAGCGACGTTCGCGTCGTCAAAGACATTGACCGCGAATACGACGCCGTCTTTGTCATCGAATGCAGCGATGTCACCCGCCCCGGTTTGCCCAGCTTGAAAGATCAATTCGTTGTGAACATTGATCACCATTCAACGACGGCCCTGTTTGGCGACGTGAACTGGATTGATTCGACGGCAGCGGCGGTGGGCGAAATGATTTACAACCTGGCCAAGGCCATCGGCGCAAGGATCAACCCGGAGATTGCCGGTTGCGTGTACGCCGCCCTGCTGACAGACACCGGCTCGTTCCATTTTTCCAACACGACCGAACGCACATTCAAAATTGCCAGCGACCTGGTGAAACACGGCGCGCAACCGGCCAAGCTTTCACAAGCCATCTTCTACAACTACCCTTACGCCAAAATCCGGCTGGTTGGCGAAGTGCTTTCGACGCTGCACCGCGATGATTCGGGCCGCATCGCCTGGATCACCATGTCCAAAGACGCAATGGAAAACAGCGGCGCAACCGAAGACGATTCCGACGGCATTATCACCTACCCGTTGACCGTCGGCGATGTCGAAGCCGTCGCATTCTTCCGTGAATTGGCAAACTCGACCTATCGCATCAGCCTGCGTTCAAAGAACCGCGTCAATGTCGCCCGCGTCGCCGAACACTTCGGCGGCGGCGGACATGCCAATGCCGCCGGCTTCACGATCAAAGCCGACTACGACGAACTGAGCCGCGAAGTCATCGCCCGGCTCAAAGAGGCCGTCGCCAACGCCCCGGCAGTCAATGGGCGCGAAATCAAACCGCGCTAAATTGGAGTGAAGACTTATGGGACTCGCACAACGAACAGCCGAACCCATTTTCACCGAAGCGGAATACCTGGCCTTCGAGCGCACCGCCGAGGAGCGCCACGAGTATATGGATGGCGAGATATATGCAATGGCCGGCGAAAGCCCGGGCCACGGCTCCATCTCCGTAAATCTGATTATCGAGATTGGGAATCAGTTGAAAGGCCGAGATTGTCAGGTCTTCACCAAAGACATGAAAGTCCGCAGCGGCCCATTGCCGAAAAGGCCCTTCGACACGAAGGGCCTTTTCTCCTATCCCGATCTCGTCATCGTCTGCGGTCAACTGAAGTTTCTTGATGAATACCAGGACGTGCTGATCAACCCAACGGTCATCATCGAAGTTCTGTCTGAAAGCACGCAGCACTTCGACCGCGTGGCCAAATTTCAGCGATACCAAAAGTATCTGCCGGTGCTGCGCGATTACGTCTTGGTGTCACAGACCGAACCGCTGATTGAGCACTACCATCGCGATTCCGCTTCCGCCGTCTGGCAATACGTCTCCGTC
>JBBQVH010000068.1:0-44091 GCA_038211695.1 Blastocatellia bacterium | reverse complement strand
TTGACGCCTATGCTAGCTTTCATTTTCGGTCCTCCTGATGCTCTCGACAAGCTACAAACGAGGTAGTCTCTCGTTTTATGGAGGGCCGATTTTATTGCAGATATTACATTTATCGCTACATCAGGACGAAATTACACCCATTAAAACAGGATTTGATGATGCAGCAGCGCCTCGCCCAAATGGAACGGGCTGGAATTTATTCGACTAACGATACCAGTCGGTCATGCGTCACGTGCGTTCACTAGAATTGGCGTGAAGAAGAATGCCGGTTGCACGGCTTCGGCTTCAACGGAGCCGAGAATCGCTGTAACCAACACGAAGAGAAAAAGAAATAAACATTCAAAATCTAAAACAGGAGGCTTTATGCGCAAAATAATAGTTGGTTGGGTAATCGTAGTTATTGTCTCGCTGACATTCGCTACTTCTGCGGCAGAAATGGCTGCTGATTGCTACATTTATGGCCGTGCAAGCTATAAAGACGGCTCAGCTTGTCGCAACTGCTGTTCAGTTCAAGCCGAACTTTCCGGTGGCGGTGCGGGCACGATGAGCAAATCTGTCTGCACCGATGATAGCGGCGATTACCGTATTGATGTCGCTTATTGCGAAGTCAAGACCCTCTTCTTCAAAGGTAAGACCGTTTGGGAAGGTAATAGCAGCGCAAAGGGCGGCGTCAAGATTGATGTTCAGGTGCGGTAAGCTTCAATGGTCGGTTTCAACACTCAAAAATCAGGAGGTCTAAAATGAACTCTCAGTCAATGCGAGGTTTCTTGGTTGTTCTGCTTGTGGTTTTGGTCGCGTTCCCTATGTTGGCCCAAAGTAAGTCCCGCTCATCTTCAACTAGGAGCAAATCAGGCTCTAAAACCACCAAGGCGGTAGAACCTTCCGCCCCCCCCCAACGCCATCAATAAACCCAGAAGCAAAGGGGTTTATTTTGGAGCATACTCAGCTCGAACGTGAAGAGGGATTTTTTCAGGCACTCGGAGCGCTATCGGGTAAGGGCGGAATGGCATTTAGGCAACATGTGAGATTTACTGATTGCAAGATTATATGGGAAGGACGGGATGATTCATATAAATATGTTTATCAAGAAGTATCGTTAAATGATTTAGATCAGGATGAAATTTCTATAGGCGGTGAAGGGAGTATCTCATCCGACGACAAGTCGATTATTTCAGTCAAATGCTCAAGGATCAACCCAAAATGCGTAGCTTGGAAACATGAGGATAGCAATCAATATGGAGGTTTATATATGAAAGATAAATTTGTATTTCACGCCAGTGAAGTATCAAGAGTTGTTACTGCGCTCGTTGATGCCATCAATTCTTGTGGCGGAAAGAAGAGACGATATTGACTGAATCAGGAGTCTCAAAAATGAAATCTCAGCAAGCGCAGATATTGGCAGTAATATTACTCGTGCTTTGGGTTACCGTCCTTGCATTCGCTCAAGGAAAGCACAGTCCACAGTCCACCGCGTCAAAGAAACAGACTACCCGAAAAATGGAATCACGCGAGGCGACACAATCTAACTCCTCCCCCTCCCCAAAATGTGATGCCTCGCAAATGAACGCTGAAACCGGAGACGCGATAGGGTCGGCTTCGCGGCGTGGTGACTTTGCTACATCCAGGGAGATAGTTAGAAAGGAATTGCGTAAATCACCGAATGTTTGCGTGTGGTATGTACTGCTTGCCGGGCTTGCGCTGAGGTCACCACTGGATAACGACGCCGACATAGATGAACTTCTCTCGGTGATTAACGAATTTCAGCGTCGTAAATTACCCAGCTATGACGATTCGATGATTCTATTTGCCAACAGACGGGCATATGAGTGGAAAAGCAAGTTGGCAATTGGCCGGGGAGAATTTGACAAGGGCATTGCCGCATTGCGGAAGCTTGGGTTGCTGGGAGACCCGGCAAGCAAGGCAGAATCCAATTTATACATCGGATTTGCTTACTTGAAGCGGTACGTCAAAACGCAATCCCGCAGCGATGCGGCAATTGTTCGGGATGAACTGCGTGCTGCTCTCGACAACAAGGTTGGGTTGGAAAAAATCACCGACAACGATAGTGGCATATTGGCAAATACGCGTATGCTTTTGGGCGCTATGGAAAACGACCTCGGCAACTACCGCCTTGCAGTGAGTGAGTTGGAGTTGGCGCAAAGCCTTGATCCTTCCAACTCTGAAATCTCTAAAATGCTCAGCACGGCAAGAGAGAACTTACAGGGCGGCGGCAAAGGCGTTCGCTTCGTTTCCATCCAAGACATCGTTGATATGTTGGGCCCGTCCAAGCGGCCTTGACTAACAGCCGACATAAGCCGTCATTCAGGAGATGACCTCTGGCAGCCGAGTGAAAGTTTCAAAGGATTCAATGTTCACGCACTTCAGTTAATCCCGTCTCGCGCCAGAAACAGCTTTCGTTCTCAGCCTGAACAAAACGAAGGGAGTAGATCACGATGATCGTGGTCTGCTCCCTTCGTCGTTAGCGCCTGCCGCACTTTCCCGAAACATTGGCAACCAGGGATCGTAATGTAGAATCGCTCCGCGCCGATTCGCGGCGACGTCCTGATGCGGAGTCCGAAAGATTAAACCGGAGTCAACCAGAATGACCAGAATGACCAGAATGACCAGAATGACCAGAAGGAAACGATACTTGTTGGCGGTGCTGTGTGCGATGTTGCTGATCGCAGATGTTCGCACGCAAAGCCCTGCGCAAGCGCCAGCGCGCTCAATCACCGTCAGCCCGTCCACGGCACCTGGAAAGTCTGGCGAAAAGCCCAATGAGATTCGGCAACAAACCTTCGACATCGTCTGGCGCACGGTCAAGGACAAGCATTTCGATCCGAACTTCGGCGGCGTTAATTGGGATCAAGTTCGTGAGCAGTACGTGCCGCGTGTCGCCGAAGTAAAAAGCGACGGCGAGTTATATCGTCTGTTGCAGCAAATGCTGAGCGAACTTCACCAATCGCACTTCAACATTGTCCCGCCCGAAGCCGTCATTCCCGACGACGTGAAAGAACCTCCGATGGGCGGTATTGGCATTGATGTGCGGATGATTAACGGCGGCGCTGTCATTACTCGCGTCGAACCGGAATCCAGCACAGCACAAGCAGGACTGCGACCTGGCTTCATCATCAAAAAGATCGCCGGGCAAGCGGGCGAGAAGACCGTGGATGAGTTCATCGCATTTTTTGGCAAAGGCAATTTGACTGAGGCGATGCGGAATCTGCGTATCACGCGCCGTGTCATGCAGGAGGTTAATGGTGAACCAGCCAGCACGGTCAAGCTTACTTACCTGGATGGCAAAGACCAACCGCACACCACAACCTTTACGCGCACAAAACTGAAAGGCGAGTTGTCGCCGCGCCTGGGCCAGTTCCCGCCGCAATACACCGAATTTGAATCCAAACGATTGACGCAGGCCGCAGACCATTACGTTGGTTATATTCGCCTCAATATTTTCACCACGCCGGTGAGCGAAAAGATTCGATCGGCGATTCGCGAATTTCACGATGCGGACGGGATGATCTTCGATCTGCGCGGCAACCCGGGGGGCGTGGCCGGCATTGCGGTGGGCATCGCCGGCCAACTTTTCGATCAGAGTGGGACGGACAAGGCCAAGGCACTTGGCACGATGAAAATGCGGTCGAGCGAAGTAAGGTTCGCCATCTTTCCGCAAGCTAATCCTTACACCGGCCCGGTCGTTATTCTGCTGGACGGGTTGAGCGCTTCGACCAGCGAAGTTTTTTCCAGCGGCATGCAGGAATTAGGACGCGCCCTCATCATTGGCGAACGCAGCGTTGGCGCTTGTCTGCCGTCCGTCTTCCAGAAACTTCCGACGGGCGCGCTCTTTCAATTTGCCGTCGCCGATTTCAAAACGCCGAAAGGCGTCCTGATCGAAGGCCGTGGTGTGATGCCTGATGTCGAACTGAAATGGAATCGCGCATCATTACTGGCTGGGAACGACGCGCAGCTTGATGCCGCCGTTGCGCAAGTGTCCCGGTTGCCGCAGCGCGAACGTGCAGTAAAATGACGCGCACCGTTAATCCCTCTTCTTCAATCCGGTTGGCCTTCGGGCCGACTGGCGATATTCAACAAAAATTTCAACCGGCAATCATCAAACTTTGCCGAAGCTACAAACGCAGATCAGAAAGGATGAACTCCATGAAAAGAATTGTAATCACGCTGGCAATTATGCTGATGGCGACCTTCGCCGTTTCGGCACAGGAAAAGAAAGTCGACGCGCCAAAGCTCCTCGATACGAAGCTTGCGGCGTCAGAGCCGACAGTGGACGTGATTCTGGACAAGTACGTCAAAGCCATCGGCGGCAAAGAGGCGATTGAAAAAGTCACTTCGCGCGTCGAGAAAGGAACTTTCGAGCTACCCTCTTTCGGCGCAAGCGGTTCGATTGAAACTTACGCCAAAGCCCCGAACAAAACGGCGATGACAATTGACATCGGCGGCTTCGGAAAAGTCGAGAGCGTTTTTGACGGCACCAAGGCCTGGTCGGCAGATCCGCAGAGCGGCCTGCGTGAACTGAGCGGAACCGAACTGGCAATGACCAAACGCGACGCTGACCTGTATCGCAGCTTGAAGCTCAAGAGCCAATACACCAAGCTGGAAGTGACCGGCAAACTGAAGGTCGGCGATTCAGAAGCCTATGTTCTGACTGGCACGCCCGCTGAAGGCAAGCAAGAGAAGCTGTACTTCGACGTGAACAGCGGATTGCTTGTTCGAATGGACGTTGAAGTTGAATCGCCACAAGGCGCGATGGCTTTTCAGGTCTTCCTGCAAGACTACAAACCAGTGGATGGCGTCAAAGTTCCCTTCACACTGCGCCGCGAAAGCGAAGCCTTCGGCATGGTCATCAAATACACCGAAGTGAAGCACAACGTGGCCGTCGAAGATACGAAGTTCAACAAACCTGCTGGCAATTAAGCCCAGCTACAAACTGCTGTAAAAGCGAAAGGGGCGAATGGCATTCGCCCCTTTCGCTTTTTTGGTTTTATGCCGTGATTAGCTCGCCCGCTTCACTTCGTGCGGCAGCAAATCAATTTTCCAGGACTTACGCAAGACCGAAGAAAGAGGGCATGGAGTTCAGGCTTTAGCCTATCTTTGTTGGCTGAAGACAGGCTAAAGCCTGAACTCCATGCCTTTTTTGCGTAAGCCCTATTTCATTTCAGTGACGGAATGTAGGGCAGCAAGCCAAATGGGAGTGCGAAAAGAAAAGGTGGGCTTCCAGGATTGAGAATCGCCGGAAGCCCTAGAGACACAGGACTAGGCACCTAATTGAGCCGGAGTATGCCTGCGTCATCTCAATTCCGCGTAAGCCGCAAATTAAGTCTCCGTCAAATCTGCAAAACTCTTCGCCTTCGGCTCCGGATCTGGCCTCCAGCCAAAACCTAACGCACAACTAACAACTGCCTAACGCAAGTTAAACATTATTTCCGTATCGTGATGACTGGCAGTCTGGAGCCGAGGTTCAACGCTGACCATTCTGACGGGGCAGTGATGGTCGAGAGGAGTGATTGGTCGGCGTCAACCCTGATTCCAGGCTGCTTGAACATACCGTTCGTCAGATTCACAGGAAAAGCCACGACCCCAAAACTTATGCTAGCGACCATTCAAACCCAACAAATTCATTCGATTCGCGCCGGCAAACTGGAAGTGCGACTGGCGACAACGATGGCAGAGCTTGATGCGGCGATGCGGCTGCGCTTTGAAGTCTTCAATCTGGAATTGCAGGAAGGTCTGAGTTCATCCTACGAACGAGGCTATGACAGCGATGCCTACGACGCATACTGCGATCACTTGATCGTTAAGGACCTGGAACTGGACGAAGTGGTCGGCACTTATCGGCTGCTGCCGCAAAACCGCGCGGAAAGAAACATCGGGTTCTATTCGGAGAACGAATTCGATCTGGGCAATTTGAAACAGGCGGCCAGCATTTATGGCGGCGAATTACTGGAGTTGGGCAGATCATGCATCGCCGAATCGCATCGCTCTTTTGCCACGATCAATCTGCTGTGGGGCGCGATCGCCAATTACGCCTTCGAACGCCGCATCAACTACTTGTTTGGCTGCGGCAGCCTGCACATCACGGACGCTGGCGAAGTCGAGCAGGTTTATTCTTACCTGCGCGCCAATCATTTCTCACGGGAAGAGCATCGCGTCTATCCACTGTCACATTGCCGCATGCCAATCGGCCCAATCGGCCCAATCGGCCCAATCGGCATTGAAGCAAGCCAGCCGGTCGAACAGCGCGCGGCAATAAAGAAGCTCTCTCCAATTTTGAAAGGTTACCTGCGGACGGGAGGATTGATCTGTGGCGCGCCGGCCTATGACGCTGAATTCGGCACGGCGGACGTGCTGGTGCTGGTCGAGATGGAAAAGCTCGCCGGTCGTTACAAACAACACTACATTGGTGACGCCGTCAAAGCCGGGGGATTCCACGGCGACGTTGATTGAAAGGAGAACTAAAGATGGCAAAAAGAATCGAGAACGAGTGCGCTTACTGCGCGGAAGAGATTGAAGTGGAAAGAGGCATGGTGGGTAAGGACTGGAAAGTTTACTGTTCGATGGTTTGCGCGCACGCCGGCGAAGAGATGTCGCGCGGCGAATGGCAACGGCTGATGCGCTTCGTCACCAGCCGCCGCGAACTGGTTGTGCTGGAACAACGGCTGTAGAGAGCGGCGCGACGTCTTCAGGCTTCATGCCGCTTTGTTTTCCAGTTCGATAACCCGGCCTTCCATCTCAAATTGCTGCCCCTTCAACTTCAGCATGTCCGAAGCCAAAAGGACCAAGCTGCGATCAAGAATCTTGTTCAGGCCATGTTTGATCTCAGCCAATTCCACTTTGAATTTGGCTGACTCGACTTTGAGTTCGGCCACATCCGATTTGACTTCGGCCAAGTCTGATCTAACTTCGGTCAACTCCATGCTCATATTAGCAATATCGTTTTGAATTCTGCCCAGCAGGGGGCGTGTTTCGCGGGAGCGATCTTCGGCGAGGGCTTCAAGCGCAGACAACCGCGTTTTCACTTCCGCCATCTCGCCCTTCAGTCCGGCGACTTCGCCTTCAACAGAAGTTAGCTTGGACAGGATCAAATCAAATTTTTCATCCGTCGTCAGGTCTTTCGTGTTTTCTTCGTTCATGGCTGCTCCTTTGTTTGATGACAGTTGATGATTGATAAACAATGGGCCGAGTTGCAGGCGACCATCCTTTGCCGACCAGTTTTATACTCCAAAGGCAGAAACATCGCAAAAGGCTTCCCAGCAGGCGCGCACGACGTTTTACGTGGAATTAACGCTCGCCTTACTCCGATTTAAGCGCCGCCTGATAGATTGCCAGCCTTAATTCAGACAATTCGCAATCACAAATAAAAAATGCTTGCAGGATTAGGTGGAGGGCTTGCCTCAGATTCGGGCGGGCATTGGTTTGCCCGCCCGCAGTCGGGTTCGGGCAGAAGTTCAACTCATCCCTGTCAGCGACTTTCAAAAGGTACAAACTTATGACACATCGAAAAAACTCAGCGTGGATTAACGGCGTTACTGCTGCGATTCTGGCGTTGATTACGCTGTTTGCCGGCGTAGCCAATGCACAAGATCAAGCGCGACTTTCAGGCACAGTCCATGATCAAACCGGCGCGGTCATTCCCGGCGCAACCATCACCGTCAAAAACGAGCGCACTGGTGATGTGCGCACAGCAACATCAACCCAGGAAGGAATCTTTCTGGTCACCAACCTCAAGCCTTCGGCTTACACCATCACAGTGACTTCGGCGAACTTCGCCAAAACGGAATACACCTTTGTCGAACTGGTCGTCGGCCAGGCCCTGGATTTGTCAGTTGAACTCAAACCGGTGGGCGCGACGGAAACCGTCACCATTGTCGGCGGTGACGATGCAGCGCTGGATACCAGTTCGGCGCGTATGGGCGCGAACGTCAATCAGGAAGAAGTGCATGGCCTGCCGCTGAATGGCCGCCAATTGTCACAGCTTTATCTGCAAGCACCCGGCGCGGTTAATAGCGGTTCCGGCACTTTCGGCGACATCCGCTTCAGCGGTCGCGCCGTCAACCAGAACGCAGTTCGCTTCGACGGCGTCGAAGGCACGGCCATTATTGACGCCAGTCCGGGCAACCTGAACGGAGAGATTGCCTCGCCCTTCCGCCTGCAAGCCTCGCTCGAAAACGTGCAGGAGTTCCGCGTCGAATCGAATAGCTATCCTGCTGAATACGGCACGGGCACGGGCGGTCAGGTCAGCGTGGTGACCAAATCCGGTTCGAACAAATATCACGGTTCGGTGTTTGAATACCTGCGCAATGACAAACTGGATGCGCGCAACTGGTTCGACCGCGCCACCAAATCGTCGCTCAAGCTGAATCAGTTCGGCGCTTCGCTGGGCGGCGCAATCATCAAAGACAAGTTCTTTTTCTTCGGCAGCTACGAAGGCTATCGCCTGCGTTCGGGCATCAACTTCGTTGAAGCAGTGCCGAGCAGTGCAGCTTGCGCGCGCGCCGTGGCCGCAACTGCGCCGCTTTGTCTGGCAGCATTTCGCGGAGCCGGTTCAGTGATTTTGCCAGGCGCTTCGACCAACCCCGATTTCGAAATCGCGCAGTTGCAGGCCAGCAACCCGGTCAATGAAAACTCCGGCGCGATTCGTTTCGATTACAAAGTCAGCGACCGCCAATCGTTCTATGTCCGTTTCTTCCGCGATCAGGCCAACAACAATCAGCCGCAGAACGTGTCGGGCAGCCGCGCGGTCATCCGGTCAGTGCCGCAAAATGGCGTGATTGCTTATCAATTTGCTCTCGGCCAGAACAAGATCAACGAGTTCAAGCTGGGTTATAACAGCGCGTTGTCGCGCACGTCGGGCTTTGCGCCGACCGTCAACGGGATTGATCTTTCCGCCGTCATCATCAACCTCAGCGGCAGCGTCGCCAACAACGGCATTCCCGGCCAAGGCTCTTCGTCGGGCATCACGGTGCCGGGCGGTCTGGTGCGCGCCAACAGCGCGACCAACGGGCGCGGCCAACCGTACACGCCATACACGATCAGCCTGGTTGATTCGTTGAACTGGCAGCGCGGCAATCACAACATCAAATTCGGCGGCGAAGTTCGCCTCATCCGTCTTTACACTGACCGCCTTGGCGGCACGACGTACACCTATTCGAACCTTGCCAGCTTCCTGGCCAATACCGCTTCGTCAATTCAGTATCTGGGCGATGTCAGCGCGCCCAGCCCGTTTAACCTTATTGCAGGAGGGCGCGCGACGGGCAATCGTTACGCCAAGCAGGAGTATTACATCGGCTATGCGCAGGACGAATGGAAGATCAAACCAAACCTGACTTTCAACTATGGTCTGCGTTACGAATACTACGCGCCGCTACGCGAGGACAAGAATCGCCAGGTCGTGTTTGATATTGACTCTGGCGTGATCAAGCCGAGCGATTCGGATATTTACAAATCAAACAAAACCAACTTCGCGCCGCGTCTGTCGGTGTCGTGGTCGCCAAATGCGGACGGAACGGGCCGATTCGGCGGAGGCAAGACGGTCATTCGCGGCGGCTTCGGCATCAATTACGGGCCGGGGCAGACCGAAGACCAGATTCAGCCGATTGAATCCGACCGCATCAGTTCGACCCTGAGCAACGTCACCAACGCGTTCCCCGCGAACATTCCGCAGATCATCGCGAACTTCAACAGCACACCCAACAACCGATCGTATCAGCCCCGCGCGTACGACTTCCAGAACTACACCGTCCCTGAACGCATTTACTCTTACACCGTCTCGGTGCAACAGGAACTTCCCTACAAGCTGGCGTTGACAGCCGCTTACGTCGGTAGCCAGGGACGCAATCTGTTTCTGCGCAGCGTGTCGAATCAGATCACGCGAGTGCTGACCAACGTTGATCCGACGCAGAATGCGGTTGTCATTCGCGAATTCTCGCTGGTCACCGACAACGGCGCGGGCAAGAATCCGACGGTGCAGAATCCATTTGCCGAAGTTGACTACAAACGCAGCGGCGGCCACGACCGCTACGATGCTTTGCAGGCGGCGCTTTCCCGTCGCTTCAACAGCGGCGTGACGCTCAATGCGCAATACACCTTCGGTCGCAGCTACGGCAACACCGCTGGTTCGAACGAAGCGCTGACGGTGGCCAACAATGCCCGCAAGACAGCCGACTTCGATTACGACATCGGCTACAACAACTTCGATGTGCGCCACACGTTCAATGTCAGCGCTCTGTACGCCCTGCCATTTGGCAAGAACCTGACCGGGCTGGGCAGAACATTGATTGGAGGTTGGGAAGTCGGAACGATCCTCAATGCGCGCAGCGGACTGCCGATTGATGTTCGCGTGACGCGTCCTGATGTGGTTTATGTGGATGCGGCGGGATTGGTCTACGGCTCGCCTGCCACTGGCCGAACGGCAATCATCAACACACTGGGCGGCGGCAATTCGCGCAACGTCCGTCGTCCTGATTTGATCCCCGGCGTTGATCCGTTCCTCAATCAGGATCGCACGATTCTGAATCCGGCAGCCTTCACAACTCCGAAGCCGGGCACGTTCGGCAACCTGGTTCGCAATCAACTGCACGGGCCAAAGTTCGCCCAGTTCGATACCATTCTGGCCAAAAAGTTCGCCCTTACCGAAACGGTCAACATCGAATTCCGCACGGAGGTATTCAACCTCTTCAACGTAACGAACTTCGGCAACCCACCGGGAACGCTGCCCAACGTGCTGGGCACGGGCACGAACCAGCTTCAGCCGGGACAGCCCTTCACCACCGCGGCGGCGGGGACGTTTGGCATCGTCAACCGCACGGTTGAACGAACGGTCGGCCTGGGCGCAAATCGCCAGATTCAATTCGCGCTGCGACTGAATTTCTAGTTCGCCATCAAGTTACCGTGACCTGATGGGATTCGAGCTTGCTTGTCGAAAGAGACAGGTAAGACCGAATCCCGTCATCACATCACATCACATTTCAACTTCTTCACAGGAGAGATTGCCATGCGCGTTGCTCGAATGTTTTTCAATTCCAGGCTGGAGTTCACCGGGTTGACTCGAATAATTTGCCGAACGGCTTTGACTTTAGCGCTTATTGCAGGCTTCGGAATCATTGCTTTGGCTCAATCGGAATCAGGCAGTGCCGCGATTGAAGGCGTTATCAACGCTGCCGACGCGAAAGTGCTTCCGGGGGCGACAGTGACTTTGCGCAATGCTGACACCGGCTACGCGCGCGCGCTCACGACCGATGAGCGCGGGCGCTTCGTCGCCAGGGCCATGCCAGTCGGTGTTTACTCAATCGAGGTCAAGGCAAGCGGCTTTGCCATCGGCAAACGCGAACAGGTGCAACTGAGCGTCGGCAACACCCAAAGCTTCAACATTACCTTGCAGATTGCAGCGGTGTCAGAGCAAATGACGATCACGGCGAACAGCGAAATCGTCAACGTGACGGACACCAACAACAGCGTGGTGATCAATCAGCAGGCGATTGAAAACCTGCCCATTCGCGGACGCAACTTCACCGAATTCTTGCAATTGACGCCAAACGTGATGCAGGAACAGAACCGCTTCGGCATCGTCGTCAACGGCCAGCGCTCGATCAATTCCAACATCTCGCTGGATGGCGTGGATTTCAACGATCCGGTGCAGGGCGGGCCGCGCGGCGGCGGATTGAAGGAATCAGCTTATTTCTTCCCGCAACTTGCAGTGCGCGAATTCCAGGTTGTGCTCGACGGCGCTTCGGCGCAGGTGGGGCGCACGAATTCAGGCTACGTCAACGTCGTGACCAAATCCGGCACCAACAAGTTTTACGGCGAAACTTTCTATATGAACCGCAACGGCAAGATGACTTCGCCCGATGCGTTTGGTAATGACAGCAGCAGCAATGCTCAGCATCAGGTTGGCGCGGCAGTGGGCGGCCCCATCCGGCGCGATCGCGTGTTCTTCTTTGCCGCCTTTGAAAAGAACCTGATTGACATTCCCTACACAGTGAAGTTCGATGCGCCGACCGGCAATGTGGCCATTCCGCAGGATATTCTCAGCCAGCAGGGCAATTACATTCAGAAGAACAATCCGCTGGTCGGATTCGGACGGCTCGATTTTGTGCTCAGTCCGATGAATACCTTGAATGTGCAATACACCTATTCCGCGCAATACGGCCTCAACTTCGGCGGAGCCAGCGGACAAACCAACAAGGCTTCGACCAACAACACCATTCTTGACCGCGCCAGCCAGAGCGTGAAGGCCGCTTTCACAACCGTGCTCTCACCGAATCTGCTCAATGAAGTTCGCGGGCAGTACGTTTACGATAACCGCACTCAGCAACCCAACAGCATACTGGCCGAAATCTCCATCAACGACTTCGGGACGCTGGGCGGCAATAAAGACGGGACTTTTATTTACAACGCGACCCGCTTCCAGGTGTTGGATAACCTGACCTGGACGCCGAGTAAGCACACTTTCAAGTTCGGCGTTGATTTCAACATCAGCCCGGGCAAACAACAGCGCGAAACTAACTACGGCGGAATTTACACGTTCAAAACCCTGTCTGATTATCTGGCTGCGCTGGCCGGCGACAGCACCAAGATTTCGCGTTACCAACAATCCATCGCCGCCAACGGCACGCAGGGGCAGTACCAGGCGACACAGCAGGATCATTCGATCTTTGCGACGGACACATTCAAAGTCCGTCGCAACCTGACCATCACTGCGGGTTTGCGCTGGGATTTTCAAATCAACCCCCAGCCGACCACGCCTAACCCGGCTCAACCGCTGACTGCTCAAATTCCGCACGACCTGAAGATGGTGCAACCGCGACTTGGCTTCGCCTGGGACATCGGCGGCAAAGGCACAACCGTGTTGCGCGCATCGGCGGGCCTGTTTGATTCGCGCACGCCGTCTTATTTGATGCAGCGCATCTTCACTGACAACGGCCTCAATACCTTGCTGCTTGATTCAAACACAGACGCCGGCATCCTCAAGCTGGTGAAAGTGCCGAACGCAATCACGGCGCTTCCGGCAGGCGTCAAAACGCCCATCAACAGCCTCTACGCTTTCGATCCAGACTTCCGCAATCCGCGCTCCGGACAAATGGCTCTGGCCATTGAGCGGCAGATTGACCGCGATACCAAAATCACTCTTGGCTTCGTGCGCAACTCGACCTGGAACTTGCAACGCCGCCTTGATACAAACCTGTTTGCGCCGACCGTGCTGCCAAATGGGTTGCCGGTTTACCCCGCCTACGATTCGAAGAACGTGCTTGTGCAAGCTTCCGGTTTCAATGCCGCAACCGGCCAGCCGATCTTTATTGATTCGGCCACCGGCAAAGCCTTCACGCCGAAAGTCGCGCGCCCGGATGCCACACTGGGTCAGATCAACTTGAACAAGTCCGTTTCGCATTCCAGCTACAATGGCTTCTCGGTCAATATCCAGCGCCGCATGAGCCACCGCCTGCAACTAGGCTTCAATTACACTCACTCATTCAATCGCGATGACGACAGCAACGAGCGTGACTTCAATCGCCAGCCGGCAATCAATACCTTTAAACTCAAGAGTGACGCCGCCTGGGCCAAGAACGACATTCGCAACAACGGTAATCTGAATGCGCTTTATGACCTGGGCCACGGCTTCACCATCAGCACGCTGGTCTTTGCGCGCAGCGGTTATCCAGTCAAACCTGTTGTCGGCGCTGACACGCAAAACGACGGCAACACCGTCAACGACCGTCCGATCATCAATGGCCTGGTCGCCAACCGCGCGGCCTTCCGGCAGTCGGGCTTCTTCAATTGGGACATGCGTTTGATCAAGGAATTCCGTTTGGGCGAAACGCGCCGCCTGATCCTTTCCATCGAAGGCTTCAACCTGACCCGTTCGACCAACAAGCAATTCAACGGCGACGGGGAAACTGCATTCGGTTCGCCGCAGGCGGCAGTCAATCCGAACACCGGGTTGTCGTTTACGAATAACACTGCGCTGATTCCGACTTCAGCTCCAGGCACTGACCGCTTCGGCGGGCCGCGTCAGGGGCAGTTGGGCGCGCGCTTCGTCTTCTGAGAACGTTTTCGATTTCCCGAACCTGGGCTGGCTGGTAGATTCAACTACCGGCCAGCCCATTTTCATTTTGATGGAGATGCTGAAATGAACCGAGTCAAAGGAATCACTGCCGAAGCCATCGACACAGCATTCTTATTGGCTTATTGGCTTATTGGCTTATTGGCTTATTGACTTGTTGGCTTGTTGGCTTGTTGGCGACAGTGATCGGTTCGGGGATGATGGGCGATTGTCCGGCAGCCGATTCTACTTTCCCGGCTGTAAGCTCGCCGGGCGCGGCGCGCCGCGCAATTGCACAGGCAGTTGTGGCGCGCAGCAAAACTTGACCAACCGTTCCCGGTCGCGCTGCATTTCGGGTTGTTCACGCAACCAGGTGCAGACTTCATCAAAAATGCGCGCCGCGCGTTTATCAGCGGGCGCGACGACGCGGTAATGCATCCACTTCCCTTCGCGGCGCGCGCTGACCACTCCGGCCTGCCGCAGATAAGCCAGATGGCGCGAAATTGTCGGCTGCGGCGCTTGCAGCACCTCGGTGAAAAAGCAGACGCAGACCTCGCCATCCTGCATCAGGTTCAGCAGCCGCAACCGCGTCCGATCCGACAGCGCCAGGAAAAACTTCTCAGCATTGAATTCATTCTTTTTGTTCATGGCGAAAAAATTCTAGCACAGATCACATATTCGCGTTGACAGATATGTTGCTCGCTTGTAGGATGCGCCTCGTATTCGCAAATGCGAATACGTAAATCAAAACGATATGGAGCAAATTGTATGAGTAACGAAACCATGAATGCGGTTCAGGCGCTCAAGGCGCACATTTCAATCAACGTCAGCAACGTCGAGCGTAGCGTTGAATTTTATCGCACGATGCTGGGCATTGAGCCGTTGAAGGTGCGCACCGGTTACGCCAAATTCGACGTGCAGAATCCTCCACTGAATCTGGCGATGAATGAAATTCCCATCGGCGAAAAAGGCAGAGATTCCCGCCTTTCGCATTTGGGCATTCAGGTCGGTTCGACGGAAGACGTGCTGGCGATACGTGAGCGTTGGGCTGCCGCCGGATTGACGCCGCGCGACGAAATGCAGACCAGTTGCTGTTACGCGGTGCAGGATAAGACCTGGGTCAGCGATCCCGACGGCAACGAATGGGAAGTCTTTGTCGTCCTGGAAGACAATCTGCCTGAAAGCCAAAGCTCAATGTGCTGCGGGTCTGAAAGCGCCATGCCACAGATGGTGCAACTCGGTTCAAGCGCCTGCGCCGTGAAATGACAAAGCAAAAACATCGAGAGGGAAAATGAAAAGATCGCTATGGATATTGGCGCTGATGGCTTGCGCGCTGTTTGGAAGGGCTTCTGCGCAAGACCCGCTGAAGGTCGCGCCGCAAGCCTACAAGCTGGAGTTTGAAAACGAATGGGTGATGGTGACGCGCGTTCATTACGGCCCGCGCGAGAAAATCCCCGAGCATTTCCACACCGAAAGATCATCGGCTTATGTCTACCTGAACGACGGCGGCCCGATCATTTTCAAACACATCAACCTGCCTTACACGGACGTCACCCGGCAGGCGACGAAGGCAGGGAGCTTCCGGCTTTATAAGGGATTGAAAGAACTTCACGCCGTCGAAAACCCGACTGATCTTCCCAGCGCTTTCCTGCGCGTCGAATTCAAAACCGATCCGGTCAATGAGAAATCGCTGCGCGGCAAATTTTTCCGCGAGTCCTATCCGCCGGGCGAAAACTTCAGCAAGGTGCAGTTCGAGAACGAGCAGATCCGCATCACGCGGCTGGTCGTTGCCGCGCACAACAAGCCGGACGTTTCAGCAACCCCGATCGAACCGGCTCTGCTCGTTGCACTCAGCTCCGCGCGATTCAAAGCGCGCGGGCAGAAAAACAAAACCGCGCAGGTCAACCTTGAGCCGGGCAAGACGCATTGGCTGAGCATCAATCAGCAGCAGCAATTGGAGAACACCGGCGACAGCCCAGCAGAGTTGCTGCGCTTCGAGTTCAAAACCGAACCCGTCGCCGCCCCGGCGAAACCGCACGATCACGACCATCCGCGGAATTGATTGAACAGATGAATGACAAAAAACGAGTGTTGATCCTTTGCACAGGCAATTCCGCGCGCAGCCAGATGGCCGAAGGCATTCTGCGGCATCTGAGCAATCAAGGCGGCGGCGAACGGTTTGATGTCCACAGCGCAGGCGTCAAACCCAGCGCCGTCCGCCCTGAAGCTATCGTGGCGATGAGGGAAATTGGCATTGACATCTCCGGCCATCGGTCGAAAGCAGTGGAGGAGTTTGCCGGACAAGAATTCGATTACGTGATTACGGTTTGCGACAACGCGAAAGAAACTTGCCCAATCTTCACGAATGGACTCGGCAAGACCGCGCGCATTCATCAAAGCTTTGTAGACCCGCCCGCGCCGGGCGAGGCGGATGAAGCGACAACGTTGGCCGTCTTTCGTCGCGTTCGGGATGAGATTCGGGGATGGATGAAGGGATTCATCAAGCAGACTGGCTGAAAAGTCCGCCATCCAAGCTCACAAAACTTTGTACTCCCCTTCTCTTGGCTGCGAAGTTTCGTCTGTCAGCAGTTTCCTTCGCGGTTGCAGGCTCAGCCGCCGGCCCGTGATCAACCGCGCGCCGCGTTCATAGGTAAAGTATGCCCACGCCCAGTTGAACAGCACCGCCACTCGATTGCGGAAGCCAATCAAAAACCAGATGTGAACCATCAGCCACGCCATCCAAGCGACGAAGCCGCTTAACTTCAATTTGCCCATCTCGGCGATGGCGGCTTTGCGACCGATGGTGGCCATATTGCCTTTGTCCAAATAGTGGAACGTTTGGCGCGGTTTGTTGTCGCCAGATCGTTTTCCCAAATCATTTTGCTCAAAATCATTTTGAATGACGCGCGCGACGAATCGTCCCATCTGCATGGCCACGGGGCTGACGCCGGGCAACGGTTTGCCGTCCTGATGGAACAAGGTCATATCGCCGATGGCAAAGACATTTTTGTGGCCGGGCAAAGTCAGATCGCTTTCGACGATGACGCGGCCTGCGCGGTCAAGTTCAACGCCCAGCGATTGCGTCAGTGCCGTGGCGCGCACACCCGCGCCCCAGATGACGGTCGCGGACGTAATCGCTTCGTCGCCCAGATAGACGCCGTGTTCATCAATGTTGGTGACCTGCGCGCCAGTGCGCACCTTGACGCCAAGGTCGTTCAACTGCCGCACGGCGCTCATCGAAAGCTCCGGCGCGAAGCTGGGCAAAATCCTCGGGCCTCCTTCCATCAACAGAATCTCCGCTGATTCAGGGTTGATCGTGCGGAAGTCGCGATCCAGAACGAAATGTGCCAATTCCGCAATCGCCCCCGCCAGTTCAACGCCCGTGGGGCCGCCACCCACGACGACAAAGGTCAGCAGTTCTTTCCGGCGCTGCGGATCAGCTTCTTTCTCAGCCGCTTCAAACGCCATCAGCACGCGGCGGCGAATCTCGACCGCGTCATCCAAATCTTTCAAGCCCGGTGCGACGCGCTCCCATTCGTCGTGGCCGAAGTAGCTGGTGCGCCCGCCCGTGGCCAAGAGCAGGTAATCGTAGCCCAAGCGATCTTCGCGCTGGCCGTCACGCAGAACGATTTCGTTTTGAGCAAAGTCCACGCTCGTGACTTCAGCCAGCAGAACAGAAGCGTTTTTTTGTTTGCGCAGAATGGCGCGAATGGGCGCGGCGATGTCCGCGGGCGATAACCCAGCCATCGCCACCTGATAAAGCAGCGGCTGAAACAGATGATGATTAGTGCGGTCAATGACGGTGACGCGAACCGGCGCGCTCTTCAACGACTGCGCCGCCGTCAGTCCGCCAAAGCCTGCGCCAATAATGACCACATGTGGAATGTCTGTGTTCATCTTTTTAACTCAGCACACGCAAGACAATGCCAATCTGCTTGGTTGTGGATTGCGCGGTGATCTCGCGCAGTGCCGCTTGCAAATGCTTTTCGCGCACGCTGTGGGTCAACAGAACAATCGTCGCCGTGCCGTCTTCGGTCACGCCGCGCTGCGTGAAGCTGTGCAGGCTGACGCCCTGATTGCCAAAGGCTTGCCCCAAGTTGCCGATCACGCCGGGCGAATCGTGCGTTTCCAGACGGATGTAATAGCCGTTTTCCGATTCATCAATCGGCACGACTTCAGTGACCTTTGAACTGATCGGCAGTTGAAAATATTGCGCGAAGTCGGGCAGTTTGATCGCGCTGGCAATGTTGATGACGTCGCCGACGACGGCGCTGGCGGTTGGATAACGTCCGGCCCCAGGCCCCATCAGCATAATTTCGCCAACGGCGCTGCCACTGATGAAAATGGCATTGTTGACGCCATCAACGCCTGCCAATGGATGCGTCAGCGGAACCAGCATCGGATGCACCCGCACGTCCAAGCCCTGATTTTCGCCCTCGCCGCGCTGTGCCAGACCGATCATCTTGATGCGAAAGCCAAATTCGCGCGCCAGCTTGATGTCCAGATCGGTCAGTTCGGTGATGCCCTGGCAGTAGACCTTGTCCACTTCAATCGGTGCCTGGAAGGCGAGCGATGAAAGGATGGTGATTTTGTAAACCACATCGCGGCCTTCGATGTCGTCTGATGGATCGGCTTCGGCATAACCAGCGGCTTGTGCTTCGGCCAGCGCGTCGGCAAATGACTTATGCTCGCGCTCCATCTTGGTCAGGATATAGTTGGTCGTGCCGTTGACGATGCCAGCCACGCGCGAAACGCGGTTGGCCTGCAATCCTCGCTGCAAGGTTGAAATCAGCGGAATGCCGCCACCGACCGCCGCTTCAAAAAAGATCGTTACGTTGTGCTGATTGGCCAGCGCAAACAGTTCCGGGCCGTGTTTGGCGATCATTTCCTTGTTCGCCGTGACAATGTGTTTGCCGTTGGTGATGGCGCGTTTGACGACTTCGTAAGCTGGGTTGATGCCGCCCGCGACTTCCACCAGAATTTCGATGCCGGGGTCGTCGGCCAGCTTGAACGGGTCCTGATTCAATTCAAATTGCGAGAAATCAAAGTCGCGCGTCTTGTTGCGGTCGCGCACCGAAATGGCGCGGATGTCGAATTGCGGATTGTCGCGCAACAGCGCCACAACGCCCGTGCCGACCGTGCCCAAACCAAAAATGCCAAGGGTTGTTTTCGTACTCATGGATAAACTTCAGATATGGATTCAAAGTAGGTTGAGAAAGAAGGCGAAGCTTAACTGCCGATTCCGCCGTATGCAATCAGATAGATAAGCCGGGCAGACGTAACGCCTGAGATTACTGTAAAGTGCCGGACTGCAAGCCATATGTGGCGATTCGTTCAGGCGATGTTGCCAATTCGAGGGTAGATTGACAGTCTGAGTTATGGTCGGCTACTTTGAATGGCGAAAGATCAAATAAATTCTGGTCAATTCCGGGGAAGACAATGAGGACACTTTTCGAAGATACCAACGTGCGCGCCGACCTTGAGGAAGCCAAGGGCGGAGGCAATAAATACCTGCTGTTGATTTTATGGTGCGTGGCCATCGCCTTTCTGGCGGGCACCTGGAGCGTGTTTCGCTGGACCACGGGCCGTCCCGCGCCGCCGCCGCCGCCGCCGACAGCTTCGCTGAAAGACCTGAAGCAGGTCAGCACCGCCTTTTCGCAATTCAACACCTTCGTCCGCGAAGGCAAATGGACGGAAGCCGAAGCGATGCTTTCGACCACGGCGCGCCAGCAACTGGCCACTGAAAACAAACCGCTGCGCGAAAGCATGCTGGGCAAGCTGAAGGATTGGAAACTGAGTTCCGCCGAACCGACACCGAGCGTGGATAGCAGCGATCCGAACACCTTCCGTCAGGACTTCGTCTTTAACTTCACCGACGAAGGATTCACCAAGATCGAAACCAGTATCATCACGCTGGGGCTGATCATCGAAAACGGCAAGATCGTCCTGAACAGTTGGGGTGATCCGAAACAGCCCGATAAGAAGGGCGATAAGAAAGCCGACGCCAATAAGGCTTAAAGCGGCTTTCCTGAAGCAGCCTAAAAGCAGAGGGAGGAGAAAGTAATGCTAAAAGTCACTGTCGCGTTGGTTCTGTGTTTCGCATTTGCAGGCATCTACTTTGCGCAAACGTCCAAGCAAACACAGAAGACAAAACAAAAAGCCGAAGAAGGCAAAAACAAAACGAAAGTGGAGAAGGTTGTGAAGACTGAAGAGGAATGGAAGAAAGAACTGACGCCGATACAGTTTTATGTCGCGCGCCAGAAGGGCACCGAACGCGCATTCACCGGCGAATACTGGGACAATCACGAAGACGGCACCTACGTTTGCGTTGGCTGCGGACAGGAATTGTTCAGTTCCAAAGAGAAGTTTGAATCAGGCACCGGCTGGCCCAGCTTCTGGCAACCCGCAGTCAGAGCCAATGTCACCGATCACGAAGACAACACCTTCGGGATGCGCCGCGTTGAAGTGCTGTGCAGTCGCTGCGATGCCCATCTGGGCCACGTATTTGACGACGGGCCAAAACCGACCGGATTGCGGTACTGCATCAATTCGGCGTCATTGAAATTCGTCAAGAAATAACCCCGCGCACGTTGCCCAAAGAATAACAACACGAACAGGTGCGCTCCCCCACGGTCGTACTCACCCGGCTGGCACAAGTACTCGAAACCACCTTTTTTGGTGGAACAAGATGCCATCTTGTTCCACACTTGCTAAGGAGTACGAATGCCGCAATCGAGAAGAAATTTTCTACAGAGGTCACTCTGTGCCACAGGCGCAATAGCCGCTTCATCGTTGCTTAATGATCTAAGCAACGTCGCCGCCGCCACATCAACAAGCTGGACGCAGGCCAACGATTACAAAGCGCTGGTCTGCGTTTTTCTGTTTGGCGGGAACGACGGCGACAACACGGTGATCCCGTACAGCACGGCTGATTACAACGCCTATGCCACGGCGCGCAGCACCCTGGCCATTCCGCGCGCGCAGCTTCTGCCAATCACGGCTGCTCACACTGATGGCCGCAACTGGTCATTGCATCCCAGCCTGCCGGAACTGCAAACGCTTTTTGCGCAAAAGAAGCTGGCGGTTGTCGCCAATACGGGCGTGCTGCTGGCGCCGACGACACGCCAGCAATATTTGAATGAGAGCGTGCCGCTGCCACCGCAATTGTTTTCGCACAGCGATCAACAGTCGCACTGGCAAACTTCATGGCCGGATCAGTTTGTGCGCACCGGCTGGGGCGGACGAATGGCGGATGCGATTAACACGCTCAACCCGGCTTCGGCAATCTCGATGTCCATCTCGCTCACCGGCAGCAACCTGTTTCAAGTCGGCAATCAAATCTTCCCGTACATGGTTTCGCCGCAGGGCGCGATTGATCTGTGGTATTACAACGAAGCCTGGGGCAATGCGGAAACCATTGTCACCAAAGCGATGGTCGAAGCGAGCTACGCCAATCTGTTTGAAAAATCCTACGGCGAGACATTCAAACGCGCGATTGAAACCTCTCAGCGATTGGGCGCGGCGTTAAAAAACGCTCCGGTAACGACCACCGTCTTTCCTCAAAACATCAGACTGGCGGATCAACTGAAAATGGTCGCCAAGCTGATCTCGATTCGCAGCGAGTTTGGACTGAAACGGCAAGTCTTCTTTTGCGCCGCTGATGGCTTCGACACGCACGGCGAACAACTCAACACACAGACACAACTGCTGCGGCAGGTCAGCCAATCGCTGGATGCATTTTATAAAGCCACGGTCGAATTAGGCGTGGCCGATAAGGTCACGACATTCACGGCTTCGGATTTTGGCCGGACGTACAAGCCGAACGGCAAAGGTTCGGATCATGGCTGGGGCAATCATCATTTGGTGATGGGCGGCGCGGTCAAGGGCGGCGACATTTACGGCACGATTCCCGTCCAGCGTATCAGCGGCCCAGACGACACACGCGATGGCCGCTGGATTCCAACCATCTCGACCGATGAATATGCGGCGACGCTGGCGCTGTGGTTTGGCGTGGGAGCAGGCACGCTGCCCGACGTGTTGCCGAATATCAATCGCTTCAACCGAATCAATCTGGGGTTTCTGGCCTGAAGACGCCCCGCTAATGCAAAGGCGCGAAGACGCAATGAAGAACCATATCTTTCCTTGCGTCTTCGCGCCTTTGCATTAGCTATCCTTAGTTAGCTATCCGCCCTGACCGCCGTCCACAACGACTGCCACGACGCGCGCAGCAACTCATTGATCTTTGCCCAATCGGCTTCCGTCAGGCCACCTTCTTCGGCTCTCTTGTCACGGATGGTCATGGCTTCTTCGCGCAACCGGGCGTGTTCCATCAAACGATCCACCGGCACGCGGTACAGTTCGGCGGGTAGTTCCGCCAATGCGCGATCCAGATCGCCCGGCTGATATTTGCTGCGCTGACGATGAATGATCCACCATTCCAGTTCCAGCTTGGCGGCCTTCTGAACATCGAAGTCAATGTCCGCGCCGTCTCGCACCGCTTGGTAGAACTTGACCAGATTGGGCAGCGCCTGTTCGTAATCCCCGCGCTTCTTCCCTTCCTTGAAAACGAAAGCGGCTTTTGCGGCCTGATAGGCAACGGCGTTTGAAGTGGCCAACGGCATGCCGTACTGCGTTCGCAGCAATTCGGCCATTTGATTGAACAGCCTGACACGCTCTTTGGCGTAATATGACCGCCACATATCGGTTTCGAGCCGGGCAATTTCATTCGGGTCAAAATCGCGCAGGCTGCGGTGGCGCGGGCCGTACAAATCAAGGCCAAGCCAGACCAACAAAGCAATCACAACAATCAGCATGATCCAGCGGGCGCGGCGCGGTTGGCGTGCGCCAAGAGAATTGGATCGGGCGGCGGTTTTCATGGGTAGTCCTCCGAGTGAATGAGATCAAGTTCGCCGGATGATACGTCACAATCAGGAAAAGCGGATTGCCATCAGCCCAGCCTGATTCGCCACAAAAAACCGAAGAGACTGAACCTCACGCCAAGCCGCCAAGTCGCAAAGAAAAAGAGAAAGAGGCATTAGCAAACAGTCTGCTCCCAGCTTCTGTTGCTTTGCGCCTTGGCGGCTTGGCGTGAGTTGATCTCCCCTAATTGAGCCACGACCTTTCTTGGCGGTCTATTTCTTTGCCAGTACAACGGGTGATTGTTCCGCCGCGCGGATGCGTTCGAAGAAGGCACGAATGGCGGCGTACTGTTCAGCGGGGATCATCATCGCTTTCAGCACCAGCGAACGTTTGAAGATCAGGCTGCCGTCTTTCACTTCGTAGCTGACCGAGTAACTGCCAAAGGGTTGCGTCAATTCCGCCGCATCCGGCGTTTCGTCCACCTCAAATCCGGCGGGCAGTTTGATCTTCACAGTTTCGGTGTAGGCTTTGGATTCCAGCACCACCGGATGCTTGCGCTCCTTGTTAGTCAGAAAGACAGAAGAACGGCGCGAGACAATAGCCGGTTTGAAGACCAGCAGTTTGCCGCGCATGGATTGCGCATAAGCTGGCGATTTGAATTCGACATCCAGCGTGAATTGCCCATCGCGCGCGTTGTCGGCGGGTTCGATCTTCGAAACACTGGCGCCGGGCGCGGTGGCCGTAATCCAACGTTCAACCTGTTTGTTGTATTGCGGGCGAGCGCCGCTTTTGAAGCCACGGCGCTCTTCAACGGCGGCCTGGCCAAACGACTGTTCGCGAATGGTTGCGATCAGCGCACCATCGGCGCTGAGTTCGGCTTCGATGGTGCGTTCCAGCCGGTTGGCTTCCGGCGGCGTGACCGGCATCTTCATCAATTCGCCAGCACTGCCCGCGATAATCAACGCATAACTTCCCTGTTCGTGATCGGGCAGATCGCCCACCGGCGTGTCTTCGTCCGTCGGATCGAAGATCAACAATCGCCCCAAGCTGGAATGTTTGATGATTGTTGCGGCATTGGTTTCGTCGCTGACTTTGACGGCGATGATGCAATGATTGAACTGCTGCGGCGAGGGCCACTCTTGGCGAACGTGATTCGGGTCGCCGGAATAAATCGCCACCGGGTACGATTCGATGCCGAGCGATTTGAGCATGGCCCGCATCAGATTCGCCTTGTCTTTGCAGTCACCGTAATTTTTGTTGAAGACATCAGCGGCAGCGTGTGGACGATAGCCTCCGCCACGGCCAATCCCGATTTGAATCGAAATGTAGTTGACGTTCTGGGCGTACCGGCCAATGACCCGGATGCGTTCGTATTCAGTCTTGGCGCCGGCCGTCAATTCACGCGCTTTCGCCGCCATCGGTTCATTGAAGCCTGCCTGCGGGTCGCTCAGTTCGCTGTTGTAACGCGAAACATCTTTCCAACTGGCAAAGGTTTTTAAGGGCGTGGCTTTGCCTTCGCCCGGAAAAATCGTGATCGCCAGACTGGCCACCAGCCCGCCGATTCCGGGGCTTGCCGGCTCTTCTTCGAAGGCGGGCAGATTGCGCATCTCCCAGGTGAAGGTCGAACCATTGACCACCGGTTCGATCTTGTCACGGTTGAAGGGAACGCTTTTGGCATACCAGCCCTGCGGCAACGCCAGCGTAATGCGCGACAGAATCACCGGTTTGAAACCCTGAAAATACCAGACGAACTGCGAAAAGACTTCGCGCTCTTCGGTGATGATCTCGTACCCGAAAACGCATCCGGCATCGGCGTCGTCTTTGGCTGAAATCAACTTTTCGCGCGCGTCGTTGTAAACGTCGTTCTCGGCCAAGGCGATGTCCATCGTTTCTTTCTTGCCATAGCTTTTGATCTCGCCCGTGGGTCTGATCAACCACGCTCGCATCTCCTTGATCTTGCCTGAACCGGTGTTGTAGCTCTCGCGGGCTTTTGCCTGATCGCGCCCTTCGCGCGCCAGGATGCGAATGGCTTGCCAACTGACGGTGACGATCTTGCCGTCATTGTCCACGGTCTTGCGCGCTTCGTCGTGCAGAACGACGGCGTGAACGTCTTTACTGTAAGCCAGCACGCTCATCGCTGCGGCCTGCTTCAACCAGGCAGGCGGTTCATCGGCGAAAGCAACGGCGGTCATCAGCAACATCAGGACTGGCAGATTGAAGATCAGGGTTCGTCGGCTGAATAGTGGTTTCATTTCATTCTCTCTGTGAAAAAGCAAGAACGGCGCGAGGGGTTGCGCAAACTGTCAGTTTGCGCAACCGTTACCAGAATATTTGTGTTGCAGTATTCATTGGCTACTGTTTCGCTGCCGCGGCAGCCGCCTGTTTGAGCGTGACGGTGTGATTGTCCGCTTCGTGAATGGCGCCGAAGATGGCCTTCAAATTCGGGTAAGACGCTTTGGGAATCATCAGCAGGTTGAAGCGAAAATCGCGCTTGTATTCCAGCGTCTTCAAATCCTTCGTCAGCCCCAGTCGCGGCTGGTAAATGCCTGCATCGCCGAAAGTGACCGGGCCGGGCTGTTCGGCATTGTCCAGCAAGTATCCCGGCGGCAAATCAATCGTCACGTAATCTTCTTCCGCCCACGGGAAGTGGAAATAGACGTCTGTCTGGCGCGTGCTGGTCGGGAACATCTCCGCCAGACCTTTCTGGAAAAAGGCCGGTTGCAGAAAGAGCCGTTTGCCCGTGCGTTCGGCGTATCCAGGCACGCGGACTTTGTACGAATAGACGAACGGTTTGATCGGGTCGGTGGCGCTCTCAATTTTGATGTCGGCGAACTCGGCGCTGCTCAGACGGCTATTGACCGATTCGCGCAGTTTTTTCTCACGCTGTTCGACGGAGTCCTGATCGTTGTCCTCTTTCATCTCAACGGCGAAATGGCCCGTGTATTCGACCCGCACTTCGCCTTCCAGCATGCCGTCTTCGGAAAGGCGCAGCTTGGCCGTGCGCTTTTTGACGGACTTTTCCGCAGGCGAGACAGGGGTTTCAACAAAGGCAGGCTCTTTCGGGTCAGTCACCAAACTCTTGATGCCCTCTTCCTGCCAGCGCAGCATTCCGAACGGAACGTAGGTGCTGGCCGGATCGAAGAAGCGCCAGTTGTCGCCGACTTTCACGGTGATGTGGTAAGAGCGCATGAAGTAGTCATCAGTAAAACTAGGATCAAAGAATTTGCGGCTGCGGTCGCCGGTCTTGGCGTAGCGCGCATCGAACCCGGCAGCAGCGGCCAGCGCAGCGAACAGATAGTCAATGTCGCGCCCCGTGCCGTAACCGCGCTTAAGCGTGTCTGAGGGCGATTTGTTGCCTTTCAACTTTTCCAACTCTTGCGCCGTCATCCCCGAAGCGTCGTCGTTGACGTTCTTGATTTTCGTGCGGCAGAAATTGAAGAGCCGTTCCAGCTTCTGTTCCGGCGTTGCGGCATCGCCAATGGCTTCCGTGGCGGCTTTGCGAATGTCATCGCTGACCTTCATATTGCCCTTCTGCTGCTCGTAAACCAGCTTGCCGGTGTCTTTCCAGAACGCCATCGGGTCTTTCTTTTCGGCCGGCTTTTCGGCCGGCGAGTAATAGACCAGCATCCAGGCTTTGACCTGATCTTCAGGCGGCATGTGCGGCTCTTCGCGGAAGGCGGGCATGTTCGTCATCTCAAGGCGGTAATAGCCGTCTTTGTCTTTGGCAAACTGCGGCACATTGGCCTGAAAGGTCATCGTCTTCATTGGAGCAAGGACATACGGATTCGGCTTCAGATAATAGCGAACCACCTGCGTCGGGATGTCGCGCTGTAGGTCCATTTTGACGTAGTTTGTGATGTAGCTGTACACCTCGCGCCAGCGGTATTCAATGATCGTTCCTGGCTCGATGCCCGGCATCGCAAACGACTTAGCCTTCAATTTCAGCTTGCCGAATTTGACGATCTCGCGGTCGAAGATGGCGTCTTTCTTCAACTCGATAATCGTCCCATCGGGTTTGATCGTTCGCCCGGCGATGTCTTTGACTGAAACGCCGGAAAGATACGGGATGTCAATTTTGCTTTGCGACTCTTTGCCGCGCTCAGTGAAGATTTTGACGCGAACAAAATGCGTAAAGTTGGTGCCCGAATCCGAAGCCGTGTTGATATATACCTCCCACAGCAAGGCCTCGGCGTCGGCGTCTTTTTCGACCACCGGCGCTTTCAGCGCCAGATGCGCCGGATCAATCGGCTTCCATTGCAGAGATTGCGCGGAGGCGGCAGTGATGAACAGGCAAAACAGGAAGAACGTTTGGCAAAACGTCCGAAGGGAAATACGTCGGCTGGATTTCATAACGATCACCTTTCTATTGAAATCGAAGTTGTCGAAAGTCAGGGCGCAGGCTGTAACAGCGATTGACTGATTCTGAATAACGATTCGGCCTCAGAAGAAACCGCTGAACTAAAGAATAATGGCAAAATGAAAATTACTGTCTTTGGGCACTCATCGCGAGCTGATCTTACGGCGGTCTCTGATGCTGCCGCAACAAAAATCTGTTGCCTGAGACAATGGGTTGGGTGAAATGTCTAACTGAAACTTAAACTCTGGCTTTGCTGCTGCACGTCATCTCCCAGGGATGGGAATTCATTCGTGGCCAAAAGCTTTCGACCTGGCGTTAAGTGTGACGAATTGTTATGGCAAGCGCAGGCTGAGCATTCCTATCAATCGCGTACTGCGCTTACTGATTGATCGTCAGGCTGATCTTCGCACTTGCTGTCATGTGGCTCCCCTTTACACCTTCACTTGCATCAACTCTTTCAACTGTTCGCGCCGCGCGCGCATGTTGGCGATGAATTCGTCGAACAGATAGGTCGCATCGTGCGGGCCGGGGCCTGCTTCGGGATGATACTGAACTGAAAAGACCGGCAAATGACGATGCCGGAAGCCTTCCAGACAACCGTCGTTCAAATTGAAATGCGTCAGCTCGATTTCCCTCTTATCCAAGCTCTCAGGATCAACCGCAAAGCCGTGATTGTGCGATGTGATTTCGATTCGTCCGGTGCGATGATTTTTGACGGGTTGGTTGCCGCCACGATGGCCGAACTTCAGCTTGAATGTCCGCCCGCCAAAAGCCAGTCCCAAAATTTGATGGCCCAGGCAGATGCCGAAAACCGGCGCGGCGTTCAGCAGCGTCTTCACTTCGCGGACGATTTCAGGTAACGCCGCCGGATCGCCGGGGCCGTTGGAAAGAAAGATGCCGTCCGGCGCCAGCGCAAGCACGTCTTCCGCAGAGGTGTTGGCAGGCACGACCGTGACCCTGCAACCTACATCTGCCAGATAGCGCAAGATGTAATACTTGATGCCGAAATCGTAAGCCACAACGCGAAATGGCGCTTCGTCCGGCGCAAGCCTGCTGGTCGGAGCATAGCCGATTACCGTATCCAGCGAATTCTCAGACTCCCGGATGCTCGACCATTCATACGGGTCGCCGCACGAAACTTCGTCCACCAGATTGCGGCCCAGCATTTCCGGCGCGCGGCGCGCTTTGGCGATGACGCTTGCTTCGTCCGCGTCCACCGATGAGATACAGGCGCGCATCGCGCCCTTTTCGCGAATGTGGCGCACCAGCGCGCGGGTATCAATTTCGGAGATGCCGACAATGCCGTGTTGCTTCAAGTATTCATCCAGCGACATCGTGGCGCGCCAGTTCGACGTGACTTCAGAAAATTCGCGGACGACAAAGCCTTCGACAAAGGGGCGGCGCGATTCGACGTCTTCCGGGTTGATGCCGTAATTGCCGATCTCGGTGTAAGTCATCGTGACGATCTGCCCGGCGTAGGAGGGATCGGTCAGGATTTCCTGATAGCCGGTCATTGAGGTGTTGAAGACGATCTCGCCGGTGCGTTCGCCCTCGGCGCCCCACGCGCGCCCACGAAACGTTCGCCCATCTTCCAGTGCAAGGATTGCTTCTTTATTCATCGCTTCAGGTTTCGAATTTGAGATTTGATTCAAGATTGTCTTTCGCGCAAAAAACTCTGCGCTAGATGCAGCCATTGCCGCTCAGTCCGATATTTGTAAGCTGGCGCGGTCTTGACGGATTCAATGCAAGCCTGCATTTCAGTCATGGCCTCTGTCGTGCGCCCTAGGTTGAATAACGTCATCCCGTGCCAGTAACGCGCTTGCGCGTCAGACGGACGTTGCTGCAAGAATTTGTCAAACATCTCCAGCGCATCCGGATATTGTTTGGCGGCATAGTAGACCAATCCGGTTTCACGCCAAATTTCATGGTGGCTATGCGCGGCGTCCTGTTCGATGACTTTTTCAAAATGCTGAACCGCGTCGGTCAGTCGGTTTTGCCAGCGCGCAATGCGCCCGAGTTGATAATGCGTATCCGTTTCGTCCGAGTCAATTTCAATGGATCGCGTAAATGATTGGATGGCCGCATCCAGGTCGCCCCGCTGCTGATAGACCAGCCCCAAATTATAGTGCGCCGACGCGTCCGCCGGATTCAGCGTTGCCAGTTGCAGATTCTGATTGAAAGACTGGCGTGACCGCTGCGACCGGACAAAATCGTCCATCCGATCGCGCAATAAAAACAGCAGCAAGATCATCAACAGCGGCAAGGCACAAATAATCGAAGCCGCATCCATGAACAGTGGCAGCAGAAGCAGCGAGAGAAATGAAATCAGCACCGTACCAGCCGCCACCAGCCAGTTTGGCTGTCCCGGCTGAACAGCCTGACCAAGTTGGCCGAGTTGCCCAATCTCTCCAATCTGAAAAACCGCGCCCGTCGCCAATGTCATCAACCAGGCAAAGACCGGCAGCGGAATGACGACGACCATCACGAAATAGCCGATCACCGCATCGCTGCGTAACCATGCGCCCTGCCAGCCAATCAGCACCGCGGGCAGCAACGTCACCAGCAGCGACACCGCCTGCGCCATCAATGCGCACGACGCCATCGCCGCATACTCTTCCCGCACCACCATCGCAAAGCTCCCTCGCTGTTCAAAAAGATTCCCGATCAGAATGACAATCGGCACATAGATCACCGCGATAAACAAAACAATCATCACTGCCGTCATCAAGGCTCGCAGCGAACCACCCAGCAGCGCCGCCACAAAAAACGACCGCGCGCCGTAAACAGGCGCAACCATCTCTGGCGAAAGTGGCGGCTTGCCACCTGCCTGCGCGTAACCAGCCATGACCACCGCCACCAGCGAATAAACCCACGTCATCAACAATGCGGCAACGGCGGCAACCGCCACCGGAGCGCGCTCCCGCAATGTGCGCATCGCCGCCATCGGCTGCCACAGCATTTCAAACAAGAGGTCAAACAAGAGGCCAAACAAAAGGCGAACGTTGGTGAACATAAAAGTTGTCAATCCGGCAATGCACAGCGCCGACACGAGAAAGCGCGGACAGCTCGCTGCCGCCGCGCTTTCTCGTCAATTCTGTTTTGGCGTCAAAATCTTTTCTGCCCGTTTCTGCCCTTTTTCTAAATGCCAAATCTTTACTGAAGCTTTCCCACGCGCTCGAAGGGCGTAAAAGGGTAATAGCGGAAGATCGCCTGACCGTAAATGTACCGTTCCGGCACCAGGCCCCAATAGCGGCTGTCGCTGCTGTTGCGGCGGTTGTCGCCCATCACGAAATAATGATGATCCTTGATACGCGTTGGCGTCGGCAGTGAATCGCGAGAAAGGAATTCGGCATCCAGATAAGGTTCGTCAATCTGCTGGCCATTGATGAAGAGCTTGCCGTCTTCGATGTTGATCTCTTCGCCCGGCAGGCCGACCACGCGCTTGATATAAGATTTCGACGGATCATCCGGAAACAGCAGCACGACGATGTCGCCGCGCTTGATCGGCTCTTTGTCGCCCATCCATTCGCGCATGGAATACAGGAATTTGTTGACGAAAATGCGATCCTGATCGTGCAGCTTGGGCATCATGCTTTGCCCTTCGACACGCACCGGCTGCACGACAAAGACAACAATCAGCACGGCAATCAGCCCGGCAAAAACGATGTCGCGCAGCAAGGAACGCATCTCACTCCACAGCCCGCCATCATCTCCATCGCCGCCGCGCAATGACGACAGGTCTTCAATGACTCTGATGTCGTTGTCATCATCGGGCTTGTAGCCAACCCACTTCTCTTTCTTCATAACTGCCACTACTCCTGAAGCCGTATCTTTTTAGATTGTCCGCCCGGTGCCTGAGCTTAATTCGCTTGAAGGCCGCAAATGCGGTCAGCAAACCGCCTGCTGGCAACCGCGCGAAAAGATAGTACGGGGGCTTGAACGTGTCAAACAACGACTCAAACAACGAACATGTTGCAGCTTTACCGCGCGTGAGTGCGTTTTTGCGTCGCACGGCAACGACGGTTTAATGCTGAATCGTGCCTTCCAATGAAGTATCAATCTTGGCATCCAGTCCCGTGCCGAACAGAAACGATTCCATGTTTTGAATCAAAAACTGTTGGTGTTCGGGATTGACCGTGCTCAGGCCGTAATGATTGATCAGTTGATTTTGCGAAGCCACCCACTGTTTCCAGCAGGATTGACAGATTTGTTCGTGAATCTTTTTGCCTAACACACCGCCGAACGGTGCTTTTTCCAGCGCGGGCAATTTCTGGCCGCAGCGCGTACATTTGATAACTTCCGCCATTCTTTCACTCCTTCTTGACGTTTAGTTGAGCATTGTTGAAAGGTCAAAATACGAATCGAGTGCCAGCCAGTCAAACGTCAACGCAACCTGACGACTCTGTAATCTTTGTTTTGATACAACACATCGAACTCGGCTTTCGAATCTTTGGGCAAGACGGCACAGGCTGCGTTGTACTTTGCGCTGAGCGCCAGCAACTGTTCGTTGACCAGTTTGGCGAAAGCTTTATCGAGCAGCTTGCGGTTTTCAAAGCCGCGTCCGCTGGGCAATTCGCCACCGGCCAGATCGCGCAGCCGATCAAACCATTCGGCCAGATACATTGATCCGTCCGGGTTGAGTTTGAATTCCGCCACAATCGAACGTTCGGACAAGACAGAAAAACCATTCCTGCCCGGCGGCGCCAGGTAAACCGTATCGCGCGGGCCGTTGGCTTTGACCCAGCGCGCGACATCCGCCCAGGCTGATTGCTCTTCTGCCAGCCGCCAGGCGCCGAAGTAATACGGTATTTCAACTCTTCTGGGGGATTGCCAAGCCCAACCAACGGCTGCGGCAATCAGCACAATGTTCGCCACTGCGGCCAACCTTTGATTGGCCAGCCACCGGTTCACCAGCAACACAAAACAGATCGCGCCGAGAATAGTAATCAGCGGACTGACGCGGAGGAACTGCACCTGTGCCAGTTTGTCATTTTTGATCAGGTAGTAATCAGCGAAATGAATCAGACACAACACAGCAATCGAGGCGCAACAGATCAGCAGCTTCCCTATTGCCCGGCTGATTCCGGCATCACGGTGGCGCAAGAACCAGTACGCCAAACCGATCATCGCCAAATGCGCAATCACCAAAATGGCAGCCGCCACAGACAACAATTCAAAATGATGCGGATGGCGGAAATCAATGTAGTACGCGGATGAGATTGACGATTTCGCCAGCCCACGCCGCAGCATATGCCCAACGTGCCACAGCGCAGGCGAAGCCGGAAGCGCCACCAACGCGACCAGCACGGCACTTTCTTTCAAACCAAATTCGCGCAGCTTGATCAGGTAAAGCGGCAACGTCATCAATGCCAGCGTCAGGCCAATCTGCAGATGCAGCAGAATTGCCAGTCCAGTCAAAAAAGCCGCCCACCGGGTTCGCTCTTTTATCAATGCCGTCAGCACAAACAGCGCCAGTGCGTGCACCAGCAAAGGCGGCATGACTTCGGGATCGCCCAGAAATTCGTTCACTTCCAATCCCCTGCCCGTCCATGCAAATCGCGTCGCGGCAAACACGCCCACCACCAGAAAGCCCCACCGCGACAGGCCCAACGCGCGGCACAATCCAAACAAAGCCGCGCTCATCGCCGCCATTCCCAACACAGCCAGCACAATCAACGCGCGGTCTTCACCCAGCAACGCCGAACCGCCCGCTACCAAATAAGCAAACGCACGATGATGATAAAACCGCAGCGCGATGTTGAAATCGCCCGGCAGATAGTTTGGATTCAGAATGCGCCGCACCACCGGCAGCAAACCGACGTGATTCGAAGCGCCGACGCCGATGCCGCCATTGCAATAAATCATCGTACCAGCGACAGCCAAAATCCCTGACAGATCAAGCAATGAAGAACCGAGGGATGATTTAGCCGGGTTTGCCATGTTCGCCATGTTTGCCGGGTTTGCCAGGTTTGGATGCTCGTTCATATTTCGCCAGCGTCGCCAGACACGCCAGACCAACGCCCGTCCAGCAAAGCAATCGCAGCTTTCGATACAGCGCCAAAGTCACCCCCGCTGCCGTGCTCAGGCCCAGTGCCGCCGCCAACCACGCGCTGCCCGCTTCGTCCACGCCGACTTTGGCCGGGACAAAAGCGAATAACAGATTGATCAGCCGGTTCAGCGCTTCCAATGTGAAAGCGGCGACAACGGTCGGCTGCGTTCCGGTCAGTTTCAACGCCAGGAATACTTCCAGCACGCCGGCCAGATGAAAGACCGCCTCGCCCAGCATCACCCAGAAGAAGTCCTGCCGGTGTTTGCGAAAAAAATCGAAGGCGTACTCTTCCAGCTCAAGCAGTTGATGAAGCTCTTTATCGAGCAGGCGGTGAAATCCACCGTGCGGAATCAGCCGTTTGAGCGTTTCGCAGAATCGTTCAACAACAACGAACTTCAGACCGAAGGCCAGACCCATCAAAACCAACAGGCCGAGGGTCAGGATCAGCGCAACAATCAACGCCTTTCTCAACCCTGCGCCCGCCGTGACGCCAATCAACAAAATCAAAATGCCGCCAAGCAACAACAACACGCAGGAGAGCGTGTAGCTGAGCAGTTCGACTGCCGCCGCCGCCGATGCAGCTTTGACGGAAACACGCCCACCCAAAAAAAACACGCGCGAGGGTTCGGCAACAAAAGGGCCGGCAGAAGTCACATTGCCCATCGCATCCGCAGCCAACCGCGCGCGCAGGACTGCCCAGTACCCAAACTTTCTATTGACTGGCTCGAAACAACGGAACCACGCCCACGCACGCCCCAGTGGACGCAGCGCCGAAATCGCCAAGAGCAGCAGAAAGCTCCAACCGAGGGCATGGATGCGGGCTGCGATCTCGTGCCAGCCAATGCGCCGGGCGACGTAGACAAACAACGCCAATCCGGCCAGCAGCGAAAGCGTGGCAATGAGGTGCGAGCTGCGTTTCATCAAAAATTATTGGCGATTATCAGCGCGTGGATTTGGCTCGTTTGAGGTAATAAACGGGATCGTTCGGGTTCCCCTGAACCGAAACCAGTTCCCAGCCTTTTGCGCCCAGCTTGTCCAGATTCCGTTCCAGCACGAAGGCTTCACGGCCAAAAGAATTATCCGGTTGTTTGCGCATCGTGGAAAACTGATCACCGCTCATGGATGTGAGGTTCGCATTTCCGCCGGAAACAATCAGATATTCCCATTGATTGTCCGGGGCAGGATTACTGCCAGATTCCCTGGATGCATCGCTGCCGCTGCGCGAACGTTGACCAAAGACCGCGAACGCGAATGCTGCCGACAAAAGCAGCATAGCGATGATCACTGCAAGCTTCGATTTAATTGTCATTGTTTACTCCTTCAGACCTCAGTCAGAAAAGCTGCGTTGACACTCTTAAATTGGCATTCCTATAATCGCCGCTCAAATAGCACGTCACATCATCATCTATCAACGCAATGTTCGACAAACTTCAGTTTGTCGTTTGGCTTCATCGGTCGCCACATTCGGGACTGCCGACAAACTGAAGTTTGTCGAACATTTTTCTGAAGGAGTTCCACACCCTTGCTGGATCAAGACAACGACCAGATTCAACAGCGCCGCCGCCATCTGGAAGAGATCGTGGCGCTGGGGCACCCAGCCTACACCAATCGCTTCGACCATTCGCACAGCGTCTCGCAACTTGCCACCCAATACCGCAGCCATGCGGGCAAAAAAGACGAGGTCGAGATGGCGCAAACCAATGCCGAACTGAAAGCGGCGGAAGGCGGCGAGGTTCGCATTGCCGGACGCATTATGACGATGCGGTTGATGGGCAAGGCCGCGTTTGCAAATTTGTCCGACGGGCTGAATTCGTTGCAGGTTTACGTTCGCAAAAATGATGTCGGTGACGCCGCGTGGGAGTTGTACCAGAAGCTGGATTTGGGCGATTGGATCGGCGTCGCGGGCTACCTGTTTATTACCAAAACGGGTGAGCTTTCGGTTCACGTCACGCGGTTGCAGTTTCTGTCAAAAGCCTTGCTGCCGATGCCGGACAAATATCACGGCGTGACCGACAAGGAATTGCGCTACCGCCAACGGTATGTTGATTTGATCGCCAGCGGCGCGATTCAGGAACGCCTGCCGGGCGAACTGACTTCGCGTGAAGTCTTCCAGCGGCGTGCGCAAATCATTCGAGAAATCCGCAAGTATTTCGACGCGCGGGATTTTATCGAAGTCGAAACGCCGATGCTGACGCCGCTGGCAACCGGCGCGGCGGCCAAACCATTTGTCACTCACCACAATGCGCTGGACATTGCGCTGTATGCCCGCATCGCCCCGGAGCTTTACCTGAAGCGGCTGATTGTCGGCGGCTTCGAACGCGTGTATGAACTCAACCGCAATTTCCGCAACGAAGGCATCAGCTACAAGCACAATCCCGAATTCACGATGCTGGAGTTCTATCAGGCGTATGCCGATTTCAATGACCTGATGAACCTGACCGAAGAGTTGATCACGGCACTGGCGGATCAAGTCTGCGGAACGCGGCAGGTCAGCTACAAAGATCACACGATTGACTTTGGCAACTGGCAGCGGCTGACCATGCGCGAGTCGGTTTTGAAATATTGGCCAAACGACGCCACGCGTCCAACACTCGATGGGTTAATGGATCGCAAGCAACTGGAAGACGCCGCAGGCGCGATTGATCTGGGTTTTGATCCGAAGCTGAACGACGGCCAGTTGCTCGGCGCAATCTTCGAACACGTGGTCGAACCGCATTTGATCCACCCGACCTTCATCACCGAATTTCCGACCGAGTTGTCGCCGTTATCCAAGCAGAAGGCCGATGACCCGCGCTTCGTCGAACGCTTCGAGTTGTACATCGCGAATATGGAAGTGGCCAACGCCTTCTCTGAATTGAACGACCCGGTCGAACAGAAGCGCCGCTTTGAAGAGCAGATGAATCAGCGCGATCGCGGCGACGAAGAAGCGATGGTCATGGACGAGGACTACATTCGCGCGCTGTCATACGGAATGCCGCCCACCGCGGGCGAAGGCATTGGCATTGATCGCCTGGCGATGATCCTGACCAACCAGCATTCGATTCGCGACGTCATCCTCTTCCCGCACATGCGACCGGAAACGAAGTAAGCATAGAGGCATGGAGTTCAGGCTTTAGCCTGTTGGGATCAAGCCAATAGGTAGCCGAAGTGAAGCAGCAGCCTAAAGGCTGAACTCCATGCTCTTTTTGATAGGAGACCTCACCTTGAGCAAGCAACCTGCCGCGAAAGGCAAACGCAACCAGCTTGTCCCCGAAGAACCAATCACCAACACCGCGCCGCCAAAGCACACGCCAGTCAATCCGGACAGAAGCCGGTTGATTTTGATTGGTGCTGGCGTCGCGGCGCTGGCCGTGGCATTGACGATTTATGTGCTTCGTCTGGACAAAGTTGTCGGGTTGGTGGTGGACGACGCGTGGTACGTGCTGCTGGCAAAGGCGCTGGCGACCGGACAAGGCTACACACTGATCAATTCGCCGACGCCGGGCATCACGCCGTTTTACGCGCCAGCATTCCCAGCGTTGCTTTCGATCTTCTATCGAATCTCGCCGAACTTCCCGAACAACATCTGGCTGCTGAAATCCGTCTCCATCGCCGCAATGATGGGCGTCGGACTGCTGGCGTACGTCTATTTCAAACGCGAGCGCGAACTGCCCATCTGGGTGGCGTTCGCACTGGCGCTGGCAACAACGATTTATCCGGCGCTGGTCTTTCTGGCAACCTCAACAATGATGTCGGAATGCGTCTTTACGCTGGCGCAGCTTGGGGTAATCGTGCTGATTGAACGCGGCGTGAAGGCTGGGCAATTGAATGCAGTTTGGCGATTCATCGTGGCGGGCGGATTGTTGGCGTCGTTCGCCTTCCTGACCAGACCAGCGGGCGTGGGCTTGCTGGTTGGCGCGGTGCTCTACCTGCTCAAAGAAAAATTATTCCAGCAGGCAGTGATCTTTGCGGCCATCGTGGCATTGCTGGTCGGGCCTTGGATGCTCTATTCGCGAATGCACGCACCGACGCCGGAACAGCGCGCCGAGCAAGGCGCGAACATTGTCCAGACTTACTCTACGCAGCTTTGGCAGCGTGTCGCGGGCCAGCCACTTTCGGGCACGATCACGGCGGGCGATCTACCCGCGCGCATCTGGAATAATTTGTCGGAGATCGGCAAGTACGATTTCGGCGGTCTGGTTTTTTATTCGCTCTTCCGTCCGCCGGAGCCGGCACTGCCCATGCGCATCGGGCAGGAAGGCCGGACGATTTCGCTCTTCTTCGCGCTGCTGGCGCTGATCGGTTTTATCGCAACCGTGCGCGAACGAATGACGCTGGCGGAATTCGTCACGCCGCTTTCAATGGGTGTTGCAATGTTGTGGGGATGGGAACAATACCGGCTGTTGCTACCGCTGGTTCCATTCCTGTTGTTTTACATTTTGATGGGCGTGCGCTTCTTCGCGCAGCTTTATCAGAAACTGTATGACGAACCCAAACCGCGCGGCGTGTTGATTCCGCTCATGATCTTTTCGTGGATGTTTGTGCTCAGCAATCTTTACGCCAACTACGACTACATCCAGCGGAAGTACGATCCGTCGCCCGCCTACAGACTGCGCTGGATTGGCATCTACGAAGAGAACGAAGCTCTGATCAAACACATCGGCGACAGCGTGCCGAAGAACGCTGTCATCGCGGCCCAAAATCCGGCGTTGTTGAATCTGTACACCGGCCATAAGACCGTCGCGTCTGATGACCCGGCGGGTTCGTGGGAGGCTTGGAACAAACTGGGGGTGCGCTATTTGGCCCGAACCTCTGTCGGCCCACTTCCCAAAACCGATCCCAATGAGAATAAGTATCAGATCGTTTACCGGCAAAGTGGCGGATTGAATTTACGCCTGGTGGATTTTGGAGACCCGGCCTCCCGGCCCGTGTGGGGAAAGAATTAGCCGATGGTGATCCGTTCACGACGTTGTTATGGGCTATGAACTTTTTATTGCGCTGCGCTACCTGCGCGCCCGGCGGCGTCAAACGGCGGTTTCGGTCATCACCGCCATCGCCGTAGCTGGAATCACAGTTGGCGTTGCGGCGCTGATCATTGCGCAAGCCCTGATCAGCGGCTTTCGCAGCAACGTGCAGGAAAAGATTCTGCAAGGCACCGATCACCTCAACCTGCTGAAAGAAGATAACAGCGGGATCGAAAATTACCGGGAACTGACCGAACGCATCGGGCAGATTCCTGGCGTGCGCGCAGTTTCGGCAACGATCTATGCCCCCGTGCTGCTCAGCAATGGCGGCCAGTTAGAGCAAGCCGTGTTGAAAGGTGTGGATACAAGCGGATTCGGCGGGCGCGAATCAGAAGAACTCTCCTCCATCACCGTCGAAGGCAATCCCGATCTACGCTCATCCTCCATCCCATCTGGCACTTCATCTGATCACATGCCTGCGGATGAACCTGCTGCCGTTGACAGCATCATTATTGGCCAGGAATTGGCGCGCGCGCTTGGCGTTAAATTGAATGATCGGGTAACGGCCGTTTCTGTCGCCACCAGGTTGACGCCCGCCGGATTGCAGCCTCGCCCGCGATACACACAATTTCACGTAACAGGAATCTTCTCCTCCGGCTGGTATCAATATGATGCGAAGTGGGCCTATATCTCACTCGTGTCAGCGCAGCATTTGAGCGGGAGCGGCGATAGCGCAGGGGTCATCCGCATGAAAGTCGCGGACATTTACCAGGTAGATCAGATCGCGCAGCAAGTAAAAGCAATCGCCGGTGCCGGATTTGTCACCACCAATTGGCAGGAATTGAATCGTCCGCTGTTTGCCGCACTGCAATTGCAGCATCGCGTGATCATCATCTTTTTCGCACTGCTGATCGTCATTGCCGCACTGAATATCATCATCACGCTGACAATGATGGTCATTGAAAAGCACCGCGACATCGGCATCTTGCGCGCGCAGGGCGCAACAGCTTCTTCCATCCGGCGCATCTTTCTGTGGCAAGGCTTGCTCATCGGATTGATTGGCGCTGGCAGTGGACTGCTACTCGGAATTGGGCTGAGTTGGATTGCCAACCATTACCAGTTGATCTCAATCCCGGCTGAGATTTATTCGGTCTCTCATATCACGCTTAAAATTCAGGTGCTGGACTGCGTTTGGGTGACGGCGCTGGCAATTACGATCAGTGTGCTCACCACTCTTTACCCAGCGCGAACAGCGGCTCGGTTGGCGCCTGTCGAAGCACTGCAATACGACTGACAAGAAACAAGGTTGCTTGTATTTTTTCTGAATTCGCACTCGCCAAAAGATAAAGTCGTTGACAGGTTTTGCACACTCAGCATACACTCCGCCGCGTTGGTGAGCTTTCCTCACACTGAAATTACTTCTCACAAGAAAGTTCGCTAGCGCCTCCCACTGACAGTGTCAGCAAACAGCACATCTACCGTTTGGATTCGGATAATGCTGGCGTCACTGGCTAAGCTGGCAAAAAAGCAAAAATGATCTTTCATTCTGTAAGCTCTGTATGTGAGTACCAGGCATAATGTGAGTACCAGGCATAACGCCTTACCGCATAGGCTTACGTTCAAAACCTCTCAACAATTCCAAAGGAGAAAAATCGAAATGCGAACCTCACGCAAACTTGCACACGCGCTGCTCGCGCTATTTGCTCTCGTCGTTATGGCATCATTCGCTCTGGCGGCGGATCCAGGTCTGGCTTTTCCCGCAACATCGGAAGTTAACGATCAGAAGGCTGGCTCGGTATTGATTTATAACGCCTACACTTCGGGTGCGACCAGCGGCAACACGCAGAACACGCGCATCAACATCACCAACACCAATACGGGTGGCGGCACCGTCTCTGTTCACCTCTTCTTCGTGTCGGATGGCTGCTCGATCGCCGACAGCTTCATCTGCTTGACGCCGACACAGACAGCGACCTTTCTGGCGTCGGACGTTGATCCTGGCGTCAGCGGCTACATTGTCGCGGTTGCCACAGATGCTAACGGCGAGCCGCGCACCTTCAATTTCCTGATCGGCGACGAATACGTCAAGTTCACCAGCGGCCATTCGGCCAATCTGGGCGCTGAAGCCTTCGCGAAGCTTACCAACGAGAACGTCCTGTCCACAGATGGCAGCTTGGCTGGTCTGTTCTTTGATGGCGCACTACTGGCGGGCAGCTACAATCGTGCGCCGCGCGTGCTGGCGGATGACGCCGTTCCGAGCCGTGCAGACGGCAATGATACGCTGGTCATCATCAACCGCATCGGTGGCAACCTGGCGATCGGCGCTTCGACGCTGGGTACGCTGTTCGGACTGTTCTTCGATGATTCCGAGAACGTGTTGAGCTTCTCGATCACGGGTAGCTGCCAATTCCGCAACTCGCTGTCGAATACGACCCCGCGCTTGACGCCTCGCTTCGAGACGTTCATCCCGGCGGGCCGCACTGGTTGGTTCAAGGTCTACAGCCAGAGTGACATCGGCATCCTGGGCGCGGCGATCAACCTGAACGCGAATGCGGGCACGGCGGCTGGCGCTTTCAGCAGCGGCCACAACTTGCACAAGCTGACGCTGAGTACGGCGGCGAATTACACGATCCCGGTCTTCCCACCAAACTGCTAACAGTTAGGTTGATGGACAAAAAAAGAAGGGCGGACCATTAAATGGTCCGCCCTTTTTTTTGAATTCGTCTCCGCAGAACGCCTAAAGTCGTTGACAGCCAATTCCCGGTAGCTTACACTCCGCCGCGTCAGTGAGCTTTCCTCACACTGAAGTTCTATCAGAAAGAAAGCTTGTTGACGTCTCTCGCTGGCGTCCCGGCAAACAGTATATCCAGGTTGCTTCGGATTTCAGAAACACTGCCGTCACTGGGCTAAGCTGGCAAAAAAAACAATTTTGATCTCGTAGGTTAAGCTGTCTTGTGAATGTAAAGCGCAATGCTTTTTCTCAGAAGCTTATTCCCACAAACCTCTCAACAATTCCAAAGGAGAAAAATCGAAATGCGAACCTCACGCAAACTTGCACATGCGCTGCTCGCGTTGTTTACGCTCGTCGTTCTGTCATCCTTCGCGCTGGCGGCCGATCCCGGCTTGGTCTATCCGCCGACATCAGAAGTCAGCGACCAGAAGCAAGGATCAGTCCTGATCTACAATGTCTACACATCGGGCGCGACCAGCGGCAACACGCAGAACACGCGTATCAACATCACCAACACCAGCACCTCGTCGAGCGCTGCTGTTCACCTCTTTTTCGTCTCGGACGGCTGCTCGATTGCGGACAGCTTCATCTGCTTGACGCAGACCCAGACAGCGACCTTCCTGGCTTCGGACGTTGATCCTGGCGTCAGCGGCTACATTGTGGCGGTTGCCACAGATGCAAATGGTTGCCCGGTGGCCTTCAACTTCCTGATCGGTGACGAATACGTCAAGTTCACCAGCGGCCACTCGGCCAACTTGGGCGCAGAAGCCTTCGCGGCATTGTATTTCGGCACATCGCCTGGTTGCGACGCTAACTCGACAACTGCTACCGTTGACTTCAACGGCGTGGTCGGCGTGGGCTACAATCGTGCGCCCCGTGTCCTGGCAGACGACATGGTTCCGAGCCGTGCGGATGGCAACGACACGCTGGTCATCATCAATCGCATTGGCGGTAACCTGGCGATCGGCGCTTCGACGCTCTCGACATTGTTCGGCTTGTTCTACGACGATTCCGAAAACGTCCTGAGCTTCTCAATCACGGGTAGCTGCCAATTCCGCAACTCGCTGTCGAACACGACTCCGCGCTTGACGCCTCGCTTCGAGACGTTCATTCCGGCGGGCCGCACTGGCTGGTTCAAGGTCTACAGCCAGAGCGACATCGGCATCTTGGGCGCGGCGATCAACCTGAACGCCAATGCTGGCACAGCGGCTGGCGCATTCAGTGGTGGCCACAACCTGCACAAGCTGACGCTGACCCCGAGCGCGACTTACACCATTCCAGTCTTCCCACCGAACTGCTAATAGTTTGGTTGACGGACTTATATACCAAGAGGCGAGCTGCTAGCAGTTCGCCTCTTGGTATTTTTAGAATACGAAATTTCTCCTCCGGCCATTCCCCATCTGGCCTAATGTGCCTTCCGATTAAAAGTGTTGACACTACCTTTCCGAGCACTTACACTCCGCCCCGTTAGCAAACTTTCCTCACAATAGATCTTTCCACATACCTCCAGAAAGCTTGCTAATCTAATCCGAAGATATCTCGAATAAGCACAATATTCAGGATAGACCCCGCGATTGCCTCTTTAATCCAACTGTTTGTGGTAGTGGCTCAGTGAAGAGAGAGAGCACGATGCAACCACGTCTCAGTAGCCCGCGCGTGAGCAAGGGCTGGCGTGGCGTCCGGCGGCTCTCCCTCACGGTCGGGCTACTGACACATCTCCCCCACATGAACCACTGCCCTGTTTGTCAATTTGTTGTTCATCCCATTCTCTAAGTCAGATTGGCTGGACATGAGTTTGTAGACAAACGTTAGTCACAGTTCTTAACAAACAATTTTTTGAAGGAGAATTAAAATGCGAACTTCACGTAAATTCATATCAGCCATACTATCATTGGTTGCGCTTGGCTTGATGTCGGCGGCAGCGCTGGCGGCGGATCCGGGATTGACCTACCCGCCGACTTCAGAAGTCAGCGACCAGAAGCAGGGATCGGTTTTGATCTATAACATCTACACATCAGGCGCGACCAGCGGTAACTCGCAGAACACGCGCATTAACATCACCAACACCAGCACCTCATCGGTCGCTGCTGTTCACCTTTTCTTCGTTTCCGATGGCTGCTCGATCGCGGACAGCTTCATCTGCTTAACCGCAACTCAGACGGCGACCTTCCTGGCTTCGGACGTTGATCCTGGCGTTAGCGGCTACATCGTGGCCGTCGCAACGGACGCAAATGGTTGTCCTCTGGCTTTCAACTGGCTGATCGGTGACGAATATGTCAAATTCACCAGTGGTCACGCGGCCAATCTGGGCGCGGAAGCGTTCGCGGCCTTGTTCTTTGGTACTTCGTCAGCTTGCGACGCCAATACGGTGACGACAGGCGTTATCTTTGATGGTGTTGTTGGTGGCCCTGGCAGTTACAACCGCGTGCCGCGTGTGTTGGCGGATGACAACGTTCCGAGCCGTGCTGATGGCAACGACACATTGGTCATCATCAACCGCATTGCTGGCAACTTGGGCATCGGCGCTTCAACGCTGGGCACACTATTTGGCTTGTTCTATGACGATTCAGAAAACGTGCTGAGCTTCTCGATCACGGGTAGCTGCCAATTCCGTAGCTCTCTATCGAACACAACACCGCGCTTGACGCCTCGCTTCGAGACGTTTATTCCTGCGGGCCGTTCGGGATGGTTCAAGGTTTATAGCCAGACCGACATCGGTATCCTGGGCGCAGCGATCAACCTGAACGCGAACGCTGGTACGCAAGCGAACGCCTTCAACGGCGGTCATAACCTGCACAAGCTGACGTTGTCAGCAAGCAACGCATACACCGTTCCTGTCTTCCCGCCGAGTTGCTTCTAGTTTCTTAGCGGAAAGTGAATTGGAAAAGGGCCGAGTCCAGTGGACTCGGCCCTTTTTATTCATCCTACATTTCTTTACCCAGCCTTCAATCAAATGCGGCTCTCTATTTTCCACCATACTTCAGCACGAAACCTTCTGCGCCCGAAACCCAAACCTCTTTCTTCACGACTGAAAGCCCGTAAAGATTTACTCGTGTCCCGCTTTCCTGCTCAGTCCAATTCTTGCCGCCATCATTG
>JBBQVH010000067.1:0-44129 GCA_038211695.1 Blastocatellia bacterium | reverse complement strand
CGGAACAACACTTCCCATTCGGCCATCTCCCTGCCGCCAATTGCTTCATCCAGCAGCGCGACGATTTGTTCTCCGTTGTGAGAGCGAGCTTCGGCCGTGGCGAAGCGCGAATCATCGGTCAGTTCAGGGCAGCCAATCGCGCGGCAAATTCGCCCCCAGTCGTTTGCGGTGTCCAGGCAGCAAAACATAAACCGCTGGCCGTCGCGCGTCCGGTAGTGATTGACCAGCGGGTTGAGCGTGGTGAAGCGGGTGCGGCGGGGCGGAAAGGCCGCGCCGACCATCGCCGCCTGAATCTGGCAACTGTTGCTCCAGGCTCCGTTCGCCATCAGCGAAGTCGCCACCTTCGCGCCTCGCCCGGTCATCTGCCGCTGATAAAGCGCCAGCATGATCGCGCCGAACAGCGCCGTCGCCACCGGATGATCACCCGTGCCGCAGGGCGTCGCCGCCGCCTGCACCTCAAGATCGTAGATGATGCCCGTCAATCCCGAACGCGCCCAATAAGCCGTCGTGTCGTAGCCCGGCTTGTCGCAGTCATCGCCCGCTTCGCCGTAACCGGTGACGTGCGCGTAGACGAGTTGCGGGTTGAGCGCCGAGAGGTCTTCATAACGCAACTCGAATTTCGCCGTCAGTTCCGGCGCGTAGTTGGTGATGAAGACATCAGCCGTAGCCGCCAGCGCCCGCAGCGCCTCGCGCGCCGCCGCATCCTGCAAATTGAGCGCGAGGCTTTTCTTATTGCGCGCGTCGAGCAGCCAGCAATAGTTATGCTCCGAAACCGGCATGCCGGGCAGGAATGAAAGATAACGATAAGGATCGCCGTGCGGAGGCCGTTCGATCTTGATCACCTCAGCGCCGAAGTCGGACATCATGGTCGCGGCGGCCGGCCCGGCGATATAAGTGCCGCAGTCAATCACGCGCAGGCCGGACAGGATGTTTGGTTGATCTGTCATGGTTTCATCGCTCCTAAAAGCTAGGCTTTCGCCCGAGTGTAAAAGCTGCTACTCCTTCACGGTCTGATTGCGAAGGTTGAGAATTGACAAAGCCTTGCCGTCCAATATACCTTACCGACCGGTTAGTTATAACGGTAATCAATCATAGATGCTCTGCTGGGATCAAGCGGCGCTCGAACGCCCACCAACCAAAGTTAAACATAGAAGAATCGTGAAGCGGTAACGGTCAGGCACCGTGTTTTTCCGCTTCTCCGCGCGGATTAAGACGCGCGCCCAATCCAGCTCGCCCACATTTCCGTGAGTCGAGGCCCATTTGTCCAAAACGTTTGACCCGAATAAAGGAGCAGTAATTATGCGCAAGTTTGCAATGATGACCCTTTGCATGATGTTGCTGGTTATGGCGCTGGCTGTCGCCGCCGTAGCGCAAACCGCGACCGCAACAATCAAAGGCGTAGTCGCTGATGGCAACGGCCAGGTGACGCCCGGCGCGGTGGTGACGCTGGTGCAGAACAGCACCGGCCTCAAACGCACTTTCACGACCGGCGACAGCGGGCAATATACCTTCACTTTTATCGAACCCGGCGGCTATGCACTGGAAGTGCAGGCGCGCGGCTTCAAGGGTTATCGGCAGACGAATCTGACGCTCGAAGTTGCGCAGCAGGCCGAACTCAACCTGACGCTTCAGCCCGGCGACATCAGCGAAACTGTGGAGGTCACCGGCAACACGACGCAGTTGCAACTTGACACGGCGTCGGGGAGCTTGGGCGGCGTGGTCGAACGCAAACAGATTGACGATCTGCCGCTCAACGGGCGCAACATCTTTCAACTGGCGCAGCTTGAGCCGGGCGTCAACTCCTCGCCCGGTTCGCGCGGGTCTAACCCCGGACTGGGCGCAGGCGGGGTGGCCGAGCTTTCGATCAACGGCGGGCGCACGCTGACCAACGAGATTGTCGTGGACGGCATTCCCGTCACCAACAAGGGCGACAATCTGCCTTCGCTGAAACCTTCACCCGAAGCGATTCAGGAGTTCAGAATCGTCACCAATTCCTACTCCGCCGAGTACGGGCGCACGGGCGGCGGCTCGCTCAACTTCTCGGTTCGTTCGGGCGGGTCGAAGCTACACGGGACGCTCTTTGAGTTTCTGCGCAACGACGCGCTGGATGCGACCGCTTTCTTCTCGAACGCGGCGGGCACGGGCAAAGAGAAGCTGCGCTTCAATCAATTCGGCGGCAACGTTGGCGGGCCGGTCTGGCTACCGCGCTTTGGCGAAGGCGGGCCGGCGGCAAAGAAGAATGACAAGCTCTTCTTCTTTTTCAACTACGAGGCGCTGCGGTTGTCGCGCTCGACCTTGCGCCGCTCAACCGTGCCGTCGCTGAAGATGCGTCAGGGGGATTTCTCGGAACTGCTGGGCGCGGCGATAACGGGCGTGACCGTCCGCGACACCAACGGCAACACGGTTCCGGCGCGCTTGAATATGATCTACGTGCCGGGCGCGCTGGTTGCGGCGGGGCAGCCGGGCGCGGGTTCGCGCATCGCTTTCGCAGGCAACATTATTCCGGCTTCGCGGATCAATCCGGTCGGACTCAACACGCTGGCTTATTACCCGCTGCCGAATGCGGCGGGGACGCCCAACGCAAACGGGCTGGGCGTGACGCAGAACTACGTCGTCAATTCGCCGAACACACAACACGACAATCAATTCACGGCGCGGCTGGATTACAGCCTTTCGCAGAAGCATCAAATCTATGGCCGTCTGATTCAGGAGAAGGACAGCAGCTTCAACGCCGGCCCTTATCCCGGCACGATCTCCGGCACTCAGGCGAATCCGAATCAGGCGCAGAAGCCCGGCTCGCTGGCGCTCGATTACGTCTGGACGATTTCGCCGAAGGTCGTCTTCCACGCCAGCGGCGGCGGGACGCGCTTCGCCAACAAGGGCTTCACCTATTCGGACGGTTTCGATCCGACGACCTTGGGCTTTCCGGCATACCTGGCCAATGCATCGGGCGATGCGCGGGTCTTTCCGTCTTTCACCGTCACCGGCTACACGACGCTCGGGCCAGCGCGCAATTTCGGCAACGTCAGAAACTTTCAGGATACTTTCAGCCTGAACCAGGATGTGAGTTGGCTGCGCGGCGCGCATTCGATCAAGTTCGGCGCGAACCAGCGCGTCTATCGCATCTACAACGCGCGCCCCGACGATCCGGCGGGCAACTTCACCTTCAGCCGCAGCTTCACCGCGCGCACCACCAACGACACGTCATCGGGCGACGCCGTCGCGTCGTTCCTGCTCGGCAATCCCGCTTCGGGGCGCTTGGCCATCGTGCCGCTGCCGGCGGTGCAGAACAATTACTACGCTTTCTTCGTGCAGGATGATTGGAAGGTCAATCGCCGCCTGACGCTCAACCTGGGGCTGCGCTGGGAAGTGGACGCGGGCAACACGGAACGCTACAACCGGCTGACCAATTTCGATCTCAATGCGCCGTTCCCAGTCGGCAGCATCACTGTTCCGTTTCCGGCGGCAACCAATCTGGGAATGCGAACGATTGCGTTGCGCGGAGTAGTCACGCCGGTCGGGCGCGCGGGCGTTTCCAACCGCAACCAGTACGACGACGATTTCAACAACTGGGGGCCGCGCATCGGGCTGGCTTACAAGCTAACCGACAAGACTGTGCTGCGCGCGGGCGGCGGCATCTTTTACGCTTCAACGACAGGCGGCGGCTTTTCAACTTCGACGCTGGCGATTTCAGATTTGGCTGAAACCGCGTTCATCGCTTCGCTCGATAACAACGTGACGCCGACGCCGGGCACGAATTTGAGCAACCCCTTCCCCAACGGCATCGTGCAACTCCCCGCGACGTTCCCCGGCCCGCTGTTCGGCTACGGCCAGCAAACGTTGCCGGTCAAGGTGCGCGGCATTCGCCAGCCGATGGTCGGGCAGTGGAATTTGAACCTGCAACGCGAACTGCCCGGACATCTGATCGCGCAAGTCGCATACGCGGGCAGCGCCAGCATCGGCTTGCTGTCAGGCCCGACCGACCTCAATCAATTGACGCCGGATGCGCTGGCGCTGGGTGCGACCGTGCTCAACACTGCGGTGACGAATCCGTTCCTGACTTTGCCCGTGGACCAGCGACCGGCAGCCAGTTCGATTCTGGGGCGCGCCACTGTCACCGTCGCGCAACTGCTGCGGCCTTACCCGCAATTCGGCGCGGTTCTTTCCTACAACGCGAACGAGTCGCATTCGACCTATCATTCCTTCCAGGCCAGAATCTCGCGGCGCTTCTCTGACGGGTTGATCTTCACGGCGGGTTACACCTTCGCGAAGACGATTGACGATCTCTCTTCGATCTCGGCGGGGCCGACGATTCAAGCGCCGAACTATCAGGATTATTACAACCGGCGCGCGAGCAAGTCGCTCTCGACCTTCGACGTGCGGCACCGCTTCATCGGCAATTTCAATTACCGCTTGCCGTTCGGCGCGCAAGGCCGCTTTGCGCGCACCGGCGTGCTCAGCCAGATTGTCGGCGGCTTTGCCGTCAACGGCATCGTGCAGGCGCAAGGCGGATTCCCGCTCAACATCACATCGGCGCAAAACGGCCTGCAGGGCTTGGCTTACGTCGGCAGCAGCGGCAACGGACTGCGCCCGAATCTGATCGCCGATCCGGTCATTCAGGGCGCATCGAAGAGCGATCTGATCAAGCAGTGGTTCAACATCGCGGCCTTCCAAGCACCGCCGACTTACACGTTCGGCAACGCGCCGCGAACATTCTCGAACCTGCGCGGCCCCGGCTACTTCAGCACGAACCTGTCCGTGCAGCGCAACTTCAAGATCACCGAAACGACGCGCTTCCAGTTCCGCGCCGAAGCATTCAATCTCTTCAACCGGGCGAACTTCACCACGCCGGTGACGGTGCTGGGCACTGCTACCTTCGGCCAACTGATCAACACCGAAGACCCGCGCCAGTTCCAGTTCGCGGCCAAGTTTTACTTTTGATTGAGAGAGGCAATCCGTCTCTTCACCAACATCAGGCTCAACAGATGAACCGACGACAATTCGCTCTTCGGACGGCGGCCTGCGGCGGGGGATTTCTCCTTGATCGCGCGCTGGAGGCTGCGCCGCGACTGTTCGATTCCGGCGGCCAGGCCGATCTTTCGCCCAATTATGCCGAGTCCGTGCAACTGGCCGGGATGACGGTTGACGGCTCGCAGGAGATTTCGTTTCGCGTGGCTCGCTTCCCCCAGCGCGGCGACGCTACGTTGTGGGCGACAGCATGCCTCGGCGAGCAGGTCTACAACGCGGCGATGGAGAATCTCGGCCTGGGCGAGTTCAAAGGCCGAACGCGCGTGGAAGATGCCAAAGTTCAATTCGATGTCGCGGGCACAGACCAGGCCCGGTTGACGCGGACACGAATGCCGAATGGCCCGAACGGCCCGAACGGATTACTGAAAGGCTCGGCTAAAGTCATGTTCGGCGCTCATCAGACAGCCGACCCGCCACCGGGCAGAGGGCCACACCCGCTGGTGATCGAAGCCCGCTTCGAGTCGAGCCATCCCTCAGTCAATGTGCGTCCTGGGCGGTTGGAGGTCATGGGCCGCATTTGGGCCACGGTTCGCACTCCTGCCGGCGTCCACAAATTCCAGGGATTCGGAAAGTGGCACGAACAAGTCGGCGAGCGCCCGCGCTTCGCTTCTGCGTTCACCTATCTGGGCGTGATGGGAGAGCGGATTGGGCTGCTGGCCGTCTGGTTGAAAGCGGGCGCTTTCGGCTATGCCAGGCTCGGCGATCAAATCCTTGCCGTGAAGACGGTGGAGTTTGATCCAATTGCGGCGCGCAGGCGCTTCCGCGTTGGATTGGAGAATGGTCGCATGATCGAGGGCGAGGCTGTCACCCTGCGCACGATTTCAACTCCGATCGAAGGGGGCCGCCGCCCCAGCACAACCGTCACCGTCAAAAGCGACATTGGCCCGATGGTCGGAAACCTCAATGACTGGGAACCTGATAAGCAATGAAACTTTATGAAACCACAAAGAGGAAGGTGATGTTGCATCGAATCATTCGATCTTTATCGTTGGCGCTCATCTGTGTTTGTCTGGCCCAGGCTGTGGCGGCAAGCCAGCTTGTTGATGGAAAGCTTGAAACGAAGCTCGTGCCCGGTCCGGTTGAGTTTGCCGTGCTGCTGCCGGACGGCTACGAGACGGCGAAAGAGCCGCTGCCGCTCTTGCTCTTTCTGCACGGCGGCGGCGGCGACAAAAGCTTTCTGACGCGCATGCGCCCGATGATCGAAGAGATGTGGAAAGCCGGGACGTTGCCGCCAATGGTCGTCTTCACGCCCAGCGTCGAGCGGTCGTTTTATATGGATTTCCGCGACGGTTCGCAGAAGTGGGAGACGTTCATCGTCACGGAATTCCTCGATCACCTGCGCGCAAAGTACAAAGTCACGCGCGAGCGACAAGGCACGCTGCTCTTCGGCATTTCGATGGGCGGGATGGGTGCGTTGCGGATGGGTTTCAAGTACCCGGAAAAATTCGGCGGCCTGGCGGCGCTGGAACCGGGCATTGATCCGGCGCTGAAGTGGAAAGACGTGCAGCCGCGCAATCGCTTCTGGCGCGCGCAGGATTTGATGGAGAAGATTTTCGGCAAGCCGCTGGATGAAGCTTATTGGGAAGCGAACAATCCCGCGTCCATCGCCGTCGCGCGGGCGGAAAAGATTCGCGCATCGGGTCTGGGCATCTACATTGACGCCGGCGACGAAGACAGCTTCCTGTTGCACGAAGCGACTGAATTCATGCATCGCATTCTGTGGGATCACAAAATCCCGCACGAATACCACCTGGTGCGCGGCGCGGATCACGTCGGGCGCACGATGCGCCCGCGCACAATCGAAGCACTGACCTTTCTGACGCGCGTGCTCAATCCGCCGCCGCCCGACCCGCAGGCCGAAGCGTTGCGCAAACAGCTTGCGCCGTTGCGGAAACAGGTTGAAGGGAAACCGTAGTGAGATGCAGTAAGACCGGATGCTTGAGATGCCAAGAGAAGGAAGACCGAAGTGCTAAACTCCTAACAAGACGTTGTGACCCTCGGGTGGCAAGCATTGTTGAGATCATTGAAGCGCCCATTTGACGGGACAAAATTCGGCGATGCGCGCAAAGTCTCGCGTGTTGGCGGTGACGACCAGAATGCCGAGACGCGCGGCACTGGTGGCGAGTAGTGTGTCATTGGTCAGTCGCGCGCGGCCAATCTGCTCATAGCCGTATTTTTCACCAATGCTGGCCAGGATGTGTCCGGTTCGCGCCCAATCGCTGAGTTGCGGAACTAACAGCCGGTGTGTCTTGGCGAAGTCGTGTTCCAGCTTGTTCAAACGTTTTCGCCCGTTGGCCGATGCGCCGGCATAAAGCTCTTCAAGCACGACCGCGCTGAGCCAGAGCGGCGCGGCGTGCAACACGTTCCGAGTTTGCAGAATGCTTTCATCGCCTTGCCTGAGCGATGCGATGTAAACTGAGGTGTCGAAGAGAATTGCTTGCATCGCCACTCAATCGAACAGGCCGTAAACGTCTTTGATCTCGATTCCGCTTTTGAGAAAGCGATCGTGAGCGCGCCAGGCAAGGCGATTGCGCTCGTGTTCGGTCAGCAATTCGTCAAGCGCGCGCTCCACCGCTTCCGATTCGGTGCTGACACCGAGAATTTTCTGGACTCGCTGCAATTTAGCGTCGTCAATCAGTAACTGTTTGCGTTTTGCTTTAGCTTTGGTGTCGCCCATAACCTTGCTCTCCTTTGGGCCAGCATTCTAAACCACGCTTTATGAGACAAGAAGGGGTCGTTCAATGCAGACCATCAAATTTTCTTTTGAAGGAGAACCGAGATGAAAAACCGGATGGTATCAATTCCTGCTGGCAACCTGCTGCTCCTGCTCGTCGTGGCGCTGGCTGGCATTGCCGTTTATTCGACGGCGCGCACGGCGGAACCAGCGACCTTGCAGGAGCGCATCGCCAGACTGAAGGCCGAGATTAACACCGTCCCGCTGACCGCTGCGAATTACGCCGAACGCAGCCAGGCTTTGCGCGACTGGGGCAATGCGCTGACGGATCGCGGCGTGTTTCTGACGCAGCAGGATTTGCAACTGACCTTCATTCGCCTACCTGATCCGAATGAACAAGCCAGCGACGCGATGAAGCAATGGGTCAGGGTGCTCTCGTTCATTGACGAAAAGGGCGCGCAAATGGGGACGCTCGTGCGCGCCGACAAAAACGAATTGCAGGCCGGCCAATACTCGACCATCGTGCTGGAATACACCGTCGGCGCGGCGCAGATTCCCAAAGGCGCGGGGTTGCGGATGGGCATCAATATGTTCAACCTGAATCCGCGCCCGCAAACCAGCGATCCGATCGCGCCCGGCTTCGTGAGCTTCAAAGTCCAAAGCAAAACCGCGCAAACCGAAACCACATCTGGCCCAATCTTTGGTGTGCTCGGCAGCATCTTCACGCCAGTGCCAATGCCTGCCTTGCGCGTTACGTCAGGCGCATTGAAGCAGGGCGACAAAGTCATCATCACGCTTGGCGACACTTCGCGCGGCAGCCCTGGCTATCGCCCGCCGACGCGCGATGCCGAAGAGTTTCCGCTTTCGGTCGTCGTGGATTTCACGGGCGACGGCACGATGATTCCCGCCGCCCGCGTCGCGCCGCCGGTGTTTGGCGATGCGGCGATGTTCATCAACGCCGTCGTGCCTTCGGTCGTCGCCGTGAATGAAGCGTTCAGCGTCCGGCTGCGCGTCGAAGATCAATACTGGAATCCGGCCAAGTTTGCAGGTGGCAAATTCAACGTCAGACTGAACGGCAAACCCGTTGGCGAAATCAACATCGCCGCGAACAAATACACCGGCCAACTCGATGGCGTGAAGATTCCGCTCGAAGGCGGATACAAATTCGATGTCGTCAGCGCCGATGGGCGTTTGAGCGGCAAGAGCAATCCCGTGCTGGTCGAACGCAACCCGCAGCAGCGCATCTATTGGGGCGAATTGCACGGGCATTCGGGTTGGGAAGAAGGCGTTGGCACGGTGCCGCGCTATTACGAGTTTGCGCGCGATGTGGCCTATCTGGATTTCGCTTCGCTGACCGGGCACGACCTGTTCCTCTCGCAAAAAGGCTGGGACGAGATTCGGCGCGAGACGGAAAAGGCCAATCGCGACGGCCAGTTCGTGGCTTACATGGGTTACGAATGGACACAGCAATACCGCAACGGCGGCCATCACAACGTCTTTTTCAAAACCGACAAAGGCCGCTACGTGACGCGCTGGGAAGCGCCGAAGCCGAACCAGCTTTATGAAAAGCTGCGCGCGATTGACGCAACTGACAACGTGCTGATCATCCCGCACGCGCACGAACCGGGCGATTGGAATTACAACGATCCGGAGATGGAGCGGCTGGTCGAAATCTTCTCTATGCACGGCAGCTTTGAATACTTCGGCCAGCGTTTTTTGAAACGCGGCTATCGCACCGGCTTTGTCGCCGCCAGCGACGATCACACCGGGCATCCCGGTTACAGTCCCGCGATCATTTCGACGCGCAACGGCCTGGCCGCCGTCTATTCCGACAAACTCAACCGCGACGGCATCTGGCGCGGGATGAAAGACCGTGCGACTTATGCGACCAGCAATGCGTTGCGTCCGGTCGTCAAATTTTCAGTTGAAAACAAACCCCTTGGCGAACCGGTGCCGACGGGCGTGCTGCCGACGCTCAAAGCGCGCGTGCTGGGCACGGCGGCGATTGATCACATTGACGTGATTCACAACGGGCAGGTCGAATACCGCCGGGATTACCTGACGCCGCGCCCGAACGATCCGACCGCGATTCAAGTGATGTTCAATTCGCCAACCGAAACCGCAGGTGACAACGTGCTGTCGCCACAAGGCGGCGTCGGCTGGGGCGGCTGGATCGAAGTTACGGGCGGCGGGCGCATCGCTTCGATTGAAGGGTTGAATCTGGATCACATCACCGATCAATTCAATCAAGTGGATGACCGCCGCATCTGGTTCACCTGCCGCACGCGCGGTGATTTCGATGGCGTGCTGATTCGCCTGTCGCAATCCGCCGCCGACACGCAAGTGCGCGTGATTGTGTCGAGCTTGACTGATTCCGCAGGCGGCACCGGCGCATCTGGCAACGTCACCTGGCCCGTCGGCGTGCCGCAACGCACGCCCGTTCACGAGGTCACGTTCAAGCTCAGCGACGTGGCGCAAAAGCAGGCCGAATTCAAGCTGACGCCGAACGCGTTTGTTTACGCCCGCAAAGCGCGCGCGAATGGCGATTGGGACGTGGCCTTCAGCTATCGCCCGACCAAAGCGCCCGCGCAGGATGATTATTATTACCTGCGCGTGGTGCAGATTGACGGCGAAGCGGCGTGGGTTTCGCCAGTTTGGATCGGCGAACAGACTTCACCGAAGAAGAAATGACAACCGAAACATTCACGTGATGGAGTTGGTTATGCGACAGATTGGAGAACAAGTCTCATCTTTTTCTTTGCGCGGTCTGGAGGGCGTGGATGTCCGGTTGTCGTCGGGCAAGCCTGCGCTGCTTGTCTTTTTTGAGACTGACTGTCCGACCTGCCGGCTGACGTTTCCTTATCTGAATCGGCTGGCGCGGGAGCTGGGCGCGGCGGCGGAGATCATCGGCATCTCGCAGGATGATGAAGCGGCAACGCGCGAATTCGCGGCGCAGATGGACGCGGGTTTTCCGATTGCGCTTGATCAGGCCCTGAGCGTTTCGCGTGATTACGACCCGCTGGCCGTGCCGACGCTCTTTCTGCTTGATGCGGCAGGCCGTGTTGCGCGAACGCAGACCGCCTTTGATAAAGATGAGTTGAACGCGCTTGCCGCTGCGTTGTGTGAGATGGCGGGGCGCGCGCCGCTCATCATCGCCGAGCCATTCGATGGCGCGCCGCAATCGAAGCCGGGCTGTACCTCGCGCCATCTGGAACCGCAGGCATATGGGGAGGGCGGGGCGCAGGCCGCCGCAGTCAATCTTTACACAACGCGGAGCGCGCGCGCATCGCGCATTGAGTTGGCGGACGAAGTTGATCCGTTTGAGTATTGTTTGGAGGTGGGCTTCGACCATCTGCCAGTGGTTCCGCCAACCATCGAGCGAGTCGAGCGAATGTTGCGCGCCACGCCGCTGGCACCCGACGAAATGATTGCGCGCGTGCCGCCGAATTACGGTGCGGCGACGGTTGAAAAGATCGCGGCGGCGGCGGTCATGGCCGGATGCAAACCGGAGATGATGCGCGCGCTGATCCCGCTGGTGCGCGCTGCTTGCGACGAACGCTTCAATCTGCACGGCGTGCAGGCGACGACGCATTTCGCCGCGCCGCTGGTGATTGTCAATGGGCCGATTCGCCGGGAGCTGGGCTTCGCCTGCGGCAGCAACGTCTTCAGCAATGTCGCTCGCGCCAACTCGACGCTCGGACGCGCGCTGCAATTGATCCTGACCAACCTGGGCGGCGCGCGACCCGGCGAGATTGATATGTCCACGCTCGGCAATCCGGGCAAGTTTTCTTATTGCATTGCCGAAAACGAAGAGCAGAGCGCGTGGGCGCCGCTGCACGTCGAACTTGGCTTCAAGCCCGAACAGAGCGCGGCCACGCTTTTCGCCGGCGAACCGCCGCACGGCGTCAGCGAACACAACGCGCGCAAAGGCCGCACGATCCTGAAAGCCATCTGCCGGGCGTTGGCGACGATTTGGACTTATCGCATCTGCACGGTCTTTGAAGCTTTCGTCATTCTTTGTCCCGAACACGCCATCACGCTGGCGCGCGACGGATTCAGCAAACAGGACGTGCGCGATTTTCTGTTCGAGAACACCGCAGTGCCGGTCAAGGCTTTTGAAGATGACGACAGCGGCGAGGGGCTGCAACTTGTCCAGATGTACGAGCGCGTCACGGTGGACGGCGAACCGTGTTACCGCAAATTCCGCGACCCGGCGCAAATCAAGCTGCTGGTCGCCGGCGGCACGGCGGGCAAATTTTCCGCCGTCATAGGGAGCTGGGCGACGGGACCGCGCGGCAGCCAGATGGTGACTTATCCGATTGATTGAATGCTCGCAACGCGAGGCAAAGGAGTTGTTCAGGTCGCGTTACGACTCTCCACCGGAGAGTCGCATGGCCCTGAAATGATGAAAATCGCGGCGCGCGATGTCCGACAAACTTCAGTTTGTCGTTGACCCGCAAGCGCACACATTCGGGGACCCCGACAAACTGAAGTTTGTCGGACATGTTCCGAGGAGGAATTCAGATGCCCACAGTGCTTATCAACCCATTTGACGAATCGCACCGCTCACCGCGCAAGGCCGCGCCGCGTCTGGCCAGTCTCGCGGGCGCGACCATCGGCCTGCTCGACATCAGCAAACCGGGCGGCAATCTTTTTCTCGATCATCTGGCGCGACTGCTGCAGGAACGCTGCGGGGTCGCGCAGGTCGTGCGCGAAACGAAGCCGACTTTCACCAAACCCGCGCCGGACGCAGTGATCGAGCGTTTGGTGAATGCGCGCTGCACTGCCGTGATCGAGGCGCTGGCCGATTGAGGGTCTTGCACAACGTGCAGTTTGCACGATGTCACGAGGCTGGAAAATTTGGGCATCCCTTCGGTCGCCATCGCCACCAGCGAATTCATGACCGCCGCCCGCGCACAGGCGAGCGCGCTGGGCCGCGCGGATTACGACGCGGTCTACGTTGCGCACCCCATCCAGGATCAAACCAAAGCGGAGATCGAAGCGAGAGCGGAAACCGCGCTGGCAGAGATCAGCGCGCGGTTGTTGGGGACTGACTTGTCATAACGGCTTCGCTCTTCTCGCTACCGGAAAGAAGATGAAGGAAAGAAGATTATGAATCATCGAAACGATCAACCCACGCGCCGCGAGATGCTGTTTGGCGGTGCGGCAGCGGCGCTGGTTTCAAGCGTCAACCCGAAAGTCTTCTTTGCCGCGCCGCAACCCTACTGGCCGCGCGGCAATCAATGGGAAACGCGCTCGGCGAAAGACGCCAGGATTGATGCCGTGGCGATTGAGGATGCGATCAAATACGCCGGCGAACACAATTCGACCGGGCTGGTCATATTGCGCGGCGGGCGCATCGTCGCCGAAAAATACTGGAAAGACTGGATGCAGGAGACAGCGCAGCCGATCTACTCTTCAAGCAAGAGCATCACCTCAACGCTCGTTGGCATGGCGATTGAAGAAGGCAAGATCAAAAGCCTCAACCAAAGCGCGTCGGATTTTGTGGCATCGTGGAAAGGCACGCCGAAGGAAGCGATCACGCTGTGCCACATGCTGACGATGACTTCAGGCATCAAGGTCGGCGCGGGCGCTGTTTCGCCCACGATGGATGCCTTTGAAGAGACCGCCGCCTTCCCGCTTGAACACAAGCCGGGTGAGCAATGGGCCTACAACACGCCGGTCTATCGTATGCTGATTCGCGTGCTGGAAATCGCTTCCGGTCAGAGCATAGATCAATACACCGAGCGCAAACTTTCCGGCCCGCTGGGAATGAGCCATTCAAAATGGGATTGCGCGCCTGCGCCGAACAACAAAACCAACTGCACTTGGTATCGCAGTTGTCTGCGTGATATGTCGCGGTTCGGCTTGCTGATCCTGCGTAATGGGCAGTGGGACGGCAAACAAATCGTTAGCGCGAAGTATGTCAAAGAGGCCGCCAGCACTTCGCAGAAGCTGAATGAATCTTACGGCTATCTGTGGTGGCTTAACGGCAAGCCGTCTTACAAACTGCCCGGCGGCGTGGGCGGCGTGCAACCGGGAATGCTCTGGCCGGATTGCCCGGCGGATGCGTTCGGGGCGCTCGGCGCGCAGGACAAGAAGATTTACGTCATACCGAGTCTCGATCTGGTTGTTTCGCGGCACGGCGGCGCGGCTGGTATCGCGCGCACGCCGGGAGCCGAAGGCGGCGGGCGCAGTTCATTCGACAATGAATTGCTGGGGCGCATCTGCCGCGCCGTGAAATAAAGATCGTGGGCCAAGATGCCATCTTGTCCCACTTCAAACAGGAGCTTCTTCAATGAAACGTTTACTTCTCACCCTTTTGATTTTCTCTTCGCTGGCAATGACGCTGCCCGGCAATGGCAAGGGGCTGCGGATGGGCACGCCGGAAGATGCCGGGTTGTCGAAAGAACGGCTCGACCGCATTGGCCGCACGATGCAAGAGCATATTGCGGCGGGCCGCGTGGCGGGCGCCATCGGTTTGATCGCGCGGCGCGGGCGCGTCGGCTATTTCGAGACGTACGGGATGATGGATAAAGAAGCCGGCAAGCCAATGCGCAAGGACGCGCTCTTTCGCATCTATTCGATGACCAAAGCCGTGACGGGCGTGGCGACGATGATGCTTTACGAAGAAAACAAATTCGCGCTCACCGATCCGGTGTCGAAATACCTACCAGAACTCGGCGCGATGAAAGTCGCGGTGGACCGGAAAGACCCGGTGACGGGCAAGCGCACCTACTACGTCGTGCCCGCCGAGCGCGAGATTACTATCCGCGATCTGCTGCGCCACACGTCGGGGCTGGATTATCAGGGGCCGCGCGACGAAAAGGGCGACTTGATGTATGCCAAGCTCGGCGTCAACCGCAGCGACATCACCATTGAAGAAGCCATCAAGCGCATGGGCAAAGCGCCGCTCGTGCATCAGCCGGGCACGACCTGGGATTACAGCCTTTCGATTGACGTGCTCGGTCGTTTGATCGAGGTGACGTCGGGCAAGACGCTCGATGTGTTTTTTGAAGAACGCATTTTTAAACCGCTGGGGATGGTGGACACGGGATTTTACGTGCCTGAGTCGAAGTGGGATCGGCTGACGACGCTCTACACGCCGAACGAAGACAAGACGATCAAACGCCACACGGGGGCGCCGCAGGAGAGTTACAAGAAACCTGCGGTGCTGTTGCTGGGCGGCGCGGGACTGGTTTCGACCGCGATGGATTATGCGCGCTTCATCCAGATGTTGTTGGGCGGCGGCGAACTGGACGGCGCGCGCATCCTGAGCCGCAAATCGGTCGAATTGATGAGCTGCGATCATCTGGGCGAGATGCCGCGCGCCAGCAATCTGTTGCAGCCCGGTTACGGATTCGGCTTGACCTTCGCCGTCAACCTGGGGCCGGGCAAGACCGGCAGCATTGGTTCGGTAGGCGAATACAACTGGGGCGGCGCGGCAGGCACACGCTTCTGGATTGATCCGAAGGAAGAGATGATCGGCGTCTTTATGGTGCAGATTCTGCCGCACACCGGCCTGACCTACGGCAACGAGTTCAAGCAACTGGCCTATCAGGCGATTGCCGACTGAGGCATGAAGCAAATCGAGATGAACGAAAAGACAAACAGCATCGGACTTTCGCGACGACAAATGCTGAAGCTCGCGGGCGGCGCTGCGCTGACTCTTCCCTTTGAGAGCGGGGCTGAGACGCTGCTGGCGAACACCAATTGGAATTCAGGGGCAGTGGCGCATCTGCTGCCAACCGTCAGCGACCGGCGGATGCTGCTCAAAGCTTCATTTCAATTGGCGCAATCGAAACCGCCGCGCTTAGCGGTCGGCAAGCGCGCGGTGATTGGCCGGATGACGGACAGCGCAGGGAAGTTCTGGGAATTCGACGCAGCCAATCTTGAACCCGCACGGCCCTATGAAATCACGCTCGTCAATGCGGCGGGCAAGCCGCTGTGCGATGCGTGGACGATCAAAACTTTTCCCGCGCCGACGGATCAACCGAAACAACTTCGACTGCTGATCTACACCTGTGCTGGCGGGCACGATGCGTTGCGCGACGAACAAGGTCAGACGCGATTCTTGCCGCTGGCGACACGCATTCGTCTGCTGGAGCGTGGCCTTTCATTCAAGCCGGATGCGTTGATTGCGAACGGCGATCACGTCTACTGGGATTTGCGGACGCGGGCGAGCATTGCGCTTGGCGGGTCGAAACAAGCTGAAGCGTTCGCGGGCAAATTCAATCGCGTGCTGCCGGTGCTAGGTACGGAGAACGAACGAGTGCTGACGCGCGCGGTCGGGCCGCAGGTGGCTGAACTTTACGGCACGCGCTGCCGTTCGCTGCCGGTCTTCTTCATTCAGGACGATCACGATTACTTCGAGAATGACGAAGCCGATGACAAGTTCGTCAGCTTTCCGCCCGACGATTTTATGCTGCGGCTGGCGCGCGCATCGCGGCGGCTTTATTACCCTGAGTTTCTGCCGGATGAAAATCGCCCGATGGGGCTGGCATCAGCTTCCGCGCTCGATTCGCCGCGTGGCGTTTCAGAATGTTTCGGGACGTTGCGCTACGGGCAATTGCTCGAAGCGCTGATGTACGACTGCCGCCGCTTTATGACCTTGACCGGGCCGAGCGCGACGTTCGTGCCGCGTGAAGTCGAAGAGTGGTTGGCGCAGCGTATGGCGGCGTCAGGCGTGGCGCATGTGATGAACATTCCTTCGACTCCGCCCGGCTGGAGCGCGGGCAAATGGGGCGAGTGGTATCCGGACATACTGGATCAACAGGGCAAGCTGGGGATTGCACGACCGAAACCATATTGGCAGGAAGGCTGGGGCGCGCAGCACGACCGCCTGCTGAAAGCTGCGTCAGCGATGAAAGGGCGCGTCCCGCTCTTCGTCAGCGGCGACTTGCACGCGATTGCGGCAGGCCGCATTCATCGCAGCGGACAGCACGACCTGCGGGCGAACCCGATCACAACAATTCTTTCCGGGCCGCTCGGCACAGGGCGTGGCGGCTGGCCTTCGAGCGCGCGCGGCACGGGTGCGAAACCGCCTGCAAAGCTTGAGGTCGAAGAAGCGCTGTCGCCGATTGAAGAGAACGGATTTATCATCGCCGATTTCACACCGGAGAAGATTGCGATTCAGTTTTTCCGCTGGAAAGCCGGGCAAGCAGAAGCGGCGGCAGAAGGGGCGATTGATAACTTGCAGCCTTTTCATTCTCTGGAGTTGAAACGGCCAGCCTGAAACTTGAGGAGCACGAAATGACAAACCCAAATTCAAACGGCAACTTCTCGCGCCGCGCGTTGCTGAAACTCGCGGGCGGTGCGGCCAGCTTTACGTTTCTGCAACGCAAAGCGGACGCGCTGCCGATTGCCTCGCGCCGCTTCCTCGATCCGCGCGCCGTTGAACAGATTGCCGATGGTGCTGCGCCGCGTCTGCCGATCTTGATGGATATGCAAACGCACGTCTGGTGGCGGGCGGGCGGCATTCGCCGGATGAATGAACGCGCCGATGCATTTTTGAAATCGCTGGCCGGCGCGCGCCAGAACATCGTCGGCAAACCCGTCGCGGTCGCCGATATGGGGCGCGTCATGTTCATCGAAGACTTGTTTCTACGAAGCGAAACCGACATCGCTTTTCTGAACAGCTTCGGGATGAAGGCGGCCTTTGATGGCGTTGATCTGTTCCCGCCGCGCGAAGCGGCTTTGATTCGTTCGATGGCACCCACGCGCATTCGCATCCTCGGTTGCGTTGATCCGCCCGATGGCCAGTCGGCGGTGGATTCGCTGATCTACCAATGCGAGAAGCTGAAGATTGACGGGCTGAAACTTTATCCGCCGGGGCCTGACACGCGCGGCTGGCGGATGGATGACGAGAAGCTGACCTATCCCCTGTATGCCGTGCTGCGAAAGCACGGGATCAAAAACATCTGCGTGCATAAAGGCTTCCCCGGCTCATTCCTGGAGCCCGGCTGCCACCCGGCAGATATGACGCGTGCAGCGGCGGACTGGCCTGACCTGAACTTCATCGCCTTTCACAGCGCCTATCCGTTTGAAGCCGAGTTGGCCGAACAAGCCAAGAAAGCAAAGGTCAAAAACATCTATGCCGAGATGGGCTTGCTCGCTGGCGTGATGCGGTCGAACCCGCAGCGGTTTGCGCAATGTATGGGCACGTTGATGGACGGCCTCGGCGCGGATCATATTTTGTGGGGAACGGACACGCCGGTGATCGGCCCGCCGCATTGGCAGATTCAGGGCTTCCGGACGTTCACCATTCCAGATGAGATGATCGAGAAGAACAAGTTTCAGCAACTGACGCCGGAAGTGAAACAGAAAATCTTCGGTGGGAACGTCGCGCGCCTCTTCAACATTGACATTCCGAAGGCGCGACAGGCAGTCGAGAGCGACCTGCTTTATAAATTGCGGAACGATGCAGTGCCGTTGCCGACAACAGTGGATGCAGGCAAAAGCCGTAAGTGATGGCGGGAGACAAGGCGATGAATCTCACCCGTAAAGAATTTTTGGCCCTGACGGGCATGTCAGTCGCGGGCTTTGCAGACGCCGATTGGACAGTGCAGAAAGCCGCCGCGGCTGACGGATTGACGCAGCGCGCCTCACAACTGCTTCAACAATACGATCAACAGGGCATTCATCGCACTGGGACGGCGGTTGATCTGAAATCGGCGCACTGGCTGGCGGCGCAAGTGCGCGGCTGCGGCATTCAACCCGCGCTTGAAAGCTTTCGGCTCAACCGGGTTGATCCACGAGGCTGTTACCTGCAAATCGGCGCGCGCCGCATGACCGGGCTGCCGCTCTTTGATGCTGGCTTCACGGATGCGCAAGGCATTCGCGGCAGGCTGGGGATGCCGGGCAGTGCGGTTGAAATTGGGTTGATAGAGCTTCCGCCCAACGCCGAATATGGACCGAATTACAAAAAGATGCGGCAGGGCGCGCAGCGCGCGCTCGTCATCGTGACCAAAGGCAGCCGCGCCGGTTTGTGTCCGATCAACGCGGCGTATTTCACCGCGCCTTATGGCCCGCCTGTTTTGCAAGTCTCAAGTGAAGAGAGCGAATGGCTGAAAGAACAGGCTGGCAAGAACGCGGAAGCCCTGTTGGTCGCGCAGGTCAAACGATCCACAGTGCGCGCATTCAATGTCACAGCGCGCATCACAGGAACAAATGCGAGCCTTGCGCCGATAGTGGTGATGACGCCGCGCAGCGGGTGGTGGCAATCGCTGAGCGAGCGCGGCGGCGGTTTGTTTATCTGGCTGGAAATCATGCGCGCCGTAGCGGCGAGCCGGCCTGCGCGCACAGTGGTTTTTATCGCATCCAGCGGGCACGAACTCGGCCATCTGGGGCTGCACCATTTTCTGGAGAAGAATCAGAGCCTGATCAAAGGCGCGCGCGTCTGGATTCATCTTGGCGCGAATATCGGCGCGGCGATTGAACCCGCACATCGAATGCAAACTTCGAGTGATGAATTTGAAAAACTGATGCTCAATGCGCTGGCCGCCGCTGGAACCAAGGTTGATGAAATCGCGCCGCGCACCAATGAGATCTTCGGCGAAGCGGGCAATATCTATCGAGGCGGCGGGCAGTATCTTTCCCTGCTCGGACGCAATGGACTTTTTCACCATCCGGATGATCGCTGGCCGCAGGCCGTTGATGTGAGCGCGCTGACAAGATACGCCGAGGCTTTCGTACAAATCGCAGGGAAGTTGACCCAAGACTAAACAATCGAATTCAACCTGCAATGAGAAACCCAAACACTTTTGAAGAAGCGCTGGTGTCACGGCGCGAACTGATGCGAGGAGCAGCCGCAACCCTCGCCGCCGCAAGCTTGAACAGGTCAGGGCGTGGCGCATCGCTGGTTGATACTAACGCCGAAGGCGGCGCAGATAGCGTGACTAAAGTCTGGGCCGATGCGATTGCGAAGGCACGTTATGAAGACCTCAGCCCAGAAGTCGTCAAACGCACGAAGCTCTGCATCCTCGATAACATCGGCGTCATCGCGCACACCTCAACGCTGAAAGATTCGATGACCTTCCTTGAACGACCGCTGAAGATCGGCGGGCCTGCCGAAGCGACGGTCTGGGGCGTGAACGTCAAACTGCCACTCGAAACCGCGACGGCCTGCAATGCCTATTTGATTCACGGCAACGAAATTGACGACAGCGATTTCCGCAGCAACTACCGCGCTTCGTGCGTCAGCCTGCCCGCGCCATTGACCGTCGCTGAATACACGCACGCATCAGCGCGTGACCTACTGCTGGCGACGGCGATTGCGTATTCGGTCAACGGGCGATTGGCCGCACAGTTGGATCGTTTGCAGGGGCTGGGCTTCATGCCTTCAAGCGTGGTGGGCGGTGGCGGTTCGGCGGCGGCGGCGGCGAAGCTGATGAAGCTGAATGCCGAGCAAACATTATCGGCCATCGGACTCGGCATCGGCGGCGGCGGGGGACTCTTCCAGTATTACTTCGATCAGACCGAAGACAAGAAGCTACACGTCGCTCGCGCCGCGCGCACCGGCGTCGAAGTCGCCATGCTCGCGGCCAAAGGATGGAAAGGGCCGGCGCACATCGTCGAAGGCGCTTCAGGTTTGTTGCCCAGTTACCTGCGCGGCACGGGCCGCAAGATGGATTACGAAGCGATGAAGCGCGACTTCAATCAGTTCGAGGGGCCGCTTTACATCTATCCCAAATTCACTTCCTGCTCTTCCTCCATCGGGCCGTTCATTGATGCGCTCGATCCCGTCTACAAACAAGCAAAGATTAAAGCCGCCGACATCGAACGATTCGTTGTCGTCCGCGAATGGCCGAAGGACGGGCCCTTCGCGCAGAAGATTCTGCACTTCGAAGCGCCCCGAACAATCGTCGGCGCGCAGTTGAATATGAACTTTGCGATTTCGCTCTACCTGCATCGCGGCTCGGCCTCGGTCTATGACTTCACCGAAGCCGCGCTTAATGACAAAGCCGTGCTCGCGATGGCCGCGCGCGCCGGTTACGAAGAGGTTTCAGAGAAATCGCCGTTCACGATTCGCTTGATTTTGCGCGATGGCCGCATGCTCGAGGCCCCATTCAAATACAGCCGCGGCGAAAAGCCCGAGCCGGAAGCGATAGAACGACGGATGGAGAAGTTCGCCGCGTTGACGCGGGATCGCCTGACTAACAGCACGCGACGACAGGTGATTGAAATGGTCGAGCGTCTGGATACGGTCAAAGACGTGGCCGCGTGGACAGCGGCGATTCATAAATTGCTCAGGCCGGTAAAGAGCAGGACGGCATAACTCTGAGAAGGAAGGGGCCATGACATTTATTTTCGCGAAACTCACGGCCTTCAGTCTTCCGAAATTTCAAGCTGATGAATGAGAGATGGATTATGCGCAAGAAAGCAACTTTGTTCCTGATGTGTTGTCTGCTGCTGTGCGTGACTCTTGTTTCCGCGCAGGCGCAGGAAAAGACGATCAAGACCGTGGACCAGCCGGGACGGGACGCCGATCCACAACAGGACAAAACGTTCAGAGGCGGACTGAATCAAACCCAGCCGCCAGACACGCCGCGTCCCGTACGCAATGACGCAGCACAACCGGGTGAAGAGATCGTCACGCTGCGCTATTTCAGGATCAAAAAAGGGACGTTCGAGCAGTTTCTGAAAGCGAGCGTCGAAGGTGTTTGGCCGTACTTTGAGAAGCTCGGCTCGCGCGTGATCGGGATGTGGCAGGTCATCACGCCTGCCGGTGTAGAGGGCGGCCCACAGGCAAGCAAAGATTATGACGAAGTTTATCTGGCCACGCGCTACGCCGGCGTCGAGCACTGGAAGGCCTCGCGCGATACCGTACAGCACGGAGGCAACGGCCCCGATTGGGTGAAATGCAAAGCGGCGCTCGACCTGCGCCAAAGCCTGACGATTTCGTCTAACGTCACCTTTCTCAAAGGCCGCATGGCGCCGGGCGGGCCGTATTTTATGCCCGGTCTGAACGAAACGTACGAGAAGAAAGCACCGAAATGATTGGCGCTAAGGAGAACACTGTGCAGAAGACCTTCAAGTTATTCGCAGCGCTTCTTTCCATCGCTGTTGTCTGTGCTGGTTTCGCGCTTAACCGGACATCTGCGCGGACAGGCAGCGAGCTGCAGGCAAAGAAGCCGAACGTGCTGTTCATCGTGGCGGACGACCTGAGCACGTCGCTCAGCACCTACGGCGACGCCATCGCCAAATCGCCCAACCTCGACCGGCTTGCCGAACGCGGCGTGAAGTTTGACGGGGCGTATTGTCAGTATCCGCTCTGTAGCCCGTCGCGCACTTCGTTCTTGAGCGGTCGCCGTCCCGAAACGACGCGCATCTTCAACAACAACACCGACCCGCGCACCAATCTGAAAGACGTGGTCCTGCTGCCGGAATATTTCAAACAGCACGGTTATTTCACCGTGCGCATCGGCAAGATTCCGCACGACACTTACAACAGTCTGGTCACTTGGGATGTGTCCGAAGACGCCGACCCGTCGCCCTATTTCGTGCCGGATGAAGACGACGCGGAGGTTCACGACAACACCAACCAGTCGGGGGCAGAGCGCATGACCTATCGCGGGCGCAGCGGCCTTTCAAGGGATGCGCTGCTTAAACAACTCAAGCCCGGCGATGAAGGCGGCGTGCCGCTGACCTGGCGCGCCACCAAAACCAAAGACGAAGATGAACCCGATGGCAACACGGCGAGGCGCATTGCCAAACTGCTGGAAGCCAATAAAGACAAGCCCTTTTTCATCGCCGCCGGATTTCACAAACCGCATCTGCCCTGGATCGCGCCGAAGAAATATTTCGATCTTTATCCGCAGGCAAAGATGCCGCTATCTTTCGCGCCCGCCAATGACCGCGATGATATCCCCGCGCCCGCGCTGACGCATCACTCAGGCGACGACCTGTTGACCGACGCGCAGAAACGGCAAGCCATCGCCGCCTATCACGCTGCGACTTCGCTGATGGATGCCGGGGTAGGTTATCTGCTCGACACGCTGGATCGGCTAAAGCTCAGCGACAACACAATCATCGTCTTCATTGGCGATCACGGATTTCACTTGGGCGAACACGGCGGGTTGTGGCGCAAGCTGACGCTCTTTGAAGAATGCGCCAGAGCGCCATTGATTGTAGTCGCGCCAAAGAAACGCGCGGGTGCTGTCTCGCAGAGCCTGGTGGAATTCGTTGATCTCTATCCGACACTTGCCGAGCTTTGCGGCTTGCCCGCACCGGCAGGGCAGGAAGGCGTGAGCTTCGCGCCGCTGCTCGACAATCCGAAGCAGCCGTGGAAGAAAGCCGCGTTCACAACGCTTGCGCGGCGCAATGTGTTTGGCCGCAGCGTCCGCAATGACCGGTATCGCTATACCGAGTGGGGCGATGAAAAGATGGCGGAACTTTACGATCACCTAAAAGACCCGCACGAATACACGAACTTGGTCAATGATCCGAAGTCAGCACAGGCATTGGCTGAAATGCAAAAATTGCTGAAAGGCGGATGGCAGGCAGCGTTGCCGGCTGCTGGGGCAACCAGCAAAAAAGTCGCGGGGAAATAAACGATGAACCGCCGGGAACTTCTGCAATCAATCAGCGCTGCGCCGCTTGCGGTCGCCGTAATGCCTGAGCAGCGTCAGCGCGAAGCCGTAAAAACATCCATCAGCGATTTGGAGATTTTCCGCGTCAAGGTGAACAAGCGCGGCGATTGGGTGCTGCTGCGGTTGCGCGCAAGCAATGGGTTGACGGGACTCGGCGAAGCTTCGCACAGCGGCGCGGATCAGACGGTGATTGAGTTGCTGCGTCAATACGTCGCACAACTCAAAGGTCGTAGCGTCTTCGACATTGCGTGGCTGCGGCAATGGGGGCAGGCGGAGATTGCGAAACTCGGAACAGCCGCGAAGCCCGCCGTAAAAGTTGCTACGAGCGCCATTGAGCAGGCTTGTTGGGACATTCAAGGGCAGACGCTTGGACTGCCGGTCTATCAATTATTCGGCGGCAAGCTGCGCGACCGGATTCGCCAGTACGCCAACATCAATCGCTCGACTGACCCGCGCACGCCGGAAGGTTTCGCAAAGATGGCTGAGCGCGCGGCGGCGGCGGGCTTCGATGCCATCAAGCTCGCGCCCTTTGACGGAATTCCGCGCAATACAACGAACGCCGACGAAATTGAAAAATACGTCAAACTGGGCATCGAATGCGCGGTAGCCGTGCAGCAGGCGCTGGGCGAAAAGCGCGATCTGCTGGTTGATCTGCACAGCCATTTCAATAAAGCGCAAGCGCCCAGCGTGGCAAAACGGCTTGAGCATTTGAATCTATTCTGGCTTGAGGAAGTGACGCCCCACACTGCCATTGAAGACATGGCCGCCGTCAAACGCGAGATCAAAATGCCGACCGCCGCTGGCGAGCAGTTATACGGCGTCAAAGAGTTCTACGGCTTCGTTGCCGCTTCAGCCGTTCACACGCTGATGCCTGACATCAAGTATTGCGGTGGCATGCTGGAATTGAGAAAGATCGCCGCGCTGGGCGAAGCAGTTGGCATGAACGTTTCGCCGCATGGCCCGGCGAGTCCGGTTGGCAACATCGCCGCCGCACAAATCTGCGCCGGGCTGCCGAACTTCAACATCCTCGAATTCGCGTTCGGTGAAGTACCGTGGCGCAGCGAGTTGATTGATCCGCCGGAGCTAATCGAAAAGAGTCATCTCACGCTGTCGGAACGACCCGGCTTTGGCATTACGCTCAACGACAAAACAGTAAAAGAGCATCAGGCGCTCTGAACACGAAAGGCAAAAGGACAAAAGTATGAAACGAAAAACACTATGGTTGATTGCGGTGGGCTTGCTCGCCGCGATGCCTGCAGGCTTTATCGCTGTGACTGCGCAGCGCTCGGCAGTGAGCGGCAACCGCCAAAGTAGTCAGGTCGCACGCAAACCCAACGTCGTTTTCATTCTCGGCGATGATCTGGGCTATTGCGACGTCAGCATGTACGGTTGCAAAGAAATTCCCACACCCAATATTGATTCGATTGGCAAGAACGGCATCCGGTTCACCAACGCCTACGTTTCGGCTCCGGTGTGCAGCCCGTCGCGCGCAGGGTTGATGACCGGACGTTATCAACAACGCTTCGGCTTTGAATTCAACGCCGGGCCGCTGAAGCGCGCGGTCGAGATGAAAGACATGGGCTTGCCGCTGACTGAAATCACGCTGGCCCAAGTGATGAAGAAAGCCGGTTACAAGACGGGGATGGTGGGCAAATGGCACATGGGCATGAATGATAAATACATGCCGACGCAACGTGGCTTCGATGAATACTTCGGGTTCCTGTTCGGCGCGAATCTGTACATTGATCCGAACAAACCGGGCGTGATGACCCGAACCAGCGCCGCGGGCGGAGGCGGTGCCAGTAGCGAAGGCACGCGGTCGCCGCAGAACCCGATCTATCGCAACACCACGCCGGTTGAAGAAGACGAATATCTGACCGACGCTTTTGCGCGCGAAGCGGTCGCCTACATTGACCGTCATCAGAAGGAACCATTCTTTCTCTATGCGCCCTTCAACGCGCCGCACGAACCTTTCCAGGCGACACAGAAATACCTCGACCGTTTTCCGAACGTCAAAGATGAACGCCGCCGCGTTTATATGGCAATGGTCAGCGCGCTGGATGACGGCGTCGGCGCGATTCTGAAAAAGCTGCGCGACACGGGATTGGAAAAAGACACGCTCGTGGTGTTCCTGAGCGACAACGGCTGCGCGACTTATACGGGTGCCTGTACGAACGACCCCTTGCGCTTCGGCAAGCTGACGCATTTGGAAGGCGGCTTCCGCGTGCCGTTTGCGATGCAATATCCGGCGAAGCTGAAAGCCGGAGCGGTGTCGGATCAGGTGATTTCGTCGCTTGATCTGTTCCCGACGGCTGTGGCCCTGGCTGGCGGCGAAATGCCGAAGGATCGCCCTTACGATGGCGTCAACCTGATGCCTTATCTGACGGGACAGAAGAAGACCTCGCCGCACGAAGTTCTGTGTTGGCGTAACGGCCCCAACGCCGCAGTTCGCAAAGGCGACTGGAAGCTTTTCAAAGGCGGGGATCATTACTGGCTGTTTGATTTGTCGAAAGACATCGGCGAACAGAAAAACCTGGCCGCCGCGCATCCTGAGCTTGTCGAGCAGTTGAAGAAAGAATTAGCCAAATGGGAAGCGCAGATGAAAGAGCCGCTGTGGCCGTGCCGCAAACCCGGAGGCAATTGGGAAGTTGACGGCATCAAGCTCGATCCCTGCGTTTGAACGGAAAGGCTGCGCCGCTCGCTTTCAAATACGACCCGGCAATCCGGTGCCGACGGTCGGCGGGCACGTGCTGACGCCGCAGTTGCAGCCTGGCCCTGCCGATGTTGCCTGTCGTGCCGCGTTGAGCAAAGCTCAGATAATTCATCGCCTGATCATCTGCGGCAACCAACAATCTTTCACTTCGACCAATAGTTCTCTTGACTTGATGTTGGTTGCTGATATAAAAACCAACCGGCTGGCCGGTTTGTAAAGGCAGCCGTCCCCCATCTCTTTCAACCAAAGAAAAGAATGAATATCAAACAGGCAGTTGTGGCCGCCTCGCGCCAGGCGAGAAAGCCGAAGAAAGATCAACGGCTGGACGACATCTACCGAACGGCGGCAGACATCATCCACCGGCAGGGCTTCGACGCCACCACGCTCAACGACATCGGCAAGGCCGTCGGGCTGACCAAAGCCGGGCTGTATCACTACCTGCCGAGCAAGGAGCGGTTGCTGTTCGGCATCATGAATTACGCCATGGATCGCGTGCAGGCCGACGTGATCGTTCCCGCGCAAGCTGAGGCCGATCCCGTCGAGCGAATGCGGACGATCATCCGGCAATATGCGCATCTGATCATTGATGACGGCCAGGCGATCACGCTCATCATCAACGAAGTGACGGGCCTCGCGCGCGCGCATCAGCGCCAGGTGACGCAGCGCCGCCGCGCCTTTTACGAATTCGTCCGCGACACCATTCAGCAGATCAAAGACGAAGGCCAAGCGCCGGTGCTGGATGGCACGGTCACAGCTTTGAGCGTTTTCGGCGTGATGATGTGGCTGGCGCACTGGTATAGCGCAGATGGACGGTTGACGCGCGAGCAGGTGGTGGACGAAATCACGGAACTGACCGTCGGCCGAATGCTGGGAGTGCGGCGCGCGGCCAAACATAAAACCAAAACATCAACCACGGAGAAAAGCTAATGCTTACGGAAGAACTTTCAGCAAGCACACGCGGCGATGCGTTGACGCGCCGACAATGGCTATCAGGCGCGGTCGCCACACTCGGCGCAGTCGCGCTGGCCGAGAGCGCGCAGGCACAATCCACGAAGCCCGAACAAGGCAACCTCGCGGCCATCAAGGAAAAGCTGCCGCGCACGGCGAAGGTGATTGAAGAAGCGGCGGCGAAGGGCGGCGCGGGTCAATTCTATTTGTCGCTCGAAGGCAAGGTCATCGCCGATCTGGCCTGGGGCAAAGCGCAGGGCGGCGCGGATTACACGCCGGCCACACTCGTCGGTTGGGCTTCGGCCGTCAAACCGACCTCCTGCACCTGCCTGCTCAAGCTCTGGGAGCGCGGCAAGCTCGACCTCGATGACAAGGTAACAAAGTACATTCCGGAGTTTGGCGTGAATGGCAAAGAGAACGTGCGCATCCGCCACCTGCTAACGCACACGGCGCATCTGGGCGGTTATACCGGGCCGACGAATCTGCCGCCGACGTTTGCCGATTTGGTCAACAAAATCATTCAAGCGCCGCGCGAGCCTTACCGCGCGATGGGCGCGAATGCCAAGCTTCCGCCGCTCGGACTGGGACCTGGCTACAACCCCGCGGGCATCATCGTGATCGCCGAAATCTGCCGCCGCCTTTACGGGCGCGACTTCAAGGATGTCATTCGCGCGGAGGTTTACGAACCCTGCGGCATGGCGGACTCCTGGTGCGGGATGCCGCTCGAACGCTATCGCGGTTACAAAGCGCAAGGCCGCTTCGCTTCTGGCTACCTGACATCGGAGACCGAAGTGGTCAAATGCCAGCCGGCGGGCGGCGGCATCGGGCCGACGCGAGAGCTGGCGCGGTTCTATGAAATGCTGCTCGGTCGCGGCGCGATCAACGGCAAACGCATTCTCTCGCCGCAGGTGGTAGAAGCCATGACGACGCCAAAGACCGGATTGGGTTACATGGGCATCTGGGGATTAGGCTTGAATCTGGCGCTCCCGGAAGGCATGACGATGCCGAAGATGGAGAATCAACGACGCACCGCCGAACAATTGCAGGAACGCTACGGGCCGCACGCTTCAACCAGAACCTTCGGCCACGCCGGTGCAAGCGGGATGCAGGCCTTTGCCGATCCTGAGCACGGCCTGGCGACGGCTTTCATCGGTCGCCTGCCGATCAGCGGCACGATTTACGAAGACCTCGGTCTGGCAAAGGCCGCTTAAGAATGAAAATGAAATAAATCTACCAACTCTTCGCGGCTTTGCCGCCTGATGTGCGGCAAGTCTCTGACTTGCCGGTAAGCGACTTGCTTCTTTCTGGGGCTGCGCCCCGGACGTTTGGGGCATAGCCCCTCGGAAAGTTGGCGCACTGCGGAAGGCCACAGGCCTTCCGCACATCGGGCGGCAAAGCCGCTGAAAGCTTGGCAAAGTTATTTTGACTCAATCCTAACAGGCAAGGCACAAGCGAGGATAAAAGTATGAGCGAGAGAACAGGCGAGAAAACAATAAAAACACTCGGCGCGTCCCTGCGGTTGAATCGCCGCGAAGCGATGCAAGGTTTGGGCGGCGCACTGGGCGCGGCTTGGTTGAGCGGGTCGGGTGCGCTCGCCTTCGGTGCGCCGGACAAAGACAGCGATCCGCTGGGCGGGCAGAGCCTCTACCGCGATGTCGTTTACTACACTGGAATGGGCGGCCATCGCACCGGCTCAGCCGTTGATATGAAAACTTCGGAATGGCTGTACGGCGAATTGAAGAAGGCCGGGTTTGAGGCGGACTACCTGCTCTGTGCGCCGCGCCGCATCTTCGATCTGAAGCGATGCACGGTTGAAGTCGGTGGCATGACCTATCCGGGTGACCCTGAATGGTTCCCGACCGCAACCGGCCCGAAGCCTGTCAAAGCGCCGCTGGCCAAACTTGCCGATGGCGCGCCGCTCGAATCTTTGAAAGGCAAGATTTGGGTGCTGGAAGATGCGAAGGGCGGGTTGGCGCTGGACAACGCGATCAAGGAAAAAGTGAATCAGGCGGGCAAGGCCGGCGCGTTGGCCGCTGTCGTGGCGATCAACACGGCATCCGGTGAACTGCTTGGCCGCAGCGCTCCGCCCGAACGCAACGAAGCGCCGTGGTGCTCAATCCCGCTGGTCGGCGTCGCCTACAAACACAAAGCCGCGCTGTTCGCCGCCGCCGAGCGCGGAGCGGAAGCCGCCGTCATCGTTGACGGCGAAGACAAACCCGGCGTACGCCCGCGCAATGCGATGGGACGCATCGGCAAAGGCAAAGATTTGATCGTCGTCACCACGCCGATCAGCGCGCTGACGCAATCGGGCGGCGAACGCGGGCCGGGCGTGGCGCTCTTTCTCGGTTTAGCGCGCTGGCTCGGCAAACGCCAAACGAAATGCCGTTACATTTTTTCCGGTAACACCGGCCACGAAACGCGCGGCACCGGCGCTTATGCGCTGCTCGACATTTTGCCGCCGCCGAAAGAGGTCAAGGCCTGGCTGCACATGGGCGCGACCATCGCCAACTGGAACATCGCCGCGCCGGGGCAAGCCGCGCTGCTCACTCGCGAAGCTGCGCTGCGCCGTGGCGGGACGCCCAGCTTCGCCGCTGCGCCGGAGCTTGTGCCGCTGCTGGAAAAGTCTTTTGCGAACCTCCCCGATCTCAAACCGCGCACCGACAATCTGCAGGGCGAATTAGCGGAGTACCTGCGGCGCGGCTATCGCGCCTATGGTTTTTTCGGCGCGAGCAAGGTCTTTCACACCTGGGGCGATGACGACAAACAGACCGGGCCTGAATTGCTGGAACCCGTCGGGCGCGCGCTGGCACGGTCGCTGGAACTGATCGAGGAGATGTAAGCCAAAGCTCTATTTTTGAATGGGGAAGAAGCATGCGAAAAGCGGTTCTCATCTTTAGCTTACTGGCGCTGCTCTGTGCGCCGCGGCTTGCGCTGGCGCAGGAGGCCGGTAAACCGGATTCGCTGAGCGAGCCTGCCAAAGCGCGTGAACAACTGGCCTTCACGCTTGGCACGCTGGCTTACATTTACGGTTTCCCGCTGGTCAGGATGGAGCAGATCAGGCAGCAGTCGCTGGCGCAAGCGGGCGGGCTGAATCAGTTCCGCCATCGCCGCAAGCTGGCAGCGCCCGCCGACCGGCTGGTCGTTTCGCCGAACAACGATACGGCTTATTCAAGCGCCTGGCTCGATCTGGCGCGTGAACCGCTGATCCTGCACACGCCCGTCGCCAAAGGGCGCTATTGCAGCTATGCGTTCTATGACGCCTACACCAACAATTTCAAAGTCATCAGCAAACGCAACTCCCCCAGTGCTGAAGCCGATTACGTCATCGCCGGCCCACAATGGAAAGGCGCGTTGCCCAAAGGCGTCACGCGGATTGACGCGCCAACCAACTCCGTCTGGTTACTGGTGCGAACGCTGATTGTAGATGAGCGCGACTGGCCGGACGTGCAAGCCTTGCAAGATCGCATGACGCTCAGGCCACTGGGCGAGTGGGGTAAAAAGACGGTTTCCGCCAACGCGCCAGCCGCGCCAGCCGCGGTCGCCAACAACCAAGCGCAAGCCAACCGCGATCCGCTGGCATTCTTCGAACAGATGGGCGCGCTGATGCGGCGCAATCCGCCGCCGGCCTCTGAAACCGCCTTGCTCAATCAATTCGCGGCCATCGGCCTGAGCGTAAAAAATGGCTTTGACGGCCAACGGTTGGATGAAGCGACGAAAGCAGGTTTGCGGCGCGCGCTGGCGGCGGGGCGGCAGATTATTACGACGATGAAAGGCGACCAGACGCTGCGCCGCTCAGGCGGCTGGCTGTTGGCGACCACGGGCGGCGCGTTCGGCGATAATTATCTTTTCCGCGCCATTGTGGCGGAAAAAGGCATCGGCCAGCTTATCCCGGAAGAGGCCGCTTATCTGACGACGGACGTAGACGGCGACGGCCAACCGCTCAATGGAGCGAACAAATATTTACTGCGTTTTCCCAAAGGCGAGTTGCCGCCCGCTCACGAGTTCTGGTCGCTGACGCTTTATGCGGCGGACTTTTTCCTGATCGAAAACCCGATCAATCGTTACGCCTTGGGCGACCGCACGCGCGATTTGAAATACGATGCGGACGGTGGCCTGACGATCTACCTGCAACACGAAGCGCCGCCGGGTAACGAATCAAACTGGCTGCCCGCGCCGCGTGGCGAGTTCAATCTGAATTTGCGCGCCTATCTGCCCAAATCCGAATTGTTGAACAACAACTACAAACCGCCTGCCGTGCAGCGCGTGAAGTGAAAGCAGGCCATTCCCCAACTACACCAAGAGAGGACGCAATGAAAATGAACGAGCCGGAGTTATTCAACATTTTGTCGCGGCGGCGGATGCTCTCGCTGACCGCCGGGGCCGTGGGTGGAGCGATGCTGTCGGGCCGCGATCTCTGTTCGCCTGTCGCTTACGGTCAATCATTGTTGGCATCGCCAGCCAAAGGCGGCGTGCCCGCCGGCGGTTTGCTGAAGAAGCGCATCAAGAGCCGTACCTTCAACGTGCATACTCATATCACCGGCTTGCCGCGCAGTATTGCCGCGGCAGCCAACATACCCAAGAGCGAAGCCAAGCCCTTCGATCCGCAGATGCCGATCACCGAACAGGATCGCAAAGAGGCAATCACCCATTGGTCGCGCTTCAAAAACGGCATCCTCGAATTCGACTCGAAGGAACAGGAAGACCTCTTCGTCCGCAAATACACCCACAGCCGCCGCTACCCGCGCCGCGCCACGTTTGAGGATCAGGCCGAACGCTTTCTGGCGGAGATGGACGCGGCAGGCATTGATACCTCCGTGCTGCTGGAACTCGATTTTATGCGCCCGCTGGCGACTGTGTCCGAAGGCGATCCGAAAGGCGAGCGCGTCGAGCCGATGCTGGCAGCGACGCAGGAGCTTTGCCGGAAGTATCCCGGACGCTTCGTGCCCTTCGCCGCGATTGATGTGCGGCGCGGCAAAGAAGGCGTGCGGCTGTTTGAAAAGGCCGTCAAGCAATACGGCTTCAAAGGCTACGGCGAACTGGTCGGCACGCTCTGGCAAACCAAGCCGAACAACCGCGAGTGGTGCTACCCGTTCTTCGAGAAGGCTCTGGAATTAGGCGTGCCGGTGATGATTGACGCGACGATGGATCGCGGCTTCAGCGATCCGGCGATTTACGAAGACATTCTGCGCGATTTTCCGAAACTCAAAATCTGCGCGGGTGGCGCGGGCATTCGCGTCAATCCCGTCGAGCAAAACGGCAAGACGGTTTCCGCTCCCGACCGCATGCTGCAACTGGCCGAGCAGCACGAAAACCTCTGGCTCGATCTGGACGATTGGCAAGTGGCCGACCAGAAAGGCATCCGCCATTATCTGGATTACCTGCGGCGCGCGCTCAACGGCCCTGCGAAAACCCGGATTATGTTCGGCAGCGACTTCCCCGTCTTCGAGTGGATGTACACCGAAAAAGAGTGGATTGAGTTCATCCTGAAACAGGCCGACAAGAAAGAGATCAAGTTCAGCGAAAAGGAACTGGCGATGTTCTTCTCGCTGAACGCGCTGAATTATCTCGGCTTGAAAGCCGGGCAGGCTTAAACAACCCACGCCGGGGAGCTAAGCGATTATCATTACCCACAAAGTTTTCACGCGCCGCGAATTTTTCTTCGTCGCGTAGCGACGCGCTGAGTTTAGGCCGGCGTTTTAACGCCGGTAACGCGGTCGTGGTTGGTCGCCCGTCGCGTAGCGACGGTTGAGCGAGGCGCGCGTGGATTCAACCGTCGCTACGCGACGCGAGGCTTATGCACTATCGAACCGGCGTTAAAACGCCGGCCTAAACTCACACCGTCGCTACGCGACGAAGAAACCGCGCGAGGCGAGCAAAGAGTTGGGTAATGACAAAAGCTAAACGTTATCCGTAACGTATCCTAGCGTTTTTTCTTTCTGACAACGCACCGACCGGCCAGCCGGTTCAATAAACTAAGCACCAGACAATAGGAGGTAGCGATGACAAAGCATCGAGTTGTGCGAAGCCTTTTTGCAACTCTGATCAACCTGGCCATCTTGGCCATCGGGCAAGCGGTGGCGGTCGGGCAAACTCCAACAGTGGCGATTCGCGGGACGATCACGGACGCGGCGGAAGCCATCGTCGCTGGCGCGCGCGTCACCGTGAAGCACAGAGAGACGGGCGCGGAACGCGAAGCCCCGACTTCCGCGAACGGCCAGTATCAGGTTGAAAACCTGGAACCCGGCCCCTACGAAATCAAAGTGACAATGACCGGCTTCAAGACCGAAATCCGCGTCCTGACTTTGCAGATCGGCGACAACGCGACGATCAATTTCGCGTTGCAGGTCGGGCAGGCCAGCGAAACAGTGACGGTCACGGGCGAGACGCCGCAACTCAACACGACCGATTACAAAGTGGACGGCAGCATCAGCCGCGCTCAGATTGAGAATCTGCCGCTCAATGGCCGCAACTTCCTGGAGCTCGCGTCGCTCGAACCTGGCGTTAACGTCAACTCGGTCGCCAATCCCGGCGCGCTCGGCAACACCTTCGTGCGCGTCTCGGTCGGCGGAGCGTTGTTTTCGCAAACGCGTATCTCGGTGGACGGCGGCACGGTCAACGACCGCATCACCGGCGGTTCGGCGCAGAACTTTTCGCAAGAGTCTGTGCAGGAGTTTCAGATTTCGACCTTCAGCTTCGACCTGTCGAACAGCACGACTTCGGCAGGCGCGGTCAACATCGTCTCGCGGCGCGGCGGCAACGACCTGCACGGCTCGGCGTTTTTCTATTACCGCGATCACAATCTATCGGCGTATCCGGGCTTTGGGCGCGACTCGAAAAATCCTGATCCGTTCTTCGCGCGCCGTCAATCGGGCTTCTCGCTCGGCGGCCCGATCAAGAAAGACCGCTTCTTCTGGTTCACCAACTACGAACACAACAACCAGGACGGCGTCTTCGTCGTCAACAACAACAACCCAATCTTCTCCAAGCTCGATTTGATTCACGTCAGCCCGCTCAACTTCAATCTCTTCAATTTGCGGTTGGACGGAAAGCTTAACGACCGGCACAACGCTTTTCTGCGCTTCAGCCTGGACAAGAACAATTCGTTCGCGCCGCCCGCCGCGGGCACGTTTATGCCGTCGAACTGGCAATCGGGACGCAATTTCGCCAGCCAGATTCAGGGCGGGCTGACTTCGGTGTTGACGCCGAAGCTGGTCAACGATCTGCGCTATTCCTACGGTTACCTGAGCAATCATCTCAACCCGCCGACGCCCGATGAATGCTCCGACCCGGTCGCCTGCATCGGCTTGGGCGGCCCGCAAATCGTGATCTTCGATGCGGCGCAATTCCGCATCGGCAATCAGACCAGCGTCCCGACAACGCGCTTCCCGCGCACTTATCAACTGGTTGACAACCTGACTTGGCAACGCGGCGAACACCGTTTGCGCTTCGGCGGCGAGTGGGAGCACCTTTACTTCAAAGCCAGTCTGCTCTCGAATGAACCCGCGACGCTGACGCTGTGGGGGGCAAGCAACGTGCAATCGCAAGCGCCAACGATCTATGCCACACTGCCCGCCAGCCTGCGCGGTGCGAGCAGCGCGCCGCCAACGCTGGACGAAATCCTGCAACTCCCTCTGCGCAGCTTCACGACCGGGATCGGCCCCGACTTGCTGCCCGCGCCTTACAACTTTGACAGCGCTTCGCGCAACGACCGTCTGCGCTTCTATTTTCAAGACGCCTGGCGCATCCGCCCCAACTTCACGTTCAACTACGGGATGGCTTATTCGTTTGAGACGAATCTGCTCAATCACGACTTGGATCGTCCGGCTTATCTAGCGCCGCTGCTCGGCGGCAACTTGAGCGCGCCGAAGCGCGATAAAAACAACTTCGATCCGGCGGTTGGTTTCGCCTGGAGCTTGGGCAAGAACGCGAAGACCGTGCTGCGCGGCGGCGCGGGGATTTATCACGAGGCAGGCAATATCAACCCGCGCTTTGCCGAACGCGGTTTTGTCGGGCCGTCGGGCAACGGGCGCACATCGGTTGATGGGTCGGTCGTCGGCATCACCTTCACCGCCGTCCCAACCAACTTTCGCGGCAAAGATTTGTTGCCGCAATTGGCGGGCCTCCGTTCCACTATCACTTCAAAGCTCGGCAACGGGACAGATCTCGCGGTGCGCGGAATCGAAGTGCTCAAGCAAGGCAACAACATCTTCGACCCCGACCACACCATCGGCTACGGCATTCACACCAACATCGGCTTTCAACGTGAATTGGCGAAGAACCTGGTGCTGCAAGCCGATTACGTCATGCGGCGCTACGTCCATTTCGGCGGACTGCAAAGCCTGTTCGGTGTTGATCGCAACCATTTCCTGAAACCCAAAGTGACAGCCGTGAATGCGACGACGGGCGTTGTGACATTCACCCGCGATCCCGTAATCCCGCAATGCACGACGGCGCAGACCAATGCACTCAACCCGGCGGACAAATGCTCGACCGGCGCGATCAATGTTTTCGCCAGCGGCGCGAACTACCGCTATCAGGGCTTGCACGTCAAATTGGACAAACGCTTTTCCGCGCGCTACCAACTGACGGCCAGCTACGCGTTGGCGAAGTACACGGGCTTTGTTGATATTTATGAGCAGGACAATTACCGCTCGGGCTACGGCAACATCGGCTCGAACCGCAAACACAGGCTGACGGTAAGCGGCATCGTCAATCTGCCGGAGTACAAAGGCTCTTCGGGTCTGCTGCGCGGGCTGGCCAACACCTGGTCGGTCTCAATGATATCGCAGACTTTCAGCGGCGCGCCTTCGAGTACGCTGCTTGCGGCATTAGACCTAGACGGCGACGGCATCAGCACGACGCTGCTGCCAGGAACAAAGCCGAACACGCTGGGCGCGGGCTTAAGCCAATCGCAACTGCGCGCTCTGGTGGAGCAGTACAACGCGGACGTGGAAACCAAGACCCGCCGCGTTACCAACGCCGACGGCAGCGTCACGGTGATTCGTCCTCGCACGCCGCAAAACCAGATCATCAACCCCATCACGCTGCCCGACAAATTCTCCAGCGACGACAGCTTCATCACACAGGATGTGCGCGTGACGCGGATGATCAAAATCAGAGAAAACGTGCGGCTGTCATTGATTGGCGAAGCTTTCAATCTATTCAACGTCGCCAACCTGACGGGCTTCAGCAGCGTGCTTAACCAAGCGAACTACGGTCAGCCAAGCGGACGCGCCGGACAAGTTTTTGGATCGGGCGGGCCGCGCGCCTTTCAATTCGCGGCGCGGCTGGCGTTTTAATGGAGCCCATTGGCAATAGGTGCGTCTCTCTCATAAGCGATTTGGCGAATGTTTTTTCGACTATTAAAGTTGTTCCGCGCTCCTAATAAAAGCGACCGGCTGGCCGGTCGCTAAATTCAATCTTAGGCAGGAACAGCAAGTAGATGCATTTCAAATACTTTTCTCGTTTGATCGTTGTCACGTCATTGGCTTTGCTCATCTTCAGCGGAGTGCCAGCGCCGGGAGCGCCGCCGAAGGCTACGGCCGCCCATCTTTCCCCGGCAGGCTATGACTGGACGGCATTGACCAACAAGTTACAGAGTTTCGTGCCGGGCGCGGTGAACGGGCTTAGCTTTATGGTTTCGCGCAACGGGCAGACGCTCTACGCGCAAGGCTTTGGCAATCTGACTGTGAATTCAGTGTTGCCGATTGCCTCGGCGACAAAGATGCCTTCGGGAATTGTGATCATGAAGCTGGTTGAACAGGGGCTGATTGACCTTGACCGTCCGGTGAAGGATTACGTGCAGGGCAAACTCGACTGGCCGGCGGACAAGAACGCCGTGACGATGCGGATGCTCTTCAATCACACTTCCGGGATGAGCGTTGACGCGCCTTGCTTGAATGATCAAAGGAACACCACGCTCAAAGACTGCGCGCAATACATTGCCAATCAACCGCTGGAGTTCACGCCGCCCGGCTCTCGCTTCGCCTACAGCGGTTCGAGCATACAGGTAGCGGGCTACGTGGCCGAAGCAGTGACGGGCAAAAAATGGAACAATCTGTTTGCCGAATTCGTCGCCCAACCGCTCGGCTTGACGAAGTTCACTTACGGCGTGACCGATAACCCTCGTATCGCGGGCGGCGCCAATTCGGACACGGGCGATTACACGAAAATCATGCAGATGGCGCTGGCCGGCGGCAGTTACAACGGCAATCGCATCCTTTCGCCTGCGACCATCGCACTGATGGAAACCAATCAGGTCGCAGGGCTGCCGAAGTTGCGCAGCCCGGGCGGGACGACGCTGACGGGGTACGGCTTCGGTTGGTGGCATAGCGATCCGGCATTTCTGGCGCGGCAGCCTGAACCGCTCACGACTGGGCCGGAGTTAAGCGATCAAGGCGCGTTCGGGTGTACGCCATGGATTGATCTCGGCTTGAACTTCAGCGCCATTCTGCTCATCCAGGATCGCACCTCGACTGGAACCGAGATTTGGGACGCGGTGCGCCCGCTGATCATCGAGCAAATCAAACGCAACACTGGCAGCGTGGCGACCGTCTCCGCGGCGAGCTACAGCGGAACGGCGCTCGCCAGTGAGGCGATTGTCACCGCCTTCGGCTCCAACCTTGCCACCACCACACAGTTTTCGAGCGCGATCCCGCTGCCGACCATACTCGCGGGCACGACCGTCAAGGTGCGTGACGGAGCGGGGACTGAAAGACTCTCCCCGCTGTTCTTCGTCTCGCCAACGCAGATCAATTATCAGATTCCGGCAGGGACAGCGACCGGAAGTGCGACGATCACCATCACCAGCGGCGATGGGGCAGTCTCCACCGGCAGCGCGCAGATTTTCACAGTCGCTCCGGGTCTGTTCTCCGCCAACGCGAGCGGGCAAGGCATCGCTGCCGCGGTCGTCCTTCGCGTCAAAGCCAACGGCTCGCAGAGCTACGAGCCGGTCGCGCAGTTCGACGCCACGCAAAACAAACTTATCGCTTCGCCAATTGATTTGGGGCCTGAAGGCGAACAGGTTTTTCTGTTGCTGTTTGGCACGGGACTGCGGTTTCGCAGTTCTTTCTCCGCAGTCAATGTGAAGGTTGGCGGAACTGATGCGCCGGTAACTTTTGCCGGCGCACAAGGCGATTTTGCCGGGCTCGATCAGGTCAACGCACGCTTGCCACGCATGTTGGCCGGTCGTGGCGAGCTTGATGTGGCACTGACAGCGGATGGGCAAATCAGCAATACAGTGAAGGTCAGCATCAGGTAGTTGAAGCGCGCAGACCCGAGCCTCAGCCGGATTGGCCAAGTCAACCTGATCGGCAACAGCAGCGCTCTAAATCAGATCAACTTTGGCCGCCGCCGATCAGGCGGCATTTCAATTGACAGAGGAAACGATCAAGCGCATAAGCTTACCGACCGGTTAGCTTGTTATAGATTTCAAGAAAAAGAAGCATGGAGTACCGCCTTCAGGCGGAAGGCTTGGCGTTGGCCAAACTGAAGGCTTCCGGCTAAAGCCGGGACTCCATGCAAAACATTATCCTGAAAGCTATATGTACCAACAAAAATATACGAGGCGCTACAATGCTCGCCGCTGGAGGAATCGGAAATGACTATAGACTTTAAGAAAAAAGTTTTTCCTGGGAGCGCAGTGCTTCCAGCCTGCGGGCCGCGGTCGCAAGCCCTTTTCTTCTCCAATGGCCTTTCCACCACGGTCCGCAGGCTGGAAGCACTGCGCTCCCAGGTGCGCTGCCCGAACTTTCTTTTTCTTAAAGTCCATAGAACCCCGCGGTTGATCCTTCCGTTGGTTTTACTTGCCGTCTGTGCAGTCTTCCTGCAATTCACGCTCAACTCGCGCAGCGCCATTGCGACTTCCGCCGCCTCTTCCGCGCCGGTTGCTGCGCCGGAAGAGGAGATAAGCTTCCGCATTTTGTTCGGCCTGACCGATACGGCGAGCACGAAGTGGGACGGCTTGCTGGCGGTGACTGCCGGGACGGTTGCGCGCATTGAGCCGTGGCGCTTTGACGATGACGACAAGTTGGAAGAGAACTCCGGCGCGGCATCAACCGCGCGCTGGACAACCAGCACGCATCTGGCGCGCGCGTTCAACTCAGCCAATGCGGCCAACCCCGCCGCGCGGCAGCCGATGGTCGCCAACGGCGTGATTGCAACGTTTCGCAATCTCACTTCGGCGTCCGAAGTTTCCGTCGAGACGGCGCAGGGCAAGTTTCAATTTCGCCCGGCTGAGATTGCTTATGGCAAAGCGGCGAAGTTCCTGGATGGGCGCGTGATGATTGACCGCGTCCCGGCGAGCACCGGGATTGCGCGTTCGCGCGACGATCAGGATTTCCCGGCCTCCGCCACGGACCGCGACGGCAACGTGTGGGTGGCTTATTGGCAATTCAAACCCAACCCGAAATTCACCGGCGTGCGTTGGGCAGGCAACGGGCCGCAAAAAGACATGGCCGAACTGGCCGAGCCGACCGGCGGCGACCAGATTATGCTGGCGCGTTATGCGCGTGGCGCGTGGTTTGATCCAATCGCCGTTTCAGACGCGGGCGGCGATCTGTACAAACCGGCGATTGCAGTTGATGGCGCGGGCCGGGTCTGGGTCTTCTGGTCGGCGAATCAGGGAAACAACTTCGATCTTTACGCGCGGTCATTTGAGCAAAGCAAAGCAGGCAAAACGCTCAAGCTGACGACTGACGCCGGGCCGGACATTGTGCCCGCCGCCACGACCGATGCGAAAGGCAATGTCTGGGTAGCGTGGCAAGCCTTCCGTAACGGGCGCGCGCAGATTCACGCCGAGCAGCAACAGGGCGACAAGTTCTCCGCTGAAATCATCGTCGGCTCTTCCAACGCCAACGAATGGAATCCGGCAATCGCCGCCTCGCCAAAAGGCGAAGTGACCGTCGCGTGGGACAGCTACCGCAAAGGCGATTACGACATTTACCTGCGCAGCTTCGACGCCAACGCGAAGCTCGGTGCGGAAAAGCCCGCGGAAGCCAGCGCGCGTTACGAAGCTTATCCTTCGATTGCCTACGACAAAGACGGGCGGTTGTGGGTGGCATGGGAAGAGTCGGATGAAAAGTGGGGCAAGGATTTCGGCGCGGATGAAACGTCGGGCATCGGCTTGTATCATGGTCGCTGGATTCGCGTGCGGGTGTGGCAGGGCGAGCGCGCCTTCACTCCGCCCGATGTTGGCGCGGTGTTGCCCGGCAGCGGCAGACAGCGCGTTGATGCGCCTTCGCGGCAGAGCGATGGGATGACCGGCGCGCAGCCTGATCCGGAACTGGCGAAGAATCGTCGCCCGAACCAAACGCCCACGCCGCCGCCGCGTCCGCTCAACAGCTTCCCGCGTCTGACGGTTGATCGCAGCGGGCGTGTCTGGCTGGCTTACCGCACGGCGCATCCGACGTGGTGGAGCGGCATCGGCGGCGTGTGGTTTGAAAACGTAGTTTCATTCGATGGCGGCGCGTGGACGAATCCCATCTTTATCACGCACAGCGACAACCTGCTGGACAACCGCCCGGCATTGGCTTCGACGGCGGCGGGCGAACTGCTGGTCGTCGGTTCGGCTGATGGCCGCCAGCAATTCTATCCGCGCATCAACACCTACGCCGCAGTCAACGATCCGTACAACAACGACCTCTACGCCTCGCGCATCGTCATCAACGACCCGGTGAAGGCTGCTCAACTGACGCCCGCCGCGGTTGAAAGTCCGGCAGCGCCCGACACCGCCGATGCGCCGAACGTGAAGCGGTTGCGCGATTACCGCGCCAAAGTGGGCGACGCGGAGTACCGCATCGTGCGCGGCGAGTTTCACCGGCACACTGAGATTTCGATGGACGGCATGCGCGACGGCGCGCTGTGGGATTCGTTCCGCTACATGCTGGATGCTGCGGCCATGGATTGGACGGGCTGCTGCGATCACGACAACGGGCACGGGCGCGAATACACCTGGTGGATGACGCAGAAGCTGACGGATATTTTCCATCTACCGGGTTCGTTCACGCCGATGTTCAGCTACGAACGCAGCGTCGCTTACCCCGAAGGCCATCGCAACGTCATCTTCGCCCAACGCGGCGTCCGCACGCTGCCGCGCATTCCCAAAGTTGACGAAGCCACGCCTGGCAATGCGCCCGACACGCAGATGCTTTATCAATACCTGCGCCACTTCAAAGGCATCGTCGCCTCGCACACTTCGGGCACGAACATGGGCACAGACTGGCGCGACAACGATCCGCTGGTCGAACCCATCGTCGAGATTTATCAGGGCGACCGGCAGAATTACGAAATGCCCGATGCGCCGCGCTCGAACAAGGCTGGCGATTCCATCGGCGGCTGGCGCGAGAAAGGCTTCGTCTCACTGGCGCTGGCGAAAGGATACAAGCTCGGCTTCGAGGCCAGCAGCGACCACATCTCGACGCATATGAGTTACTGCAACCTGATTGTCACTCAGCCAACGCGCGCAGCCTTGCTCGAAGCTTTCCAGAAGCGGCACGTTTACGGTGCGACTGACGACATTCTGGCCGACGTGCGCTGCGGCAATCACCTGATGGGCGATCAGTTCGATTCGGCGCAACCGCCAACGATCAAGGTCAAGCTCACCGGCACTGCCCCCTTCGCCAAAGTCCACATCATCCGCGACAACAAATACGTCTACACCGTCGAGCCGAAGAAGCAGACGGTCGAATTCACCTGGCGCGATGAAAAGCCGGAAGCGGGCAAACAGAGCTACTACTACGTGCGCGGCGAACAGCAGGACGGCGAGATCGTCTGGGCTTCGCCGATGTGGATTACTTATCAAGGGGCGGCAAAGAAGTAATCATTGTTTTGAATCACGGTAATGATTTCGGCCTGCTTCGCGGCCAAGCGCGAACAGACTGACTTTGCGCGCGCAGCATGATTGATAAAGTGTCGAATTTAGGAAGTTTGAAACGGGTCGGTGAAGCAAGTATCGAAGAGCTGCGTCCCGTTAGAGTACCCATCTTTGTATTTGCGAAATGAGGATCGTGGAGTAAGGTTCAGGTTCTACGATCCGCATTTTTACACAAAAGAAAGGATTCAAACCTATGGTAGTTGAAGCATTAGCCGCATCGTTAGTCACCGCATTGGCAACGAAGGCCTTTGAGAAAGCCGGGGAAAAAGTCGGCGAAAAGACGGGCGAAACGGCCTTGAGTTTGATCACAGGATTATTCACGCCCGATGAATTGATTACGCTCAACCTCAGCGCCGACGCGCTGCAAGACCCGAAGACGCAGGGAAAACTCGAAGCGAAGCTCGAAGACCGTCTGGCAGCCCACCCTGACATCGCGAATCAGTTAGAAGCGTTGTTGGCAAAATTGCCAATATCCGAAGTCAAACAAAACACAATCAACCAGATCGGTTCAGGGAATCTCGGTGTGCAGGACGTGTCGGGCAGCACAATCACGATCAACAAATAACGCGCCGACGAACAACCTCAAAGGGACATTGGGAAATTGGTAGTGGGGCAGTCCAGTGGGATGAACTCGGCGACGAAGGTCCGACAAACTTCAGTTTGTCGTTGGCTCTGCGACTGCGACAAACTGAAGTTTGTCGGACATCCCACCCGACTTCGCCACTACCCGGAAATTAACCGGAAGCCTTTCCTCCGGCTAATTTCCGCAGCATCTCTAACGCAAAAACAATCGTCAGCCGACATACGCCATGACCAACGAACTTAACCAATCCGGCTCATTCAACATCGGCGTTCAAGATGTTCAGAACTCCACCGTCAACATCACACAGATTCTTGCCAAATCGTATGATTACAAAAACCTGCTGAGCCAATTGGAAACGCAGCGTGAGTTGTTCGCCTATGTACCCGAAGACCAAACGGAAAAACGCCTCGGCATCAGCCAAAAGGTCGCCCAACTTGAATCTCAAATTGAACAGTTCAAACAGGACGTGCGGCGCTTAGCCGAAAAATTCAATCGCATCGAAATCAACACCGACCGGTTGCGTCGCGCCAAGGAACATTTCGATCAAGGCGAGGTGGCCGCTGCGCGCGCCGTCTTTGACAGCGAACGCGAACAGATGCAGGACGAAAACAACCGGCTGGTCAAAGAAAAAGAACACTACGAACAGGGCACGCTGCCCAAGCTAAAACATAACTCCGACGAATTTTATCTACGAGCCTTGTTGGAACGCACCGCCTACGACAACGCCAATTGGCTGGCCGATACCTGCGAATACTTCGAGCGTTCGATCAGTGCGTTTGCGACTGAAGAGAATGTTTTTCAGTACGCCATGTTTTTGCAAAATCATCATCGCTTTAATCACGCTGAACCCTGGTATCAAAAATATTTGGAAGAGTTTGCGGGCATGGATCAATCCAAGCGCGCGATGACGCTGAACAATTTAGCTGTCTTGCACGGCGCGAAAAACGAGTTGGCCGAAGCAGAAGCCGAATATGCCGAAGCCTTGGACATCAAACGCAAACTCGCCGCCGTCAACCCCTCCGCCTATTTGCCCGACGTAGCGATGACGCTGATAAACCTTGCCATTTATCATCTGCAATCCACACCGAATCGAGAGCTTTCGATCAAGTACGCTATTGAAGCTGTCACCATCTTGCTCCCAATAGTCGAGGCTGTGCCGTACACGCAAAACTATTTGAAACAGGCGGTGTGGGTGCTGCAACAGGGCTGGAGTTTGAGCCAGGACGAGATTGCGCAGATGCTGGCGGAAGCGGGAGTAGGCTCCTAAAGTTGTGTTGCTGCTCTGCGACCTTTTCACTCATAAAAAGCTGAATCAGCCACCAATACGACCGTCAGAGCGCGCCACCATCCACGAGGCCAGATTGTCTTTGCTGCCCGGCGTGAACGGAAGCAACGGAATAAACTCTTCCTGCCGTTCGCCGGGCAGCTTCATGATCGTGTCGTAAGGTTCCATCGGCTGCGGCTTCTCCTGCGATTTGGCGATGGCCTGCCATCAGGCGAAGACGCCAAGCGACGGGAAATCGCCTTGCAGAACCGCACGAGTATCCTCGTAGCCCATCCACTCTTTGATCATCGTTCCATAAACCGAACGGAAGTCCGTCGTCCCAGCCTTTGACGTTCGGTAAAAACAGAAAAGGCTTCCAGATGGAAGCCTTAAGTTGCTGACGATAAAAGTCGGGGCGAAAGGATTTGAACCTTCGACCTCTCGGTCCCGAACCGAG
>JBBQVH010000066.1:0-44289 GCA_038211695.1 Blastocatellia bacterium | reverse complement strand
ACACCCGTTCCCATCCCGAACACGGAAGTTAAGTCCTCTTGAGCCCATGGTACTGCGCGGGCAACTGCGTGGGAGAGTAGGTAGCTGCCGGAATCAAATTCAAAAGGCCGACTCGATATATATATTGGGTCGGCCTTTTCTATTTGTAGCTACTGAAAATACCGTGAGCCATTGGCAAACAGGACACGGCTGGCGAAATTCAAACTACCGGACCGAAGAAGGAACGCGCAGTACTGTCAGTGAATTTGCCGCAAGTGTGTATGTGAACGGATTGGATGAAATGGCCAACTGCCGCTCCATTGGTGCAATTTTCGTAGTCGCGTTCAAACTGTTTTCCACCGTCAGGTCGGCGTTTGCCAGAACGAATGCCTTGCCAGCTTTCCCCACTTTTCCTGCTCCTGCCAAAATAATGCTGACTTCTCTTGTCGAGGCAGAGGCATTGACCACTTTTAGAATGACTTCGCCGGTTCGTTTGTCCAGCGAAGCGCTGGCGTACAACTCTTTCTGCGCATTCTTTGGCGAACCGTCCAGTAGCACCGGCAGCACATTGGTGCCGCGATTTGTACTGAACAGTTTCTGGACGTAATAGCTGGGCGTGCCGAAGGAACGCAGGTTGTCGAACCAGATCAGGTTGGGCGACCACTGCCAGGCTTCGACGTGGCCGAACAGCGGCGCGTACGAAGCCATTGGAACTACGTCAGCGTTGCGTTCCAGGCCGGTCATAAACGCGGCTTCAGCGATTGCGGCTTCCAGGTTGTTCGGGCGGTCGGGGCGGCCTTTGGCGGGGACGTGCGCGGCGAACTCGCCCGCGAAGACTTTCGGGCCGGTGCGTGGATAGTTGTCGTAACGCCCTGCGTTTTCCAAAAACCATTTCGGCGGCATGTAGTAATGCTCGTCAATGACGTCTGCATTTAAGGTCTTCAGCTTGCCCCACAGAAAATCAAAGCGTTCGCCCTGCGGCGAAGGGCCTGCGCTGGAAATCAGCGTGATGTTTGGATGTTTGGCTTTGATCGCCTTGGCAAAGGGTTCGTATCGTTCGACGTATTGCGGCCCCCACTGTTCATTGCCAACGCCCAGCAGTTTCATATTGAAAGGCGCTGGGTGGCCAAGCTCCGCGCGTCTACGTCCCCATTTCGTTGCGACCGAACCGTTGGCAAATTCGATCAGGTCAAGCGCGTCCTGAATGTACGGATCAAGCTGATCCAGCGGCGCCAGTTCGTTGGAGTTGAATTGGCAGGCCATCCCGCAATTCAAAATGGGCAAGGCTTGCGCCCCGATGTCTTCGCAAAGCTGGAAGTATTCATAAAAGCCCAGGCCGAACGACTGGTAATAATCCGCCGCCGCGCGGTCGGGGTTGCGGCTTTTGAATTCCACATTCCAGCGATTGATGATCAATTTCCGTTCGGCCACATTGCCGATGGTTGTTTTCCATTGATAGCGCTCTTTCAAATCGCGGCCTTCGACAATGCAGCCGCCAGGGAAGCGCACGAAGCCGGGCTTCAGATCGCTGAGCAGTTGCACCAGGTCGGAGCGCAAACCGTTGGGCCGGTTTTTCCATGTGTCTTTGGGAAAGAGCGAGACTTCGTCCAGATCAATCGAACCGCGCCCTTCGATGAAAACATTCAATCGCGCTTTGGCTTCAGTGGCTGTGGCGCGCAACGTGACGGAATTTTTGCGCCATTGATCGGTAAAACTGCCGAGCTTCGCCTGACCCAGGCTCTTGCCGCTGGCATCTACCAGTTCGGCGCGCAGTGTAATCGGGCTGCTCTCATCGCGCCGCGCGAAAACTGAAAACACGTACTGTGCATCTTTCTGTACGCCGATCCCGCGAAAGCCTTCATTGCTCAAGCCGAAGGCAGCGGCGGCAGTTTCAACGCCGACGTGCAGGTAATGTGGATTGTTGGCGTTGATCGGATTTTGATCTGAAACCGTCAGCGTGCCTTTTGCGCCATTGCCTTCGATCTTCTGCCAACCCATCAATGCCACGGGAAATTCAAACGAACGATTCTTGACCCGTTCGGGATAAAGCCCGCCATCCGCGCCAAAGTTGATGTCTTCAAAGAAAATTCCAAACTGTGTGGAAGGAATCGCCGCGCCGGGTTTGTCTACTTGCACGGTGATGGTGCCGGTCGTATTGGACTGAGCGGCGGTCAGCGGCGTTTGAATGGCCATCAATACGCAGAGCAGCGTCGTGATGATGGCAGAAGCAATCAGGGAAGTCGGTGGCAAGGAAATTCGTGGTCTGTTCATAAGCGCGGGTTCCTCTCTGTTTATTGTGTCGTTGTCATGCGAAGTGATGTGGCGACGTCGCGCAGCAGTGTAACCAGCGCCAACGAATTGTCCAGACGAGAAGCAGGTTGTTGCGTGATCTCTTCGCCGCATCGCGGGCAACAATGTTGAGAATGAATCGCCCTACTCTTTACGTCAGCAGTCCGTCTGGATATACTGCGGCCTCGATAAATTTTACCTTCCCAGTTACATCCACTTGCGAGCAGAGGGTCATGCACAATGACCCATCTGATCAGGAATGCCGATGCCGACAGCAGAAGAGTTACAACCAACACAGAGCCATAAATTTCCGGTCATCGGACTGGGCGCATCAGCCGGCGGGTTGAAGGCGCTGCTGGAGTTTTTCGAGCAGATGCCATCCGACAATGGCATGGTCTTTGTGGTGATCATGCACCTGTCGCCGAAGCACGAAAGCAATGCCGCCGCCGTGCTGCAAAACGCCACGCGGATGCCGGTCACACAGGTCACCGAAACCGTGCAGGTCCAGCCGAATCACGTCTACGTCATCCCGCCGACCAAAGACCTTTCGATGCACGACGAGATGCTGCTGCTATCGGACACCGAGCGCCCGCGCGGGCGGCACGTGGCGATTGATCTTTTCTTTCGCACGCTGGCCGACACGCATAAGGCGCGGGCCGTCTGCGTTGTGCTGTCGGGCACGGGTTCGGACGGAACGGTCGGATTGACGCGGATCAAGGAAGAGGGCGGCGTGACCTTTGCGCAAAGCCCGGACGAAGCCGAATACGATTCAATGCCGCGCAGCGCCATCGCCACCGGGATGGTGGATTTTGTGATGCCGGTCACTGAGATGCCCCAGCGAATCTTGCAGATCTGGCAGAATGCGAAACAGATTGAGCTTCCCCCGATGGAGAATCCGCCCGAGCCGTCGCACGTCACGCCGACATCGGACGCGACCAGAGAATCCGAACAAGCCTTGCACGACATTCTGGGAACATTGCGCGCGCGCACCGGCCACGACTTCACGCATTACAAGCGCGCGACCGTGCTGCGCCGCATCGAGCGCCGGTTGCAGGTCAATCAACTGCCGGGCCTGCCGCCTTACCGCGACTTCCTGCGCGAACACGCGGACGAAGTCCCCGCGCTGTTGAAGGACATGCTGATCAACGTGACCAACTTCTTCCGCGACCGCGAATCGTTCGAGGCGTTGGAGCGCGAGGTCATTCCGCTGCTGCTGAAAGAGAAGAAGGCGGGCGAACAGATTCGGGTCTGGGTTCCCGGCTGCGCCAGCGGCGAAGAGGCGTATTCCATCGCCATGCTGCTCAGCGAATACGCCGCCGCATTGCCGCAACCGCCGGAGATTCAGGTTTTCGCCACCGACATTGATGAACGCTCGATTGCGACGGGGCGCGAAGGCGCATACCCGGAATCCATCCTGGCCGATGTTCCTCCGCCGCGGCTGCGAGAGTTTTTCACCAAAGAGCCGGGCCGTTATCGCATCAAGAAATCCTTGCGCGAAAAGGTTCTGTTCGCCGTGCATAACCTGATCAAAGACCCGCCGTTTTCCAAACTCGATTTGATCTCCTGCCGCAATCTGCTCATTTACCTGAACCGCGAAGTGCAGAACGATGTGTTGGAACTGTTCCATTTCTCTCTCAATCCGGGCGGCTTTTTGTTTCTGGGCGGATCGGAATCGGCGAATGCCATGCCCAACCTTTTTACCACGGTGGATAAGAAGCATCGCATCTATCGTGGCACTCTGGTTTCCCGTGCGGGGCTTCGCATTCCCGTGCTGCCGCTCGGCGCTCCGGGCAGCAAAATCCATGCGCGAATCGAACAGGCCAGAGAGAAGAGAAAAGTACCTTTCGCCGAACTGCATCAGAAATTGCTGGAGCAGTACGCCCCGCCCAGCGTCATCATCAATCACGATTACGACATCGTGCATCTGTCCGACCGCGCAGGGCGGTTCCTGCAATTCGTCCAGGGCGAACCGTCGCACAACCTGCTGAAGGTCATCTGCCCGGAACTACGGCTGGACCTGCGAACCACGCTCTTCCAGGCCATCCAAACGGACAAGAGCGTCGAAGCGCGGCGCGTGCAACTGAGCCGTGACGGCCGCAGTTTTTACGTCAACATGATCGCGCGGCCCATCCACGACCATGAAACCGGCGGCGAATTCGTGCTGGTGCTGTTCGATGAAGTGGAAGGCACGATGAGCGCCGAAACCGAGGCGCATCGAGGCGGCGAGGCGGAGCCGGTCGCGCGCAGCCTGGAAGAAGAATTGCACCGCACCAAAGAGCAATTACAGGCGACCATCGAACAGCACGAAACTTCGACCGAGGAGCTGAAGGCTTCGAACGAAGAGCTGCAATCCATCAACGAAGAACTGCGCTCGACGACCGAGGAACTGGAAACGAGCCGGGAAGAACTGCAATCCATTAACGAAGAACTGAGCACCATCAACCAGGAGTTGAAAAACAGGGTCGAAGAAACGACCAATATCAACGACGACCTGCAAAACCTGATCGCTTCGACCGACATCGCCACGGTCTTTGTTGATCGCGGCCTGCGCATCAAACGGTTCACGCCGCGTGCGCTCAGCCTTTTCAATATCATTCATGCCGATATTGGCCGCTCGCTGACGGACATTACGCACCGGCTGGAGTACGACGAGCTGGCCGCCGATACGGATGAGGTGTTTAACTCACTGCGGCTGATCGAACGCGAGGTGCGCGACGCGGACGGGCGATGGTATCTGGCGCGGTTGCTGCCCTACCGCACGACCGAAGACAAAATTGACGGCGCAGTGCTGGCCTTCATTGACATTACCAAGAACAAACAGGCCGAAGTGCAGATGCGCCTGAGCGAAGAGCGCCTGCGCCTGCTGGTCGAAAGCGCAACCGATTACGCCATCATGACGCTGGATGCCGCGGGGCTGATCGTAAGCTGGAGCCAGGGCGCGGAGCTGATCTTCGGTTACGCCGAAGCCGAGATGATCGGGCAATCCTACGCAACCCTGTTTGTGCCGGAAGACCGGGATGCGGGAGTCCCCGAAGAGGAGATGCAAAAGGCGCGTGAATCATACCGCGTGGTGGATGAACGCTGGTGCTTGCGCCAGGACGGTTCGCGCTTCTTTTCCAGCGGCGTGATGACCCCGCTCTTTGCCAACGGCTTGCACGGATACACCAAGATCGCGCGTGACCTGACCGGCAGCCAACATCTGGCAGTCGCCCGCGCCGATTTGCTGATCCATGAGACGCAAGAGCGCGCCAAAGCCGAAGTCGCCAATCAGGCCAAGGACGAGTTTCTGGCCATCCTTTCGCACGAACTGAAACACCCAATGAACCTGATTCAGATGAGCGCGCAGGTGCTGATGCGCCATCCCGCAGCGCAGAACCTGCCCGACGTGCAGCGCGCGGCGGAAACCATTCGCCAGACGATCAGGATTCAGGGAAAACTGGTTGATGATCTGCTGGACCTTTCGCGCCATCGCGCGGGCAAAATGACGCTCAATCTACAACCTGTTTCTCTTTCCCAGGTCATAACGGACGCGCTCGGAATCGTGTGCGCCGAGGCGGCGGGCAAACAGATTCAGATTGAGGTGAATCTGCCGGATGAACCTGTGATTGTCGAAGCCGACCCGATGCGCATTGAACAAATCATCTGGAACCTGTTGAGCAACGCCACGAAATTCACGCCACCCGGCGGCCAGATATATCTCAGGCTGGAACAGGAAGAGTCAGAAGCCAGGCTGGTAGTTGAAGACACCGGGCAGGGCATAGACCCCGCCTTTCTGCCGCACGTCTTCGATATGTTCCGGCAGGCGGACGCGCGCACCACAAGGCAGCAAGGAGGTTTAGGCATTGGGCTGGCGCTGGTGCAGCAGTTGACAGAATTACATGGAGGACGCGTGGCGGTTGAATCGGAAGGCAAAGGACTAGGCGCGCGCTTCACCATCTGGTTGCCGCTGTACGGCGAATCCGCTAGTCCAAGCGCGGTCGCTGTGGCGCGGGATCAAGCCAGCGGATTGCAGGGCCTGCGCCTGCTGGTAGTGGATGACGACGCCAGCACGAGTCAGATGATGCGCATTCTGCTGGAAGCCGAAGGCGCAACGGTCGAAACGGCCCTCAGCGGCGCTGAAGCATTGCGCCTGGCCGCAGCCGCTGACTTTGATGTGCTCCTATCGGACGTCGCCATGCCAGAGATGGACGGGTACGACCTGATTCGGGAATGGCGAAAGGGAACCCGGAACACCGGCATTCCGGCGATCGCGCTGACCGGCTTTGGTCGCCCCGAAGACAGCAAGCGCGCCTTCGCCGCCGGGTTCACCGCGCACATCAAAAAGCCCATCGAGTTCGACGAACTCATTCAAACCGTGCGGGCAGTTCTGAAATAATTGCGTGCGCCGTGTCCGTAGCCCGACCGTAAGAGAGGGCTAGCCTACGAACCCCAAGCCCTCTCTTACGGTCGGGCTACGGACACGGCGCACACAAAAACCCAAGCCCTCTCTTACGGTCGAGCTACGGACACGGCGTCCCAGGCATTTCTTTATAGCCGTGGGTGAAATCCACGGAACACGGGGAAAGCGCAAACGTCGCGTCAGCGACGTTTGAATTCAGGCGTCGCTGACGCGACGCGGGATCGCTGCACCTGCCTACCGTGGGCTTCACCCACGGCTAAATTCAGCCGCCGCTATGCGGCGAAAAGGCCAGGGCAATCACTAATTCTAAGAGGCCTTGGGCAATCACTAATTCTAAATGGACATCGGCGGACTCTCAGTCATCGGATTGTTGTTTGCGACTTCGACATCGTTGATTAACGTCGTCACAGATGTCGCGCGCAAAAAAGCCCTGACCGGGCAGGATTTGTTTGCCGTCACTTTCGGCTTCCGGCTGTTTGCGGCGTGCAGTTATGCGACGGTGTTCGGCCTGCGGCTGTGGTCGGGACATCAGGTGACGTTGAAAGAGACCGGGCCAATCTTCGGCATTTCGTCGTTGGCGTTCTCGCCGCTGGCAACCTTTCTGATCTACCTGACGCTGGACGTGGCGCTGGTGGCGGTTGCGAACTTGCTCTACTTCCGCGCGCTGCAGGTTTCGCCGCTTAGTTTGTGCATGCCGTTCATTGCCTTCACGCCGATTTTTTTGATTCCCACGGGTTATGTGATGCTGCGGGAACTGCCTTCGACGGTGAAGCTGATTGGCGTGGTGTTGGTTGTGGCTGGGTCGCTGGTCATGCACCGGCAGCTTTTTGCCATCAGTTGGAGCGAACCCTTCAAAGCCATCGTGCGCGAACCGGGCAGCCGCTACATGCTGATCGTGGCGTGCATCTTTTCCATCACCAATCCGCTGGACGCGCAACTGGTCAGAATGAGCGATGCCATCACGCATTCGTTTGCTTACGGGCTGGGGCTGACCTTGATCTTCGGCGTGTTGGCGCTGGCGCGGCGCGCGCCGTGGGGACAGTTGATGCGGTCGGTTCCTTTCTGGGTCGTGATGGCGGGATTGCTGGAATCCGCCGTCAATATGTTGCAGTTCGCCTCGCACAATTACATCGCGGTGGTCATCACCATCAGTCTGAAGCGCGCCGGGATCGTGCTGGCCGTGCTGATGGGCTGGCTGGTTTTTAAAGAGCGCGACATCACGGACAAATTGATCGCGGCGGCGGTCATGGCATCGGGTGCCTTGATGTTCTATCTGCCGATGCGTTTGGCACAGTCGCTGGCAGTAACGTTCATTGTGTTTGTTGGGATGAGCATTGCCCTTTACCTGACGCGGCGGCGTGTGCCAGATGTAGTCGTCGGCGACTAGATCAGTTTTCTGTTGCCTGTACGGACTGGCCACCGAGTCACGGAGTCACAGAGAACATTTACAGAAGCTCTGAGCCTCGGTGACTCTGTGGCATTTCCTTACAGCAATATGAAAACCGATCTAAATCAGATAGCGGTTTGCTGATGCGTGCGACCGCCGGAAGCTGTGGGACAAGATGGTATCTTGTCCCTGCTGGCCTGGGACAAGATACCATCTTGTCCCACACCTCCTGCGTCCAGGCCGTGCTCAGGACGCACGCAACTGCAAACCGCTATAAGGATCAATCATTGTGAGCAAACTTCGAGTGGCATTTGTTGGCTGCGGTGGGGTCGCCGCGCATTACCTGAACGTGTATCGAGTGCTGGACTGGGTGCAGGTGGTCGCCTGCATTGATACGCAACCGACGATTGCCTCAGCGGCAGCAGACGTATTATCAAAAGATGGCTCCACGCCGTTGGCCACGTCGGATTATGCGGCGGCGCTGGCTGGCAATGTGGATGTAGTCGTCATCAACACACCCAATCACCTGCATCACGAACAAGCCATCGTCGCATTGGAAGCTGGCAAGCACGTCTTGTTGCAGAAGCCCGTCGCCCCGACGGTTGCCGAGGCAGAAGAGATCGCGGCTGCAGCAGCAGGGGCAAAAGGCACGAGCGGTTTGTATATGAGCTATTTCGATCAGCCGTTGCTGCACGACCTGAAAGACATGATCGCGGCGGGATGGTTCGGCAAGGTCGGCCACTTTTATGCGCGGCTGATGCATCGCGGCGGATTGATCCGATCGCAGCAGGCGCTGGATGGACAACGAACCTGGCGCGAATCTACCGCACAGACCGGCGGAGGCTGTTTCATTCAACTGGCCGTGCACTACATTCACTTGATGGAATGGATGAACAATGATCGCGTCACGCGCGCGACGGCCATCACCAAAAATCAGCACTGCCCGGGGCTGGAAGGCGAAGACATTGCTTCAGCCATTCTGGAATTTGAATCGGGCGCGCTGGCGACGCTGGATATGGGATGGTCTGTGTATGGCGAACAGTTTTCCGTACACGGCACCGAGGGCGGCGCGGAATATCTGAACAACCGCCTGTTATTGCTGGAATCAGCAAAGCATTCTTTCCGTGGCCGTGTCGTCAACTACACGGCGGCGAGAATTGATTTGCCGTGGGGGCAAAGCGGCGCTGAATCCATCAGCGAAGTCGTGCCGCCCGCAATGGGCGATCACGCCAATCCGCTGAACCAGCATCGCGTGTTTATGGAAGCGTTGCGGGACGGTCTGCCGCCATTCGTTTCAATTGCTTCGGGGGTTGATGATTTGCGCGTGGTGGCTGCGGTGTATGAATCGGCGCGGACAGGGTGTGCTGTGGCCATGAGGACTCAAAGTTGAGACTTCACAAGCTAGGCTACTGATCGTGCAGGTTTAGGTAAACGACATTGTCGTAGGTAATCAAGTTCATTCGTACCTTTTGCAACCAGCCAGCGCGTCCAAGCAGACAACGATCAAACGCGGAATATTTGGCCACACAGATGGGCACGTCTTCAAAAGTGAGAGTACTTATTGTGATGGTGGCATAATGTAGATAGGTCGGCATTGGCCCGCCACCCGTTCGCATAGTGATTGATTGCCCGGACTCCACGTTCAGCCCAAGTCGCTCGCCTGCCCAGCGCGGAATTACGCAATAGGCCGCCCCGGTGTCGAGATAGCCATTAATCTCAACTTCCCGGCCAGCTACGGACAAGAGGGCAGTGACATAGATACCCGATTCATCCTCATCGAGATGAATCGGCGTTGAGAAAGAGAAATTCCAACTCATAACCAACCACCTCCGCCCCAGATTTCGCCCTTCTCCGGCGAACGGTGCATCAGAAACCTTTGGCCAGTGGCCTTTGCCGCATCAAAAACTTTGCCGCCATCCGCGCCGTAAGCAAGAAGTTGGTCGCCGTTCACCGCCAGGTGTTGACCAGGGTAAAGGTGTGCGTTCTCACGCAGCCACTTCATCTCGCGCGTGTAGTCACGAGCTTCGCCGAGGTGCACTTTGACTTCGGGATGTTGAATGGGCTTCTGCTCCGTCAGTTCGTCGAGCAGCTTCTGCCGCTCAGTGGGTTCGAGCTGAAGCGCCGATTTGATTGTTCGCTTGGCTTCCAGCGGAAGCCGCAAAAGTTCTTCTCTGAGTTGATCGAAATTAAGTGATGACATAACGTTCGCCCTCCAATAATCGTCTTCTTGCCGATTGAGTCAGCCAGAAGATGATTGTTCGATTGCTTTCACGACTCGCGCCGTCGAAGACGGCCAATCATAAACTTCACTCTCTTGGAAAAACAAACCAATGAAAAAGCCCAGCGTTGCGATTCTGCTTTTCGCTTTAACCCTCGCTATTTTGTTGATGTCCGCGTGTAAACGCGCGGACAACGCCAACAAAGCGCGAACTATTGCCGTCATTCCCAAGGGCGTTTCCAATTTTTTCTGGCAAAGCGTGAAGGCCGGAGCCGACGCCGCAGGCAAAGAGACGGGCGTCAAAATCTACTGGAAAGGCCCGGACAAAGAGATGGACATCAGCGCGCAAATCAACGTGGTGGAAGATGCCATCACCCGCCGTGTGGATGGCATCCTGTTGGCGCCCGCCCACCGCGATTCGCTGGTGTCCGTGGTTGATCGCGCCCAGCGTGAAGGTATTCCGGTGACCATCTTCGATTCAGGGATCGGGACGGAGAACTACGTTTCCTACGTTGCGACAGACAATCTGCAAGGCGGCGTGATGGCGGCAGAGCGAATGGCCGAAAAGCTCAATGGCAAAGGCAAGGTCGCCGTGCTTGGCTTGAAAGCCGGATCGGTTTCGACCGATGAGCGCGAGCGCGGGTTCCAGGACACAATCAAACAGAAATATCCCGGCATTAAAATAGTCGCGTTTCAATATGGCGAAGCCAACCGCGCTACTTCGATTGATCGCGCGACGGACATTCTGACGGCGCATCCTGACATCAACGGCTTCTTCGCGTCGAATGAACCTTCGACTGTCGGGGCAGCGCAGGCGACTAAACAGAAAGGTCTGGCGGGCAAAATCGTCTTGGTCGGTTTCGATTCCAGTCCGAATCTGATCGAAGACCTGAAGGCCGGCACGATTGATTCGCTGGTCATTCAGAATCCTTACCGGATGGGGTACGACGGGGTGAAAACGCTGGTGGACAAGCTCAATGGCAAAACGCCCGAACGCCGAATTGATACCGGCATCAAGGTCGTGACGAAAGACAATCTGTCTTCGCCGGAGATACAACAACTGCTTGGGGCAAAGTAGGCAATGGGCAACGAAATGGAGATGGCCGGAAAGTGGGAAGAGCGCTGGCATTCGCTGCGCGAAGAGTGGGTGATTGTCGCCGCGCATCGCCAGAACCGCCCGTGGATTGGCGAAACCGTGAAGCCGCGCGAAGCCGCCGTACCTGAATACGTCGAAGATTGTTATCTCTGCCCAGGCAACGCACGCGTCAGCGGCAAGCAGAATCCGCAGTATTCCAGTGTCTATGCTTTCGACAACGATCACCCTTGTGTTGGATGGGACGCGCCGCAGGAATTGGCCGCGCCGCCAGGCATTTATCGCAATCGTCCGGCGCGCGGTATCGCTCGCGTGGTTTGTTACAGCCCGAAGCACAATCTGACGCTAGCCGAACTGGAACCGCGCGAAGTCGAAAACCTGCTGGGTGTCTGGCAATCGCAGTACAGCGAATTGGCCGCGCATCCGGACATCAACCACGCGCTGTTTTTTGAAAACAAAGGCGAAGTCGTCGGTGTTTCGAATCCGCATCCACATTGCCAGATTTACGCGACCAACTTTGTTTTTAAGACGATTGAAACCGAAGCGAAAGTCAGCGCCCGCCATCTGGCCGAAACCGGCAGGCCGCTGTTTCAAGACATTCTTGCGGCTGAAGCAAAGGACGGGCGGCGCATCATTTGCGAAAACGACACGGCCATCGCTTTTCTGCCGTACTTCGCGCGGTATGCTTATGAAGTGTTCGTCGCGCCGAAGCGCACGCATCCGCATCTGGCTGCATTGTCGGATGCCGAGGTGAAGGATTTTGCGGCGGTGCTGCGCGAAACGCTGATCCGGTTTGATAACTTATGGCAGACGCCGTTCCCATATGTTATGCCATTGCATCAAGCGCCAACCGATGGGGGAGATTATCGCGGCTTTCACTTCCACATCGAATTCCATCCGCCACTGCGCAAACCAAATTTGCTGAAGTATCTGGCTGGGCCTGAAATCGGCGGCGGCAATTTCCTGAGCGATACCGCGCCCGAAGAGAAAGCGGCGGAACTGCGTGCGCAATCTACCATGCATTACAAACACGCATTCCCAATTGACGAAGAATAGCTGGAAAAATGCGGTGGGTGAGACGGCGTTTAGAGTACCGCCTTCAGGCGGCAGCGGCGGCTTCAGCCGCCCTGTCGGGGATCGTAAACGATCCGCTGCCAGCTAAAGCTGGTACTCTGAACGCCGTCTTCAGCGCCTTATTTCAAGATCAGCTTGTAATCGTTGATGCGCTGGCAGGTTTTCAATTCGATGATGTTACCTGCGGTTTCGGCTTCTCTGCGCAGGGCTGTGCGTTGCGCGTTGTCCCAGGCCAGAGGGCGGGCGGTTGCATTGCCAGATGCTTGAGCTGCTTGCGATTTGATTGGTTTACTCAGCAACAGGTAACGGCCCGGCGCGAGGTTCTTGAAATGGAAACTGCCATCGCCCGTCGTATAGGCTTCGGCATAGCGCACAAGATCGTCGGCAGCTTCTTTTTCGGCGGGCAGCAAATGCACGCGTACTTTGCCGACAGCCTTTCCTGATTCGTTGACCACTTTGCCTTTGATGGCGGCTGCGCCTTCCGCAATTGCCACCAACACGCCTGTCTGCTTTTCACCGGATTTCAGTATGAAGCCTGTCCGCACGGCATTGGTTAAGGTGGGGGGCAGCGTGGGCGGCGCAGGCGTTGCTGTTCTGCGCGCGGCAGTCGCGGGCGCTTTGGTTTCCGCCGTGATGGCGCGCAGATACCAGTTTTCATCCGGCAATTGTGCGGCGATGCGCCAGCGTCCGGCTTCCAGATTACGCAGTGTGAAATCCCCCGTGGCCAGCGGCGCGAATGGGCGAATGCGCCCATTCAAAAGGCCGAGCGCCGTTTCGCGCGCAGCGGCTTCGTCGCGTTCAGGATTCAACAGCACTTCTTCCATAAACGCCCGCCGGGGCAAAGGACAGATGCCCGGCCTGCGTTCCATCACCACGCGCCCGCTCAATGACGCCAGTGGAACTAGCGTCATTTGCAGGCCGCCGACATCCGTGCCGTGCACTGAAACGCGCAGCGGGGCGGCCACCGCATCGCTGTCCGCGCCGAAGCCGTTGCGGCGCGCGCTGATTTCATATTCACCATCGGCAATGCCAGACAGCGCAAAGCCGCCGTCAGATGCTTGGTTGAAACGCCTGCCGCCCCCTCCGCCCCCAGGGCCGCCATTCATCTGCACTGCAGTCGCAACAATGTCGTCCGTTCCGGGCAGGCTGAGAGAAATGACCGTTGCGTTAAAGCCATTGGCAAAGGCCGTCGGATTGCTGTCCGCCTTTGCCAAAATCTTTCCGCTGACGGCGTGCCCCTTCTCGCCGCGATAGCGAATATCAATGCCCGCAACCTCTCCGCCAGCCTGCACGGCGACGGGTGCCGCGGTGTCGCGCACGGCTGATGGATAGTACGTCGGCGCGTCTCCGCTGTATTGGGAGGGGAAGTTGGGGCCGAATCCGCCCGGGCCATTTGCCGGCGGGCCGGCTTGCACGATGTAGGTGCCAGGAATCAGCCCGTAGATGCGATAGAGACCGCGATCATCCGTGCGCCAGGTGCGTCCGAAACCCTGTTGTCCTGTGCCTTGCGGTAGAAGGCCATCTTCTTCGCCGTTGATATTGCCTGTGCGAATGGCATTGACGCTGACGCCGGTCAGCAGTTCGCCCGAAGCATTGACGATCTTGCCGGTGATCACGCCGCCTTTGACCAGCGTGATGTTGGCCAGGTCGCCCAGATGATAAATGCCTGCGCCGGACTCTTCTTCCGCCGGGGGGGCGATGTATCCGGGAACGGTTGCCGAGATTGAATATGTAGCGGGTATTAAATTCTCGAAGGTGAAATTGCCTTCTTCATCCGTTGTAGTTTGCGACGGTGCTCCTGTCGGGCCGCCGGGACCTGCCAAACCCGGACGCCGTGCGGCGGCGCTGCGTCCAATGGGGGAGGCCAGAACGGGGACTTCAGCCAGCGGCTGCCCATCATCGCCCAGCACGCGGCCTTTGATCGTTCCGCGTCGTGGAACAGGCTGTTCCTTTGGCGCGGCAATCTGTGCTGTCGCTGCCGGGGGCGCAGCCTGTTGCGCGTTGGCAGTTGTAGCAAAGACCGGGAAGAGACAAAACAGCACGATTGGTGAGAGAACAAATTGAAGTGTCGGTTTCATTTTTTACTGTTGCGGAACGGTCAGGGTCAGTGTCGCTTGGGCCACTTGTCCGTTGATGACGGTGACCGTTTGGACAACTTCCGGGATTTGAATTTGCGGAATCGTGACAACGCCACCTTGCTGTCCACCACCTTGTTGTCCACCACCTTGCTGACCGGCGCGTCCGCCACCGGCACGTCCGCCGCCGCCTGCTCCGCCGCCCGGCCCACCGAATCCGCCGGTGGTTGCCGTCAGCCGTAATTCATAGGTTCCTGACAGCAAGCCTTCGATCCGGAAGTTGCCCCTGGCGTCAAGCTGCGCCGGGCGATTCTGACCCGATGAGCTGCCCGTGGCGGAATTTTTCTGGCGCGCGGTGACGTTCATTCGTGTTCCAGCGGGCAGCGTTCCGGCCACAACGACGTTGCCTTGAATGACGCCTGTGCCGTACCCCACGATGATGCGAACGCCGGAGACCACTTCGCCGGAAGCGACTGTCATATCGCCCGTCATTGCCGCGCCGTTGCGTTCAATTCGTGTGACTGAAAATCCGCTTGATCCACCACCGGGGCCGCCGCCAAACCCATTCAGGCTCAGCCGGACGGTTCCCGGTGCCAGCCCGCTGACGCGAAATGTACCGTCAGGATTGACTTGTGCGAAGCCTTGACGGCCAGAACCGCTATTCCCGCCACCACCGCCACCACCACGGCCACCTTGGGCTTGCCCCTGGCCACCGCGAGAAGTCGCTGAGACGTTCAATTGTGCGAGTTGGGCAATGACTGCCGGGTCTTTTGATCCGTCAATGATGACGATGCCATTGATGCTGGCTCCGCGATGAACTTTGACTTCAACGCCGCTGGTGTCATCGCTGCTGATTTCAAAGGTGACAGGGTCGTTGTAAAAATCGCTGGCAGTATCTTCGCTGCCCGGCGTGTTGACCGAAAGTGAGTATCGGCCTGGCAACAATCCCGTCACGCGAAACTCTCCTTTCAGGTTCGTTGCGCCGCTGCCGGTGCTTACTCCAGGCGCTGCTTGTTGCGGGCCGGGCTGTTGCTGACCTGCCTGTTGCTGGCCGCCGCGTTGATTATTGGCTGCTCTGCCGACGTTGATGGGAATGACGGTGACAGGTTCGCCGGTTTCGGCATCCACCGCGCGGCCCGTGACAGCGTATGTTTTCAACGGTTCGCCCAAGGCAATGTCTATGCTTTCGGAGGTGTTCCCCGCAGTCAGTTCGACGACTTGCGCCTGCGCCAGATCGGTCGCATTCGGATAATAAGTCAACGGATAACGGTTGCGGCGATTGACGCCGGGGCCGGGGCGGTTGCCTGCATTCGTGTCGGTTCCCGCGCTGACCAGATAGCGTCCGGCGGGCAAGCCATACACGCGATAAACGCCGCGATCATCTGTTTCGTAGCCCGCACGATTGCCGCCATTGAAGCCTTGAGGTTGCCCATTCTCGCCGACCAGCATCAGGCTGATTCGCTGGGCGATGACCGGGCGGCCATTGTGTTCGCTGACGCGCCCTGTAATGACGCCGCCGGGCGTAACCTTGAAATCAATTTGCCCCACCGCCTGTCCATCGCTGACGGTGACGGCAGTCCCGGTTGCGCGTGGATCACCATTGCCGACAACCAGAGTATCGGCCAGCAAGGCCACGCGATATTTGCCCGCCGCCACACCAGCGAACGTATAAAACCCTTTGTCATCCGTGGTGGTTTGTGCGGTCTTCCCCTGCGTTGCGTCTGTTGTTGCTGCTGCTGTCACTGCCGCCGGCGCTATTTGCTGGCCAGGCCCTCGCCCTGCCGGGCGTCCGCCCTGATCCGGCGTCAGGGCAATCGTAATTCCCGCTGCCGGAGCTTCGCCCGTCTTTACCGTGCCGGAGATCGTTCCGGTTCCAGTTTGCTGAGATGCCGTTTGTGAAAATGCCAGGTGGCGAAAGGTGAACAGTAAGAGCAGACAAGCTGCCGTGCGTATGGTTGCGGGCATGAATAACTCCTTACAAGTTTGGGCAAGGTCGGGCAATCTTAAAATCGTTGATGATCGTGATGAATTTTCAGTACGAATGTAAGACGGAGACGACGCCCCCACGGTTATAAAAAATCTGTGACGGTCGCGGTACGGCACCGTCACTGTGCGGGAGCGGTTGAATCGCTTGGCAAACCGTTGCTTTGCTGGTAAATCATTCCAACCGTTTTCCCTCTTGTGAGAAACCCCATGCACAAAGATGAAGTCATCGCGAATCAACTGAAGATTCTCGCCAATCAGGATCAGATCAAACAGAGTCAGACGAAGCTGGACCTTTTGCTGGCAAGTCAGGAAACCATTCTGGCCAATCAGGAACAGATTCGAGAGCTTGAGGCCAAGCTGAGCAATCTGCTTTCTGAAGATGCGCGAACAGCAGACGAACCTGACCCCTTCGGCGAAATGATTGGCTCAAGCGACGTCTTCCAGCAGGCGCTGCGTGACGCGTTGAACGTTGCAGCGGCGGAAACAACCGTCCTGTTGCGCGGCGAAACCGGCACCGGCAAAGAATTGCTGGCGCACGCCATTCATATGCACAGCCCACGCAAACATCGCCCGTTCATCATCGTCAATTGCGCCGCGCTGCCTGCCGGATTGATCGAATCGGAATTGTTCGGCTATGAAAAAGGCGCATTCACCGGCGCGTTGCAGCGCAAAGCCGGACGGTTCGAACTGGCCGATGGCGGCACGATCTTTCTGGATGAAATCGGCGAAGTTCCGCTGGAAACGCAAGGCCGATTTTTGCGCATTTTACAGACCGGCATCTTCGAACGGCTGGGCAGCACGAAAAGCGTGCGCGTCAAAGTCCGCATCATCGCCGCGACCAATCAACCGCTGGAACGGCTGGTCAGCGAACGGAAGTTCCGCGCCGATTTGTATTACCGGCTGAATGTCTTTCCAGTGACCCTGCCACCGCTGCGCGACCGCACTTCGGACATCCCGCTGCTGATCCGGCATTTCGCCAAACACTACTGCACGCGCTTCAACCGCGTCATCAATTCAATCAATGCCGAATCCCTGAAGGCGCTGCAGCAATACCACTGGCCCGGCAATATCCGCGAACTGGAAAATCTGATCGAACGCGCCATCCTAATGGCTGAAACAGATGTTTTGAAGATCACCCTGCCGGACATCAACCTGGAACCCGCCATTTCGATCAATGACGACCTGAGTATTCCAATGCCGCCGCAAGCCACAATCCGCACAGCGACAAACCAAAAGGTTCAGTTGATCACCCTGGCCGAAAACGAACGGGCGCACATTCGCAGGATTCTGCAACACACCGGCGGACGCGTTTCAGGCCCGCGCGGAGCAGCAGAAATTCTGGGGCTGCCCGTCTCGACGCTTCGCAGCAGAATGAAGAAGCTGGGATTGAAAATTTCCGCCGAGGATTCTTCTACGTGATAGCTGAATATCGCTAGCTACTCGTGATATATCGCTATTTCTGTGACATCTCGCCATTCTTGAAGCCTATCTACTTCTCTTCACCGACGGCCAGGAAAACTCTAATTCATATCCGGAGAACGGTTTGACACCTGATCAGCGCACGCAGGTAATTCGTGGCCGTTTGATTGCCATTGGCTAAGCAAGCATTTCTTTACTCATTACAAAAACAGCATCGTTAATGTTCATCCGCCGGTTTTGGGAACCAGCGTGAGGAGGCCAAATTAAATGACCACGGAAGACGTACTCGATAACCAGAAGCTGATCCTGTCCAACCAAAAGACGATTCAGGCCAATCAGCAAACGATCCTCAATAACCAGGAATTCCTCCTGGCCAACCAGGAAACGATCCAGGCCAACCAGACAAAGCTGGACGCGTTGCTGGCCAACCAGGATGTTATCCAGGCGAATCAGACAAAGATTCTGGCGAATCAGACAGAGATCATCTCGCTGCTGGCGCCATAAAAGATTTGCCCTTTTGTTCCGGCCTGCCCGCTCACGGCGCTTTATGCAAACGATCGAAACCCTTCCAGCAGTCACGATGGCAGAAACAGCATATCGCCGTCGGGCGTGGCTGGTGGTTACGGCCTCCTCGATTGGATTGTTTTTGCATTTCGGATCACTGTTGGTCAATTCATTCGGCGTGTTTTTAACGACGCTGTGTGATCAATTTGGTTGGTCGCGGGGGCAGGGGTCGCTGGCTTTTACATTGGCAACGCTGACTGCAATGTTGACGATGCCATTGACCGGATGGCTGACGGATCGTTTGGGCGCGCGACGACCGATTCTGGTTTGCACGGCGGTGTTCGGCGCGCTGTTTGCGGCGCTGGCATTACTGACGCCGCATCTGTGGCATTTGTACGCGCTGTTTTTGCTGCTCGGCCTGGTGGGGCCGGGAACCTGCGCGGTGCCGCATGCCAGTTTGATTTCGCGATGGTTTACCGAACGGCGCGGACTGGCATTGGGCGTTGCGATGTGTGGCACGTCCTTGGGCGGAGTGGTCTGGCCTTCGGCGACGCAGGGCTTGCTGGATAGATTCGGCTGGCGCATGACGTATGCGCTGCTGGGTGGAGCGGTCTTGGTCATTGCTGTTCCGCTGTTGCTGGCATTTCTGAAAGAACCTGCGAACTTCAAAGGTTCCGTTGCGGCGCATCCCGCTTTCGCACGGAGCGCCGCTGCTGGCGCTGCTACCGGCTTAAGCCGGAAAGAGGCACTTGGCAGCGGCGTGTTATGGCTTTTGCTGGCGGCTTACTTCATCGTCGCGGCCAGCATTCAGGCTTGCATGATTCATCTGGTGCCGATGCTGAAAGATCGCGGCATGACGCCTGTCAGCGCGGCCTTTGCGGCTTCGTTGCTCGGCGTCGCGGGAATGGCAGGGCGGTTAGGGACGGGATATTTGCTGGATATGTTGCCTGCGGCGCGCGTGCCTGTGCTGGCTTTTTGCTGCGTCGCGGCTGGAATCTTTCTGCTCTTTGCCGGAGCGACCGGCGTCAGTTCCTACGTTGCCGCGATGTTGATCGGCTTCGGGTACGGCGCTGAATCGGCCACGATTCCTTATCTGGTCAGCACCTATTTCGGGATGCGGTCGTTCGGCGAACTGTACAGTTATCTGTTTATCACCGTGCCGCTGGGCGGTGCACTTGGGCCTGCGCTGATGGGTGTGGGATTTGATCGAACGGGTTCTTATCGGCTGGTCTTGCTGGGGTGCGGCATCGCCACGATGATCGCGGCGCTGATGATGCTGCGGCTGAAATCCTATCCGGTCTTTGCGCATCAAACCGGAACCGAAAAATGAGTTGTTCACATCGCATAACACGCTCTGAAACAATGAAAACCAGCCTGGGTACGCTCGCGTCCTCGCGAGCAAGCGTCTGGCGAAGACTGCTCGCGAGGACGCGAGCGTACCCAGGTTTTTCGCAGGAGAATAGCTAATGACCTGGATTCGCACCATTCCGCCGGAAGAGGTGGACGAAACCTTGCGCCAAGCAATGGAAGCCGCGCGCGCAGGGTATCCGCAGGAATATGCTTCGCCGGTTTCGCCCGGCGGCGACAGCGTCGTCGCGTCGCACACGCTGATCCCGGGCGCGCTGCATCACATCTTTGCCGGATTCGCCGCAATGATGTCACCCGACCTGCCTCTGAGCCGCGCGCAGCACGAGATGATCGCGACGATGGTGTCAGTCCAGAATCGCTGCTTTTACTGACTGGAATCGCACGCAGAGTTTCTGCGTATGGTGACGCTGGACGATGAATTGATTGCGGGCTTGCGCGAAGACTACACAAAAGCCCCGATCAGCGAACAAGACCACGTGATGCTGGATTACGTGGTGCAATTGACCAAAGACGCAACTCGCCTGGCTCCGCAGGATCATGATAAATTGCGCGCCGTCGGTTTCGACGATCAAGCGATCCTGCAAATTACTCTCATCGCATCCTGGTTCAATTACATCAACCGCGCGGCGGACGCTCTGGGCGTTGGGCGCGGAAAGAAGGAAGACTGGTATCCGCCGGAATGATCTTGATTGCTCTTCACGCTGTCGTATCAGTAGCCCGCGCGTCAGCAAGGGCTTTGGTCAACACAATCAAGCCCTCCCTTACGGTCGGGCTACTGACACTGCTTGCGCTTGCCGCTTGCCGCAACTCAGATGTGCCCAAACCCGATTCAAAAGAATACCGCGATCTGGTTTCTGCGTTTTACGTCGGCCTCGCCGGGTTGCAGACCGGCGAAGACGTGCGCGCCAAAGACAAGTTAACGCTGGCCACGCATATTGCGCCGGGCGAACCGGCTTCGTGGGCGAACCTGGGATTGCTGGCCGTGCGCCAACAGGAATTCGACACGGCGTTTGAAAAGGTTGAAAAGGCCCGCAGCCTCGCGCCGGACAACAGCCAGATCGAAGCTTTGCTTGGTCTGATTGAAAGCAAGCGAGGCAAGCTGCCCGAAGCCATCACCCACTTGAACAAAGCTATTGCATTGGATACGAAAAACCTAAAAGCACTGTACGCGCTGGCGCAGGAAACCGAGCGTCAGGCAACAGACACCAGCGACGCCGAAGCACAGAAGCTGCTCGAAAAAATTGTCAGCGTACAATCGGATAATCTGGCTGTGCTGCTGGATGTGACGCGCCTTGCAGCCAAACGCGGCGATGGGGAAGCGTTGAAGAAAGCCGTGGCAAAGCTCGCCGAAAACTCTCCCAATTGGCCCGACGAAGCGAAGCAGCAGTTGACGACGCTTCAGCAAATCGCCGTCAGCCCCAATCCGCGCGGCGCTGCTACGCAATCTGCTTTTTTGAAAAACGTGCTGGCTCGCGTGCCTGCATACCGCCAAAGCATGAATGCCGTGAAGACTCCGGCAGAGTTTGTCGGGGATCCGTTTCTGAAATTCATCAAGCTGCCCAGCCCGAGTTCGCAGCCTGCGCCGCCGGATACGGCAATGACGTTTTCCGCAGAAGAAATTCCTGGATTCGGTAATGAAGAATATGGCTGGGTCGGAGTGATCTCGCTTGATGGAGAGAACAAGCCCGTTGTTGTGGCAGCGAATAACCGTAAGTTAAAGATTCAGGGCGGAGAAACACTGGCCTTCCCTGGCAAAGACAGGAGTATGGTTTTCAGAAATTCTGTGTTGGCGGCTGATCTTAATTATGACTTCAAAACAGATATTGTTCTGGCTGGTGATGGCGGTGTGAAGCTTTACGAACAAAGAGAAGGAGGCAGGTTTAAGGATGTAACGGCCTCCGCGAAACTGCCTGTAGAGATTGTAAAAAAGGGTTATTACGGTGCCTGGGGATTTGATGTTGATCAGGATGGAGATTTGGATATTGTCCTTAGCGGGCAAGACGGAAAGCCAGTTGTCCTCCGAAATAATGGGGATGGAACCTTCGCTGTTCTCAATCTTTTCTCTGAGGCGGGAACGATTCTGCATTTTGTAACAGCGGATATCGACGGTGATGGTGATCTGGATGTTGCTACGGTCAATGCCAGAAGCAAATTGAATATTTTCACCAATGAAAGACTCGGGGTGTTTCGGAGCCGGATTGTTCCAAAAGTTTCCACTGAATATGCTTCCGTTGTGGCAGTGGCCGCTGCTGATATAGATAGCAATGGGGTGAGTGATTTTGTTTATAGTAATGCCGATATGCAGGTTTTTCAGCTCTCGGCATCGAATAGTAGTAATGAGTTTCAAGTCAAGCAGATCGCTGGCCAAAAGTCTTCTCCTATTCCGTCAGGCGAAATCCGTGAAGATTATGGCCCTACTTTTGCCGAATTATTTATCTCAGAACTTGATAACAATGGCAGTCTGGAGATCGTGAATTTTTACACTCTTATCAGTGATATTTATCTCGGAACGGGTAACGGCAATTTTGAGAAAATGCCAAATAGTGTGTTTCCTGATAGGGCTTGGATTTATGCGATAGCGGACGTCAATAATGACGGGCGATCTGATTTCATAGGCATAGATAAGCAAGGCAAGCCTACTTACTTTATCAACCACGGCACAAAAAACTACCATTCCCAAACCATCCGCACCCGCGCCGCGCACGCCACTGGCGATCAACGCATCAACTCTTTCGGTATTGGCGGCGAGATTGAAATCCGCTCCGGCTTGCTGACGCAAAAACAAGTCATCACTTCGCCGTCGCTGCATTTCGGGTTGGGCGAAAACACGCAAACCGACGTAGCCCGCATCGTCTGGCCGAACGGCGCGGTGCAGGCGGAGTTTGAATTAAAGGCGGATCAATCCGTTCTGGCCGAACAGCGGTTGAAAGGTTCGTGCCCGACGCTATTTGCGTGGGACGGCAAACAGATGAGCTTCGTCAAGGATTGCTCGCCGTGGAATCCGGCGCTGGGTTTGCACATCAACGCGCAAGTCGTCGCCAACGTCGAACAAACCGAAGAATGGTTCAAGATTCCTGGCAGCGCCCTTGTGCCGAAAGCCGATGCGTCCGGAAGCTTGTATGACCTGCGCATCACGGGCGAATTGTGGGAAGCGTTTTACATTGACCAATACTCCTTGATGGCGGTGGATCATCCGCCAGGGACGGAGGTCTTCACTGACGAACGCTTCACAATGCCGCAGCCGAAACCGCAGCTTTATGTGACCAAAACGCCCAAGCCTTTTGCCAGCGTCAAAGATGATCGCGGACAGGATGTGGCTGCGATCGTCAGCAAATTGGATCAGCAATATCTGGACACTTTTGGACGTGGCCAATATCAAGGTGTCACGCGAGATCATTGGGTGGAATTGGAATTGGGGGAAGACGCGCCGCGCGACAACAAGCTTTACTTGATCGGCCACGGCTGGCTGCATCCGACCGACGCGACGATCAACATCGCCATCGGGCAGGGGAGCACTTCGCCGCCGCAAGGGCTGAGCCTGGAAGTTCAGGATGAAAAAGGGAATTGGGTGGTAGCCAAACCCGGCCTGGGCTTTTTGTCGGGCAAGCTGAAGACAATGGTGATTGATCTGGATGGCGTCTTTCGTCCTGGCCTGGCGCGCAAACTTCGGCTGCGGACGAATATGGAAATTTACTGGGACAAGCTGGAATGGGCGGAAGCCGCTTCGGCTGAGCAAGTCAAAATCCAACGGCTGGACACGGCAAGTGCCGATCTGCTCTATCGCGGCTTCTCCAGATTCACGCAGGCAAATCTTTCATCCCCAGAATTGCCGGATTACAACTGGCTGGAAGGCACGGCGCAGAAGTGGCGCGATCTGACGGGTTATTACACGCGCTACGGCGATGTACGCGAACTTCTGGCGAAGACCGATGACCGGATGTTGATAATGAACGCGGGCGATGAACTGCGGCTGACATTCAATTCTCTGCCTGCGCCGCCTGCTGGCTGGACGCGTGATTTTGTGATGATCGGCGATGGTTGGACGAAGGACGGCGATTACAACTGCACGTATGCGGCGACGGTCTTGCCGCTCCCTTTTCACGGGATCAAGGATTACAATCGCGCCTCCACCCGACTGGAAGACAATCCGGCTTACAAACGTTTCCGGCAAGACTGGCAGGTGTACCACACTCGGTATGTGACGCCTGAGTGGTTTCAGCGCGCACTATGGGAAAAGGAAATTTCAGCCACGAATGAACACAAATGAACACGAATAAGCAGACAATGATTGAAAGCCTTCTTTATCCTGATTTATCTTACCGGGTTATCGGTTTGGCAATGGATGTTCACAATAAACTTGGGCACGGTTTTCTTGAGAAAGTATATGAAAATTCGATGATGGTTCTTCTGCGAAAGGCTGGAATCAGGGCCGAACAGCAAGCACCAATCAAGGTGTCTTTTGAAGGCGAAGAGGTTGGCTTTTACATCGCCGATATTGTGGTGGATGGTTGCATTATTCTCGAGCTAAAGTCGCAGGAAAAGATTACAGACACGAACCGCGCACAAACGTTGAATTATCTAAAAGCCACTGGTTACAAACTTGCCATCATTCTCAACTTTGGAAAGAGTAGGTTGGAACAAGAAAGGCTCGCTTACTGATAACTCTTATTCGTGTTCATTCGTGTTCATTCGTGGCTAAAAAAGTAAACTGAAATGCAAAACCGTTTTTCCAGAATCGCCCTTATTTTCTTCTTCATTGGCTTGCTGGCTTTTCCGCTGGTCTACAAGCGGCTGGCGGCGCGCAACAAGATTGCCGAACCGGCTGCGGCCAATCCACCTTCTGCGCTGGCGCGCTACGGCTTCAGCCTAACTGAGTCAGCAAAAGCTTCCGGCATTGGGTTCAAACACACTGCGCCCCAGCTTGATGCCAAGCTCAGTCACATCATGGAACAGGTCGCTTCGATGGGCGCGGCGGTGTCGGTGGTGGACTTTGACCGTGACGGCTGGCAGGACATCTACGTCACCAACAGCGGCGAGGGCAGCAAAAATGCGCTCTACCGTAATCTTGGGAACGGCACTTTTCAGGATGTTGCCGAAGCGATGAGCGTTACTGGAAATAACTCGCGTGAGAATGGCGTTTCAATGGGCGCAGTGTGGGGCGATTACGACAACGATGGCTACGAAGACCTGTTCGTTTACAAGTGGGGCAGGCCGGAGCTTTTTCACAACGATGGCGGCAAAGGCTTCACGCGCGCGAGCGAGCAGGCTGCATTGCCAAAGTGGGTGAATGCCAATACGGCGATCTGGTTCGATTATGACCGCGACGGCAAACTTGATTTGTTCCTGGGCGGCTATTACGCCGAAAACGTTGATCTGTGGAATTTGAAAGATACGAAGATGATGCCCGAAAGCTTTGAGTATGCTTCGAACGGCGGGCGGAAGTATCTCTTTCACAACCTGGGTGGCGGCAAATTTGAAGAGGTTGGCGAACAGGTTGGTCTGAAATCTACGCGCTGGGCGCTGGCGGCGGTCGCGGCGGATTTGCGCGGCACGGGCTATCCCGATCTGTTCATCGCCAATGATTACGCGGTGTCTGAGCTTTTTTTCAATGACGGCGGCAAGAAGTTTCGCGAGGTCGGCAAACAGACCGGCGTCGGGGCTGCGCCGAAAAGCGGCATGACGGCAGCCGTTGGCGATGTGCTCAACAGTGGCCAGTTCGGCGTTTACGTCACGAACATTTCTGAAGAAGGCGTGTTGGTGCAGGGCAACAATCTGTGGATGCCGAAGGCAGGCACATTGGGCGACAACATCAAATATGAAAATCTGGCCAACGCGATGGGCGTGGAACTGGGCGGCTGGAGCTTCGGCGCGCAGTTTGGCGATTTGAACAACGACGGTTTCCAGGACCTCTACGTGACGAACGGCAATGTTTCGCTCGACAGGGAAAAGAGCTACTGGTACGACTATTCAAAAGTCGCAGGCGGGAATAAAGCAATTATCTCGGACGCAGCGAACTGGCCACCGCTGAATGGCCGCAGCTTGTCGGGCTATCAGAAGAAGCGGATTTGGATTAATGATGGCGCAGGTTCGTTCAAAGAGGTCGCGCAACTGGTCGGGGTGACCGATGTCAATGATGGCCGTTCGGTGGCGATGGCGGATTTTACGAATAGCGGTAGGTTGGACGTGGTCGTGGCCAATCAGAAAGGGCCGCTGCTGCTTTATAAAAATAGAGTGGCTGCGGAAAACAAGTGGGTTGACTTCGATCTGGAAGGCACGGCCAGTAATCGCAGCGCCATTGGCGCGCAGGTGCGCGTTTTCTGGAATGGCCAGCAGCAAGTGCAGGAAGTCAGTGGCGGCAGCGGCTTTTGTGCGCAGAATCAGCGGCGTCTGCATTTCGGCTTGGGCAAAAACGCCGCGATTGACCGGGTTGAGATTCGTTGGCCGTCGGGTAAAATGCAGACGCTTCGCACACCTGAACCCAACCAGATTCACAAAATCAAGGAGGCCGCATGACACCCGAAATCACGGCGTCAGGTTCACCACGCTCTGCGTTAAAGTCTTCATCTACGTCCGCACTGGGCCGGTTCTTCAGTATGGAGAACAAGTATCTGGTGCCGATGTTTATCACTACGATTCTGATTGTCGGCCAAATCTCGTTCGGCTTTTTGGAAAGCTGGTCGCGCACGTTTCTGGCCATTGGCGCGGCCATCCTGACGGAAATGGCGCTGGGCCGATTGATCACCGGCCAATGGCCGAATCTGGCCAGCGCCTACATTTCCGGCATCAGCGTCGGCATTCTGATTCGTTCGCCGGAGTTCTGGCCCTACGCGCTGTGCAGCGCGATTGCGATCACGTCGAAGTACGTCATTCGCTGGAAGGGAAGGCATCTGTGGAATCCATCAAACTTCTCGATCTGCGTCATGCTATTGCTGGCGCCGGAAGTCGTCTCCACGTTGAGCGTGCAATGGGGCAATACCATATGGCCGATGCTGATTGTTTGGTCGCTGGGCGCGCTGATTACATGGCGCGTTGACCGGTTCCACATTACGGCGACCTATGTTGCCTCGTTTCTCATCTTCTCTTTGTTGCGCGGCGTTATTACCGGACACGGCTTTCTGGCCGAAGTCGCGCCGATCACCGGGCCGATGTACCAGTTGTTTATTTTCTTTATGATCACTGACCCGAAAACGACGGTGAAACAGAAGTGGGCGCAGTGTCTGGTGGCTTTTCTGGTGGCGGCAATGGAAATGGTCTTGCGGCTGGCGGAAAACATCCACGCGCCGTATTACGCGCTGACCATTGTCGGCCCCTTGGCAATGGCAATTGAAATCTGGTGGACGTCGCGTAAACAGGTTTCAATTCAAGCGGCGACCACCTGAATTGAGGTGATATTTCAGCCACGAATGAACACAAATCTTCACGAATGAAAGATGGATGGAACCAAACTTATAGCGGTTTGCACTTGTGTGCGACCGCTGGCAGATGTGGCACAAGATGGCATCTTGTGCCTGGCGGTCGGGAACAAGATGCCATCTTGTTCCACAGTCGCTGGCCAAGTCGCCTATTGGGCGCACGCATTTGCAAGCCGCTATAATTCGTTTTTATTCGCGTTCATTCGTGCCTGTTTTCGTCTGTGATGACAAAGCAAAACAATTCAACTAAATCCATATTGCTGCCGCTGGTCGTCGTCGCTGCATTGGTCGCTTTGTGGACGGCGGTCTGGGCATCCGGCGCATTTCACGAAAGCGCATTCCCGTCACCGCAATCCGTGCTGCGCGGTTTTGGCGAAGAGCTGAGAGCTGGCAGGTTAACGAACGATCTAATCACTTCGCTGTTTCGCGTCAGTTGCGGCTTTGGCTTGGCGGTCGTGCTGGGCATCCCGCTGGGGTTGTGGATGGGGCAGAAATTGGCGGCGCGTCTGGCATTCCTGCCGATTATCAATTTCTTTCGCAACCTGTCGCCGTTGGCGTGGATGCCGTTTGCGATTCTGTGGTTCGGCGTTGGCGATGCGTCGGCGATCTTCCTGATCTTTTTGTCGGCCTTCTTTCCTGTAGTTCTGGCGACGATGGCTGCGGTCGCCAACATTCCCACCGTTTACTTTCGCGTTGCGCAGAATTACGGCATCAACGGGCTGGAGCGGCTGACGCAGGTCACGCTGCCCGCGATCCTGCCGCAAGTCATCACGACGTTGCGCGTGACTGCCGGGCTGTCGTGGCTGGTGGTCGTCGCGGCAGAGATGATCGCGGGACGCGATGGGCTTGGCTTCGCCGTGATGGATTCGCGTAATGGATTGCGAACCGATTTGCTGGTGGTCGAAATGATTGTCATCGGATTGATCGGCGTCGTGCTGGATCGGTTGCTGGTGCAACTGACGAAGATCGAAAGCGTGCGCTGGGGCTATGAACGGTAAAGCATTTCAACTGGAAAAAGTCTCGCGCTCATTCGGCGTGGTGGAAGTCTTTCGCGAACTGTCGCTGTCTATTTCGCTCGGCGAATTCGTCGCGGTGGTGGGGCCTTCGGGTTGCGGCAAGACGACGCTGCTGAATCTGCTTTCCGGCTTCGATCAGCCCACATCGGGCGTCATCCAGCGTGATGGGCGGGTGCGAATGGTTTATCAGCAGGACGGTCTGTTCCCCTGGATGACCGTCTCAGAAAACATCGCGCTGGGTCTGCGGCATTTGAAAGACAACGCCGAGCGAACGCGGCAGACAAATGAACTGCTGGGGTTGATCCGATTGGAAGGTTTCGAGAATCATTATCCGCACCAGCTTTCGGGCGGCATGCGGCAGCGCGTGGAACTGGCGCGTGCGCTGGCTGGCGATTCTGACATTCTGCTGTTGGATGAACCTTTCTCCGCGCTCGATTATTTGACGCGGCTGCGGCTGCGGCAGGAGCTGGCGCGGCTGTTGGATGAGCGCCCGCGCACGGTGGCGCTGGTCACGCACGACATTGAAGAAGCCGCGCAGCTTGCCGACCGAGTGATCGTGCTGTCCGAACGTCCGGCGCAGATTCGGTATGAATTGAGCATTGCCACGCCGCGCCCGCGCGATCTGACGCATCCTGAAGTCGTCCGTGCAATGCATCGCATCCTGACCGAACTGGGCATCGAACACGATCAAGAGAAAACCGCTGGCGACCAAGCAGCAGCGGCCAACAAATAACGTTCACAACATCATCACGCTTATGATTCGAAACACTTCTCTGAAAATCCTTCTCGGCGTGGCTGCCGTCATCGCTGTGCTCGGCTTGTTGCGGTTCAAACCTTGGCAGCGCGGACAATCCGGACAAATGGGAGCTGACTCCACCGATGCGCGCGCCAGTCTGAACGTCGGGTATTTGCCCGTCACTTGCCATCTAACATGCCCGGTGACGGATTTCGCGACGCGCACCAGCAAGGACACGCGCTTCGATTCGCAGCGCTTCACAGACTTTCCGACGATGGTGGAATCCATGAAAAGCGGACGGCTGGAAGCGACCTTTATGATTGCGCCATTGGCCATGAAGCTGCGTGAACAGGGCGTGCCGGTCAAGATTCTCTATCTGGGCCATCGCGACGGTTCGACAGTCATCGTGCGCAAAGACCTTCCAGCGAAGGATATGCGCGATCTGCGCGGCAAAGTCTTCGCCATCCCCAGCAAATACAGTAATCAGAATCTGGTCATCCATAAGCTGATGGAAGACCAAGGCGTCAAGCCTGACGAAATACAGTTCATCGAAATGCCTCCACCCGACATGCCCGGCGCGCTTGCGGCCAAAGCGATTGACGCATACTTCGTCGGTGAGCCATTTGCAGCGAAGGCCGAACTCGACGGATCGGGCCGTGTGCTGTATCACGCCAAAGACATTTGGCCGCAATTCATCTCCTGCGTGCTGGTCGCGACGGAAAAGGTGATTAAAGAAAGGCCGGAGGTGGTTAAAGACTTGGTGCGTGGCATTGCCGAAAGTGGAGAGTGGGCTGAAACCCACCGGCTGGAAGCCGCCAAAGTCGCCGCGCCTTATTTTCGCCAAGACGAAAAGGTTGTGCGCTATGTGCTGACTCAGCCGCCCGACCGCGTAAGTTATCGGATGCTGACGCCAACCGATGAAGAGATGAACAAGATTCACGAGATGGGATTGAAGGCGGGCATTCTGGACAAACCGATTGAGATGAAGGACCTGATTGACCGCTCCTTCATCCCGGCGGACATCAAAGCCGCGCGGATTAAGGTGCAGTAACGCAACGGTTGGGCAAACTGTCAGTTTGCCTTGTACTGCAATGTGCATCTTGTCGCTCTGATGGCTCTTCATCACAGCGAGGCAAACTGACAGTTTGCCCAACCTTGAAGGAGGCTTTTCATGCTTGAAGGAGTTGAACGCTTAGTTAGTCTGGTGGAAACGCAGACCTCCGCGCTGACGGGAAGCACGCCAGAACAAATCAGTAATGCCGTGCGAAGTTGCGATGTGAATGCGCTTGGCCAGACCGACGGCCATTTCGCTGCTGTCCAGCGTGATGGCAAGACCGTGCGCATGGCGCGCACCATCGGCATTCCGCTGCGTTACCTGGTCGCCAAGATGCATCACGGGCCTTATCTGATTGTCGGGCAGCGAATGGATCAGCTTTTTGATTGGTGCCAGCAACAGCGCATCGGCTGGCAGTTCGATCCGATGTATACGCGTATGGTGCCCGCGCACACCCTGGTCGAAATTGACCAGATCGGCTGCCCTGATCCCGCGCCGCGCTATCACCGTTTTTTCAATCCGCCGATTGCCGAAGGTTCAGGCGATCTTGAAGAAGCTGGTGCGCGGTACATCAACGCGACCTATCAGGCATTGAAAACCTGGATTGCATCTGTCCCGGCAGAAGAAGCGATTGCGCTGGCGTTTTCTGGCGGCGTGGACAGCACGTCGGTTTTCCTGCTTGCCAGAAAGGCGCTGATCGAACTCGGCAGCGATCCCAATCGGCTGCGCGCTTTCACGCTGGACCTGGGCGAAGGCCGCGACGCACAGCAAGCCGCGGAAGTTGTTCGCAAACTCGGATTGGAAGATCAATGGGAAGTTGTTCGCGTCCCAGCGGAACGGCTTGATCTGGAAGCCGCCATTCGCGTCATCGAAGACTATCATCCGCTGGATGTCGAATGCGCGGCGGTGGCCATGTGTTTGCTGGAAGGCATACGCGAACGCTACCCCGGTTTGAAATATTTGCTGGATGGCGATGGCGGAGATGAGAACTTGAAATCCTATCCGCTGGAAGATTCCGACCTGACCATCTCCAGCGTGTTGCGCAATCCGCTGCTGTATCAGGAAGGCTGGGGCGTTGATGCGATCAAACACAGCTTGACGTATTCAGGCGGTCTGTCGCGCGGGTATGTGCGAACCTACGCTCCGGCACATCAGCTTGGCTTCCAGGCGTTTTCGCCCTACACAGTGCGATCGGTGATTGCAGAAGCGCTGGCGATTCCTTTTGAACAGGTCATCGGCGACAGCGCCGAACGATTGGCCACGGTCAAACAGGATGTTGTCAGCATCGGCGTCAAAGCCGTCACCGGAATTGCGATGCCTGTGTTTGCCAAACGACGGTTTCAGGAAGGCGCGGGCGGGGAAGCCTATCGGCAATGGCGCGTCAGCAAATCCTGGTGCCGTCAGGTCTTCCTGCGGCAGTGGGAAGAGCGGCTGCGCACGGCGTGGAATCCTAATGCTGAACGTCGTTCAGGCAATGAAATGACAGTGACCGAAGCGATGTTGATGGTATGAAATTCATTCTTTCCACTGTTGGCGGCGCGTTCATTGGACTTGCCCAAACTTGGGTAGTGGTTCACTACTCAGTTCTAAATGTTTGGATATTATTTCCCGCAGGGTTCTTGGCTTTTATTATTCCAGGTGTTCACAGTGACGCGATCAACGAAGCGGCCACTCTTTACAATATAGTTTTATACGCGCTATTAATTTTAGGCATTTGGTATCTGGTCGAGACTGCGGGCAACAAATATCCTAAACTCTAACAGCACGTCGCTGTCTGGCTAATGTGGTTGAACCCTATCCAATAATCCCATCGCAACGTGACGGCTGGATTCTGGATCGGCGTGGGCCGAAAGCCGCGCTCGACGTGATGCGGCCTTACGCGTTTTTGTGGGAAGAAGAGGCCGACGCGGATGGCCAGCAAATTTCAACGGCCACTATCTTTCTAACCAACCGCGAATGCCCGTTTCGCTGTCTGATGTGTGACCTGTGGCAAAACACATTGGATGAACGCCTGCTGTCGGGCGCAATTGCCGCGCAGATTCGCCATGTGTTGGAACGGCTGCCTGCCGCACAAGCAATCAAACTTTATAACGCCGGAAGTTTCTTCGATCCGCAGGCGATTCCTCCGGAAGACGACGCGGAGATTGCCGAATTGGTTGCGGGCTTTGACCGCGTGATCGTTGAATGTCATCCGGCGTTTTTGCGTGGTGAGTATGGCAATCGTGCCTTGCGGTTTCGGAATATCCTGCGCGGGCAACTGGAGGTTGCGATTGGACTCGAAACCGCCCATCCGCCGACGCTTGAAAAACTCAACAAGCGAATGACGGTCGAATCTTTCCGCGAAGCTGCCAGCTTTCTTGCGCGCAATGAAATTGATCTGCGCGTTTTTATTCTGCTCAAGCCGCCGTTCCAGGATGAAGCGGAAGGACTGGAGTGGGCATGCCGTTCGCTGGATGTGGCGGTGGATTGCGGCGCTATGGTTTGTTCAGTAATCCCCACGCGCGGCGGCAATGGTGCGATGGAAGCCTTGGGTGAGGCTTGGCAACGGCCGAAGCTGCGCAGTCTGGAAGCCGCGATGGAATATGGGTTGTCACTGAAGCGGCTTCGCGTGTTCGCCGATCTGTGGGACATGGAAAAGTTTTATGACTGCGATTGTTCGGCGTTACGGGTTGGGCGATTGGCTGAGATGAACCAAACACAGCAGATTCCCACGCAAATCTCTTGTGCGAATTGTTCGATGAACTGATGAAAAGCGATTTTGATCTGGCCATTATCGGTTCGGGGTTCAGCGCATCGCTGTTGGCGATGATTGCGCGGCGCGTGGGGCTGTCCGTGATTCTGATCGAACGCGGCGTGCATCCGCGCTTTGCCATCGGCGAATCCACTTCGCCGCTGATGAACCTGATCATCGAACAATTGGCCGAACGTTACGACCTGCCGCGTTTGTTGCCGCTGACGACCTATGGAGCGTGGCAGCGCCATTATCCTGAAGTAGTCTGTGGGCTGAAGCGCGGCTTCAGCTATTTCAAACACGAACCCGCCACACGTTACCGCGCCGCTTCTGACCGATCCAATCAACTGCTGGTCGCTGCCAGCCCGAACAATGAAGTCGCGGATACGCATTGGCTGCGCGCCGACGTGGATCATTTTCTGTTGAAGGAAGCCATCGCGATCGGCGCGGAATATCCGGATCAGACAAACTTGGACGATGTAGAACTGACAGGCGGTGCGGCGCGATTGTCTGGCGAACGCGCCGGGCGCGCTGTACAGGTGCTGGCGCGGATGGTGATTGATGCGAGTGGCCCGAATGGATTGCTGAGCCGGAAGCTGAATCTTCCGGGATGTAGCTTTGATGCTTATCCGCCGACGCAATCGCTCTTCTCTCATTTCATCAATGTCACCCGCTGCGACGAGATGCCGGATTACGAAGTGGGGGACGCGTCGCCTTACTTGCCTCCTTATCCAATGGATGACGCCGCCGTGCATCACGTGTTTGACGGTGGCTGGATGTGGGTGCTGCGCTTCGGTAATGGCGTCACCAGCGCGGGCATTGCCGTGACGGATGAATTCGCCGCCGAGTTGAAATTATCGGAAGGCGAAGCTGCCTGGCGGCGTTTCCTGTCACACTTTCCTTCGATTGCCGCGCAGTTTGCCGATGCGGAAGCGATTCGCGAATTCACTTGGATGCCTCGTCTGGCATCACGTGCGACGACAGCCGCCGGCGAAGGTTGGGCGCTGTTGCCTTCTGCCGCGGCATTCGTTGACCCGCTCTTCAGCACGGGAATGCCGCTAGCGCTACTCGGCGTTGAACGAATCGGGGAAATACTTGAAAGCGGCCTGCATCAAAATATGCAAAAGGGCAATTTGACCGGCAGGCTGTGCGAGTATGGCCGGATCACGCTGGCTGAAGCAGACCAGACGGCAGGTTTCATCGCTTCGTGTTATGCGGGCTTTCCACGCTTTGAGAATTTCACGGCGTATTCGATGTTCTATTTCGCCGCGGCCAGTTATAGCGAAATGGCGCGCCGGTTTGACTGCCATCATTTGGTGCGCCGGTTTCTGGCCGCAGACCGGCAGCCGTTCGCGGAGCAAATGAATGCATTGGGACAACTTCTGAGGCAAACACGCGAAGTGCCTGCGGCAACATTTGCCGCGCGCGTAAAGGATGCCATTGAACCGCTGAACATCGCCGGGCTTTGTGATGGCGGCAAACAGAATTGGTACGGCGTTGATCTTCAAGATGTGGTCGCCGGGGCAGAAAAATTTGGAAAGACGCAGAAGGAAATAATCGCCATCTTGCGGAATGCTGCTTGGGCACAAGGGGCAATTGCAGGCTGATAAGTTCTTAGCGCCCGCCTGTCGCGCTGGCATATTGGTTCAGTTGCTTACCGGGCGAAAAAGATATTCCTGAAATTGTCGAATTCACATTGACGCATAAGATCGAAGTTTGCCAGAATCCTGGAAATAGGTCGGACAAATCAACCGACAATCCCTCTTGGTCAGCTTTGCATGGACGAAAAAATGATCTGGAATCACCAGACGATATAACGCAAGACATAGGACGGGAATTCGCTGGTATGCCGCTACTGGCTGTCTCCGTTCGCTCAAGCACCTTATTTTGATGCACGTCCTTGTTGGCGTGTATCACTTACCCAACCTACGGAGGATATGAAATGCGAAGTTTTCTCAGGCTAAGTTGTCTTTTCATCTTGGCGCTTACACTGTCTGCGGTGGCAACCGCACAAACCACCAGTGGTTCGATTGCCGGAAGCATCACAGATCCAAATCAAGCGGCCGTCGCGAACGTTTCGGTCTCAGTATCGGACGATACCAGAGGCTTTTCTCAATCGGCCATGACCGACAAAGAAGGGCGCTTTGTTTTCCCATCCCTGCCGCCGGGCACATACACGCTGACGGCTGAGGCGCAAGGCTTCAAAAAGATGCAGCGTACGGGCATTTTGCTGGTCGCCAACGACAAACTGACGCTCGGCGATCTGAAGGTCGAAGTTGGCCAAGCCACCGAAACCGTCACGATCACCGCCGAAGCCACGCTGGTTCAGGCGGAGAGCGCCGAACGCTCACTCGCCATTCAGGGCGAAGCGATTCGCAACATCGCCGTCAACGGGCGCGCCTTCACAGCACTGGCTTCGTTGACGCCCGGCATCATCTTCAACACCAGCAACGGCGTGACGAATGGCTCGAATGACGCCGGTATCACCAATATCTTCGCCAACGGGTTGCGCAGCAGCGCCAACAATCTGCAACTCGACGGCGTGTCGGTGGTGGACACCGGCAACAACGGGACTTTGCTCAGTCTGAATTTGGATTCCGTGTCGGAATTTAAAATCTTGACCTCGAATTACCAGGCTGAATATGGCCGCTCGGCGGGCGCGCAAATCAGCGCCGTTACCCGCGGCGGCACGAAGGATTTTCACGGTTCCGCATATGTTTTCCGCCGCCACGACGGGATGAACGCCAACACCTGGATCAACAACCGCGACCGGCAATTCACCAACGGTCAGCCAGTCTTTAACAAACCGCGCCTTGACCAGCGTGACATCGGCTATACCATCGGCGGGCCGGTTTACATTCCGAAAGTTTTCAACAAGAACAAAGACAAACTCTTCTTCTTCTTCAGCGAAGAGCATCAAAAGCGCTTTGTGCCTCCGACCGCGCCGGTGCGCGTGACGGTGCCGACGGCGCTCGAACGCACGGGCGATTTCTCACAGTCGGTGGATAGTGCTGGCAACAAAATCTATGTTCGCGATTACACGACGGGATTGCCTTGCAGTTCAGCAGACGCGCGCGGCTGTTACCAAGACGGCGGCGTCATCAACAAGATTCCGCAAAGCCGCCTCTATGGGCTGGGTCTCAACATTCTGAAGATTTATCCACAGCCCAATATCAGCGGCTTCAACGGCTTCAACTACCAAACCGAAGCCGCGCAAAGTTTGCCGCAGCGTCAGGACCTGGTCCGGATTGACTACAATTTGAGCAGCGCCTGGCACGTCTATGGCCGCTACATCAAAGTCAAAAACGATCAGGTGTTGCCTTATGGCTCGTTCGTGCTGGCGACGAACATACCTGATTTCAACGTGCTGTTGCCGAACCCGCGCAATACCTACGCAGTGACAGTGAACGGCTCGCTCAGCCCCACGATGATTTTCGAAGCGACCCTCGGCGGCAGTCATAACTCGATTGACATCAATCCGGCCAATTCGAAATTCAATCGCACTGGCTTGGGATTGACGGGCATTCCGGTGATTTATCCGAGCGCCGTGCAGATTGATTCGCCGCCGCAGTTCGTCTTCGGCGGACGTATCGGCAATGGGCCCAACATCGGCTCTAACAACGCACCTTTCTATAACTTCAACACCAATCGTGACTGGTCGGCGAGCTTGTCAAAGATTGCCCGGTCGCACAACATCAAAGTCGGCGCGTTCTGGCAAAACAGCTTCAAACCGCAAAGCAGCTTTGCCAATAACAACGGACAGTACAATTTCTCTGACAGCTCCTCGAATCCCTTTGATACGGGCTTCGGTTTCGCCAATGCGGCGACGGGCGTTTACAACACGTTCAATCAAGCGTCGGCCTATGTCATTGGCAAATACCGTTACAACAACATCGAATGGTTTGCCCAGGACAACTGGAAGGTAACCAATCGCCTGACGTTGGATTACGGCATGCGTTTCTATTGGATTCAACCGCAATTTGACGAAGACTTGCAGGCTGCCAACTTCCTGCCCGAACGCTTCAATCCGGCGGATGCAGCGCAGTTGTATCGCCCGATCTGTCTCAATAACTTGGCGACTTGCGCTGCTGGCTCCGCTAATCGCCGTGCGGTTGACCCTCGATTGCTAGTTGGTGGTTTCACCCCAACTGCAGCAAACACGATTGACGGCGCTTATGTCGGACGCCTGGTACCCAACACTGGCAAATTGACTAATGGCATAGTGCAAGCAGGGGCCGGACTTGAGAAAGGCACATTTAAGAATCGGGGCGTACATTTCGCGCCACGCTTCGGTTTTGCTTACGATGTGTTCGGCGACCAGAAATGGGTAGTCCGTGGCGGCGGCGGTATGTTCTATGACCGTCCGCAAGGCAACACGGTGTTCGACCTGGTTCGCAATCCTCCGACGACGTTGGAACCGACCTTTAACTTTGGTCGCATTCAGGAGTTGAATTCCGGCCAATTGCTGTTAGCTCCGCCGAATCTGGTCGCGTATGACCGGAAAGGCAAGATACCCACTAGCTACGCTTACAACCTGGGTGTGCAACACAAGCTGGGGTTCGACACAGTGCTGGACGTTTCCTATGTCGGCACGCTGGCTGTGCATCAATTGCAACGCCGCAACATCAACGCGCCTAACTACGGCGCGGGCTTCCTGGCGGCAAACCAGGATCCGACAGCGGCGGCGGTGCCGGTTTACAACTATGACCCCAGCAAGGCCGACAACGATCCCAGCCAAGCGCAAAGCGTGGTCTTCTCGACCACCGGTTCAGCAGCCTTGCCGCTGGACTTCCTGCGTCCCTATCAAGGGTTTGGCAACATCTCGTATATCGAACCGTCGTCCAGTTCGAACTACCACTCGCTGCAAACCTCGGTCAATCGCCGCTTCACCAAAGGCTTGTTGTTGGGTGGGTCTTACACCTGGAGCAAGGCTTTGGGAACTCAGGCTAATGACCTGCCTGGCATCAATGGCTTTGGCGCACCGCGCATTGACAACAATCAACGGGCCGCGAATTACGCGCCGCAGGACTTCGACCGGCGGCATGTTTTCAGCACTGACTGGGTCTACGAACTGCCCAAGTTGACGAGCAACCATTCGCTTGGCTACCTGGCAAATGACTGGCAGATTTCGGGCGTTTATCGCTATCAGACAGGCGCGCCGTATAACCTGGGACTCACCATTCCCGGGCTTTCCAGCTATGGCTTGATTGGTAGCCAACAGATCGAAGGCCCGCGCGCCGCCATCATCGGCAACCCCGGCGGCGGCACCAGCAGCGATGAATTCCGTCAATTCAACGTGTCTGCTTTCACGGTGCCGTTTTTCGGAAGCAAGGGCCTGGAATCGGGGCGCAACTTCCTCTATCGCGCGCCGATCAATTCGTGGGATATGTCGTTGTTGAAGACGATCAAGATCAAGGAAAAGATGAACTTCCAATTCCGCCTGGACGCTTTCAACGCGCTCAATCACACGCAGTTCGACAGTGTGAATTCCACGCTCGCTGTCAAAGGCCTCAGAACGATCAATGGCCGGACAGTGTTTGACCCGACTCCGACGAACCTGGCGTCTGCTACGAACAAGCTGGGCTTCGGCGGTGTCACGGCTGTCCGTCCGCCGCGTAACATGCAATGGTCGGCACGCTTCCAGTTCTAACGCCTGCCGACTAACTACCAAGGCCGGATTCTTTCTCGTAAAAGAGTCCGGCCTTTTTTACAGACACGCTGGGAGATTCCGCTATGCCTAACTGCTACAGTTCACGTATCGCAGGAGCGATCCTGTTCATCTGCACACTGTCTTCATTTGCGCTTGCGCAACAACCTCCGCGCCAACCCACGCCCAACGACACGCTGAAATCGCCCGAAGTGTTACCCGACAGCCGAGTGGTATTTCGCATTTATGCGCCCAAAGCGAGCGAAGTGACCGTCGGCGGCGATTGGATTTCGCAAGGCCTGGGCACGGGCGGCAGGCTGACCAAAGATGAACAAGGCGTCTGGGCCATCACCGTTGGGCCATTGCCCGCAGATTTTTATAGCTACGCGTTCACGGTGGACGGCGTACGCACGCTCGACCCCAAGAACGCGATGATCAAACAAGGCGTCACCAGCCTGGACAACATGCTGCTGGTGCCAGGCGCGAACGCCGCCTTTGAAGACACCCAGGCCGTGCCGCACGGCGAACTGCGCAAGGTCTGGTACAACTCCACCACGCTGAACGAACAGCGCCGCCTGCATATCTACTTTCCGCCCGGCTATGAAAGCAGCAAAGACAAGTACCCGGTCTTCTACCTGCTGCACGGCGGTGGCGATGAAGATTCGGGTTGGAGCACCATCGGACGCGCGGGCTTCATTCTCGACAATCTGATCGCGGCGAAGAAGGCCAAACCGATGATCGTCGTCATGCCCAATGGCAGCCTGCCGCGCCCGCCAGTCGTTCCCGGCGCGCCGCCTGATCCTGCCGCCAATGCGGCGTTTCAAGATCGCTTCGCCAGCGAATTGCTGAAAGACGTCGTGCCCTTTGTCGAGAAGAATTACCGCGTGCTGACCGGCAGCGCCAATCGCGCAATCGCAGGGCTTTCGATGGGCGGCGGTCAAACGCTGCGCACCGTGGCGAGCCATCCTGATCAATTCGCCTACGTCGGCGTGTGGAGCGCGGGCGTCAATCCTCAAGTGACAGCGGATTTCGAAAAACGCAACGCGGCGTTTCTGGCAGGCGCAAGCAAGGTCAACCAGCAGATCAAACTCTTTGCGATTAGTTGCGGCGAGAAAGACCCGCTGGCGTTTACCGGCTCTCAGAATCTGGCTGAGATTCTGAAAAAACACGGCATCAAACACGATGTGCAAATTTCCAGCGGTGCGCACACCTGGATCAACTGGCGGCAGTATTTGAATGAACTTGTGCCGCGCTTGTTTCAGAATAGCGGCAAGTAGCTGGTAGGGATGCAAGCAAGTAAGAAATGCATGGAGTTGCGTCTATGGTGTCCGTAGCCCGACCGTGAGAGAGGGCTTTTACCGTAACTTGGCGCGCGCTGACAGCCTTAAAGGCTGAACTCCATGCTCTTGCCCTGCGTCGCTCATTTCCACTTGTTGAACCAGTGTCGCCGAAATAACCAATCCACTTGTTGAAAGATTCCCGATGAGAACGATTCCGATGAAAACCAAACTCCATTTTCTTTTCGTTGCCGCCGCGATTTCATTCAGCGCGGCATTCGCCACTACTGTCTGCGCGCAAACACGCGTCAAACTTGCCAACGGCGCGCTGGAAGGCACCACTGAAAGTTCCGGCGTGCGCAGTTTCAAAGGCGTTCCGTTTGGCGCACCGCCCGTGGGCGATCTGCGCTGGAAGCCGCCGCAACCCGTTAAAGCCTGGACGGGCGTGCGCAAAGCTGACAAGTTCGGCCCGCGCTGCATGCAGCGTTCGCTCTTCGGCGATATGAATTTTCGCTCGGATGGCATGAGCGAAGATTGTCTGTACCTGAACGTCTGGACTCCGGCCAAAACAGGCAAAGAAAAACTGCCTGTGCTGGTGTACTTTTTTGGCGGCGGTTTTCAGGCAGGCGATGGTTCGGAGCCGCGTTATGACGGCGAAAGCATGGCAACCAAAGGCATCGTCGCCATCACGATCAGTTATCGGCTGAGTGTGTTTGGCTTTATGGCGCATCCCGAACTGACGAAAGAATCGCCGAATCATTCGTCGGGCAATTATGCCTTGTTCGATCAACACGCGGCGCTGAAATGGGTGCAGGAAAACATCGCGGCGTTTGGAGGCGATCCGAAGCGCGTGACCATCGCAGGCGAATCCGCCGGTTCCATCGCGGTCAGCGCGCAAATGGCTTCGCCGCTGTCAAAGAATTTGATTGCCGGAGCCATCGGCGAAAGCGGTTCGATTATGGGTGCGCTATCGGCAACTGCTTTGGCAGAAGGCGAACAAAACGGCGTGAAGTTTGGCGCTGCCATCGGTAAAGATTCACTGGCCGCGTTGCGCGCGATGCCTGCCGATCAGTTGCTGGAAGCAACGGCCAAACCGGGCTTGCCGCGTTTTTCGCCGGTTGTGGACGGATACTTTTTCCCGAAAGCGCCAGCGGAAATTTTCGCCGCAGGCGAACAAGCGCATGTGGCGTTGCTGGCTGGGTCGAACTCCGAAGAATCAGGAGCCGCAGGCGTGTTGGGACGCGAAACGGCGACGGTGGAAAACTACCGCAAGGCGCTGGAACGGCTTTATCCGGGCAAAGGCGAACAGATTTTCAAACTCTACCCGGCAACCAACGAAAACGAAGTGCTGGATGCCGCGCGTGATTTGGCGGCGGATCGTTTTATCGCTTTCAGCACCTGGAAGTGGGTGGAACTGGCGACCAAAACCGGCGGCAAACCGACGTACTATTACCGCTACGACCGTCCGCGTCCGGCGATGCGTCCTGAAATGGGCAATGCTCAGGCGGGATTGGCGGGCGGAGTCATTCGTAATCCGCAACCCAACGCTGGGCCGCCTCGCCCGGCTCCGCGCGGCGCAGTGCATTCGGCGGAAATCGAATACGCGATGGGCAACCTGGATGGCAATAAGGTTTACGCCTGGACGCCGGAAGATCAGAAAGTCTCGAAGGTGATGCAGGAATACTTCGCCAACTTCATCAAGACGGGAAATCCGAATGGCACGGGCCTGCCGAACTGGCCGACGTTCAAAGCTAATCAACGAATTATCATTGACGTGACCACGCGCGCCGAAGCCGACAAGGTGCGGGCGCGGTATGAATTTCTTGATCAACTGCTCAACCGAAAATAGCGGTGGCGCAAGCAAGGAGAAGAGCATGGAGTTCAAGCTTTAGCTTGTCTGGCCCGCTGACATCCTGAAGGCTGAACTCCATGCGCTTGCCTATGGCCGCTTAGCCCTCTCTGTCGCATTGCTACTCGAAAAATAGATCAACAATTCCCTACTTAAATCTGAACAATGTCATTCAAGGTAAAACCGAATCAGTTACGCTTCGCTCTCGCTCTATTCATCTGCGGCGGCGGACTCATCACTGGGTCATCTGCGCAGGAACACACCCAGCAAAATGAAAAGAATCCGCTGGCTGGCAATGCCGCAGCCATCGCGTCGGGCCAACGTGTGTATGAACAGGCCTGCCAAACCTGTCACGGCGGCGAAGGCCGTGGCAGCGAGCGCGGCCCGGCATTGGCAGCGGGCGTTTTCAAACACGGCGGCAAGGATGGCGAAATCTTCCTGAACATTCGCAATGGCATCGCCAGCACTCAGATGCCGCCGTTCAAGCGTTTGACGACCGAACAGGTCTGGCAGGTGGTCAGCTATCTGCGCGGTTTGAGCGGAGCACCCGTTGCCACGAACACTCCGCGCGCGGCGGGCAATCTGGCGCTGGGCGAACAGCTTTTTTTCGGCAAGGCGAATTGCGCCGCCTGCCACGAAGTGCACGGGCGAGGCGCGAATATCGGCCCTGACCTTTCGACTGCGGGGCGGTTGAGCGCCGAGCAATTGCGGCAAAAGATTCTGGATCCAAACACGAATGCGAATCCACAAATGCGTGGCCGCCAGCGTCCTCAACGCGTGGCCGTCATCAAAACCAAGAGTGGCCAGCAACTGCGCGGGCTGGTGCGCAATGAAGACACTTACACGTTGTTGCTGACTGATACTGCCGGCCAACTTCAACGGCTGGAAAAGCAGGACATCGCTGAAGTGCGGTACGAGTCGCAATCGCTGATGCCTGCGGATTACGGCAAGCGTCTGTCCGCTGAGGAACTGCAAAACCTTGTGGCCTTCCTGCAAGATTGCAACGGGCGCGATTTCAGCAAGACGATTGTGGCCGACATACCCGGTGGATTAAGTGAGGAACGCATTCGCAATACCCAATCTGAACCGCACAACTGGCTGACCTATTGGGGCGATTATCAAGGCAGGCACTATTCGGCGCTGAAGCAAATCAACACTGCCAACGTTGGCCAACTGCAAGCGCGCTGGGCTGTGCAAATGCCAGGGGATTCCTTGTTGGAAGCGACGCCGCTGGTGATTGACGGAGTGATGTATACCAGCGGCATGCCGGGACAGGTCTTTGCGCTCGACGCGAAAAGTGGCCTGCAAATCTGGAAGTACGAACGCAAACAGAAAGTAGTCAACGCATACGAAAGCAACCGTTTCAATCGCGGCGTAGCCGTGCTGGGTCAACGCGTTTTCGTCGGCACGCTGGACGCCGCATTGATCGCGCTGGATGCGCGAACGGGCCTTCCACTGTGGGAAGTGCAAGTCGCCGATACGATGGAAGGCTACAGCATCACTTCGCCGCCGCTCGCGCTGAAGGACAAAATCATTGTTGGCGTAGCGGGTGGCGAATACGGCATTCGCGGCTTTGTGGATGCTTACGACGTGAAAACAGGCAAGCGGCTGTGGCGCTTCAACACAGTGCCGGGGTCGGGCGAATTCGGACACGAAACCTGGAAAGGCGAAAGCTGGAAGCTGGGCGGTTCGCCGACGTGGCTGACCGGCAGTTACGATCCTGAATTGGACACGCTTTATTGGACGGTCGGCAATCCAGGCCCCGATATGGACGCCGAAGTTCGCAAGGGCGACAACCTGTTTTCATGTTCGGTCGTCGCGCTTGATCCCAACACGGGCCAGCGCAAATGGCATTATCAATTCACGCCCAACGACGACCACGATTGGGACGCCAATCAGGATGTGATTCTGGTTGACCGCATGTGGCAAGGCCAGCCGCGCAAGCTGCTGATTCAAGCCAACCGCAATGGCTTCCTGTACGTGCTGGATCGCACCAACGGCAAGCTGTTGCAGGCGACGCCTTATGTGCGCCAAACATGGAATGCCGGTTTCGATGCGAACGGGCGACCGAAATTCCTGCCGAACTCGAATGCCACGCCCGCGGGCAATGATGTTTTTCCTTCGCTTGTCGGCGGCACCAACTGGCAAGCGCCGTCTTACGATGCGGCTTCGCATTGGATGTATCTGGTCTTTGCCGAATCGGGCAATCGCTTCGTGCGCGACAACACGCCGTACGAACCGGGCAAAGGTTACTGGGGCGGACGCACGCTGCCTGCCGGGGAAAACAATTCCGCTGGCATTCGCGCGCTGGATACAACGACGGGCGAAAAGAAGTGGGAATACAAAATCTCGCAGGGGTCACTGGCTGCTGGTGTGTTGGCGACGGCGGGCGAGGTACTGTTTGCCGCAACGCGCGAAGGCCACCTGATCGCGCTGGCCGCAAAAACCGGCAAGCCGCTGTGGCGCTTTCAAACGGGCGGCACGATTGCTTCCGCGCCGATCAGTTATGCCGTGGAGAGCAAACAGTTCATTGCCATAGCGGCAGGCGGCGTGTTGTATAGCTTTGCTTTACCAGAGTAACAACATTCAAGGTATGGCATTTTTGCGGTTTGCAGGTGCGTTCGTCCTGTGCGCGGCCAGGACGCAGGAGCTGTGGGGGAATATTTGTTATTTTTACAGGGCCCCACGGGCCAAAAAAAAAAATTTGACACACCATACCGCGGGGGGAACCCACAACCAAACCCCAAAAATTTAAGGAAAGCCGGTGAAAAAAAAA
>JBBQVH010000065.1:0-44346 GCA_038211695.1 Blastocatellia bacterium | reverse complement strand
GTCGGTGCCGAGCGCGCTCCAGACGCCGGTCGTCGTGTTGACCTTCGCCACCCGGTTCGCGCTCAACGTCGTGCCGCCCACGTTCGCCGTCGTGAAGAAACCGCCCACGTAGAGGTCACTCCCGCTCACCGCCAGGACATTGACAGGGCCGTCCACCCCGTTGCCGTCGGTGCCGAGCTTGCTCCAGACGCCAGTCGTCGTATTGACCTTCGCCACCCGGTTCGCGCTCAACGTCGTGCCGCCCACGTTCGCCGTCGTGAAGTCCCCGCCCACGTAGAGGTCGCTCCCGCTCAGCGCCAGGGCAAGGACCCTGTCGTCCACCCCGTTGCCGCCGCCCGTGCCGAGTGCGCTCCAGGTATTGGTCGTCGTGTTGAATTTCGCCACCCGGTTCGCGGCGACGTTGCCCGCTAGAGTGAAGCTCCCGCCGACATAAATATCCGTCCCGCTCACCGCCAGGGCAAAGACACCGTTGTTCACCCCGTTGGGAAAGCCGAACTGCGTGTCCCAGCCGCTGCAGGCCATTGGGGGCACCGCCGCCACAAAGCGGGGCGCGCCCGTCGCCGTCAGCGCCATGCGGAAGCCGCTCGTGTCAAAGCTCCCGCTCGCGCCCGCGCGCAGCGAACCATCCGGATTGAGCGCCGCCGCCAAGCCTTCTTGCCGGCTGTTGGCTTGCTGGCTGTGTGCTTGAATGCTGTTAGTGAGAGCAGTCGCCCGGCGCGCGCTCACGCGCCAGCCCGCGAAACTCAAAGCGAGTACGCCCAGCACCAGCAGCACCGCCACGAAGAGTTGACGAGCGCTAACGGCTGGCCGTGAGCGCAGGAGTTTGTGCAAGGTAGTGGTGTGCATGAGTTTGTGCAGGGTCGTCATGGTGTTCCTTCAGAATAAAGGCCGGTCATCAAGTAGTTGTCTTGAAGCGAATTGCCCGCCCGCAGGCGGCACGCGTGCCGCCCCTGAACGAGCCAATCAGAGTAACTAGCCAGTCAGAGCGGTGAAGCTTTTCCGGGAAATGCGCCAGTGATGAAGCCGGTAGTGGGAACCGCCTCAAGCGCACGGGCAGAGTAAGCAAGCAGGACATGGCTGTCAACAATTCTCATTTCATTTAGGTTTTTCATTGAGGCAACGCGTGTAACCAGATCAAAAATATGAGGGAAATCCTTGTCAGGCGCCTCACCATAGACGGAGTGAGAAGACAAACCTGCAACTATCAGTTGCCGACCGATCACTTTCGCCAATCAATCCCGGCTTTGCGAAAAATTGACGCCGCGCGTTGTGCTCCCCTACAATCCGCGTCGCTCCCCCAATTGCTCCTAGAATACAAGTTATAGCGGGTTGCATTTGCGTGCGACCTGCAGTGATCAGGAGAGCGAAGCCTTTGGAGTGCGGCGGCTCGACGCCGCTTTTGCGTTCGCCTGAGATCGTCTGAAGGGAACCAAGTTTCCTGGTTATGAACGAAAAGCTGCGCCAGGTCGCCGCACTCCAAAGGCTCCCGCCGTTCGCGACGAAGGTCGCATGCATCTGAAAACCGCTATAGTGAGGCGAAATGATTATGGAAACTGCTGCTCTGTCTGCCGTTCTGCCCTCTGCACCTGTGGCTTCCGGCCTTTCTGCCGTTCCTGCCGTTCCTGCCGTTCCTGCCATTCCTGAAAGAAGAGGCACGGGGTCGCTGGCCGATAGCCCGCTGCTCAACCGCGAATTGAGCTGGATTGAATTCAACAGCCGCGTGCTGGATGAAGCGCTTGATCCGTCGCAACCGCTGCTGGAACGGCTGAAGTTCCTTTCGATCTTTTCGACCAACCTGGATGAATTTTTCATGGTGCGCGTGTCGGGATTGCAGGAGCAGTTTGAAGCCAATCCGCTGATGCTGTCACCGGACGGGCTGTCGCCGGCGACGCAGTTACGATTGATCTCTGAACGATTACGCCCGCTGCTGGAAGTGCAGACTCGATGTCTGGTCAAACAGATTTTGCCCGGCCTGGAAGAATACGGCGTGCGCATTGTTTCCTATGGCAATCTGAACAAAGAGCAACGCGCAGAGATGCAGCAGTTCTTTTATGACCGCATCTTTCCGGTGCTCACCCCGCTGTCGGTTGACCCCAGCCATCCGTTCCCGTCCATCTCCAACATCAGTTTGAATCTGGGCACATTCGTTGTGCCGGAAAACCCCGATGATGACGAAGAGCCGCGCTTTGCCCGCGTCAAACTACCGCCGAACGTGCCGCGCCTGATTCCGGTCGCGGGCACAGGCCACTGTTTCGTGCCGCTGGAAGAACTGGTTGCGGCGCATATCGAATCGCTGTTTCCGGGAATGCACGTGCTGGAATGCCAGCCGTTTCGCATTACGCGCGATGCTGATTTTGAACTGGCCGAAGACGAAGCGGGCGACCTGCTGAAAAGCGTTGAGCAGCAATTGCGTCAGCGCCGGTTCGGGTTTTATGTCCGGCTGGAAGTGGCCGCCGGAATGAGTCCGCACATGGTCAAGGCGCTGCGCCATTGGCTGGAATTGGAAGAGCAGGATGTTTATACCTTCGATGGGCCGCTGAACGTTCCGGATTTGATGGCACTGTACAAAATTGACCTGCCCGAATTGAAAGATCAGCCTTTCACGCCGGTCAACCCGGCCACGATTCGCGCGGGCGAAACGATCTTCGATTCCATCCGCCATCAGGACATTCTGCTGCATCACCCGTACGAATCCTTTGCGCCGATTGTCGAATTCCTGCGGGCCGCCGCCCGCGATCCTCACGTGCTGGCCATCAAACAAACGCTCTATCGCGTCGGCAAGGATTCGCCCATTGTCGAAGCCCTGATCGAAGCCGCCGAGAACGGCAAACAGGTCGCCGTGCTGGTCGAATTGAAAGCCCGCTTCGACGAAGAGAACAACATTCAATGGGCCAGACGGTTGGAAAACGCGGGCGTTCATGTGGTCTATGGCCTGGTTGGATTGAAGACGCACGCCAAAGTCACGCTGGTCGTGCGGCAAGAGAAAGCCATTTTGCGCCGGTACGTGCATCTGGGCACGGGCAATTACAATCCGGCGACCTCGCGCATTTATACCGACCTGGGCTTGTTTACCGCGCACAAAGATTTTGGTGAAGACGCGTCGGATTTATTCAACTACCTGACCGGTTATTCCAAACAGGTGCGCTACCGCAAGCTGCTGGTTGCGCCAGTCAATCTGCGGCAAAGCTTCACGGAAATGATTCGCCGCGAGATCACGCACAAACAGGAAGGACGGCCCGCAGGGATTGTCGCCAAATTCAACAGCTTCACGGACGCTGGGATCGTTGAAGAATTACAGGCGGCTTCGCGCGAAGGCGTGCCGATTGATTTGATTATTCGCGGGGTGTGCTGTTTACGGCCCGGCTGGCCCGGCAAGAGCGAAACGATTCGCGTGGGCAGCATTGTCGGCAGGTTTCTGGAACATTCGCGTATCTACCGGTTCATCAACGGCGGCGAAGAGACCATCTATCTGGGCAGCGCCGATCTGATGAACCGCAACCTGGATCGCCGCGTCGAAGTCCTCTTCCCGATTGAAGACCAAAAACTGAAAGAGCGCATCATTCACGACATTCTGGAACCGGCCCTGGCCGACAACGTCAAGATGCGCTGGCTGCAAATGGATGGCAGATACACCCGCCCGCGCACTGCCGAAGGCAAGTCGTTCAGTCATCAAGATCGTTTGCTGGAACCCGCGCTGATCGCGTAGGGGCTGAGATTCGGGGCACAAAAAATCAGCGTCTATTTTTCTTCCTGCAAATCAATGATCTCCGCTTTCACCTCGGCCAGCGCGGACTCAATTGCCTTCAGTCTGGGCAACGACCGCCAACTGCCAACGCGGTAGACCTTCGGCCCGGACAATCCCTTTAACCGAGAGACGCCTGTCAGCCAGAAAGCCTGGCGAGGTGTAATTTTCAGTTGTTGACGCGCCGCCGTGTATTCACCGGTCGTTCCCGCCAGAATAAAGACTACCTGTGCTTGATTGCTATTGTTTGATTGCTCACTCATTTTGCCAGTATAGCATCTTGTCTTCGCCCTTTTGCTCCATCGTTGAGGGAAGTTTGGGAATGGAATGGAATTAAGTCTACCAACTCACCGCAGAGAATACGGAATACCTCTGCGTTTCCTCTGCGGCGCTCCGCGTCTCTGCGGTGAAAGGAAGTTTTTTTGGAAGAGGTATTTTCAGAATTATTCCCTACTTCCCTGCCCGCACCACCCCACGCCCCGGTTGGTTCAGTTTTTCGGCCACGCGTTTGATGTCGGCTTTCTTCACCGCGCGCAGCAAATCGGGTTGCGATTCCACGTCGGAGACCTGGCGGTTAAAGACGATGGCGCGGGCATATTCCATTGCGCGCAGCGGATGCTGTTGCAGCATGATGGCGTAACGGCCAATCGCCGCATTGCGGCCCTGTTCGAACTGATCGTCCGTGGGCGGCGCGGCGGATAGCTTCTGCAACTCCGCCTGCAAAGCCTCGCGCGCTTTCGCTTCGTTTTCCGGCAAAGAAGCGAATTGTGCGATGAAAATCCCAGCAGCGGCCCGCGCATCGTTTTTGATCATCACCGAATCCGCCGAGCTATGATTGGTCATTGTCATCGCCGCCAGCATCGCCAACACAGCTTGCTCATCCGCTTGATTGGACGCCCGGCTGGCCGCCGGATTTGCTTCCAGCGGGATTGCCGATGGCGTGCGGAAACCGATGGCCTGCGTGGTCAGGGCGCGCTGGCGTTGTTCGATCTTCTCTTCCGGCGCACTGTAGGTATTCGGCAAGCTGACCTTCAGGCTTTTATCCAGATCGCCGCGCTTCAACCCTTCGGAAAAGATGCGCGAAACCAGCGCCGATCCATCGGTATCTCCAACCAACACGACCAGCGGGTATTGCCGTTTGACAGTCTTGTTGTGCCAGGCTTCCAGTTTCTCTTCATTCAAATCTTTGACAGCCTCGGCCAGTCCATAACGCGGCAGGCCGTATGGATGGCCGGGATACAGCGACGCCCACAGCAGTTCTGTCGAACGCAGCGCATCGTCACTGCGCGCGGCCAATTGCCGCGTGAGCAGGATCGTTTTTTCGCGCGCGATTTCTTCCTTGCCAAAGAATGGATTTTCGATGATGTCGAGCAACAACCTGACGGATGATTCGCCATTGCGCGAAAGCACGTCCAGCGTGAAGCCAAAGAAGTCCGGTTCGTTGACAAGGCGAAGCTGGCCGCCGTAACTCTCCAGTTCTTGGGCGATCAAATCTCCCTTGCGCGTGGTCGTGCTTTTGAGCATCGCGCGCAGCATCAATTCAGTCGTCCCGCTCGTTCCCGCTTCCTCCACCAGGCGTCCGCCTTGAAAGAGCACACTGATGGTCAGCAACGGCAGCGACCGGTCTTCGCGAACGTACGCGCGCGGGCCGCGCAGCACTGAAAAATCCTTGACCGGCAGCGGCACCGGCGAAACTGTCACGTTCTGGCCTTCGCTGAAGGTGTTGCGCTCAGCCCCTTGCGCGAAGGTTTTCAATGCAATGGCCTGCTTGGCATCGTTCGGGCCGATTTGCTGAGCCGCAGCCGGGGCGAAGGCCACCACCAGTTCGGCAAATTTTTCCGGCGTGAAGCTTCGCGCAGTTGCGCTGCGCGGTTCATATTCCTGCACAGCAGCATTGGCAGGCGTCAGATATTTCGCCGCCGCCTGCTGCACATCTGTCGCAGTCACGCCGCGCAGCCGCTTCAACTCAGAATCGAACAAGCGCCAGTCGCCGTAGCGCGATTGATATTCCGTCACCAATTCGGCTTCGCTTTCAAAGGTCGCCGTTGAATCGAAATATTGTTTTTCCAGCAAGGTCTTGGCGCGCTGCAATTCGCCTTCGCTGATGATTTCGCGGCGGAAGCGTTCCACTTCGCGGAAATATTCGGCCTCTGCACGATCAATCCGCTCCGGTTCGACCTGCAATTCAGCGATCAGCATCCCGATTTGCGTTTGGCCCGCTCCGGGAAAGGCCCCCGGAAAAATGTGATAATTTGCGCCGACTTCGCTGGCCACGCTCTGTTTGTCGCGCGAAGCCACACCTTCGCGCAATCCCTGATACATTCGTGAGCCATTCCCTAAGCCTAAAACAGCAGCCAATACCTGCATCGTAGCCAGGCTGTTCAATCCTTCTTTGTCAGCTTTAACAGCAGGCGTTCGATAGGCGACGGTGATCAGGCTTTGGCCGATGTCGGCGCGGGCGTTGCCATAACGCAACCGATCCTGCGCGGCCTCTTCCATGGTGGATTGTGTGCTGTGGGTCGCGGGCTGGTCGGTGGCTGCTGGTTCAACAGTTGCGCTCGCCATTTTCTGGCCGCTAGCTGGAGCTGGCTTGGCCAGCGATGTTGATTGAGCAGCAGGTGCGGCAGACGCGCTCATCGCTTTGTAATTCCCAAACTGTAACTGCACCTGACCAATGGCCGTCAACGTGAAGACATCACCCAGCACAGTCACAATCGTGTTGGACGGTTGATAATGGGATTGATAGAACGCCTGCACCTGCTGGTGCGTCACCGCAGCCAGATAACTTTCCGACACGGCGCTGCCGCGTTTCAGCCGGTGCATGGTGAAGGCCGTGGCAAACAGTTTATCCATCGCTCCCTGCCTGGCATTGTCCCGGGCGCGTTTACTGTCGAGCAGAACTTCGTCTGCGGCTTTTTTCAGATCGTCTTCTCTGAAGGCCGGATGGGCAATGATGTCCGCCAGCATTTCGACCATCGCCGGATAGCTTTCCGCCGGGGCAATCAACGTCAATGACGCTTGCTCTTCGGTCATCCGCGAAGTCAGAACGCCGCCCAGCTTCGCCGCTTCTTTTTCAATCGCCATGCCATTGCGCTTTTCCGTCCCGAACAGGATGGCTTTGTGCGTCAGCCGCGCAATGCCGGCGGCATCATCCGGCTCGCTCAAGCTGCCAGCCTTAACCGCAATGTGAATGGCGACAAGCGGCGATGAGTGTCTTTCGCGCACCAGCACGGTCAATCCGTTGCGCAAAGCGAACCGCGAAGTCAGCCCGTCCATATCCTGTTTGGTCAGTTTGCCGCCATCAGGAATGCCCAGCACAGTGGTCGTTGGCGTGTTTGGTTTGGGCGCTGGTCTCGTCGTTGGCGGCGGCGTGTTCGGCGTGCGACCGCGACCGCTCTGCGCCAGCGTGAACGGCGAAAGCATGGAAACGATGACCAGAAAAGCGATTAACTTTGCAGTACGGCGAAACATCTTCACTCCCTTTTGTTGCGTCCTTTGGTGATGGGAAAGCCCTACAAAATGTAGCACGAACCAAATGATATACAACGTTGACGGATTTTGGCGGCTGAGCTTGCAGGTTTATTGAGATGGCTCCCGGTCGCTTACGCTTCAGGTTCTGTATCGCCCGCTGATTCGTTTCGATAAAACGTCAGGCAGGCATCGCTTTGCAGAAGTTCGCGGTATGGGCGCAGGTCGTCGTAATTGGGCGCAAGCAACAATTGGCGGCGGTGTTCGGCGATGACGATCCCGTCTTCCGTCAGCACACTGTTTCGCGCGATCTGCCACAGCACGGGCGAATAGAGTTCTGAATCGTAGGGCGGGTCGAAATAGATGATGTCGAACTTTTGTTCTTCGCGGGAAAGGTATTTCAGCGCAGTCAGCGCGTCGCGCATCACGAATGTGTAGTCTTCCCGAATCCCGCAATGACGCAGGTTTTCGCTGATGACAGAAGCCACCTTGCGCGACATTTCGACGAAGGTGACGTGCGCCGCGCCGCGCGATAAAGCTTCAATGCCAATCGCGCCCGATCCTGCGCAAAGGTCCAGGAACCGAGCGTCTTCAATGCGTGGTGCCAGAATGTTGAAAAGCGTCTCGCGCATTCGGTCAGAAGTCGGACGCACCGAACTGCCGTCGAGCGCCTTCAAGCGGCGGCCTTTGTAGGTTCCGGCAATAACTCTCATCTCTGAAAAAGATCCTCAGTTGTTCATTCAACCCTGCCAATCGAATTATAGTTAAGCCAGTTGCCAGTTGTTTTCGATAGGTCGGGAATCAGGTCATTGTGTTTTCCCAGATATCCCAAATGATTATTTAATGCAGATTGCACGCTGTCACCCCTAACATTCCAGAGCGAAACACGAAAAATCGTCAGCACACTCTCTAGCAATTCGGCAATGTTTTGTACGGCTTGGTCAATGATTCCCCACTGCTCTTGGAAAAAACCAAGTGGAGTGGAGATTTGAATGAATTGGTTAAATTGGCCTGGCTTGGGATTAACAACCAATAGAGGGTCTGTTATGGAGATGAAAGCTAAAGGGTCGCGTCGTTCACGAAGGCAAACCGTCCATCGAGGAGCCCAAATTTCGGTCAAGCAAAATTTCCAGTAAGGACTCTCATCATTATTGACCTCAGAAAAATGAGGCCATTTCTGGTGGCTTTTTGCATCCCAGCCCATTTGTCCAAAAGGGACATCTTTATATTTCTCCCCCACCATCTGTGACGATCGAACACCTACTTTCTCTTTTGTAGCCATGAGAATCGGGTCTAGCCAAGGAACGATCTTTGACCACGTTTGCCAGTGCCACGCGAGATGCGTTTCCGATTTCCCTACAATCACAATGGAGATGTACTTTTCATTCAAGACATCAGCCCTCATATCCGTTCGGACGCGCCTGATGCCAGCGCCAAGCGGATTCAATAATGCGATCAAGTTCGCTGTGGCGCGGATTCCAGCCCAGATCGCGCATGATCTTGTCGGGGCTGGCGATCAGCACGGGCGGGTCGCCCACGCGACGCGGCGCGGCTTCGGTGGAAATCCATTTGCCGGTAACTTGACGCGACATCTCGACGACCTCAGCGACCGAATAGCCGCTGCCATAGCCCAGGTTAAACACATCGCTGCGGCGTTCCATTACGTTCAGCGCCAGTGTGTGAGCATCGGCCAAATCTATCACGTGAATGTAATCGCGAACACAGGTGCCGTCCGGCGTTGGGTAATCTTCGCCGAAGACATTCACGTGCGAAGCTTTGCCCGCCGCCACGCGCAGCACGTTCGGGATCAAATGTGTTTCCGGTTCGTGATCTTCGCCACAGCGTTCGCTGGCTCCGGCGGCGTTGAAATAGCGCAGGCTGACAGAGCGCAGACCGTAGGCTTCGTCGCACCAGCGCAACATCTTTTCGATCATCAGCTTGGTTTCGCCGTACGGGTTGGTTGGAATTTGCGGTGTCTCTTCGGTGATCGGCATGGTTTCAGGCGCGCCATACGTTGCCGCAGTCGAAGAAAGCACGATCTTTTTAACGCCAACTTTCAGCATTGCGCCCAGCAGCGACATCGCGCCGCCGGTGTTGTGATTGAAATACTTCAGCGGGTCGGCCATGGATTCGCCGACCAGCGAATCAGCAGCCATGTGAATGACGGCCTCGATCTGATGTTCGTCCAGCGCGCGGGTCAACGTGTCAGCGTCGCGCAGATCACCTTCGACAAATGCCGCTTCGGCTGCGATGGCGGCGCGGTGGCCTTTGCTCAGATTGTCATAAACGACTGCATGATGGTGATGTTTGATGAGTTGTTCGACGACCACACTGCCGATGTAACCAGCGCCACCGGTAACCAGAACCTTCATGAACTGAGTGTCTCCTTTGGGATAAAAGCGGAACGCGAATGCAACGTAGTATCGCCAACGGGATTGTGAGAATCAATCAGGCCAAAAGAGAAATGCGGATGAACACATTCTCTGTGTCATCCGCATTAAGCCAATCGGCGCAGGAACCTTGAGCGTTGGCTCTCCGCCTGCGATTCGACGCCGCGCTAATTCACGCAATTCCCACTGGCGTCTTTATGCCTAGGAGGGCAACAGGCGCCCGGAGGACAAACCAGCCCGCCGTAGCATTTGCCATTGATCATTCTGCCGCCGTCGGGACAAGTGTTGTCAGGTTGCGCTGCGCCACCAAATCCACCGGCAAGCGCCAGCGGAGAGATGAATCCGCCTGCCTGGACGGGAATCGTTGGGAAGAAGAGCGCGTGGTCATATTCCACAATGCCGTAATAGCTGCGGAACATCCGGTCGGTCTTGCGGCTGACGACGCCAATGATGGGAGCGGTATCTTTGTCTGAAGATTTAGGCCCTAGCTGATTCTCCTGAGAATCGCCTTGTCCCTGTGGGTTGCCGCTATTTGGGTTCGTGGGCGCGGGATCACCGAGCCCTTTCAGGCCACCTGCTCTGGCCATCAGTTCCAGTTGCGCCAGCATCTCAGGAGGCCGCAATGGCACACCTTCCAGCAGGGCCTTCTGGCGAAGCGCGTCATAGGCCTGGTACAACTCGCTTGCCAGCGGGTCTCCCTGGGAAACCAGCCGCCAATTGATTGTTCCCGACGAACAGGGCGTCATCGGATCGCACAAGGCCGACGGGCGCAGGTACTTCTTTTTCTTCGCGCCGATTTGGCTGGCGGACTGAATGCCTTCGACCAAATCCCGCATGCCTTTCACTCCCAGCGGCCAACGTCCACCGCTGTCTCTGAAGTAGCGCGCGATGCCTGTCGCGACCTGTTCCCCGCGCCAAAGCATCTCTTCCTCACGCTCGCGTTGCGTATCCTTCTTGACCTGCGGTGCGGCGACCGTCGTCAGAATCAGCGCGAACATCATGATGCCAATGATCGCAATCAACGCGTAGCCGCTTTCACCACGTTGCGGATTCCTTTTCGATTCTTTTTTGGACAGTCCTTTTTCGGACAGTCCTTTTTCGGGCAGTCCTTTTTCGGGCAGTCCTTTTTCGGAATGATTCATTTTCTGACACCTGAGCCTTACAGCGAACGACCAATGCCAACCGGCCGGACGAGATGCTTAATTGCTCTCGCCCGTGAAGTTGATGGTGTGGGTAATATAGCGGCCTCCGGGAATCGGAATATTTGTATCTTCGACTTCCATCTTCTGCGTCGAGATATTTAACACGCGCCAATGCGTGCCGAACTTGTCGCCTTTTTTCACGTTGTACACATCACCATCATCACTTTGTGATTTCAGTATCGCGAGCATCCCATTCTTGTTGGTGATCAGCCCAATGAAACGATAGGTCGGCGGCGGAGGCTCAGCCACATTCAGCGATAACTGATTGGAGTACAGAGCAGCATCCGCGCGGCTGCGAACTTGGACGCCGACATTGCCCGCATTTCGAATGGCTTCACTCGGCACCTGCACCCGCAGTTCAGTCGGACTCATAAATTTGCTTTCGTATGGGCGCCCATCCAGAAAGCCTTGCCCATCCGCCGGAATCTTGTCGCCATACAACGTCATGACGAAATCGCCCGTTCGCCCAATCACGCCCGATGGATTGACCGAAGAAAGCAGGATCGGCGGCGGCGGCGGCGTGGGTAAAACGGGCGCGGGTGTTGGAGGCGGTACCGGTGTCGGCGTCGGATAAACGAAAATGTTACGGCCCGTGCCTTCGCCAGAGATGTTCCGGCCAAACCACGCCAGTTGAAGCGGCTGGGAGATGATCGGTTCGGGCTTTTGGCCTGGCGCCAGGGGGCGCGGGGTTGGCGTAGGCGTTGGCGTCCTGTTGCCCGCTGTCGTTGCCGCTCCCGACTGACCCGGCCCCGAATCACCGGAAAAGAATTGGAAGTAGATGATCACAACCATGCCCAGCAACAGCACGCCGAGCAGAATCTTCTTCCGCGCTTCTCCTGAATCTTTTGTTACTTTCTCTTGGCTCATTTCACAAATCCCAAATCTCAAATTATCAGGGCGTCTTTTGCGGCGGCGCTTTCAGCGTCGTCTTGTCGGAAGATTTCTCCGCGGCCTTGTTGAACACTTCGACGGGTTCGTAGTTCCTGGTTTTTTTGTAAGGCGACTGAAAATAGGTGTCCATCTCAACCTTCAGCGAAACCGGCACGCCTTCAGGCGAACTCATCTGCAATTTCGTTTTCCCGGTTTTCTGCGCTTGTTGACGCACCTTGTCGGATTCCCCCTGAAAGGTCAGTCCGTTGATGATCAAAAACTGCCGGCTGTGTTCCAAATCCGCCAGAAAGCGGCGCAAATTCGGATATTCGCCGATCACATTGGTATCAATGCCAAGCGCCGGATAGATTTTCTGTTTGTCGTCGCTGGAGGTTTTCTGTTTTGGCTGGCCATTTTCGCCCACCGGTTGATCCGCTTCGGCAACACGATAAGTAGAGTCGCCCGTCAGAACGCCGTGCTTTTTACCGAGCGTATCAACCTCGTTGATGATCTCGGTCATTCCGCGCTCGTCAGACTTCAAATAAACCTCGAAGGTACGCAAGCTTGCCAGAATCTCTTGAGCATTCGATGCTTGCTCCTGCCGCTTCTGTTCATCGGCGGTGTACTTTTCGGCCTGCTGTTTGGCTGTCTTCTCGCGTTCCTTCAACGTGTCCAATTGCGATTGTAGCGGCTGCACTTTGGTGAAATAGAAGAACGTCACCACACCAATGAAGACCAGCGCGGTCAGCAAAGCGATCACTTCGACCAAGCTCAGCCGCAATCCCTGTGTCGCGTCGCGCAATCCACCCAATATCTGTTTTGAGTCCGGCTTCATTATTTCTTCTCCGCACGCTTTGTGGAAGTTTTCGAGGCCGCGATTTGATTTGCGCGCGCGACTGAATTTCGCGGGTAGTATTCGACCTTCAATTCAAACTCGATGTCATCCGTACCTTCCACGGCTTTCTGGCTCATCGGAGAAACCTTGAACCGCCCCGAACCGTGCATCTTGTCAATCATGGTGGTCACGTCCTGCCCCTTCTTACCGATCACCTGTATGCCCAAAGTCGCCGAATTTTCGGTGCCATCGAAGATTTCAGCGCGCTCCTTGGGCTGAATCTGGGTCACAGCCACACGCAAAATTCGGACGCCCGGGGTCATGCTGCGCTCAAGGTCGCTGAGTAGTTCCGACCAGGAAAACGCGCGGCGGTCAATCAGTTCGCTAGCGGCAATCAGTTGCCTGTTTTGTTCCGGTGAGACGTTGGTTTTAGAAATCACCGGCTTATTTACAGTTTTTAGCTGCGCTTCGGCAGTATTCGTCTTCATCTCCTGAACGGAGATTTCGCTGTTCAACTGGCTCGCCGTCTCAACCGTTTTCATCCCAAAGTATGCCGGAACCAGGAAAAGCAGCAGGATCGCCAGCCAGAACAGCCGCCGATTGCGGAAAGGAGTGCTTGATAAATTTACTAGAGGTTTCATAAAACTCTTTTGTATGAAGACATCTTCCAGATTATTCGCCCGACAGATTATTTGCCCGATGCAGATTCGCCGATGCGGATTCTTATGACGGTTCGCAACAGAAGTAAGGGAGTGGGCTTCGAGCAACGCCAGACTAAAACATTCAATGGATTGCTGTAAAGCTCAGGCCTGCATGTATTTTGATAAGTGTGATGATGGGCCGGTCGCCAGGAGGTCGGGAGAGTCATGAGGGCAAAAAAATCGAGGTGACCTCCCTCGCTTTCGCGCCGGTCGGCCACCTCACACAAACTACACACACGGGCCTAACACGTTATCCAGGGGGAAAGGTTCCCGGAATTTCCCGCTCTGCGAAAAAAATTCTCTGTCTTGGCGATACGAAAGGGCACAGATTGTAATTTGGCTTGGCGGCCATCGAACAAAATCGCTCTTTCTTTCCTCGCCAATGTCACTGTTGCTTGTCATTTAACCTAACCCTTCGGCATACTTGCCACCGCTTTCCGGTGCGATCGGTTCAGCTTCCGTCAGAGAAGCAATTCAAAATTTAAATGAGTCGTCCATCAACCATGAAAATTACACGGGGGCTTTCCGGCGCGCGTTGGCAATTGACTGCCTGCAATGAAGGGGCGTTGCACGCTTTGTGCGGCGAAACCGGCGAATCGGAAATTGTTGTTCGCTGCCTGCTCAACCGCGGTCTGTCACACGCGACTGATGTGAAAAAGTTCCTTGCGCCGGAATTTTCGGCAGACCTTCATTCGCCTGACCTGTTGCGCGACATGCCACAGGCAGTTGAACGATTGCATCAAGCTATTCGCGACCGCCAGCGCATTTTGATCGTGACGGACTTCGACGTGGACGGCACCACTTCGAGCGTCATTCTTTCGCAGACCCTGAAGCTGCTGGGCGGAACCGACCTGATCTCCTGCTACATTCCCAACCGATTTACCGAAGGCTACGGCCTGTCAAAGCAGATTGTTGAAAAAGCTGCCAAAGATGGCTTTCAGGTGATTGTCACCGCCGACATCGGTATCAAGTCTCACGCCGAAGCTCGATTGGCGCGCGAGCTAGGCATTGACCTGATCATTTGTGACCACCATTTGCCCGATGGCGAAGACGTGCCTGCCGATGCCTTCGCGGTGCTTTGTCCCAAAGGCTCTTCCGGCCTGGATTATCCGAACAAGCATCTGGCCGCCTGCGGTGTCTCGCTCAAACTAGCGCAAGCATTGTTGGCTAATCATCCGAAGCGTGATGCCATCATCGCCAGTCTGGCCAAGCTGACGGCCATCGGCACGGTCGCCGATATGGTGGACTTGTCGGTCAGCGAAAACCGCGCGATTGTCACATACGGATTGCGTGGTTTGAGCCAGCCCAGCAACAATCCCGGCCTGCGTGCGTTGCTGAAGTTGTCGAATGTCGGCACACCAATTACGCCATTTGATGTGGGCTTCAAGATTGGCCCTCGCATTAATGCGGCTGGCCGCGTCGCCCATGCCAGTTCCGTGCTGAATCTGTTTGACGCCAAAACCGACGAAGAGGCGATGAAGCTGGCCTTGCAGCTCGACGATTTCAATTCGCACCGCCAGCACATTCAGTTCGTCCTGCTCGAAAAGCTAAAGAAGGTTGTTGAGGAGCAAAAGGATAAGTTAGATCGCGTCCTGTTGTTCGCCGGCTCTGAAGAAGAAGGGTTTCATCGCGGCGTGCTCGGCATTGCATGTTCGAAAATTGTCGAGATGACCGGGCGGCCGACCCTGATCTGCGCCATCAACGAAGAGGGAGTTGCGCACGGCAGCGGCCGTTCGATCAGTGGCTTTCACCTGGTCGAGGCGCTGGATGCGGTTTCTGACGCGCTGGTCAAATATGGCGGGCACCCGATGGCTGCGGGCTTCACCGTCCAAGCCGATAAAATCGACGAAGTGCGCTGGCGGCTTAACCGCCACGCTTCTGAAATTCTGGGCGAAGAAGAGATCGGTCGCGTGCTGACTGCCGACGCCGAACTCGAGTTAAAAGATGCGACGGTCGCTACCACGCGCGCACTGGCTCGCCTGGAACCACACGGAATCGGCAATCCGCAGCCATTGTTTCTGATGCGGCGATTACCACTGCGCGGTGTGCAAACGATCAAGGAAAAACATTTGAAGCTGTTGATCGGCGTGGAGAAGACTGTGATTGATGCTTTGTGGTGGAATGCCGCTGAACATCAAGTCAAACTGGCGGCAACCAAAGAAGTCAGTTTGCTGTGCAGGCTGGAAATCAACAGTTGGAATAACCGCGAAACCTGCCAATTGAAAATCGTTGACGCCGCAATCGAGTAAAGCACTCTTCAAAATCAATCAACTCAAAAGGAGATTTCCGTGATTCGACATATCGTCATGTTTCGTTTCAAGGCCGACACCTCACAACCCGACCGCCAGGCATTTCTGGACATGCTGCGCGCGTTGCCGTCCAAGATTTCAGAGATCGTGGAATTTGAAGCGGGCTTCGATGTTGTCCGCTCGCCGCGTTCGTTCGATCTGGCGCTGGTAGCCAGCTACGCCGATTTGGCGGCGCTGGATCGTTACGCCAAACACGAACATCATCTGCCGGTGATCGCACGCTCAAAAGAGATTTGTGAACAGGTCGTGGCAGCGGATTATGAGTTTTGAGTCCTTGGACAAATGAGTGACGATGGCGGTGCGATGGCGTAGCCGACCTGCCATAATTTTCCGAGTTGCGCTACAGTTCGTGCCGGAGGAAGCCGCAATGAATGATCTCCCCATCAACCCATATCGTGAGCGCGGGATGGTTCTCGACCCTGAAGAACGGTTCTTCGGGCGCAAGCGTGAACTGCGTGAAGTCTTCAGCCGATTGGCGACGATGCAAAGCGTCTCAGTCATCGGCCAGCGACGCATCGGCAAATCATCCTTCTTGAATCGCATCGCCCACGCGGAGAATGGCGCGATGAGAGGAGCCGCCGCCTTCTACCTGGATTTGCAGCGCGTCTTTTCCACCGAAGAGTTTTACGAACGTGCCTGCAAGCTGCTCCGGCGCGAAGGCCAATCCCACATCGAACTCGAAGAGGCCATTCAGGACAAACGAGTCATCTTCTGCCTGGACGAATTCGAGCAGGCCTACTCGCAGGATTTCGGCAGCGAATTCTTCAACGCTCTGCGCAGCCTGGCGCAAAGCGGCAACCTGGCGCTGGTTGTCGCCACGCAAACGCCGCTCAACGAATTGCACGCGCAGTTCCTGCAAGACGAAGACGTCACCTCGAAATTCCACAACATCTTCACGCCGCTCAAGCTCGGCGAATTTACGAATGAAGAAGCGCAAGAGATGATCACAACTCCGCGCAACGGCCATCGCTTCAGCGACGAAGAAGCCCGTGCCATTCTGGAACTCGGCGGCACGCATCCTTACAAACTCAATCTGGCTTGTTCAATCTTCTTCGATGCGAAACAAGACCGTTTGCTGACTGATGGGAAAGTCAGCGATGCCGTTCTGGAACAATTGCGAGAGCGATTCGACGCAGAACTCAACGCTTCGATCACAATTCCTTCAAGCGGCAACAATGCATCGGCTCAACGAAGTTACGTTGCCTCGCAGACGAGAAAGCCCGCGACAGCAACCGCGGCGACCATCACTGGTTCAACAACGGCTGGTGGACAAACAATCGCTCAATCCGCCAGGGCTGAGCGCGCCATCCATATTTCGGGCGCGCTTTTGCTGATCGCCGGAGTGTTCATGTTTTTTGCGACCCAGTACCCCAACCCGATTAGTATTTTTCTGAGCGCGGCAATGTTGTGTGGTTCGCTTGGCTTCCTCATTGCCACTCGGGTGATGTGGCCGAAGGAAACTCGCAGAGGTGAGTAATGAGCAAACCCAAAACTCCCCCAGTCACGACCTCGACACAACCGCTATCGCTTTCGTTGTCTTCGCCGCTGAATATCCAATTCGCGCCTGACGCAAACATCAAAGTCACAGTCGCCACGCCTGATAAACCGCCATTCAAACCCAATTGGCAACTAACCCTACTGATATTGGCTTCTCTTGCAGTGCTGCCTCTCTGGTTCTTGCTCTTCCTTACACACGTACTGGAACGCACTCATTCGCCACAGCCGATTCCGCTCGCCGGTTCGCCGCTCACAGTCAAGCTAATTCATCCCGCGCGCGTCGCGTTCGGCGACGAAGTCGAGATGGACGTGGTCATCACCAATCAAGGCAACGACAACTTCACCGGCCAAGTCATCATCGCGCTCGAAGCCGCACACCCGCTGCCGAATGAGACAACGGCGGTCAAGCTGGAAAACCTGGGCAGCCGCGAAAGCAAAACCCACCGGCTGAAATTCGAGTTGGAACCCAAAGCCTGCTCGCTCTGCGGCGGCATCGTCCGCGCGTCGCTGCAAGCCTACGCTGGCAACCGGCAACTGTCGTCAACCATCGGCGCTGACATTCCCATCTCCTGGCTACCCTACGCCCGCTCGCTGATCCTCTGGCTGCGAAGCTCCGTCTTGACTGGCGCAGTTGCGCTATTACTCTGGGAAGTGGCGCGCAAACTCGTCTTCAAGTGGGAGGCGAAATGATGCAGGCGGTGAAAGCATTCTTCCGCGATTGGCAGCGGCTGCTCTACTGGATTTTCTTCAAACCATCTGTATTGTGCGCTCACATAAGACAGATTGAGCCAGACCATGCTCGCAAGCCGCGCATCCCATTTCTACGTGCTTGCCGTGACAATCTTGAATTGCGTGTCTTTCTTCTAAAAGCCATAGCTACAGTGGTACTTACTTGGTCCATCCTTGCCGGATTGACGAAACTGACCGCAATTCCATTAGGAATCAAGTTCAGTCAGGCAATAGGTCTTCTTGTTATCGTGTTCGGAGTTTCAATTGCCATTTCAGTTTCAGGTCTTGTCATAGAAGCTATTGAGATAGGTGATGAGGAATGGATCGGCGTCTTTGTGGGCGGTACCTTGTTTGGTGTCATTTTCGGTTTTGGCGTATTCAGCCTCGTGAACCGTTACGCTCCAGGCATCCCCTACAGAGGCTGGGTTGGCTTCGTGGTTGGTGTCGCCTTTGTTGCCTGGTTTGCTTTCGAAGAAGGATTAAGAACTACAGCGTTCGTCCAATATATTATCGCGCTCGTTACTATAGCAGGCGTCGTAGCTGGTGCTGCGCTTAGCTTATCAGGAGGGAGATCGGGAAGAGTGTCAATCGCTCTCGCGTTCGGTGTAGGGGCAACGCGATTACTATTTTATCCGTTTGAGATTTGGCTTGCGATTATGGCTTACCGACGTAGCCTCCGCAGCAACGCTCCCGAACAATCCTTACTGCACTCACCGGTTTATTTCGATGATCTGATGGTTTTGCCTCAGCCCTTTTTGTCATCGCTGCTGCTACGTGTGGCGCAGGAGGATCTGACCAATGGATTGCGCCATATTGTGCGCATAGCAAGTAACCCTTTTCATCGCTGGGCAGCGCAAAAAGCATTGCGAAAGCTGCTGGAAGCGGATCGAAAACTTTTTTTCCTTATACTCCACAGCTTGTTGCCCAGTCCGGAACGCCGTACTTTTTCCAGTAATTACCATTACGAAATTAGGCGTGCGAGATACCGCTATGTAACAGCCACCATTCTACTGGCCGGGTTGATGGCAAGCTGGCCGAAGCCAAGACTCCTATTTTACTACATCAATGATTATCACTACTGGCCCATCGATTACATTGCCCGTGTTATGACCTTTTGGTTGCAAGGACATGGAAAATCAGAGTATGCACTGCTGGCCGAAATTTATTTCCGGCTGCTGCACTACCCAGAAGAGTGGTTCTCGCTGATCCCCCTATCCGACAAAACAATAGAAACTTTTGACTCAACTGGCTACCTAGCTGACTATCTGTCGCGGGTAGTTAAGCCACTCGTAGACGCGCGCGAACTACCGCACGGCGAGGAATTTTATCAATCATTACGATTGATCGAAGCCGGATTGCGTTGTGAAAGCTTGCAAACCATAGCCAAACTTCGAAAAGAATTCGACCCACTATTTGAAATTAACGATCCCCTACGACCACCTATCATCGCCACATTTCGCCACCTACGCGATGCCGCAGTTGACGCGGCTGCATTCCTGACCACCGCGCATGAGAACACACGGCACAATGCGTTGTTGAAAGCGAAAGACGCGCTTAATGAGGCGTTGGGAATGACTCTTAGACTTTATGAGCCGGAGCATTCACTATCGATATACGAGCCGGAACGCTTACTAATGATGGAGGTAATCCATCATTGGCTTTGGATGTTCGACAACGAAGGTAAGCGTGTGACTGCACAGGTTGAAGTCAAGGCGCTACCCAACCCTTACGTTGCCGGGCGACCGATCCGACCGGAAGACGGGCCTTTGTTTGCTGGGCGACGCGACGAAATGAAGCAGATCGAAGAGAAGTTGCAGACGGGCGTTGGCTTGGTGATCTGGGGACAGCGGCGCATCGGCAAGACTTCGATCCTGCTCCACCTGCGCGAACGGATGCCGCACGATCTGCTACCGGTCTATCTGAATCTGCAACTGCTGATGGCGAACACGACCGGCGGCTTTCTGTACGCTGTCGCCAGAGAGAGCGCCAAGCAACTGAGCGGTCAGCTACGCGGTACGGTACCGGGAGCGGGAGCGACCGGGCCACTTCCAATGGGCGCTCATTCCGAGTCCACCGGGTCGCTACCGCTCTCCGTACTGAACCTGCCTTCAGCCGAAGAATTCAATCGCGAACCGTACCTGAGCTTCAACCATCTGCTGGAAGAGGTAGCGGCGCGGTTGCAGCCGGGACAACGCGTGCTGCTCAGCTTCGACGAGTTTGAAGAGTTGGAGCAGCGCGTCAAGGACGGCAAGATCGAGAAGGAGATTTTCACTTACTTGCGCGGCGTGACACAGACCGGGCGCGGGTTTGCGCTGATGTTCGCTGGGCTGCACACGCTGGAAGAGATGACGCACGATTACTGGAATCCGTTCTTCCAGAGTGTACAGACGATCCGCATCGGCTATTTGAGCGAGTTGGACGCCGAACAGTTGATCCGCGATCCGATTGAACAGTTCCCGCTCAACTACGAATTGGAAGCTATTAACCGCATCACGCAAGTGACGCGCTCGCACCCGTACCTGACGCAGAGCCTCTGCCACAATCTGATCAACCGGCTGAACGATCCGCTCCACCGCAGCCAGAAAGCGACGCGCGAAGATGTGGACGCCGTGTTGGAACGGACATTGGAATCGAGCGGGTATTACTTCGACGATTACGTCTGGGGCTGGTCGAGCGCGGACGAACAATTGGCGCTGTCGCTGTTGGCCGAAGCCGAAGATGACGCGGCGTTCTCCGTTGTCGAAAAACATCTGGGGCGCGAGGCGGCGCTCGAAGCCACGCGCAAATTGGTCGCGCGCGAAATCCTCGCGGAGCGCACCGCTACTGGCGAGTTGGTCTTCCGCTTTCAGATACCGCTGGCGCGGATGTGGGTGCGGCGGACGAAATCTTCGGCCAGGCTACTGCTCGAACGTAACAGCCTGAAGTGAGCAGACAAGGGTTGAAAAATTGAATCAGCGACGGGTTATTCATAGCTCTTCCGTATCGCGCGCGGCACACACGTCAGGAAATCAAGAAGGATGCGCGGCAGTTGCCGGAAGTCTTCCAGTAAGGTTTGGCGTTCAGCGCCAACAATAAAAGCGCCGCGCCGCATGGCGAACAGATGGAAGCAGGCCGAGAGCATTGAAAAGCAGACGGAAGCGATCATGCTGGCCGTCAGCTTCCGCGTCCCGCTTGCCCAATGCAGCGCGAATTCCAGCGTGTGATTCACCGCCGGCATCAAACCCATGATCACCAGCGTTGCCAGCCAGTGCGGTTGCGCGCGGCGAAACGTCTGTGTCACCGCGCCATAAAATCCCGCGACCACGATGTAGAACACCGCTTCGATTGCCATCGCGCCCAAAGCCGCCGCCACGCCTGCGCTTAAGTTGGCAAAGAAGAACAGCGCGCCGCGCATCAATGCGCTTAACACCGCAGACTTCCAATTCCATTGGCGCAGCAAGTTTTCCATCGGATGCCGAAGCAGGCTCACTAGCGCTCCGGCGACAGTGTTGCCGGGCTGAATCGAATGGGTTGAATTAGTTGATTGCATCAGAACTCATTTCGGAACCGTTTGCTGAAGGCCGCATAGGATTGCGAAGGGCGCGTTCGGCAGTGGCGCGCTGCACACAAACTTCATAGGCCTGATAGACCTGTTCAAAAACCTGATCCCACGAAGCGCGGCAAGCGTGTGCGCGCGCCGCTTCGCGCATTCGCCCGCAAAGATCAGGCTGCCGGATCAATCGCAACGTCGCCTCCAAAAACCCTTGTTCGTCTTTTGCGACAATGCCACTGACTCCATCCTGAAGAATGAACTTCGGGCCGCCCTGATCGCTGACGATTGCGGGTACGCCCGAAGCCTGCGCTTCCAGCACGACATTGCCGAAGGTATCGGTGTGCGATGGAAAGATGAACAAGTCCAGATTGGCATAGGCTTGCGCCAACGCTTCGCCTTTCAGCACGCCTGCGAACTGCGCTGTCTGCATTTGCTGTTCCAGCCATTCGCGCTCGCTGCCTGTGCCGATGATGACAAAGCGAAAGCCCGGATCAGTACCGCGAGTTGCCAGCAAGCCTTTTTCCAGTTCGGCCAACAGCCGCACGTTCTTTTCCGGCGTCAACCGCCCGACGTAGCCAATCGTGAAAACCCCGTCTGTTCGCGCGCGTTTGGCGGGCGAGAACAACTGCGTGTCCACGCCGCGCCTCATCATAAAGACTGGGCCGTGGGCGTGCTGTTCAATCATCCGGCCGATTTCTTCGTTCGGCGCCAGCAAAACTTTTCCGAGTTTGTAGAACAGCATCGTCGCTTTCAAGCTGGCACGTTCGGCGCTGCGTGCCAGCGAAACCCGACGAACGTCCGGCAGAAGCGGCAGCAAGTTTGCCAACAGGCTTGAAAGCCGTTGCCCGGCATATTCGTGAATGTTCGTGTGCCAGGACAGGACCATCGGCACTCGCAGCTTGTGCGCGACATACAATCCCAGCAGCCCGATGTCGCTGGGGCCGGTGATGTGAATGACATCGGGATTGAACTTGCGAACAGTTGCCAGCGCCAATCGCGCGTGCCGCATCATCAACAGATCAAAGCGCAAGTCGGCGTCCAGCTTGAAGCCGATCTTCGTTCGCTTCAACGCCAGCCGCTGCAAACTACCTTCCTCAAATGCTCGCGTTTCCGCCCCTGCGTGCCCTGCATCTGCATGAATGCAGAGGAACGGCAGCCCACGGCGTTGGGCATACGCAGCCAGTTGCCGGCTGGTATGCGCGACGCCGTTCACTTCCAGATATGAGTCGGTAAAGAATGCGATGCGTGGTTCAGCTTTCATAACTTCTCCTTTTAGCTCCTGCTTCGAGGGCGCACCTTACTTGGCAAGAGCTGTTCCCGGAGCTTGCGGCTTATTCTGAAAGCTGTTGTGACAATGTTGTGAAGCAGTCGGGCTGAGGCTTCAATGCTCAAAGTAGGCTGGCTGGCGATGTGTTCGTGTACGGACGGTCTGGCACGATTGAGTCAAGGAAGAGGGAACCCGATTATTCGGCGGCGTCTTTTGGTTGTTTGTCGGCAGGCGAAAGCTGGCGATTCTCTTTGAGCAAGTGATTCTCGATTTCCAGACGAAACCTTTCGCGGGCATCCGCTTCGCGCGCACGGGCGTCGGCTTCGCGTTCGCGGGAGTGGCGCAGTTCGTCCTGCAATCGGGCGATCTCGTAAGCCAGCCGCTCAAACATAAGATTTGTCTGCTGAAAATTCTTACTGGTCGAGCGCGACAACTCAGCTACCTTCTTCTTCCAAATCTTTTAAGCCTGCCTGATTGCGTTTTATGTTTTCATCCAACAACAGGACTCGTCGGACGAGATTGAAGAATTGCTTCAACATTATCCAAACCTTTCTTGGCCTGCTCTTTTAGTCGGGCCAGGTGAACATCCGTTTCTGCTCGTAATCGCGCTATCTCCTCCCAGCGACGATTCATGATTTCATCCGTTGCGCTCATCTCTTGCAGGCACTCATCAATTAGCTCGCCGAGTTGTGCTGCCTGTTCCTCAGTCAAATCAAAGGTTATTGTGTTGTTCATCGGATTGCCTCCGCGCCGGTTCTAACACGCCTGCGATCCCAATCTACCTATCCTTCTGATAAACGGCAGAGAGATTTAACGCAACCTTTACAGCCATCTAAACCATACTTAAACTGTCGCCCGTACACTTCGAGATTATTCCTCAAGCATAAAATTGATTGACTTCGACTCGCGGCAGATTGCAACCGCGAGCGGCTGGCTTAGCTCATCACCAATAACCATCCATCAGGAGGAACGCTATGAAAAGGGAAAGATCATTCCTGCAAACCGCATTACGCATTGGCTTGCTTGCCATTGTGCTTCTGGCTTTACCGGCCATCGCACGGGCGCAGTTCGACACTGCCACCGTGCTGGGCACAGTGCGCGATTCAGGCGGCGCGGTGCTGCCCGGCGTCAGTGTGACGATCAGAAACATTGATACCGGAATTACCGTCAACGCGCAGACCGACGGCGAAGGCAACTTTCAAATCACCAACGTCAAGATTGGCAATTACCGCGTCAGTGCCGAAAAACAAGGCTTTTCAACCGCAGTGGCTGAACGCGTCAACGTTACGGTCAATGCCCGGCAGCGCATTGATCTGACAATGCAGCCCGGCGCAGTGACCGAAACGGTCGTCATCACCGACGCGGCGCAGTTGCTGGAAACCGATTCCAGCGTGCGAGGCCAGGTCGTGCAGCGCGAACAGATTGTCAATCTGCCGCTCAACGGGCGTTCTTACGCCAACTTGGCGCTGCTAACGCCGGGCGTGCGCGAATCGTCGCAGAACGGCATTACCACCGCCGGGCGCGAAGCCTCATTCAACGTCAATGGACTGCGCAACACGGTCAATAACTTTCTGCTGGACGGCGTGGACAACAACGCCTACGGCACCAGCAACCAGAGCTTTTCCGCTCAGGTGGTGCAGGTTTCGCCCGATGCCGTGGCCGAATTCAAAGTGCAGACCAACACCTACAGCGCAGAGTTCGGGCGCAGCGGCGGCGCGGTCATCAACGCTTCGTATCGCAGCGGCACAAACCAGTTTCACGGCAATCTGTGGGAATACCACCGCAATACGGTGCTGAACGCCGTGGGCTTTTTCAAACCAACGGGCGGAGTCAAACCGCCGCTCATCCGCAACCAGTTCGGCTTCACCTTCGGCGGGCCGATCATCAAAGATCGCACGTTCTTCTTCCTGGATTACGAAGGCTTCCGGCAGATTTCGAAGAACCTGATTTTCTCAACGCTGCCCACTTTGGCGCAGCGCGATGGCGTCTTGACGGTGGATGTGCGCGATCCGATTACCGGCACGGTCTACAAAGCCGGAGACAAAATCGCGATGACCTCATTCGCGCGCAAAGTACTCAGCGAATTGCCCGCGCCCAATGTTGCGGGCGCAAGCAACTTCCAAAACCTGGTGCCGAACAAAGCCTACAACGACAAGTTCAATGTCCGGCTCGATCACAAATTCAATCAGCAACTGAGCGCGTTCGTGCGCATCAGCCATCGCAAGGTGAATAATTTTGAAGGCCCGAATATCTCAGGCCCATCCGGCAGCAATCAGAACGGATTGGTCAACGTGCTGAATCAACAACTCGCTGCCAGCGTGACCTATGTCTTCAGCAACTCTTCGGTGCTCGATGTTCGACTTGGAATTATGCACACCGAAGCTGGCAAGAAGCCGCCTCTGACTGGCGGCCCCAGCGTGTTGCAACTGTACGGCATCACCGGATTGCCAACCGATCCGACGATCACTGGCGGACTGACGACGCAAACGATCACTGGCTTTTCGCAGCTTGGACGCCAGTCCACCAATCCGCAGTTTCAGAACCCTGACAACGTTGATCCGCGCGTCAACTATTCGTTGAATTGGGGGCGGCACAGCTTGAAGACCGGCTACGAATATCTGCGCATCAACACAGACGTGCAGGACACGAACCCATTGATGGGCTTGGACACGTATTCGGGACAGTTCAGCCGCCCGACAGGCGCGGCGTCGAATAATCTATTCAACCTGGCTGACTTTATGTTCGGCGCGCGGTCGCAATACGAATTGGCGAATTTGCAGGTCGTCAATCTGCGCCAGCGACTGCATTACGCTTATCTGCAGGACGATTTCAAAGTTTCGCCGAAGCTGACTCTCAATCTGGGCGTGCGGTACGAATTTTCGACTCCGCTTTACGAAGCCCAGAATCGCCTGTCGAATTACGATCCGAAAACCAACTCAATCATTCAGGCTAAAAACGGTTCGCTCTATGACCGTGGCTTGGTTGATCCGGACTACAACAACTTCGCGCCGCGCATCGGCTTCGCCTACAACCTGCTGGACAAGACAGTCATTCGCGGCGGATACGGCATCGGCTACATTTACTTCAACCGCCTGGGCAGCGCTGACCTGTTGGCGACGAACACTCCGCAGGTCACTCGCGCCAACATTACGCAGGACGCCACGAACATCGCGGGTGGACTGTGTGCCGGAAACAACTTTTCAGGCTGCTTCCGCACGACGCAATTGGGTTATCCGTCCGCATTGCCAAACAACGTCACGCTGTACATCCCGCGCGACAAACGCACGCCGTATGTTCAGAACTGGCAGCTTTCGGTTCAGCGCGAATTGACATCGAATATGCTGGTTGATGTGGCATATGTCGGCAATCACGCCGTGAAACAGGTGCTGCTGGCAGATTTGAATCAGGCTCGTCCGTTGACGCTGGCGGAACTGGCCTTGCCCGCGGCCCAACGTCCGACGCTGGATCAACGCCGGCCGATCACCGGGTTTCGCTCAATTTCGGCGGTGCTGCCCGCGGCTTTCTCGAATTACCACGCGCTTCAAGTCAAGTTCGAGCGCCGGTTTTCGAAAGGCATCTACATTCTCAATTCGTTCACCTGGTCAAAGGCGATAGACAACGTCAGCCAGGTGCTGGAAGAACCGAACGGCAACGAAGGCCGTCCGCAAAGCGTGTACAACATCGGCGCGGATCGCGGCCTGTCGCCTTACGATCAACCGTTCAACAACACGACCAGTTTCGTCTGGGAGCTGCCTGTTGGGCGTGGCAAAGCTTTCGGCGGCGGAATGTCGCCGTGGCTGGATGGCGCAATCGGCGGCTGGACGTTGACCGGCATCAATTCAATGCTGAGCGGCCAGACGATCAATCTGCGCTACCAACCATCGCCTGTGACGGCCAATCTGGCGTCGTTTTTGGGCGGCGTGGCGTTGCGGCCAAACATCAACGGCAGCGTGCTGGCGCCCAGCGATCAACGCACGATTGACAATTACTTCAACAAAACCAACATCACGATTCCGACAGTGGATCAGCCCTTCGGCAACGCCGGGCGCAACATTGGACGGAGCAATTCCTTCTTCCAATTCGATTTCGGATTGCAGAAGAACTTCCGGCTGCCGATCAACGAAGTTTCGAAGATTGAATTCCGCATGGAAGCATTCAATCTTTTCAACAAGACCAATTTCGGCGCGGCCAATCCGGATCGCAGCAACGCGGCCTTCGGAACCATCCGCTCGACATTCCCGGCGCGGCAGATTCAGTTCGCATTGAAGCTGTCGTTCTAATCCATTCACCCCAAAAGACACACGAAACGCGCGCAGCCAAGCCAGTTGCGCGCGTTTCGACTTCTTCACTTCATTAAGCTTTATCCGCCGCTTTGTCTGCCGCCGCGCGCCCGGCGGTAATCGCAATTCAAAATGTTGGCGGTTTGCGTGTCATCGGCAGTTAAACATTTTCCTCTTTGCCTCGACGCAAACCACACACGCCACAAAGGCGCGATGTTGATCAACAATCTTCGCTCATTTGTGTTTCTACTATCGCCTTATCTCGCTGGCAGGCCGCGCTTGAAACCCTCGCGCGTTCGTTTGCATTTCTCTGATGGGCGGGATAGCTTATCGCTTCTTTCAGCCAATCTTCAGTGACATTAACAACTTCAACTTAACCTTTGGGAGGAAACTAGCCATGAAGCCATCTGTGACTGTGTACGGTAACGGTGATGACGCGTTGTTATTCTGGACCACGGCGGAAAAGATTCCATTCTGCCTGGGTTTCGCCATCGAACGGCAATGGATTCTTTGCGCGGCGCAACCGTCAAACAATGGCCAGACCATCACGCTGGTCAACCGCGTCGGATTCAAAGACGACAATCCGCAACCAAACGAAACGCGCCTTTCATCGCAATGGCCGTTCCAACGCTATTCCTGGACGGACCACGAAGTGAACACCGGCGACGAAGTCCGGTACCGCGTGACACCTGTCATACGCCAACCGGATGGAGCCTTGGCCATGGATACGGGTTCGGCCAGTGCCTGGACGCCGAAGCTGAAGCTGACATTGGAGCGTGGCAACGGTTTCTCGTGTTATTTCAATCGTGGCTTGGTGATGTCGCAGTTTATGTCACGTTACCTTAAACGTAAGTACGGCGTGATCAATGATAAGACGCTGCAGAAATTCAAAGCCGAAGTAAAGGACGCCGAAAATCCCTTACGTCGCTTCTTGAGTGGTGATCTGGGCAAACGCCTGGCCGATCTTCTGGACGAAGCGAATAGCAACGGCGGGCACGTCTTTGCCGCGCTATACGAACTGACGGACGACAATTTGATCAACAAGCTCAAGACGCTCAAAGGGCGTGCACACCTTGTCCTGTCCAATGGTTCGGACCGCAGCGGGGACGGCAACAGCGAGGCTCGCGCCGCCCTGATCGCCGCGGGCGTTGATGTGGAACCGACAAACCGTCTATTGCGGTCGAAGGGGCTGGGACACAATAAATTTATGGTCATCACCGACGCCAAGCAAAAACCAAAAGCGGTTTGGACCGGCAGCACGAACTGGGCCACGACCGGCCTCTGCACTCAGATCAACAATGGCCTGCTGATCGAGAACGCCGGGGCCGCGCAAAAGTATCGCGACCAGTGGACGGCGCTGCGCGCGGCAGGCAGTGATTTCCCGCCCGCTCTGGTGGACGGCAACTCAGTCCCACGGTCAATCACGGTGAGCGGCAAGAAAGTGGACATCTGGTTTTCGCGGACGCGCCACGGCGAAGACCGGAAAGCGCTTGATGAGGCGATCAATGGCGCCCAACAAGGCATCCTGTTCCTGATGTTCATGCCCGGAAAAACAGGCGTGGATCAAACAGTGCGTCAAAAATTGGCGGCGTCTCCCGCTCTTTATGTCAAAGGGGTCATTAGCACCAGCAACGCCGAAGGAACAGAAGGCAGCGCCAGTTTGATTGATAATGGCAAACCTGTGGATCGTCTTGCCATTATTCAACCTGACGGCGTCCACCGCAGCTTCGGCCAATGGATCGAAGAGGTCACCCGTTCGATGTTTCTTTCAAATCCAATGCATGGGGTCAAAGGCATCGGGCACGCCATCGTTCATTCAAAGATGATGGTGATTGACCCATTCGGCGACAATCCGGTTGTGGTCACCGGCAGCCACAATTTCTCGAAGCCCGCAAGCGAAAAGAACGACGAGAACTTCGCCATCGTGCGGGGGCACGCAAAGCTGGCCGAGGCCGTGGCGGTGCATATTCTGGCCATCTATCAACATTACCGCTGGCGCGCGTATCTGCGCGATCACGCCAATCCCTGGAGCGGCCTGTCTCGTAGCGATACCTGGCAGGAACGCAAACTCAGCCACACAACCATCAAAGAACTCACGTTCTGGATGGGAGCATCGTCATAAACCTAAGTAGGCATAAAAAATTAACTTCCCCGTGTGGGACAGGATGCCATCTTGTCCCACGACAGATGATGCGCCGAAACTGGGAAGTTAATTTTTTACGTTCACTAACTCAGCAACTTCAGAGTGCAATAACTTAAGGAGGCCAATCGCCATGGTTGATTATGGATTACTGAAAGGTAAAGTTGTGAACTTCGGGCGCGCGGAAAATGTGACCGGCGGCAAACCCCACTATCACATTGTCGTGGAAGGTGGGGGAACCGAATGGCGCTGCCCCGTCAATGTCCAATCGCAGGACCAATCGGAAGTCTGGTTCCGAATCGTGCAGCCCCTGTCCGATCATCCGGTCCTGCACGAGCTGGGTAGCTTGCCGGGCGGATTGAAAAAACTGCCCGAACGTAAACCCGGACTGACGCTGGATTATGTCCGCGAACCACTGTTTGATCGCCGGGAAATGACTCATTTGCCCTATAAGCAAAGTGGAGTAAACGACGATATTCAGGATTTGATTGAGGTGCATGCCAAAAGAGCCAAACTCGAAGCGGGATCGTCCATCTATGTATTTGGCTCTTATTGGCTGGACCGGCAGTTCCCCCCCGACCATTTTTTCAACACGCACAACGGTGTACACGATGTGCATATGAACCAGGGCAACGACGCTGGCCATCGTATGGATGATGGAGTGTATCAAGACGGTGGATTGATCTTTTCTTTCCCTTCGATAGGTTGGGTGGGCATCTTTCTTGCGTTCGATTCGCAAGTCTGGTTCACCGATTCCGCCGGCCACCCAGTGCCCGGCCACCCCAAAGGCCCGCTCGCCGAAGCAGGCCCCGTGCAACCGCCTCACCCATCGCCAGGCGGCCCCGGAGTCAGTATCATTGCCGCCTTGGTCAATCCGGCGGGCGGTGATGTTGGCAAAGAAACGGTGACGTTGTTCAATACCACGAACGCGACCATCAATCTGGCGGGCTGGCGTATCGCCGACCGGCAAAATCGCGAAGAAGTGTTGGGCGCCATCGCGCTTGCCTCAAACACAGCCGTGACGATCAAACTGAGCGGCGCAAGCGCACAGTTGAGCAATGACGGAGGTGCGATCAATCTGCACGATCCCCACGGCGTCACCGTTGATGCCGTGACCTATAGCAAGAGCCAGGCGTCGCAGCAGGGACAGATCATCGTGTTTTAGACTTGGAACCTGCTTCACCGCCAAATCAGCCAGAGGGGACAGAAAAACCATCCTGCCCCTCTGGCTTTTTTTCGTAATGCTATTTCATCAGACATTCCCCATCAGGAGCAACGCATGCATTCGCAACGATCCTTTGGTTCACTGATTCTCTCCGTGGTAATCGCTCTCCCCATTCTTTCAACGTTCTCTTCCGTATCTGCGCAACAAGACGGACCTACGGACGTGCGCCCGGTCCCTCCACCCGGTGTTGCGGTTCCCGAAGCTGATCGCGCTGAATTGGCAGCTGGCATTGCTGCACTCGGCAAAGAGATTGATTCATTGCGTGAATCGTTGAAGAAGCATCCAGGCTCGGCAGCCTTGCTCGCCCTGCTGCCGGACGTGCAGATATTCCACAACGCCGCGCGGTATGCGCTCGCCTACAATGAATTCTTCAAGCCCGAAGAGATCGCGGCAGCCAAAAAACAATTGAAACAAGGGATGGAACGCGCTCAAGCTTTGCGCGAAGGCAAAGCGCCGTGGGCAACGCAAACCGGCTTGGTCGCGCGCGGCTATGTTTCTGAAGTTGATGGTTCGGTGCAGCCTTATGGATTGGTCGTACCCCCAACCTACCAGCCGGGCATTCAGGGGGGAGGGCCGCATCAATACCGGCTGGATGTTTGGTTTCACGGACGTGGCGACACGTTGAGCGAGGTTAACTTCATCGCCGACCGTCAGAAGAACGCCGGGCAGTTCACGCCGCCCAACACCATTGTGCTGCATCCGTATGGCCGGTACTGCAACGCCAACAAATTCACGGGCGAAGTAGATTTGTTCGAAGCATTGGCTGCCGTCAAAAAACAATACCCGGTTGATGAAAACCGGGTCAGCGTTCGCGGCTTTTCGATGGGCGGCGCGGCCACCTGGCACATCGCTGCGCATCATGCGGGGCTGTGGACTTCGGCTGCGCCGGGCGCGGGCTTTGCCGAAACAGCGGAATACCAGAAGCTGAATCTTCAGGATGTGCCGTGGTACGAACAGAAACTGTGGCATTGGTACAACGCTACCGATTATGCCGCGAACTTGTTCAACTGCCCCGTGGTCGCTTACAGCGGAGAGATTGATAAACAGATGCAAGCCGCCAACATCATGGCGCGCGAACTGAAAGCCGAAGGCATTGAACTCACCCACATCATCGGCCCGCAGACCGAACACAAATACCATCCCGATTCGATCAAAGAGATCAGCCGCCGCATTGACAGCATTGCCGCCGCAGGGCGCAATCCCCTGCCCCGCCGCGTGAAGTTCACAACGTGGACGCTGCGTTACAACCGCATGAACTGGGTCGTGGTGGATGCGCTGGATCAACATTGGGAACGCGCGCGCGTGGATGCGGAGATTCGAAACAACGCTCCGGTTCAGATCACCACGCTGAATGTCGCCGCGTTGACATTGGAGATGCCTTCCGGCCAATGCCCGCTGGACAATTCGCGCCGCCCAACCGTCGTGATTGATAAACAGGAAGTCGCCGCCACGCCCATCCAGTCCGACCGTTCGTGGACTGCGCACTTTCGCAAACGCGACGGCAAATGGGCGATGGCGGAAAGCACGGAAGAAAATGGCTTGAGCAAACATCACGCATTGCAGGGGCCGATTGACGATGCATTTATGAGCAGCTTCGTCTTCGTCCGCCCTACCGGCAAAGCGATGAACGACAAAGTCGCCGCCTGGAGCGCTTCGGAAATGAATCACGCCACCACGCAATGGCGCGCGATGTTTCGCGGCGAAGCCCGCATCAAAGACGACACCGCCATCACCGAGGCGGACATTGCCAACAGTAACCTGATCCTGTGGGGCGACCCGTCCAGCAACGCCATCCTGGCTCGGCTCATTGCCAAACTGCCAATCACCTGGAACGCGCAAACCCTCAAAGTCGGCGAACAGAGCTTTGCGGCGGGCGGCCACGCGCCTGTGATGATCTATCCGAACCCGCTCAACCCGAAACGCTACATCGTCATCAACAGCGGCTTCACCTTCCGCGAAGCCCATTACCTGACCAATTCTCAACAGACGCCGAAGCTGCCCGATTGGGCTGTGATTGATCTGAGCGTTCCGCCCAGTCCACGTGCGCCTGGCCGCGTAGCCGCCGCAGGATTCTTTGGCGAGCGATGGGAACTGCTCGCCTTGCAGAAGTAGTAGGGGGTTTAAGTATGAAACTCATAGCCAGAAGTCTTTTACTGTTTTCTTGTGTTGTTTTTATCGGATGTGCGCAGATCAAATTTGAGAGAGAAGTTTCCCGCTATACAAAGCGATTGGCTGCGATTGACAAGGTCGAGATACAAATGGTCACGGGGAGTATACAGATTGAGAGGTTCATCGAGAAGATCGAAGCAATCAAGCTCTTAACAGGCACTGAGGCGCAAACTGTTGCGACCTTGTGGCGCGAACAGAGCTACGGCGGCTCCGGCGCGATTTGCCACAATCCTGCTTATGCCATCAAGTTTTACGCCAAAGACAAAACGATCCTGTACGCAAGCGTGTGTTACGACTGCCAAAACATTGGCTTTATCGAACCTACATTCAATCACTTGCTTGGCTTTAACGGGCGTGACGGCAAAGGGCAAAAGTTATTCCAAATTTTCAAGCAGGCTTTTCCAGAACTAGACCGCAATTGAGAAGAATTGAAATCATGGCAATAGCAAGCAAACTAAATAGAATCGCTATGCTCAGTCTTGTGGCGTTATTTTCCAGCGCGATGATCTCGACCGCGCAGGCGCAATCCAGCCAGACAGCGGAAAAGGTCAAAATCCTGATCGTCTTCCATTCGCGCGGCGGCCACACAGCGGAGATGACGAAGGCCGTGGCTGAAGGCGCGAAGAAAATTCCGCAGGCCGAAGTCACCGTCAAAACCGTCGGCGAAGTGAAATGCGCTGAATTGCTGGCAACCGATGCGCTGATTGTCGGTTCGCCCGTCTACTGGTCGAACATGGCGGGCGAAGTGAAAAGCTTCTTTGATCGCTGGTCTACTGAATGCAATGTGTTGCCTCCGGCCTTTCCGATGCGCGACAAAGTCGGCGGAGCGTTTGTGACCGGCGGCGAAACTTCCAGCGGAAAAGAGATCGCGCTAATGACAATCGTCGCGGCGATGCTGGGCAATCGAATGATCGTCGTCAGCGAAGGCCAGGCGCTTGGCGCGGCGGCCACGACCGGCGAAGGCAAATCTCCGCTGACGGAAAAAGAATTGGACGAAGCCCGCCGCCTGGGTGAGCGCGTCGCACAAACCGCGGCCAAACTGAAACGTGGCAAATGAAAATCTAAACGCGATGTGGCGTGGGTTGTTTACCCGCGCCCATCAGCCCATCCTAAGTGCGGGTAAAAGAACCCGCACCACATTTTCCAGGGAGTCCATCTGATGTCCCAACATGATTATGACGTTGTGCTATACGGAGCCAGCGGCTTCACCGGCAAACAAACCGTCGAATACTTTGCCCGTCACGCGCCGCCCGGCGTGCGCTGGGCCGTCGCGGGACGCAATCGCGAGAAGCTGGAAGCGGCGAAAAATGAGATTGGCGGCGCAGCCAAAGATGCGCACCTGCTGGTTGCAGACAGCCACGATCAGGCAGCCATTGATGCCATCGTTTCGCGCACGCGCGTGCTGCTGACAACGGCGGGGCCGTTCGCGCTCTATGGAACCGGCATCGTTGACGCCTGCGTGCGGTTCAAAACGCATTACGTTGACATCACCGGCGAAACGGTCTGGGTCAAAGAATTGATTGACCGCTACCACGCGCAAGCCGCTGCTGACGGCACGCGCATCATTCCCTTCTGCGGGTTCGATTCCATCCCGTCGGACTTGGGCAGCTATCTTGTCGTCCGCCATATGCATCGTGAATTCGGTGTGCTGTGCAAACAAGTGAAAGCCTATTTCCAGATGGCGGGCGGCATCAACGGAGGCACGTTGGCGACGGCCTTCAATCTGTACGAAACCGGCAAGGCCGCCGAAGCGCGTGATCCGTTTCTGCTTGATCCGCCGCGCGAACATTCCCAACAAGAGCGCGCGCAGAACCAAGACCCGTCGCTGCCGCAATACGACAACGACATTGCCGCGTGGGTCGGCCCGTTCATTATGGGACAGATCAACACGCGCGTCGTGCGCCGCAGCCGCGCGTTGTTTGACGAATGGCAAACGCCTTATGGGCCGGAGTTCAGCTATCAGGAATACACGAAATTCAGCGGGCCGTTAGGCTGGATGCCCGCCGCCGGGTTGACCGCAGGCGCGGCGGTGTTTGAACTGACATTGCAATCTCCCCTGCGTTCGCTGATGAAATCCCTGCTGCCGCAACCAGGCAGCGGCCCATCCGAACGAACGATGAACGAAGGCTGGTTTCGCTGCGAACTCGTTGGCGTGGCCGCCGACGGGCGCATTGTGCGCGGCCTGATTCGCGATCAAGGTGATCCCGGCAATCGCGCCACCGTCAAATTCCTGTGCGAATCGGCGCTGAGCCTGGCGGTGAATGAAGCCGAACTGCCCGGCGGCCAATCAGGGGAAATGCCGCGCGGCGGCATCCTGACGCCTGCCACCGGACTCGGCGACGTGCTGGCGGAACGGCTGCGCAAGGCGGGAATGGTGATTGAGATTGGGAATTGAAGTCCCAAGCCGGTGGTGGTCTGATTTTACTGTCTTGACAGATTCACTGAAATCTTCTGTCTGCTTTGCGCGCGAGCCGCAACGCGGCGGCTAAAGCCGCCACCAGCCAGCTAAAGCTGGTACTCTAAACGCCGTCAGCCGACGCGGTCTTTGGGAATCCAATGGAAGAAACTCGAAAGCTTCGACCGACGGCGTTCAGAGTGCCGCCTAAAGGCCAATGAGGTTAAGTTGGTCTTCTATCCCCTAGAAACAAGCGTGTCTAGCCCGAATTTCTCATCGGCTTTCAATGCGAAATAGCTTAACTTATTGATTTCAAGACTGTTATTGGTAAAAATGGCTTTGCCAAAAACGACAGTGTGTTTTTTCACGAAACAAATCTGAAAACGGTCACTGACGCCAACCATTGAAAGCCAATGAGTTATGCGGCGGATGTTCTGTCAAACTGTCAAGCCAACTGCCAATGAGAAATTCGGGTTAGCCGAACGGGGTCGCCGTCGGTGGAACAAAACCCAGGCCCAGGTCAACCGGGCGGTGAGCCATGTGTCGTTGGTTGACCGGGCAGTTCAACTGCTGGCCGATCCACGCTCGGATCCGGCAGAGGTTCTCGATGAACTCCACTTCCTCTTTAAGAAAGACCCGACCCGCAATTCGAGGGGGCAAAAAAGTTTAACCACGCGGCGGCACTGCACTTCCAGCGGTATAACAAGCGCATCAACGCCTATAGACTTCAAGAAAAAGAGCATGGAGTTCAGCCTTTAGGCTGTCGGCTTTCTTGGCCAGATTCTTCCCGGAAACCGGACAGCCTAAAGGCTGAACTCCATGCTCGGCGCGCGACGGTTTGCTCGGCAGACGAAAAACATTATCTTGAAAGCTATAACTTAACCTCATTGGCCTAAAGGCTGAACTTCATGCTCTTTTGCCCTGACGATCATGCTTCCGCCTCGATACTTCATGCTTCTTTTTCTTGAATGCGATATATTGCGGCCCGTTCCCAGCATCCTCCTCGAAGGGGCTTACGCGGATGTCCTTCACCAATTCCAAAGAGTTCAATTTGCTGCTTGAAGGTTTTCGCCAGGGCGATGAGCAGGCGGCGTCGAAGTTGTTTGCGCTGGCCTATCAAGACCTGCACAACCTGGCGCGGCAATACATGCGGCGCGAAAGGCCCGGCCACACGATGCAAGCCACGGCATTGGTTCACGAAGCTTACCTGCGTTTGTTCAATGAAGAAAAAATTGAGTGGCAAGACCGGCAGCATTTCTTCGTCATCGCGGCGCGGCAGATGCGGCGGATTCTGGTGGATTATGCGCGGCGCACGCTGCCCGGCGGCAAGGAGACCGCGCGAAACTCACGCTCGAAGATTTGGCAGCCATGCCGCAACTGGCAGACGGAATGCTGGTCAGATTGGATGACGCGATGAATGATCTGGAAAGGATTTTTCCCAGAGCCAGCCAAACCGTCGAGCTACGTTATTTCGCCGGCCTGACCGAAAGCGAGACGGCAGCCGTGCTGCGCGTTTCAATCACGACGGTCAAACGCGATTGGGAGTTGGCGAAGGCCTGGCTGTTGAACGAACTGAGCGAACGCGAGCAATGAATTCAGCATTTATGCCGCCCCAGTCGCGCCGCCCTATTCGTGTCGTAACGCCTTGATCGGATCCACCTTCGCCGCATGCAGCGCCGGATAGATTGCGGCCAGCAAGCTGACGACCACGGCGAATAGAATTGCGCCCCCCCACAGATACCAGGGGATGGAGAAGAATTCGACGTGGCGCACGGCCTGCCCCGTTTGGCGAGTGATCCATTGATTGGCCAGAACATTGGCCACACGATCAATCAGCCATCCGGCCATAACGCCCAACGTGCCGCCCAGTAATCCGATCAAGCTGGCTTCGACAAAGAAGATTCGCATGATCTCGCCGTCCGAACCGCCGATGGCTTTCATGACGCCGATTTCGCGCGTGCGTTCGCGAATGGACATAATCATCGTATTTGAGATGCCGAACGAAGCCACCAGCAACGCAATCCCGCCCAACAACGCCAGGCTGCTGTTGATGATCAGAAAGATGCGCTCAATCTCTTCCAGTTGATTGGTGACGGAAAACGCGCGGAAGCCCAGTTGTTCCAGCTTCGCTGTCACGGGTTTGATGCGGCTGGGGTCGGCCACGCGCAGTTCGACGGCGCGGTAACCGGATTGGCCCGTCAATGCATCTCCCATTCGTTCGATGGGTGACAGATTGGCATCGCGCAATCGTTTGGCCTGTTCCATCGGCACGTAAAGATTAGCGTTGCCGAACGGGCTAATGTTCACGCCGCCTTCATTCTTCAGCACGCCAACAATGCGGAACGCGCGTTTTTCGTAGCGACTGTCATCGCCCTGTTCATTTTGCGAACCCGGACTGCCGGACTGTGAAAGTAGAGGAATGCCGAAGATGCTGCTCTGCCCGCCATCAGCACCTGGCAGTGTCAGCAATGTGATTTCTTTGCCGATGGCGGCCTGCGCATCGCGCTGCCGCTCTTCGTCGCTTTTGGTGGAAACGGTTTGAAACGGCCCACCGTTGCCTCCATTGGGCGGTCCACCACGACGATTGCGACGGCGGCGAAAGGCTTCGGGCGAGAAGGAGTTTAGGAAGCTTTCGTTGATGACGGCTTCGTTGGCGTTCTCGTCGTTGAAGTTCGCGCCCGCCAGGAAGTTTTTGAAATGAGGATCGCTGCCCGCCGTCGCCCCGGCAATTGTCTGAAAGCGAGTCCGTTCGTTAAAGCGCGTGTAACAATTGAAAGTCAAAATGGGCGCGGCAAACTTTACGCCATCCAGCTTCTTGATCTCAGCGATGGTTGTGTCATCCAGTACGCGGCGAGGCCTGACGGGCGCACCATTGGCAGGCGAGGCTTCCGTCTCTGGCGTCGCAGAACCAGATGCAGCATTTGCCATCGGGGCCGTTGATCCCGCTTCCGGCTTTGATGCGTCTTCGCCGTCTTCGCCGTCTTCGCCATCGTTGTTTGCCGTGCGGCCTTCGCTCATGGCCAGCAGATCATCGGCATCCGCGCCCAGCACGGTGATTGAAGTGAACGCATCCAATCGCGAAAATGCCTGGGCAATAATGTTCTGCTGCAATCCGATGCCGAAGCTGACCATCGTGATGATCGCGGCGATGCCGACCACAACGCCAATGACGGTCAACGCGGTTCGCAGTTTCGCTTGCCGCAGGTTGCGCAATGCCAGCGCGATGATGTCAGCAAAATTCATAGCCCGCCCTTCATCACCCTGCCGTCTTTCAGCCTGACAACTTTGGTTGCGTATCTGCTGGCGAGTTCCTGATCGTGCGTGATCAGCACAATCGTTTTGCCATCACGCCTGCGCATTTCGTCCAACAAGCCGATCACTTCGGCGGAGCGGCTACTGTCCAGATTGCCCGTCGGTTCGTCTGCCAGCAGCACCTGCGGTTCGTTGGCAATGGCGCGCGCGATGCCGACACGCTGCTGTTCGCCGCCGGAAAGCTCTGACGGCAGATGATCCGCGCGATTTGCCAACCCCACGCGATCAAGCAGTTCCAGCGAACGTTTGCGCCTATCGCTCTGGCTTATTCCAGCGAATGCCAGCGCCAGCGAAACATTATCGCGCGCCGTCATTGTTGGAATCAGATTGAAGCTTTGAAAGATCATCCCCACGCTGTGCAGCCTGTAGCGCGACATCTCCCACGAAGACAGCGGCGCTAGGCTTTTGCCGTCGAACAGGATTTCACCGCCGGTTGGACGATCCAGCCCGCCGAATAAGTTGAGCAGGGTTGATTTGCCCGAACCGCTGGTACCCAGAATGGCAACGAACTCACCGCGTTCAATCGCGAGAGAAACTTCGGACAGGGCGCGGACATTCTCTGCCTTCATTTGATATTCACGAGTCACATTGTGGGCTTCAAGTATGGACGTCATTTCATTTTCAATTCCAGCCATCAACGCCAAGCGCTTTTGTCAGGGCAACAAATCGCGCGTCCCCCCGAATTGGATCAAGACAAGGGTCAACTTTTACCCACCCCAACCACTTATCGTTTTCTGCGCGAGCGCGGTCGAGCCATTGAAAGGCCGTCTCTTTTTCGCCCAGAGCCACATAAGCAAGCGCGACATAGTAAGGCGAGATTGGCCTTGGCGTATTCGCAGAAGTGATCTCGTTGAGCATCCGGCGCGCCTCTTCTGTCTTTCCCGCCCTGGCAAGAACGCGGGCCAAAAAGGCGCGCATGTCGTTTGGGCCATGTAACGCAAGCGTGCGTTCAAACTCAGTTACAGCCTTTGCGTAATCCCCCAAGCCTTCATACGCATTGCCCAGCCAATGATGTCCACCCCAATTGTTGGGGTCCGATGCGATCTCACGCTCGGCGATGGCCCGCGACGTTTCGTATTCGCGCGCATAGTAGAACGGCATTGACTGATCGGCGGAAGTTAGCGGATCAATCTGAAGCGCTTGGCGCCGAATCTCCTTGGCATCCTCAAAGTGTCCTGTCGCGGTTAAAAACCAGATGTATTGTTGATAGACCATCATGGAATTCGGATGGAGCGCCATTGCGCGGGTAAAGGCTTCCCCTGCAGTGCGCGCATTGTGAAGCTCCCAAAACTCAATCACCGCCATTGCCGCATAAAATTCGGGAAGCGCCGGATCAAGCGAAAGGCCCTTCTGAAAAGCCGCTACAGCTTTCGTTTTGGCTTCATTTTGGTCCTTGACCGTTGAAATCAACCCGATTTGATAAACGGTTCCCAGATTGGCATAGGCCAGGGCGAATGAAGGATCGCGAGCAATTGCCTGACTGAAAAGGCTGGCGGCTTGATCATGATCTTCAGTCGTAAATCTGCTCAGATGGTAAAGGCCGCGCAGATAAAGCCGATAAGCTTCAATGTCCTCAGTCGGACGTTTGGCAAGCCGCTGTCGCTCCTCTTCGTTTAGTTGCAGGCTCAATGCACTGGCGATCCGCGCGGAGATTGCTTCCTGCACCTGGAACACGTTTTTAAACTCCGTGTCGTAGCTTTCAGCCCAAATAGGCATACCGTCAGCCACGCGCAACAGCCTGACCGTAACACGCACGCGGTCATCTGACCGTTGCACGGAACCATCCAGCACTGTGGCGACTTTCAACTCGCGGCCAATTGCAGCGACATCTCCATCTGATTTCCCATACTTCAGCACAGCGACAGTCGGGCGCACCAGAATCTGTCGCAATCCGCTCAGCTTGGTGATCAGCGCATCGGTCAATCCTATGCCGATGTTTTCATCCCCGCCCGCCGCCAATTGTTTGAAAGGCAGTACGGCGATTGATTGGGGGGCATGACTGGCTGACAGTTTCCGGTTCTCGACAACGCGACGCTGATAAAAGAAGGCCGCCGATGCCGCCAGCATCAAAACAACAGCGGAGACGAGCCAGAAACGCCGTGAAAGATTCCGTTTCTGGGGCAGGGTTTCAGGAATGGGCTGATCTGTTATTGGCCGCAACGCGCTGCCTTCTCGCCTTTCCAAACTGATTTCCGCTTGCGGGAATTCGTCAATTGCAGACGCTGTTCCCAGCGTTGGCTGAAAATCTCCCCAGGAGTCCGCCCCAACAAACTGCGGCTTTCGAGATTCAAAATTTGCAGGACTGGAAGGTTGAGCCTCCTCGAAGATCTCGGCTTCGGCGATGAAGCGGTAACCACGGGTCGGCACCGTTTCAATGATGCGCGCCTCCTTTGGATCGTCGCCCAGTTCGCGACGCAATTGGGCGATAATTCGCGTCAGGGCGTTCGGGGTGACGAACGAACCTTGCCACACGCCGTTGAGCAATTCGTCCTTTTCCACCAACCGCCCGCGCCTTTCCAGCAGAAAAATCAGCGTCTCAATCGCCTTCGGCTCCAGCGCCAGCGCCTGTCCACCCCGTATAACACGGAAAGACGCCACCTCTACTCGCACGTCAAGGAACTGATAAATAAGAGACTTAGCTGCCATCATAGTTTCATCACAATAACACGCCGAAACATCACGCCTGCATCATTACAAAAAATCAGAGTGCGAGTAACTTCCGCCGTGTCGTCGAACGTTGAAAGCGGCCTTCAGCGGAATTCGCGGTCATCGCGCACCTTTCCGAAAAAGCCGTTTTGATTTATCCCACAAGACAAAAAGGAGATTCGCCATGAAAAGACAGACAAATTCAGAACCCCCGGATACAAATAAAATTGGTGTCCTAAAAAGCTGGGCGCGGCGTCCGCTCCTTGTAGAGCCAACTTCGAGCGCGTTGGCCGGATCATCCACGTTCCAGGCGGATAGAGCAAGAAGAGCGTTCACCTTCGCCAGGATTCTTTCGTGCCTGCTGTTCTGCCTGACATCTGCAAACGTCGCCTTCGGGCAAAGCTATGTTTCGTATGTTTCGTCAGCGGGCAATGATGGCAATCCGTGCAAGTTGGACGCGCCTTGCCGGACGGTCAATCGCGCACTGGCGACGGCGGGCGTTGGCGGAACCGTCATGTTGACGGACGCAGGCCCTTACGATGCGTTTGTTATCAGTAGGTCGGCGAGCGTGATTGCCGCGCCCAAAACCGCGCCACAGATACTTGCTCAAAATAATGATTTCCCAGCAATCAGAGTCGCGCTGCCAGCGGGTGAGGCGGCATACCTGGAAGATTTGATTGTCAATACAGTAAAACCCGGCGGCTTTGGCATTCTGTGGGCATCTCCAAGCACGGGGCTTCCAAGCAGAGTGTTTAGTATGAAGAACTGTGTGGTATCGGGCTTTTCCACGGGGCTGCAGGCTTGGCGTGGCGGTAATCTCGTGGTTGACACCTGCACTTTCAGCAACTGTGCTGAAGGCATTACTCTGGCAGGTAACAGCGAAGCAGAGCAACTCAACGCCACGATCCAATATACGGTAGTCAGGTCGATGAGAACCGTCGGTATTAATTGCGGCGGTTTCAGCGATGTCGGCATTCACGGCTGCCAGGTTTCTATGTGTGACCTGGGGATCGTTGCCGCTGTTCTATTTTTTGGGTACGGACCTCATCCACACGCCTACGTGACAGTGCTAACAAGCTCGATCTACAAAAATAGAAGAGGTATTACGACACTATATGAAGCCCCCCCGTATGCTGAGATTATCAGACTTGGCAACAACATGATTTTCAACAACTCCTATTCAGGGTCGGCTGGTGGATGCGACTTAGGAGGTAATTCAGTTTTTGGCAATGGCAATTTTGATGGGACACCCGACTACTTTTTTAGCACTGGGCGTGCGCCATCCTGTCCCTTCTAAAATATTTCCCCATCTTTCACTCGCGGTTTGGTGATTAGCTGTCGTCCCGGCATTGGCTTTCCAATGGCCATCAAGCACAGCTTAGCCCAGCAACAATATATTGATTGAACTCATAGGAGAGATTATGTCCACCAGAATTCTTTCGTGCTTGTTCTTCGGGTTGTTCTGTTTGTTTTCTGCAAACCCCGCCTTTGGGCAAAGCTATATTTCATATGCATCGTCAGCGGGCGAGGACAGCAACCCCTGCAAGGCGAACGCGCCTTGCAGGACGATCAATCGCGCGCTGGTGACGGCGGGCGTTGGCGGCACCGTCATGTTGACGGACGCAGGCCCCTACGATGCGTTTGTTATCAATCGGTCAGCAAACGTGATTGCTGCTCCCAGAATCGCGCCACAAATCCTTGCCTTTACCAATGACACCCCAGCGATCAGGATTGCTCTGCCAAGAGGCGAGTTTGCCTACCTGGAAAGCTTGACCGTCAATACACTCATACACGGAGGTACTGGCATTCAGTGGACGACGCCAAGCAAGTTGCTCTGGATGAAGAACTGCACAGTATCCAGCTTTGAGACTGAACTGGATGTCACTGCGGGCGGTAACATCTTGGTTGACACCTGCACTTTCAGTAACGGTTATCGGGGCATCGTGTTGGCGACGAGGAGCGAAACAGAACCCATCTATTCCACGATCCAATACACCATCGTCAGAGAGATGAGTGGCGATGGCATTTATTGCAGCAGCAACACAGACGTTGGCATTCGAGGTTGCCAGATTTCTCAATGTGGCACCGGAATTGATGCCAGAGCGTTTAACGCCAGTTCTGGCGGATCAACCAATTCGCACGCTTACGTGACAGTTACGTACAGTTCGATCTTCAATAATAGAGTTGGTATCAATGAAGATTGGTCATGGTCCTCTCGCACTCGGACGATTGTCAGACTCGGCTACAACTCGATCTACAACAACTCAGGCCTCGGAATATGGGGCGGATGCAACTTAGGCGGCAATTCAGTTTTCGGCAATGGCTGGCCTTCGATAGACGATGACTGGACAAGCGGGCGTGCACCAGCCTGTCCCTTCTAAAGCCGTTGAGTGGCAAATTCCCAAGAATTTTTCGCAGTCAGCAATCGAAATTGGTTTTTCTCTGATCAGCCATTTTCAACCAAACAAACCCAGTTACTTTTCTACAAGGAGGCTTATTATGGCGTTAATTATGTCAACGTGGGCGCACGGCAATGCCGTGGTCGCGGAACATCCTGCGGGAGGCGCATTGCAAGACGTGGATGGCAGAAACTACACCGCAGTGGTTGGCTATCGCACAGGGGGCGTCGCAGTCTATGAAGGCACGGGGTCAATCGCTCCTGAACATTCAGACACGTGGTTTCATATTCCAATCCCAACGATCAGTTGGCTGCCAAGGGCGGGTGGCCCTTCCGGTCGCGCGTATTTGGATAGTTTCTGTGTCTTATTCCGCCTTGAAAATAACTGCTCAGTGACCGGGATTCATGCCTGGGATGGTGGCAACGATAGGTTCTTTATGGCACCCGTTCCAAACACGATTGCTGACCAACAAATGACCGGAGACTGGACTGCGTATGGCAGAGTGTTGGATGCGGCTCATGCCAGTGGAGGAAGAACAATGACCAATTTGTTTTCACCTCGCGTCAGTAATCCCGGAGGAGGCCCCGAACGAAGACACGAGATGCTATTCGGCTTGGGCATATCAGTGAAAGTAAAGTTTGATGGAAATGGAAGCCTTCATCCAAGAATTGTTTTCTTTGGTGCTGGCGCTAGTTGGCATGATGCTCCGGTAGGCTAAGCTCGACGTTGCTCACAGAACAAAAGAGGCCGGTTAGCTTTTCAGCTCGCCGGCCTCTTCAGGTTTTAGGATGTCGCGTGAATGGTTACTGTGCGAAGTAACCGGACACATCCGTAATCGCATCCAGGGTTCGTTCCGCAAAGATGCGGAACAGCCCGGTGCCGGGGTTTAAGCCCACCACGAAAGAGTTCGACAGAATCTGATTCGGGGCATAAATCATATTCGCCACCACAGGCTGCGCGACGCCATCCGGGAACAGCGTCAGATAGCCGAACGATCCCGTCTGGTTAATCACCGTCACGTTGCCCAGCACGGCTTGCGCCGAATTGGGAATGGTGATGGATTCACAGGTCAACCGGCCTTGCGTGGCAATTGAACCTCCGCCCGCGATCGGCGTCGAGACGCTATCGCACAGGCCCTGTCCGGGGCGCGTATCCAGCGTGCGCAATGGACGCGGCAGCGGAGTAAAGAACAGCCCGGGGCCATTCACATCCACCGCCTCGCTGCTGTAATAGCCAGC
>JBBQVH010000064.1:0-44550 GCA_038211695.1 Blastocatellia bacterium | reverse complement strand
GGCGATTTGCCTGTGCGGCCCCTGGGTTCGCGGGTGCATTTGTCAGTCAAGGTGGATGGGCAGTTGGTGGCGGATGGCTACATCACGCTGGCCCCGGTCGTGCCGGGCTTGTTTTCGGCCAACGCTTCGGGCAGCGGGCTGGCGGCGGCGGTCGTGCTGCGCGTTAAGGCGGACGGCACGCAAGTGTACGAACCGGTGGCGGTCTTTGACGCGGTGCAGAACAAGCTGATCGCGCGCCCGATTGATCTGGGGCCGCAGGGCGAGCGCGTGTTTCTGACTTTGTTTGGAACGGGCATTCGCGGGCGCAGCCAGTTGTCTGAGGCCAGCGTCAAGATCGGCGGGCTGAGCGTGGCGGCGCTGTATGCCGGGGCGCAAGGCGATTTTGCGGGACTGGATCAAGTCAACATCGAATTGCCGGGCGGCTTGCGCGGGCGTGGCGAAGTGCCTGTCATCGTCTTCACCGACCGCGTCTACAGTTCCAACACCGTTACGGTCACAATCAAGTGATGCGTTTTTTCCACACGGCGTAATCCGGGCCGTCCACTACGATTTCCCAACCCTGGCCCGGCGACCCCGGTGTCCATGCAGCCGGGCCGATCTTCATCGCGATCTTGTCCCCAATGATGGCGGCGTACTTGCCGTTGGTATCGGGTTCGATAAACACGCTGCTGTTGCTAGTAATGCCTGCCTGCTTGCGCAGGGCGATCAGCTTGATGATCTGCGCTTTCTGCTGCTCGCCTTGATCGAAGAAGTGCCGCCAGAAGACGCACGGGATGCCGGGATGCGTCAGGATGTAAACATATCCCTGCATGACCTTGTCATCGGGGAAGCGTTTGCTGCCGCCATCGCGCGATCAAAAGCCTACTCAACCGCCAGACAAACCGAAGAAGAATTACGGCCCGGATTGACTCGATCAAAAAACTTCTCCAAATCCAGGTCTACTGCCCAACGACGGCCTTCCGCAGCGTACTCACGCGCCGCAAGCACCGCTTGTTGCGCGCTGCATCCGGGGCGAAAACCGGTCTCAGGTGCGTTCGGGCAATGCGCCCCAAGTCATGGCCGCTTTCCGCAATGTCGCGATTTCTTTGCTGCGTTTGTTGAAGTATTGATCTATAGACATCAAGAAAAAGGAGCATGGAGTTCAGCCTTTAGGCTGTCGGCTTTCTTGACCGTACCTTTTCCGGAAACCAGACAGCCTAAAGGCTGAACTCCATGCTCGGCGCGCGACGGTTTGTTTGGCAGACGAAAAACATTTTCTTAAATGCTATAACTCTTCAAATCTGATGACGTGCGTGCGCCCGGAGGCTGATGAGCCTGATAGTTGAGATGACTCACCGCCGTTCGGCGTGATCAGAATTTCCAAGCCTGCCGCCCATTCATTGTCGAAGCGATCTCGGGTCGCCGCTTTGTTCAGATCGCCGTCTTTAGATGCCGCAAAGAAAAGCTGCGGAGAGACTTGCGCCAACCGGCGCAGCATTTCGAAGCGATGCGCCTGCCCCGTGCCGAAGCCTGAATCCGTATCAAGTTTACGTGAAGTCACCAATCGGACTTCGGCGCCCAAATCCATGAAATGCGTGATCAATCCGGCGGTAAAGGCGATGGCGCGTTCGAACATTTCGTCGAATGCGGCGGCGGCGGCGGTATGTTCGTCTGCTTGCGAATCGAAGGTGATGGTGACACGCCAATCGTCGTCGCGCGTGAATTCGCGCACCATCAGCCCGGCGGTCTTGGCCGTCGCCTTCCAATCAATATGGTGATGGTGATCGCTGGACAGGTATGGGCGGATGGCGTACAGGTCACTGCCGCTGCCCTTCACGCGGCTTTCGATACGGCCTTGCGCGACAGGCAGCAGACGCGTGATGTCATCAAGCTGCCCGGGCTGCGGATACACCGCAATCTCCCCCTCCCATTCCAACAGCCGGCGCTGTTCGACGAACCCGAAGGGAAAGCCTGTGCTGATGATGAATCCCTTGACCGGGTAAACGCCGCGCCGGGTAAAAATACGTTCGATGCGCATTCGCGCGTGGGCACGTGCCGGGACGATGGGAAAGTAACCGAGCGCCGCCGCTTTTTGGTCAGGGGGCTTCGATTCAATCGGAGAGGCTGAAGCAGGTGACGATACGAATGCTGCACCTGCTCCCAAATCCGAGGTCGGAACTGAGCTTGGACGTACTGCCGAAAGTGGCAGGCTTGCCGGAAATGATTGATGCTCTTCGACCAAATCCACCGAGAGGGAGAAAGAAGGCAGGATTCGTTTTTTGCTCTGGAGCACGATCTCGAAAACGGCAGCTTCATTTGCAAAGATATGATCGGGATATCGCACCGACGCGCTCAGGCGCTTCAGATTCAGGCGCGCGCCGAACACCGAAACGATCATTGTTGACAGTAGAGCCGCCAGCACCAGATACAGCAGGTTGTTCCCGCTGCTCAGGGCCAGAATCGTCACCAGCAGAATCGCCGCGCTGAAAATCAATCCGGCGTTGGTGACGTGCATTGCATATTCCGACCGCCACTGCACGCTGCGCGCCAATCGCGGCGCGACATACAGGACAATGATAATCGCCAATCCCAACGCCACCTTTGAACTGATTGCCGCCAGTCGTAATTCACGCACATGCCCGGCCACCGCCGCGATCAAGCCCGCCCCCACCGCCGCGCCTGCCAGCAGCGTGGAGATCAGCAGAAAACGAAATGGCTTTTGATCGCGAAAAAATGTGAACACAGGAAATTGCGGATTGCGGATTGCGGATTGAAGAGGTTCCGCAATCCGCAATTAGATTGGTACGCGGACGCTTTTGATGATTTCCGTCAGGGCCAATTCCGCGACGTTGTTACCGTGCGAACGGGTGGCATATCGTGGATGAACGACGACGCGGTGGGCGAAGACGGGGACGATCAGCCGTTTGATGTCGTCGGCAATGCAGTAGGCGCGGTCTTCTGATAAGGCCATGGCCTGCGCGGCGCGATACAACGCCAGCGAACCGCGCGGGCTGACGCCCAGTTCCAGCATCTCAGCGCATCGGGTGGCCGCGACGATCTCCATCAGGTAATCCACCAGCGCATCTTTGACCGTGACGTTCCTGACCTCTTCCTGCAAATCGAGCACGTCATCGGCATTCATGACCGGCGTCAATTCTTCCAGTGGATGATTGCGGCGTGACATCGCGTGCTGGCGCAAGATCCCCTTCTCATCTTCAATGGACGGGTAGCCCATGCGCACGCGCATCAGAAAGCGGTCCAGTTGCGATTCGGGTAATGGATAGGTGCCGTGATGTTCGACGGGGTTTTGCGTGGCCAGCACCAAAAACGGGCGCGGCAGGTTGTAAGTTTGATTTTCAATGGTTGCCCGGCCCTCGGCCATGGCTTCCAGTAAACTGCTCTGCGTTTTGGGCGTTGTGCGGTTGATTTCATCGGCCAGGATGACGTTGGCGAAAATCGGGCCATGCTTGAATTCAAATTCGCCCGTGTGCTGGTTGAAGATTGAAACGCCGACGATGTCCGACGGCAGCATGTCGCTGGTGAACTGGACGCGCTGGAAGCTGCAATCCAGACAGCGCGCGATAGCCTGCGCCAGCGTTGTTTTGCCCACGCCGGGCACGTCTTCGATCAGCAGATGTCCGCCTGCCAGCAGCGTGACAATTGCCAGATGCACAACTTCCGATTTGCCGCGAATGACGCTTTCGATGGTTTGTTGCAGTTCGCTGATTCGCTGGATGGTGCTGGTAATCAAACGTCCCTCGCTGTGGATGACAAAATCAGTTCGCCGTTGTGAATGGCCGGAGCCAACCGGACAAGCGGCAACGAATTTAACACAGGCTTCAAGAGTTGGACAAAAGGCGGGCGAATGATCAGTCGCAGCGATTTGTAGCGCATTCTGATTGAGAAAGCTTCTTCCGGGAGGGTAATGTCGCCAAAGCCGCGCCGCCGTCCGGTGTCGTTTTGGCGATTTACTTGAGGAAAGGGATTTTTTTTCGATAGCGGTTGAAGTTTTTCCTTCGCTTTGTCGCGTTATTCAATGCGCAGGAAAACGATGACCTTCGGCAGCACTCATGCGAAGGCATGCGAGGGCATGCGAGAGCATGCAAGGGTATATGATGGCAAACGAGGACAGTAAAAATGAACATTACGCCAACCCCTGATTTTGACAGACTCAACCGGATTGATCTGTTTCGCGGTCTGACGCCAGCACAACTTGGTCAGCTTGATGAATTGCTGCGCCGTCGCACCTTCGCCGCCGGAACGACGCTGATGACAGCGGAGCAGGCAGGCGAAGTCGTTTATTTCATTTTGAGCGGAACAGTCAAAGTTCACATCACGCAGGAAAACGGCGCGGACGTCATCATTTCGATTCTCGGCCCCGGCGAAAGCGTCGGCGAGATGAGCGCGCTCGATCAAAACTACCGCTCGGCCAGCGTCGTGACGATTGAAGAATCAGAACTGCTGTGGCTGGATCGCGACACCTTCCGGCGGTGTCTGATGACGATTCCGGCGCTCAGTTACAACCAGTCCTGCGCGCTTTCCGCCCGCTTGCGGCTGGCCAACGAACAAATTCAATTACTGGCCACACACGACATCGAATACCGCGTCGCCCGCCAACTACTCGCCTTTGCCGATAAATATGGCCAGTTGGCGGAAGACGGCGCGACGTTCATCCCTATCCGCCTGACGCAAAGCGATCTGGCCAATCTGGTGGGCGCGACGCGCGAAAGCATCAACAAAATCATCGTTTCGTACAAAGATCGCGGCTATCTTTCAGCCAGCCGTGATCATCACTGGACCATCCGCAATCGCCAGATTCTGGCCAACCGCTGTGCGTGAACCCAGGCATTCCGGCATACAAACCAAAGAAAAGAGACACAAAGTTGCAAAGAAGAAAAGATAGAGTTTGTGTGAAAGGAAGATAGCCATGAAGTTACCCGCAATCGAAGGAATCATCCGCCGCCGCATCCTGGTCAACTATCGCGTGACGCCAGAAGTGATTCAGCGCCTGCTGCCATCCCGCTTCAGACCGAAATTGTACGAAGGCCACGCCATAGCAGGTATTTGCCTGATCCGGCTTGAACACATTCGGCCTAAAAAATTGCCAGCGATCTTTGGCCTGAACAGCGAAAACGCCGCACATCGCATCGCCGTGTCGTGGGATGACGAACAGGGTGTGACTCGCGAAGGTGTCTTCGTTCCGCGCCGGGACACCAATTCCGAAATCAACCATCTGATGGGAGGCCGCATCTTTCCGGGCGAACAGAACCGCGCTTCCTTCACGGTGCGTGAGACAGAAACAGAAATCAATTTTGCGATGGAATCCCGGGATGGAGAAGTCGCCGTGCACTTCACCGGAGCCGTCTCCAACGCCTTGCCTGATTCATCGGTCTTTCCCTCATTGCCGGTGGCGTCTTCCTTCTTTGAGCCAGGATCCTTGGGCTATTCAACGACCAGCGACCTCCATCGTCTGGATGGAATTGTGCTGGAAACAAAACAATGGCGCGTCGAACCTTTGCAGCTTGAAGATGTCCATTCCAGCTTCTTCGCCAATCAAGACCGATTCCCCAAAGGGAGCATCGCATTCGATCATGCCCTAATCATGCGGAACATCGAGCACGAATGGCACAGCGCGCCAGACTTGCATGTGTAAGCCATGGAGGTGCCATCGCTCGTCCTCGGCCAAGCCTTCTACCACTGTGATCCATCTCACACCGCGGCTATGAACCACCTCGCTGCGAATATCCGCTCTTCGGCCTAAATTCTCTCCGTCGCAAACAATCCAATAAATGCACGGTAAGGCAACCACAAAAGGAGCAGATATGAATCTCACAATCGTTCGTCAGAATTCGGGCATTTCGATTTGGCGGCTGGCCGCATTAGCGCTGCTCGCCATTCTGTTTTCATCACCGGTTTGGGCACAGGGCAATGTAGTGGCGCGACAACAGCAGGAGGCTGCGCCTAAGGTCAATCTGATCATCGAACGCGACAGCGTACGCTTTGATCAGCGCCCGGATCAGCCGGGCGGAGCACGCGTGTGGCAACTGGAAGTCTTTGCCCCGTCGGGCGAGTTGGTCTTCGCCAGCGGTACCGGTAACCAACCGTCGTTGGAGTGGCCGCTTGCGGATCAAACGGGCAAGCCATTGGCCACGGGACTTTATGCATACACGCTGAAGTTCTGGAACGAGAATAACGACGCGTTGCCGGAACGGCGCGGCCACGTGATTGTGGATCGGGCCAGCAACAGTGATCGCATCTGGGTGGCCAGCAGTAACGCGATTGGCGTTGGTTCGGCATCGGAACTGACCGTCGCCGGTTCGCCCGAAGCAACGATTGGCGGCGCGAAGCTGGTGGACGTTACCGCGCCGTTGCGCACGGAAAGCCAAAGACAATCCGCCGATGCCGCGCGCACGCCGCGCACGCCGAATGCTTCAACCGATCTTCAGCAGATCAAGCCCTCTGTCTTCAATGCCATCGGCGTCGTCACTGCTGACGGCACAGCCGGACGCATCGCCAAATTCATCGGCGCGAACGCAATTGATAATTCGGCGATGACTGAAACCGGCGGCAATATACAGGTCGGCACGAATTCGAATCTTGCCCGGTTGACTGCCATCCACACAAATGTCCGGGGTATTTACGGGCGCAGTGATTCGGCGGCGGGCGTCTGGGGGCAAAGCCTGAGCAGCAACGGCATTTACGGTTACAGCACAACCGGCAATGGCGCTTATGGCTACAGCCTGAACGGATTGGGCGTGCTGGGCGCGAGCAGCACGAACCACGGTGTTTACGGTTCGACAGCCAGCGCCAACTTCGCGGGCGTTTTCGGTGCCAACAATGCGCTCAACGCCAGGGGCGTTTGGGGCAGCGCCACCAACGGCGCGGATGCAGCGGGCGTTTACGGCGAAAGCAGCGCCGGGCGCGGCGTTTTCGGCGAGAGCCAAACCGGTTCGGGCGTGCGCGGTCAGGCTAACAGCGGCGCGGGCGTTTACGGTTTCAGCTTCAGCGGGCGCGGCACCTGGGGCGTCAGCCAAACCAGCTACGGCGCGATGGGCCAAAGCAACGGCAATCACGGCGTCTACGGCTGGACCACGGCCGCGAAATTCGCCGGCGTTCACGGCCAGAGCACCAATCAAGACGGCATCGGCGTCCTGGGCGAAGGCGTCGTCAGCACGAACCCCAGCACCCCAGGCGGCACCAATCAAACCTCCATCGGCGTGTACGGCACGGCGGGCGGGTATGGCGTGGTCGGCGTGGGCTTCGCCGGGCACGGCGTGGCGGGTTACGGCAGTTTTCTGGGCGCGTCCATCTACGGCGGCTCCGGCATCAATGGGGACAAAGCAGCCTGGGCGGGCTACTTCAACGGCGATGTCGTCGTTGACGGCAAGCTGACGGTCAATAACAACTTCGCCGCCAGGACGGATCACCCGCTTGATCCGGCCAACAAGTATCTCAACCAGTCCTTCGTCGAATCGCCGGAGAGGATGAGCATGCAGAACGGCAACATCACCACTGACGCCAATGGCGAAGCCACAGTTACGCTGCCTGATTACTTCCAGGCGATGAGCGGCGAGTTTCGCTACCAACTGACGGTCGTCGGCCAGTTCGCCCAAGCCATCATCGCGCAGAAGATCGAAGGCAATCGCTTCACGATCAAGACTGACAAACCGAATGTCGAAGTCTCGTGGCAGGTAACAGGTATTCGCCAGGACGCGACCGCCGCTGCCAGCCGCAAACCGGTCGAAGAATTGAAACCGGAAGCCGAACGCGGCCATTACCTGCGTCCGGCGGCGTTCGGCCAGCCGGAAGAAAAGAGCATCGAGTGGGCGCGCCATCCCGACATGATGAAGCGTATGCAGGCCGAGCGCGCCGCCCAACAGAAAGCCAACCCTCAACAGTAATCATTATTGCAAGCCATTGGGGAGAAGAGAGCCGGAAGAAAAACTCCGGCTCTCTTTTTTTATGGCCATCAAGCTTTTCCTGATCTGCTGTGAGCTATCGCACACCGCCGCAGTGAACAGCTTCGCTGCCACAACCACCCCGTTCGCTTACTCTCACGGCGTCGCAAGAAAACGAATTATTGATAACTCAACAGCAACCATTTGAAAGGAGTCTCAAGATGAAAAAACAGATGACAGGCTTAGTTACTGGTAGCCGCTTTTTATGTGGCTTTTTACTGACTTTGGCAATGATGCTGGGTACGGCGTCGGCGCAGGACATCAACAAGCTTTGGACGAGCGTCGGTTCAACCGGAACGGTAGATGACGCGGACGTGGACAAACTTCGTTTCACCGGCCCGCTGGTGACGACCAAACTGGTCGCGCCGGGAACAACGGCCGTTGTGCGCCACAACGTGGTGGCGGTGGACGGCCTGTTCGCCAACCTGACGCCGACTTCGTGGCCAGCCATGATCGTTCGCTACAACACGCACAACGGACAGGGACGCGTTGTCGCGCGGCTCAAGGAATACATCATGAACGGCCCGCAGCAGGGGCAGACCAACACCTTGATTACCGTTGATAGCGATGACTTCCCGCAGGACGCGGATTTTCAAACGCGCTCGCTGGGCAATTGCGGAAACTTCTCGCATTTCCAATTCGCCTCGCCGTTCGTCGCCCGCAGCTATTTCGTTGAAGTGGAAATCACCAGTCGCACCGGGGTGAATGGCATCGGCGTGGGCGCGCTGGCCATCAGCCGCTACGGCGTTTGCCTGAACAACGTGTTTCAACAGCCCTGACCTCGGCGTCAAATAATTTGCGCCGCGATGATAGTTTTCTCCCTCAAATTTCGCTTTAGTCAGTGAGCGCAAAGCAGCCACGGCAACAAGGCTGCGTGATGCCTGTAATAAACGGTTGCCGCCACCGGGTTACCCGACGGCTTAACCAAATTGAAGAGAAAAAGGAGAACTTTTATGATTATGCAAAATTACTACCGTCTATTGTCTGTCGTTCTGTTTGGATTGCTGGCGCTGGCGCCCGTCGCGGCGCGTGCCGAAGCCGAAGGCGTCGTGCGCTACGGCGTTTCGCCGACCAGCTTGCAGAACGATTTTTTCGAAAACAACAACGACAGTGACAAAAGCTACACCGAACTGGGCTATCGCCCGGCGCGTTTGACCGGCTACGTGGATGGCGGCAACGTTCGTTACTTCACGCGTTGGGTCAAGAACACTGACGGGCGCGCCTGGAAAGGTTATTTTGGCAAGACGCTCGCCGAATTCGACAGCATCTTCTACACGCTGCGCGATCAGGGCTACTACATGATTGACACCAGCGGTTACGAAACGCCGAACGGCGTGCGCTTCGCGATGCTGTGGGAAAAGACCAACCCGACGCCCGGCTGGCAAGTCTTCCGCAACTCGACCCTCGCCGGAATGCAGGCGCTGCACAACACCATCGGACAAGGCTGGGTTCCTCATCGCATCGAAGGCTATGAAATCAACGGCCAGTCGTTCTATACCTCGCTCTGGTACTACCAGCCGGGCAAGGGCTACTACATTCACAGCCACATGACGCGCGAGCAGTACGACGACAAGCTCGCGGAGTACAAGGCATCCGACTTCATCCCGCACCACCTGCACGCGCACGCGGTCGGCAACACCGTCTGGTACTCGGCGATCTGGAAGCACACGACCGCCAGTTACAGCGTGCGCAGCAACCGCGACTGGCGCGTGTTCCAGCGCTACTACAACAACCTTTGGGCCGGCGGCTACAACATTGACAACTTTTATGCGGCGGCAACGCCCGACGGCGTGCGCTTCGGCGGCATCTGGTTCTTCGACGGCGCGCCCGCGATTGATGAAAACTCTTCGCTTTACTCACGAGTGCGCAAGCAGATTGATGGCGCTCCTGGGCGCGGGGGCGCGGCGATCATCAACCTGACGACCGGCGTGGAAACAATGCTGCACGCCGACCAGAGCTTCGCCATTGCCAGCACGGCCAAGATCGGCATCCTGTACGCGCTGATGCGCGAGATTGATCTGGGCAACGAATCGTGGGCGGGCACGATCAACTCCGGCGCACAGTACGGCAACAACCAGGGCAGTTGGCTGACGGCCAACACCAACTACACCATCGCGCAGATGGCGCAGTTTATGATCCGCAGCAGCAACAACTGGGCGACCAATCGCCTGATTGACCGCATCGGGCGTGCGACGATCAACAACCATCTGGCCGACCCGGCTCGGATGAATCTGGACGTCACGCGCATTCATCGCTATGTGGTGGGCACTGGCGTACCCAGCGCGCACGGCAACGACAGCGCATATGATGATCGCCTGCACGGCTGGGAAAACCTTTCGACGCCGCGCGAAATGGCCAGCCTGCTGCGCCACCTTCACAATGGGGATTTCCTGACGGCGACTTCCGTCAACCGCTTCTGGGCGACGCTGGCGCTGGATGGCGACAACAACGGCGTCAACAACAAAGGCTATGTTGCGCCGCAGGTCACCGGGCTGACGCCGCCAGTAGTCGTCTTCAACAAAGCCGGCAACAACGACGACGTGCGCATCCAAGCCGCCGACGCAGGGCGGATGAACTTCGCCAATGGCCAGCGCGTCATCTTCGCCATCTTTATGGACGAAGTGTCGGACAACCCGGACGTTCCGGGCGTGGCTTCGGCGGCGAACATCAGCGCCGGGAAAAACGCCATTGGCAAAGCCGGGAAAGAGGCAGGCATCGAATACAACAACTAACAACAGAGTAGAAATCACGCCATAACGTGGAGACGCGAAGAGGGGAAGCTAACTAACAAGTTTAGCTTCCCCTCTTCGCGTCAGTTTTTACCTCGGTTTAGGCGTCCAGGATTTGGCTACCATCCCATCGCGTATCGCCCACGCCGCGCGTCCGCGCCTGCTTGAATCAACTTCGTCTTCGGATCAAAAAGAACGATGGTCGGCGCAGAGGTCGGCGCGAAGTCGGCGTTGACTTCGACTTTATGCCCGCGCCGTTTCATCTCTTCCACCAGCGCATCGCCCATTCGTTTTTCAACACTCAAACTGCCTGGGCTGAATTTGTGATCGGCGAAGGAACTGACGAAATGTTGGGTTTCAAACCGCGCGGCTTCGACCGCTTCCTGCGGATTCATGCCGAACTCGATGACGTTCAGCAGGACTTGCACCAGCGCCTGATCCTGATTATCACCGCCCGGCGTCGAAAGGGCCGCGAAGGGCTGGCCGTCTTTCATCACCACGGTCGGCGTCAGCGTGATGCGCGGGCGCTTGCTGGGCTTCAATTCATTGGCGTGGCCGCGAATCAGCAGTGCGCTTTGCAACCGCGATGAAATGGGAATACCCGTGTCCCCGGCGACAAAGCTGGGCAGCCACGCGCCGCTGGGTGTGGCGGAAAAGACATTGCCCGCCGCGTCAATTACATTGACGCAGGTCGTGTCGTGCGCACGCTCGGCTTCGGGAATCTCCACCGGCGTCGGGTTCAAGCTGACAAGTTGCGCCAGCGACTTTTTGTTTACAGGATCGCCAGGCTGTTGCGTTTTCGATGCTGACTTCGGATCAATCAGGCTGCGTCGCGCCGCCGCGTAATCTTTTGACAGCAGCTCCACACCTGGCACTTTCACGAAGCGCGGATCGCCGTAGTAGCGATCTCGATCCGCAAAGCCCAGCTTGATCGCTTCGGTCAACGTGTGGACGTAATCGGGCGAGTTGTAGCCCATCGCCTTCAGGTCGTAGCTTTCCAGCAGATTCAGAATCTGCAACATGACCGGCCCCTGCGACCAGAAGCCGACTTTATAAATTTCATAGCCGTGAAAGCTGACGTGGGTTGGCTGGTCAATATCTGCGTGAAAGCTGGCCAGATCGCTGGCGCGCATCAACCCGCCCGCTTTCTCAATCGCGTCGCAGTACCTTTTGCCTAGCGGCCCGCGATAAAAATAATCGCGCACGGCTTCCAGCGCGACGTGGCGGCCACGTTTCGCATTCTTCTTTTCAACATCAACCAATTCGCGCAGCGTTCGCGCCAGATTCTTTTGAACAAAGATGTCGCCGACTTTGGGCACCTGTCCGTTCGGCAAAAAGATGTCCGTGGTGTCTTTCCATTGTTCGTAGGCTGGTCGGGTGTTCTTGATGTACTGCACGCGCAGTTCGTCAATCGGAAAGCCGTCGGCCAATTCAATCGCCGGTTGCATCACGTCGGCGAACTTCATCGTGCCGTAATTTTCCAGCGCAACGATCATCGCATCCAGCACGCCCGGCACAGTGGCCGCCGTCGGCCCGGTAGAAGGAATTAGCGCAGGCTTCGACGGATCTTTGCGCGGCTGCTTTTCAAAAAACTCAATTGTTGCCAACGCTGGAGCCTGGCCCTGCCCGTTGATCGTCACAACCTGAGGTTTCCATGCCATCTTGATGATGACCGGCACTTCGCCGCCGAACGCGAAGTGGGAGAATTCAATCACCGACCCTGCCAGCGTTGCCGCCACACCGGCATCCACCGCGTTGCCGCCACGATGCAGCATCCTGAGGCCAGCTTCAGCGACCAGCGGATGCCCTCCCGCAACGACGCCGCGCGTACCGCGAACCGTCGGGCGATACGTCGGCGTTTGTGCAGACGTCGGAATCATCAGGGAAAATACCAAAGCGAAAACGAGCAGTTGCGTGAACGTTCGTGACTTCATTGTGTTCTCCAAATTGTGAAATGTTGAAAGCGGTCGGTGTGAACAGGCAACTTCTACCAAATCCTTACTGGCAAAGGCAACGCGGCTCGCGCAAGGCCTCGGCGTTGTGCTAAATTTTCGGCGCAACACCCGCACGACCAAAAGAAAAAGACCAAGCAGAAGCATTTAGAAATAGGGAGCAAGAAAAAACTGTTATGCCGATTTATGAATACACCTGTCAGAAATGCGGCCATCATCTGGAAGTCATGCAAAAGATGAGTGACAAGCCGTTGACCAAATGTCCCGAATGCAAAGGCAAACTCGAAAAAATCTTTTCGCAGACCAGCTTTCAGTTAAAAGGTTCCGGCTGGTATGTCAGTGATTACACTGCGCGCGGCAAAGCCGAAAAGCCTGAAAAGGCTGAGAAGACGGAAACGGCTGATAAAGCTGATAAAGCGGATAAAGCGGATAAGACTGACAAGGCCGATAAAAGTGACAAAGTCGAAAAGGTGGAGAAGGTCGAGAAGTCCGACAAAGTTGACAAAGGTGGCAAGAAAGACAAATCGGCCACGGTTTGAGCCGTCGCGGCTAGAGCCATTCGACCAATATCCGCGAAACCTGATTCAAGAGAAAAGGAGTATCAATGAAAACCACCAAGACTCTGCCGGGATTTTCAAACAGAGCATTTGCTTTGCTCTGTTTATCCGCGTGGTTGGCGGTGGCGGCCGTGGGCCAGTCAGGCCGCGCCACTGTTTCAGGCCGCCGGACGATTTCGCTGAACGTCATCGCCGCGCGGGTTGACGATCCGAACAAGCCGAAACCGCTGCTTTCAGGCAGCGGCAGCCAGGAAGAGCAAGACAAGATCATTCCGAAGAGTGCGCTGGAACTGTTTGACGGCGCCGTACGCCAAAAGATCGAAGCTTTCTCGCCCGATCCGACACCGGCGCGGATTGTTGTGCTGATGGACAATTCGTTGACCTTGCAGGCGGACATCAGCAAGCTGGCCTCGATCCCTGCCGCCTTCGCGCCCGAAATTTACGAAGGCGACAAGGTCATGGTCATCGGCTATGACCAGAAGCCGGAAGTCATCACAGACTTCACTGACGAACCCAAGCAACTGCAAAATACCAAATCGCTGCTGCGCAAAACCGATGCGCCCAGGCTGTTCGACGCGCTGAACGTGGTTATGGAAGACGTGCTGCGTCCCGAAGTCGGTTTTTCAAAACGCGTCATAGTGATTGTCGGTGATGGTCTGGATCGCGACAGCAAGATCAAGTTCGACGAACTGCTGAACAAACTGCAAAACGAAAACATCACTGTGTACGCCGTCCAAGTCCGCGACCGCACACGCGGCGCGCTGCGCAAAGATGCGCCCAAAGCCGGCGACGCCCTGAGGCTGCTGACGGAGGGTACTGGCGGCAAGGTCTATCCGATGGAAGGCGACGTGAAAGAATCCGTCAAAGAAATTTGCGACGAACTGCGCAATCAACGCTATCAACTCACCTACTATCCCGAAGGCATCAATCCCATCAACAAACGGCTGCTGTTGCTTTCGACCACGGATGCGACGCTCAGGCTGCGGCTCAAAGGCTGGCATCCGCCGCTGAAATATTAACCATCAACAAATTGCCGCCGAGCAAGACGCCGGCGTCCCCCGATAAAAAAATGGCAAAAGAAAGAGTGCTTGTGGTGGATGACGATTCGGCGATTCGCTACACGCTGGCGGAGGCATTGCGCGGATGGGGATATGAACCACTTGAAGCAGCGACGTTGTCGGCAGCGTTGGATGTGTTTGATGCAGAACAGCCCGTGGCAGTTTTACAGGACATCAATCTGCCGGATGGATCCGGGCTGGATACGCTGGTCGAATATAAAAAGCGCCAGCCACAGGCCATTGTGATTATGATCACGGGCAATGTGCAGCTTGAAAACACGATTGCCGCCTTGCGCGGGGGGGCGCACGATTTCATCAGCAAGCCTATCCACCTCAGCGAACTCCATGTCACCATTCGTAACGGCATTGAAACCGCTCGCTTGCGGCGCGAAGTTCATCATTTGCGCCGGCAGCAGGAGCAGAAATTCCGCTTCGAGCAGATCATTGGCAAATCACCCGCGATGGCGGAGATGATGGCATTGGCGCGCAAGGTGGCAGCCAGCGAGGCATCGTCGATCTTGCTGCAAGGCGAAAGCGGTACCGGCAAAGACCTGGTCGCCAAAGCAATCCATTACGGTTCGTCACGTTCAGAAGGGCCGTTTATCGCCATCAATTGCGCCGCAATCCCTGCCACATTGATCGAAAGCGAATTATTCGGCCACGAAAAGGGAGCGTTCACCGACGCCCGCGCGCGCAAGGAAGGATTGTTCGAACAGGCACAGGGCGGCACGCTTTTTCTGGACGAGATCGGCGAACTTGAACACGGCATACAAGCAAAGCTGCTGCGCGTGCAGGAGGAAGGCGCGTTTCGCCGCGTCGGCGGGTTGAAGAATTTGCCGCTGGATGTGCGCGTGGTTGCGGCGTCGAACCGCGATCTGAAAGTTGAGAGCGAAGTCGGCCGTTTCCGTCTGGACCTGTATTACAGGCTGTCGGTGATTCAGATTGACCTGCCGCCTTTGCGTCAACGCGGAGATGACGTGCTGGAACTGGCACGCTTCTACATTGCGCATTTCAATCATCGTGGACAGCGGCTGCGCAAACAGATTCGCGGCCTGTCACCAGAAGTCGAAGAGATTTTTTGCCGCTACCCGTGGCCGGGAAATGTTCGTGAACTGCGCAATGTGATTGAGCGGGCCATGATTCTGGAAGACTCCGATTCGATCACCACCGCCTGGCTGCCACGCGGTTTGATCAGGGAAGAAAGAACTGCCCTGGCAATGCCCGTCGCGATTGCAACCCCATCCCCCGAAGCCGTTGTGCCGCTCTTCCGCTTGCCCGAAAGCGGCATTGATCTGGAACAGGTGGAACTGTCGCTGGTGCGACAGGCGATGGAATACAGCCAAGGCAATCAAACGCGTGCGGCGGAATTGCTGGGCATCTCACGCGACCAGCTTCGCTACCGATTGAAGAAGATCGAAGAACTTCAGCCAGAAGGATAGGCCAAAGTCTCACAGGCTGGTCAGCCCACCACAACGTTTTCGCTCTCTGCTGCGAATTTTTCCGCGCGCAATTCCGTAATTCTCCTCAACCTCACCGGGCATTGCGCTGCAAGTAGCCTGTTTGGGCTGCGGTATGTGCATTGCTGCTGGATTTGGCAGGAGGACGTTGCGCCATCCGGCAACGTGAAATCAATGAGAAAAGCAATGAAAGTTTTACTGGCGGTTGACGGGTCACAATATGGCCTGGCGGCGGTGGAAGAGGCAGCCAGAATGCCTTGGCCGGAAGGAAGCGTGGTCAGAATGGTTTCCGTCGCGGAACTTCCGACGACGGCATTGGCCTGGGGGATGCCGATGTCGTCCGGCTCCATCGAAGAATGGGAGAAGATATTTGAAGATCGCTCCAGCGAAAACGTCGCGCAGGCAATGGCGCGATTTGGCGAGATCACCGGCGGTCAGATCGAGGTAACGACGAAAACGCTGAAGGGCGATCCGAAGAGAGTGATTCTTGATGAGGCCGAACACTGGGGAGCGGATTTGATTGTCGCCGGCACGCACGGTTATGGAGTGCTGGAGCGGATCTGGCTCGGTTCAGTGTCGCGGGCCATCGCTTCTCACGCCGGATGCGCGGTTCGCATTGTTCGGCGCCCGGATGCGCCTGTGACTGTGGACAAGGGGATGAAGATTCTGCTGGCGGTGGACGGCTCCAAATTCAGCGAGGCCAGCGTCGAAGGGGTCGCCAGCCGTCCATGGCCACGTGGCAGCGAAGTTCGCGTCCTTTCCGCCATCCATCTGCAATTCGCGCCAACGCCTGAAGTATGGGCGTTGCCCGACAGCTATTACGCGCGTCTGGAAGAAACGATGCGCGAACAGGGGGAATCGGCAGTTCAGCAGGCTGCATCACGCTTGCGCGATAGCAATTCGGAAAGAGACGTGCCTTTGATCGTTACGACAGACTTGGTTCCGGGCCACGCGGAAGAGATCATCATTGAGGTGGCGAAGACTTGGAATGCCGATCTGATCGTAGTCGGATCGCACGGGCGCAGCGGTGTGGGACGGTTTCTGCTCGGCTCTATTTCGCAGGCCGTGGCTTCGCATGCGCCGTGCTCGGTCGAAATTGTCCGCAAGGAAATTACCCAGGCCGCTACCCCATAGGAGAAAACATGAATATCGGCAAATTGCATGAGAAAGAAGCAGCGGCGGTTCTGCTTGGGCAGAATATGGGGCGGTTGGGCTGCATCGCGGAAGGTGAGCCGTACGTTGTCCCAGTAAACTACTTTTTCGACGGCGAAAATATCTATCTCCATTCTTTGGCGGGCAGAAAGATCAACGCGTTGCGGATCAATGGTAGGGCCTGTTTACAGACAGATGATATTCATGATTCCTACCAATGGCGCAGTGTGATTGCCTATGGCAATTACGAAGAGATCACTGATGTGCATTTGCGCGAACTGACTCTGGCGGAACTCTTCAGGCGCCTGCCTCATCTGACGCCGGTCGAATCGAAGATGAGTTCCGGAAATAGTGAAGTGATTGTTTTTCGTTTGCGCGTGGATCGGATCACGGGCGTTGGCGAAAGCTGGTGACTTCGTTGATCGGGTGATTTCATCAAGACCGTTGGAAAACATGGCTTGGTTCGCGTGTACTCGTGCGAACCAAGCCCTCTTACTACACTGTGTCCGCAAACCAAATTGCCGCCATTTGCACACGATGGATAAATCTGATTCCAAAAAATTGAAGCAACCAAACTCCAGCCAGTCTGCTGATGCGCAGACGGCTTCCTCGTTACGATTAAGTGAAGCGCGGCTGGCGGGCATTCTGGCTTCGGCAATGGATGCCATCATCACAGTGGATGAGGATCAGAGAATCGTGCTGTTCAATGCCGCTGCTGAAAAGATGTTTCGCTGTGCCGCCGCTGAAGCTCTGGGGCAATCGCTGGACCGTTTTATCCCAATGCGCCACCGCGACGCTCATCGACGTCACATCGAACAATTCAGCAAAAGGCAGGCATCGCGCCGAGCCACAGGGGATAAAAGATTACCAGATACTCACCAATTCAATCGTGGGGAGCGTGGTAAGAAGATGGGAGAATTTTCGCCTTTGGGAATGGTTGTTGTGAGTGGAAAAGGGCAGGTTGCAGGATGAGGAAGAGAAGTTTTAGCCAACGGATTTTACAGCAAATGCTCTTTGCCCTGGCGGCTGTGATCCCAGGGATCGTCAACTTCTATCTGGTCGTGGTTTGCGCTGGTTACGGGATGAAGCTGATGTTGAACGGCGGGCAATACGCTTGCGGCAAATTCTTGCGGTGAGCCGAAGAAGGCAACTTGACCTTCTTCCAGCAGCAACACGCGCGTCGCTTTCGCGGCATCGCCAGCCACAATGGTCGAATTGCCTTGCGCATCCTGTTCTGCGCGATAGCTGGCCAGGTAAGGGATTTCGTGCATCGCCTTGGTGACCAGCAGCGAAGAGATGCCGTGCAGATCGCGTGCGCGGATAATCAGGTCGAGCACCTGATATTCGTTGATTGGGTCCAGTCCGGCGGTCGGTTCGTCAAAGAGCATAATGCTGGGCCAGCCCACTAGCGCGCGTGCAATCTCCAATCGCCGCTTCATTCCACCGGACAGCTCTTCGGCCTGTTTATCCAATTCATCTTGCAGACCGACGAACGTCAGGACTTCCAGTACGGCACGGCGCGTCTCTTCTTCAGGCTGATCCTGTTCACTCAACCGATAGGCAGCGTTTTCGTAAACCGACTGGCCTGTGAACAGTGCGGCGTCTTGAAAGACCATCCCCATCCATTCGCCCCGCAGCGCCAGCAATTCTGTCTCTTCCAAATGAGAAATGTCGCGTCCGTTGATCAAGACTTCACCTTCGTCCGGTTGCAGCAAGCCGATCGCCAACCACAGCAGAACGGTCTTGCCCGATTGCGAATCGCCTGTGATGCAGATCATCCCATCCGGCGGCAGTGCAAAGCTGATGTGGCGCAGTGCAGTCACTTCGTCAAAACTGATAGAGACGTCACGGAATTCGATGGCAGGCGATGTGGTGGTCATTTTTTTATTTGGCAATGTCTACGCGATAGTCTTCGATGACTGGGTTCGATAGCACGTCGTGGGCGAACTTTTCGACCTGCATGCGGGCTTGCGCTTCATCGAGCGTGGCGTCCAATTTAATCTCGAAGTATTTCCCCTGGCGCACGTCGGCGATGCCTTGATAGCCGATGGTTTCAGCAGCATGGTGAATGGCCTTGCCTTGCGGGTCCAGGACTCCGTTCTTCAGCGTGACATAAACTTTAGCGAGCATCTGTGTTTCCTTCCAAAAGTTAGTTGAGGCGTGTGCAAATAAAAGTCCCTTGAGAGCAACGTCGGAAGCGATGCGTACCCAGGTCTTGTTCATCTTCCGAATTACGCACAGGCTTCAGTTATTTCGAGTTTTCAATCGGCAGCGCGCCGCTGTATTTGTGAATGCCACCGAAGACGCGATCGAAGATGCGATCCACATTCTTTAACTGCGTGCGAACGTCGAACGCTTTTTCGATCTGATCCAGCGTGATGGTGCGTGAGATGTCCGGATCTTGTTTGACTAATTCGCGGAAGTCCAAATCTTCATCCCATGACTTCAGCGCATTGCGTTGCACCCAGTAATAAGCTTCTTCGCGCTGTGCGCCTGCGGCGGCAAGTTCCAGCAATAACTGCCCGGAAAAGACCAGCCCACGCGTGGCGTTCAGGTTCATCATCATTCGTTCCGGCTTGACGACCAGCGTGTCCAGCAAGCCGGTTGTTTTGGCGATCATGTAATCGGTCGAGATGCAGGCATCGGGCAGAATCACGCGCTCCGCGCCGGAATGCGAGATGTCGCGTTCGTGCCACAGCGCATTGTTTTCCAGCGCCGTCACCGCGTATCCGCGCACGACGCGGGCCAATCCGCAGATGCGTTCGGACAAAATCGGATTGCGTTTGTGCGGCATGGCCGAAGAGCCTTTCTGGCCGGGCTTGAAGTATTCGTGGGCTTCGCGGACTTCGGTGCGCTGCCAGTGGCGCACCTGCAGCGCAAACTTTTCCAGCGACGAAGCAGTAATCGCCATTGTGCAGACGAATTCAGCATACCGGTCGCGCTGGATGATTTGCGTTGAAACGCTGGCCGGGCGCAGGCCGAGCAGGAAGCAGACGCGCTCTTCAATGTCTGGGTCAAGGTGCGCAAACGCGCCGACCGCGCCTGACAGCTTGCCGTAACTGACGCCGGCGCGTGCGCGGGTCATTCGATCAATGTTGCGGCGGTTCTCTTCGTACCACAGCGCGAAGACAAGGCCCAGCGTCGTTGGCTCGGCGTGAATGCCGTGCGTGCGCCCGATCATCGGCGTGTCTTTGAATTCCAGGGCGCGGCGCTTCAGCACATCGCTCAGCGCTTGCAGCTTGGCCAGGATCAGATCGCCTGCCTCAACCAGTAACAGCGCATTCGCCGTGTCCACCACGTCTGATGAGGTCAGCCCGTAATGTACCCAGCGCGCTTCGGGGCCAATGTTTTCGGCCAGATTCGTTGTGAAGGCGATGACGTCGTGGTCGAGCGTCTTTTCCAGTTCGTGAATGCGTTCGACAGAGAAGGCAGCTTTTTGCCGGATCGGTTCGACCACGTCTGCCGGGATGTTTCCGGCTTCGGCGTTGGCTTGGCAGGCGGCCAGTTCCACGTCCAGCCATTTTTGGAAGCGGTTCTCTTCTGTCCAGATCGCGCCCATTTCGGGCAGGGTGTAGCGTTTAATCATTCTTGGCTTTCGGAATTGAAAATTGACTCTTTTGAGGTTCGGTAACGCGAAAAGCAGAGCACGCTGATTGCTGCTGCCGCAATCGGAATGATCCATCGCGTGGGCCGTTCATCCGGGTCATTGGCGAACAGCAACACCAGCGTCCAGCCCAAAGCTGCAATGGCCAGACCGATTCCGGCGCGACGATACGCGAGCGTCACTCTTTCCTGCAGATCGTCTGGTTCTGGTTCTTCGCTCATTTCGATGACGGTTTCATGTCGTCGCCGACGTAATAGTTATGGCGCGAACGCACGGACAGGCCGGGGCGCGCGGGCAGCACCTGAATGGAATGCAGGTCTTCCAGACTGGGTCGGCGTTCGGTGACAAATGACAACGTGTATTGCGCACCGATTTCGCGCGAAATGCTGGTGTTCGCCATAATCAGCGCTTTGTGCGTGGGCGGCAGCAGCATCTCGCCACCGCTGTTTTCGGCCAATTGTTTCATCTCGACAGACGCGCCTTCCAGAATGGTCAGGTGACGACGCAATTCTTCAATGCGTTTCGCTGCGTTTTTGCCGATGACTTCGTGATGCGTCGTCCATTCGATGGCCAGTTGAATTTCGCGTTGCAGCGCATCTGCCCAGCCGACGACGAAGACCGTCGCACGAGCTTTTTCCAGCGCCTGAATCGCTTTTGATTTGCCGGTCTTGCTGTTGGAATCCAGCCCGTCGCTGACCAGCACGACGACGCGACGGCCTTCTCGCGATTGCAGCTTATCGGCGGCCAATTTCAGCGCGTCGTGATAACTCGCCTTCAGGCCGACGCGATACTTTGAACCCAATGCATTCAGGGCCTGCTGGCGGTCGTTCGTCCAATCCTGAATCAACTGCGCACGCTCAGCATATTGAATGATCGCAATCTGATCGTTGGGCGACAAGCGCGAAACAAACTGGTTGGCAAATTCGCGCGAGGTCGGATTCGGAATAACTTTGTAGTCTTTGTTCTTTTCCCAGACCGGCGCGTCTTCTTTGCCATAACGTTCTGTTGCCGCGTTTTTGAACGTGCCGATCTCGTTGGAAAGATCAAGGATCAAGACAATGCTGGCAGGCTCGCGCTTCAGTCTGGTTACCGGTCTCGCCTCGCCTTCTTCCAGCACCAGGACTTCTTTCGGTTGCAGATCGTCCACATAATTGCCTTCGGCGTCGTAGGCCGTCAGCGGCAGCGTGACTTCGCGCGTTTCGATTTTGACGATGGGCGCTTCGCCCGGTTTAGGCTGTTGCTGACCCGGCTTCTGCGGCGGCTTGCGGCCCGACTGCGCATAGGCGGAAGAAATGGCAACCACGGATAAACACAGATAAACACAGATGGCCAAAACAATGCAGCAAGAGCAGCAAGAGAGGAACAATCGGTGTTTATCGGTGTTCATCTGTGGTTTTACCTCTTTCTGAAATTACAGTTCGATCCACTCACACGATTTATTGTAGGGAGCGACAGTCACTCGCCGTTCGGCGTCTGCTGAAAATAGAGGCGCGCGATCCTGCAATGCTTGAATTGCGGCCAGCCGCGCAATATCAGGATGATTCGTGTTCTGCGACAGATGCGCCAGCACAATGTGTTCTGCCTTGCCGTCAAAATCGTCGCGCAGAAACCGCGCCATCTCGTCATTCGATGTGTGGCCGTGGCGGCCCATAATTCGCTGCTTCAGCGACCACGGATAATAGGTGCAGGCGCGCAGCATTTCGATCTCATAATTTGCTTCGATGATCAGCAGGTCGCAGCCGCGAAACTGATCGGCGGCCAGTTGATTGATGTAGCCCAGATCAACGGCGATTCCCATCTTGATGCCGCCCGCTTCAATCGTGAAGGCCATTGGGTCAGCGGCGTCGTGGGGAACCGTAAACGGACTGAAGCGGAACGCCCCGATCTCGAACTCTTGCGAAGACGTGATGGCTTCACCTCGCCGGACGTGGTTTCCTTTTTCGCCCAGCTTGCAGGCTTCCAGCGTGGCGGTGGAGACGTGAGTGTACGTTTGGATTGTTTTGGAGAGCATCGCCAGCCCACGCGCGTGGTCGCCGTGTTCGTGGGTGATGATGATGGCGTCAATTCGCGATGGGTCTTCGCCAGCGGCCCGGATACGGCGGACGGTTTCGCGGGCGCTTAAGCCACAGTCAATCAGGACGCGCGTTTCGCCTGCGACGACCAACGTCGAATTGCCGGAACTGCCACTGCCGAGAACACAAACGCGCATTGAAACCAGATGAAGTCGTGTGGATTGGGCTAATGAGCGCGCATCTTAGCGGAAGCAGGTGGGACGCGCAAAGGCGGCGATTTACCGCTTCTGTTCCAGATGTCTGGTCGTTGGTTCGGTGACGCTTGATGGGTTGATCAGTTCCGAGGTTGTTGGCGCGGATAGCTCACCGGCGCGAGGTTGGGGAGGAGTAGCCGACGGAAAATTGATCTGCGGCGGTGGCGGCGGGGTGAATGCCTGCTGGCGCTGGCGCTCGTATTCCTTCAGCTTCAAGTATTGTCCAACGCCCGCGCCAATGCATGAGAACGCCGGAATCAACATCCAGAACCACCAGACTTGGCCAGCCGGTGCATACTTGCTGATTGCGATGGAAACCGCCAGAAAACCGATGCCGGCAAAGAAGCTGCTGACCGCGCTTTCAATCGTCGGAGGGCGCTTTTCGCGCTGTCTGTGTCTGCCACCGAATTGAAGAGGCTTTGGCAAGTCACCTGTCATCGCCTGCGGAACCAGGCTGACGTTTGCGCCGCAGGCGCGGCAGAATTTTTGAGTACCATCAATCAGGTTTGCGCAGCTTGGGCAATACATGTTTCTTTTCCCCCGTTACCAAATGATCCGGCGGTTTCGCGAACGCAGCCACAGACCGCAAAGGCGGGAGGGCTAACTTTGTCCAAGGTGTCTGGTAGTGTGTTCGGCAACGCTGGATGGATTGATCAATTCCGACGTGGTCGGCGCGGAAAGTGCAGGCTCGCGCAATTGTTCAGCCGCCGCCGCAGGGAAATTGATGTGCGGCATGGGCCGTGACAAAAGCCGTTCCTGCTGGCGCTCCAGTTCTTTTACTTTCAAATATTGTCCAACGCCTTCGCCGATCAGGCCCCAGGCCGGAAACAGTAACGTCCATCCCCAGGCGACGCCACCGGGGAACCAGAAGGTGACGAACAATGCCGCGAGCACGAAGCCGATGCCACTGAAAAAATTACTGGCGGCGCGTTCGATGGTCGGTGGCTTGGTGCGCTTGCGCTTTTTGCCTTGCCATGTGGTTTCCTCTTCGTCGACAGCAGTTAGGATGGGCAATTGTCCGGTCAGCGCTTGCGGCACCAGGCTGACATTTGCTCCACAGGCGCGGCAGAATTTTTGAGTTCCATCAATCGAGTTTGCGCAGCTTGGGCAATACATTTTTCTTTTCCTCAAAATTGAAGCTTGATTGGCGATTCATACGCCGCGGATTGATACGAATGCGACGGCGTCAGATGTTTCGCTCTTTATAGCCACTCCAGTTCCTTGTGCCGCTCGCCGACCAGATGCAGGAACAGCGCTTCAAGCGTGGCGAATTGCAGGCCGTCGTATTCCATCAGGCCGCCGTGCATCAGTCTGCCAACGTCGCCGCGCCAGGCGATCTTGCCCGCTTTGATGATGGCCACGTCGTCGCACAACCGTTCGACGGTTTCCAGCACGTGTGTGGTCATAAAGACTGTGCGGCCCCCGGCCACGAATCTGCGAAGCCAATCTTTCAACATCGCCACGCCCGCCGGGTCAATGCTTTCGAATGGTTCGTCAAGGAACAAGATTTCAGGGCGATGAATGATGGCAGCGGCGAAAGCGACTTTTTTGCGCATGCCGGTGCTGAACTGCGACAGGCGTTTGCGCGTGGATGAGGTCAAATCCATGACCGTCATTAACTCTTCGACGCGCTGTTTGACGACGGCATCGTCCAGCCCATACATCCGCGCGTTGAATGTCAAAAATTCGTGGGCGTACAGATGATCGAACAGCGCCAGTCCTTCCGGCATCACGCCAATGCGGCGTTTTAACTCGATTGAATCGCTTGTGAACGCTTTGCCCAGCAGGTCAATTTTGCCGGCGGTGGGATCAATCAGCCCGGTCAGACAACCAATGGTCGTGCTTTTGCCAGCGCCATTCGGCCCCAAAAATCCAAACATTTTGCCTGTCGGAACCGAGAGCGAAAGATTGTCCACCGCCGTCAGGTCGCCATACTGTTTCGTCAGGTTTTCAATCCGCACCGCTGTTGCAGCAGCCGGTTGGGATGACAACGTCCTGACACCTTGCTCTGCCTGGCTTTCCTGCGATCGCGCCGGCGTGATGATTTCAGCGTCGCCCATTTCAATGCCAGTTTCTATAGATGAAGTCATGATGATTGTCTATTTATCCCTTGCTCCGGCAATCAAGTTGATGAGTCTTTCGCGGCGGGCTTTTAAAACGGGTTCTACCTGGTAAAACGAAAACACGTACAGCCCCACACAGATCATCATTACCACTGCAGGAAGCCACCACATTCGCAAGATCGCTTCCTGGCTGGTGTGGTTGGCCACAAACGTCATGGCCCAGAAAGGAACCAGCACGCCGACGATGATGACGATATTTGCGCCGAAGGAAAGGCGGTTGTTCCACATCGCGTCAAAGTTCATACTCTTTGGCGAAAAGACAGAAGTCCAGAAACCCGCCGCGTTAAATAAAAACAGGCTGGCCAACGCCGTGCAGAATGTCATTGCCAGCATTCGCCAGGAGAAGGTTTGGGCGTTATAAAACAGCAGCCACAGCGCGAATGAGACAAGCACGGCAACACCGCGCAGCAGCAGGGAAGTTAGATTGATCGCGCGCAACGCTTCGACAAAATGCATCGGCCAAACCGCATAACGTCTGATGCCCGCATCGTCGTATCCAAACGCGTTGAGCATCATGGCCGCCGCTGTCGCGCTGCTCATAATGAAAAAGATCGCCAGCGAAATCAGAAACTCGCCATTATTGCCGTGATGCGGGAAGACATATTTTCCCGCCAGCACGATCACCGGCGCGGTGATCAGGCTGAAACGGATCATATTGCAGCGCAGATGATAACGCAGCGATTTACTGATCAGCGGCGCATAACGGCTGCCGAACAGGCTGCTCAGTTGATCATAAAAATCCTGCCAGACAATGCTGTCCGGCGTCGCGGTCTGCGTTGCCACCGGGCGATTCTCCAATTTCTCCAAAGCCCACAACAGCACAACACACCACAGCAACAACAGCACTAGACCGCTTAATGCTTTGACCGCCGTGTCGCCCAGAATCATCATCGCCGCCGCGCCCGGAGGCGTAAATCGCAGGACTTGATCCATCGCATTCCAAACAATCATCGTCCGGGATTTCAGCAGCAGCGTGAAGGCCAACGGCCCGAACGAAACAACGATCAAAACGGCCATGCTCAGCAGGCCTGATCCCTTGCGCGTTTCCATCACCAGCCCAACCAGCGTCAGCAGCACGATGGTTGCCAGATAGTTTGCTACGATGAAGATGATCACGGCAGGCAGCGTTCTGAAGATTGATCCGTTGCCGAGAAGAATGTAGCCAATCGCCAGACCAAAAATGGCCGCGATCAACAACAGCCAAATCGGGTCTAAAGCTCCGATGACCTGGCGGACCAGGAATCTTTCGCGGGCGTCCAGCGGATAGCGCCGCAAGGCTTCTTCTGAAAAGGCCGCGCGTGGGCCCACGCCAAAGAGCAGGCTTAACCCCAGGCCATTGACAAACAATCCGGTCAGAATCCATCGCGCGAAATATTGCGCCTGCTCCGGTTCAGCCGTGCCAAGCGCCGCGCCCAGCCCCAGTCCACCCAGCGCGAAAAAGAGCGTGAACAAGCCGCCAATCAAATACAGGGCGAAGAGCACCGCCAATTTGCCGTTGCCCGTGCGAGCATTGGCCCAAAGCAGTTTGTAACGTAACCGCACCAACGCCCAAAACCGATTGAGAAAATCCCGATTCATAGATTACTCAGCACGCCAGTTGAGAACGATCCAGCGTGAAGCCTTCCAGATCGCCCAGCACTGTCACCGACAGCTTGTCGGTTTGAAAAATTTCGCCTGCCATCTGTTGCATTCCCTGAGTGGTAACTGCTTCGATTTTGGCGATCACTTCGTCCGGCGAGATGAAGCGGCCAAAATTCATCTCCTGTGTGGCCAGCGCGCTCATCCGCGATGAACTGGATTCCAGGTTGAGCCGCACGACGGCTTTCAGTTGATCCTTGTTCAGTTGCAGCTCTTCTTCGCTGGCCGGCTCCTGTTTGACGCGTCGCAATTCGGCCATTGTCGCTTCGATTGTTTCTTCGATCTGGTCGGTGGAAGTTCCGGCATAAATCGTCAGGTAGCCGCAATCTTTGAATGGGCTGATTCCTGCCAGCACGGAGTAGGCCAGACTCAACTCTTCCCGAATTGACTGGAACAGGCGCGAACTCATCCCACCACCCAAAATGACCGATAGTAAATTTGCCGTGTACAGTTCATCACTGACCAGCGATACGCTGGGAGTGCCGATGACAACGTGCGACTGTTCCAACTCTGCCTTGTGACGCAACGTGATGGGTGCAAATGCCTGTGGCGTGGAGGAAGCAAGCGGCGCGCTGCGCGGTTCCAAATGGCCGAAGTACTGCCGTGCCATTTCTATGATCTGGCCGTGTTCGCAATTTCCCGCCGCCGCCAGCACAAAATTGTCCGGGCGATAGATTTGATCGTAGTAGCTTTCGACCGCGCCGTCTTTGAAGGTCGCCAGCGTTTCGGCTGTCCCTAAAATCGTGCGACCCAGTGGGTGTTGTGGATAGAAGTTCTCGCAGAAGATGTCGAAGATGATGTCGTCGGGGGTGTCTTCGACCATCTTGATCTCTTCGATGATGACATTGCTTTCTTTCTCAAGCTCCGCCGGATCAAACGCCGGCGCGGTAACCAAGTCGGCCAGCAGGTCGAACGCGCGAGGCAGATGCTCATCAAGTACACAATTGCTGTAGCCGACGATCTCGCGCCCGGTGAAAGCGTCTAGATAGCCGCCCAGTGAATCGCCTTCTGCCGCGATCTGCGCGACCGAACGTTTGCGCGTGCCTTTGAACAGCGCATGCTCGATGAAATGTGTCAGCCCGTGTTGCTGTGCCGTTTCGTGGCGTGAACCGCTGCGCAGGAAGAGGCCGAAACTGACCGAGCGAAGATACGGCATCTGCTCTGAAACGATGACTAGGCCATTGGGCAAAGTCGTTTTGCGAATATCAAACTTATGATTGGTTGCCATTATTTGCCGATGTTCTGCCAATGCTCCGATGTTCATTCCGAATAGAGGCGACATCATATGCCAGTGAATCGCCTGCCTCAAACCGATGTTCTTTTGAGCGGTTGTCATGATCTGTTTACCGTCATCAAGCGTTGTCATCAATCGTAGACATCGTTGAAGCTTGGATGTCTACAATCAGAGACAACAATATAGGGAAATACCATCCCGATTTTGTGGATGGAAAGATAACTCCTGCAATTGCAATGGGTGATAGTTTTTTTGAGGAGTTGCTCTTGAATGGCACGGTCGTTGCCAAAGGGATGGCGTAACCAGATGAGAGCGAAAGAAAAGCAAAAGTTCTCGCGAAGGTTATCAAAGATATTTGAAGCAAACGGTGTAGAGAAAGAACGAGATTAAGAGAGGGAGAAACGGTTCACGCTGCTCAGGGCAACAGGCAACTGTCTTCACCTTTGCGCTGGCCTTCGATGCGCGGAAACGGCTCTCCTTACACTTCGCAAGTTTGAAAGAGCATGGCTCTTTAACGGGAATGTAATCGCTGGTTGAAGCAAAGGATACGGGGGTCGGATTTAGCTGGTGATTACAGTTTCGTCCCGCGCACTTACGTCACGCAAGAAACGGGGCACATTGTGTGGCGTAAGGGCGCGGGGCGATCTGAAAAGCATTCAAGTCTTAAAACGAAAATTTGAAAACAAGTTTGGAACGCAGAGTTTCTCTCGATTTTGTGGTCAGCAGTCCGAAGAACACGGGGGTCGGATTTGGGTTGTTGACTGCATCTTCGGTTCGCAGGCCGCGCTATCCGGAAAAAACGGGGCACGTTTTGGATGGCGCGGTTTCTGCGAATCGGCAATCAGGAGCAAGCCGCAGGCAAGCGTCTGGCGGCTGTCTTAAAGTTTGTGATGGAAGGCCGGAAAAGACACGGGGGTCGGATTTTGGCCATCCATCACAATAATGATTCGTAGGTTGCGTCACCTGGAGAACGGGGCACATCAGGTGACGTAGCCTGCGGATCGAAATCCTGAAATTTGCCGATTGAGTTGAGCTAGGCGAATAAGAAATCAGAATTCCTGCCAGTTTGTAATCACCGGTTGAAGCAAAGGATACGGGGGTCGGATTTAGCCGATGAGTACACTTTCGATTCGCGCACTTACGTCACGCTGAGAACGGGGCACACGGTGTGGCGTAAGCGCGCGAATCGAATTCTTACATCCACCAGGTTTTGAAAATTTACCGAGTTTTAGGAGCGCGGCTCCTTGACGAGAATGTAGTTGCTGGCTGAAGCAAAGGATACGGGGGTCGGATTTAGCCGGTAATTACAGTTCGGCCCGCGCGCTTACGTCACGCAGATACGGGGCACATTGTGTGGCATAGGCGTGCGGGCCGGCCTGAAAAGGCCTTCAAGTTGAGCGCGAATTCCGCGTAAGTTTGACGACGCAGTCCCAAGCTGCGTTTGCCGCGTTGATGTCTGGCACCCAGCCAGTTTCGGATGCGCGGCACTGAGCCCTCAGTAAACACGACCGCAGAACACGTCTTTTCCCGCGACCTGGGCTTCTCCCACTTGAAGTCCGAGGGCTCACAATTTCTTGCATCTTTCTCCACAGGCACGACAGTGCGAATCGGGTCCTCACCCCAGCAAATAGCAGGCTGGCGGTCATCGCAAGATACCGCTGGCCTGCTGCTGTTTTATAAATCGTTCCGGCGGCGGCAACGACAAGCTTGCTCACCAACTGACGCGCATGTTTGAATGGCTTCTAAAGACAGAAGAGATAGAGAGGGATTCAACGATTGCCGCGAGAGCTACTCGAATCACAAAACATCTTTAAGGGCGCAGTCTTCAGTGTTGAACGCGACCGGCTACGAGAAGAGAACGGCTTGGAGATCGTTCGCGAGGTCGTGCGTCACGCAGGAGGCGCGGGCTGTCTGCCGTTGTTCGATGATGGCCGCGTGGCGCTAGTTAAACAGTACCGTCATCCGGCCAGACGCGAATTGCTGGAGATTCCAGCGGGCAAGATCGAAGCCGGTGAGACGCCCATGGAATGCGCAGCGCGAGAGGTTGAGCAGGAGATCGGCTTTCGTGTTGGAAGAATTGAATCACTGGCTGATTTTTATTCGACGCCGGGATTTTGCGAAGAGCGGCTGCACGTCTATTTGGCGACTGAATTGGAACAATCCGAACAGAACCTGGATCACGATGAATTCGTTGAGATCGTCTATTTGCCGTTGAGCGAAGCCGTGGCAATGGCCGAGCGCGGTGAGTTCGAAGATTCCAAAACCATCATTGCGCTTCTGCTGGCGGCGCGAAAAGTTCGGCTGAAATAAGAATTATGTCTTCCACCATTACCTATTACTGCCCTTCCTGTGGTCGCGCGATTGAATCGGAACCGGGCGCGCTTTGCCCCCAATGCCAGATGTCTGTCCCGTTGTCGGCCGCTGAGGTTAGCGGCTGGCCCGCCGCAGAACCCATACAGCCTAAGGACCAGCCCACGAACAAATGGCTTGATGTGTTCTGGGCATTTCTGATTTGGGGATTGAGCGGCGCATTTCTATTGGGTCTGGATGCATTGTTGCGATTGGTCTTGCTGGCAATGCACAAACCGATTCCGCAGGTTGAGATCACTCGCGGCATGGCCATCATTACGTTGGTGGCAACGCTGGTCATGCAGATCGTGGCATTGGCTGCAAGTTGGCTTTACGTGACGCGAATCGGAAAGAAACCTTTTTGGCGAACGCTGGGATGGCGCTGGCATCCACAATTCAAATGGGTTCATGCAGTCGCTCTGGCGATGTTGATGTATGGCCTGGGCATCTTTTTGTCGAAGGTTCTTCCGCATAAGGAAACCGATGTCGAGAAGATTCTCAAGCTGGGCATGTTGATCCGGGTGATGGTCGCGGTGTTGGCCGTGGCGACAGCCCCGCTGGTGGAAGAGATCGTCTATCGTGGTGTGATCTATTCGGCATTCGAACGGATTGGCGGAAAGCCTGCCGGCATTACTGTCGCCGCGCTGATCTTTGCGCTGGTGCATGTGCCGCAATATTGGGGCAGCGTGGCCGCGATCACGGTAATTGTTTCGCTCAGTCTGGTGTTGACGTTCTTGCGCGCGTGGACAGGGACTTTACTGCCGTGTGTGGCGACGCATCTGGTTTACAATGGCGTGCAAGCAATCATCTTGCTGGTGGCGCCGGACAAAATGCCGGATGCCGCAGCGCCCAAGACGGCGATGTTACTGTTGATGCAATGGCTGGGCTTGAATTGAACTGTGGCAGAGATACTGTTTCGTATGGGAGGAGAAGACTGTGAACGATTTTTTCTCGATGATGGAAAAGCTACAAGGCATGTTCGACAGCAACGATGTCGAAGTCATTACGCACGACGGTCAACGGGCGCGCGGGAAGATTGATAATTTGCGTAGCACCCAACCCTTCAGCAAACCCGCCGTCAAAATTCTCGGTGCGGACGGAACCATCACGAAAATTCTTTTTGCCGATATTCGAGAGATGGTTGATCACGATAAAAAAGAAAAAGGCGATGAGTGATGGATAAACAGATGGTTCCCCTCACTCATCACCTTTGGATTATTGTTTTTCGGTTGCCGGACGCTTGAAGGTGTACTTAACGTAACGGCTGCTGGAAAGCAGTTCCTCACCTTTGTTGGTGTGATGCATCGCAAAGCCATCAACATAGACGTTGACCAATTCCCATCCATCCTGTCCGATGGAATTCAGCCCAGCATCCACGTTGGCATCAATAAAATCTTCGCCGGTCACGCGCGCGCCGATCTTGCGAATCTCGCCCCAATCTACGGTTCTGTATTCCCACTTCATCATCTCACCTCTTTCCTCTCTGCAATGGAAGTTAGAAGATCACAAAGCGAGTAGCAATAACCAGTCAGACCTGAAAGCCGGCGCGGAGAAAAACCGAAGCCGGTTTCGCATCACTTCAGCATGCAAGTTTGAGCGTTATTTTTGCTGATCGCTTCGCTGTAATAAAAGAACTAGCAGGGGAGAAGACTTGGACTGGCGGCATTCTACCGCTGGCTCTGACGCAGAGGAAGCAGATGGCGTTTCAAAGGAATCTTTATTTCACCTGCAATTCGATTTTCGGCAAGCTGAGCAGGACGACATCGCCTACGGTCTTCAGGCTTTTTGCGCTGATCTTATCGAGCGTATCTTCTGTCGTGTGCCAGTAACGATTGTCTTCTGGCCCTTCGCCGTATTCGAAATCAATGATGTCCACGGCAAGAATACCCACGCGCAAAAACGGCATGTGATCGTCATCGCCAATAGTGAAGGTGCGGCTGGGAAATTCCTTATTGTGGCCAAGTTCCTGCGCCGTACCCCAGATGGCGTTGACCAGCCGGGCAGAGGAGGTTTCTTCGCGCGGGATGGTCAAATCTTTATCGCCAACCATATCCAGCAAGATCATCGTTTTGACGCGCGCGGTCTGTTTGTCCTTCTTAAATTTTTCAGCGTAATGGCGGCTGCCATAAGTATGATCGTTACCATTCAGGCATTCGCTCCATTCGCGGCAGAATGCCTCTTCCCCATCAAAGAAAACAAATTGATAAGTGAATTTTCTTTTCTGCTTATCGGCAGCCATCACGCGCGCGATTTCCAGCAGGATGCCCGTGCTTGATCCACCGTCGTTGGCACCGACAAAGGTGAACTCTTTGAATTCCTTGGTGTCGTAATGGCTGCCAATAATGATCAAGTCTGATGTCTCGCCGGGCAGTTCAGCAATCACATTTTTGAATTTGATCTTGCCGCGCGGCGTCGTTTCGGTGAATTCATCAAACGTTGTTGCCAGACCACAATTCTTCAACTCTTTGACCAGATATTCGCGCGTCTTCTCCACCGCTGCCGAACCCGCCGGGCGAGGGCCGAACGCGACCTGAGCCTTGACGTGATTGAATGCGCGGTCGCCATCGAACGCGGAAGTTTTTTGCGATGCTTCCGAACTGGACTGCGCGGGCGTGCTTGTTACGACGGGTTTTGTCGCCGCTGTCTCATTCTGGCAAGCCAACAGGATTGCCGCCGACAAAAGAAGTGAGCCTGAAAAAAATGATCGAAGCATTATTGTTTTTCCACTTGATCCGGCCCGGTGAAGTTCAGAGCGTTGATCAGAAAATCGCGAAGTTCGCGGCGGTCCACCACAGCGTCGAGCATTCCGTGTTCGAGCAGAAATTCCGACCGTTGAAATCCTTTGGGGAGCTTTTGCCGGATCGTCTGTTCGATCACGCGCGCACCCGCGAAACCAATGATCGCGCCCGGCTCCGCAATGTTGAAATCGCCAAGCATGGCAAAGCTGGCAGTCACGCCGCCGGTTGTGGGATTAGTCAGCAAGGAGATGTAGGGCAATCCGGCATCGTCCATTCGTGCCAGCGCCGCTGAAATTTTGGCCATTTGCATCAGCGAAATCGTGCCTTCCTGCATTCGCGCGCCGCCGGAACACGAAACGATGATGAGTGGCAGCCGCTCGCGGATGCAGTATTCAATTGCCAGCGTAATCTTCTCGCCGACGACTGATCCCATACTGCCGCCGATGAACTTAAACTCCATCGCGCAGATCACGATGGCACGTCCGCCAAATGTACCTTCGCCTGTAATCAAGGCGTCAAGCAAGCCCGTCTCGCGTTGCGCCTTGCGCAGCCGTTCGTGATAGGGAATTTTGTCAACGAACTCGAGGGGGTCGGAGGGCGCGATGTCCGAATCGCGTTCGTCGTATCTGCCGTCATCAAAGAGCATCTGCAACCGTTCGCGCGCAGACAGCCTGAAGTGATAGCCACAAGTCGTGCAGACGTGCTGATTGGCTTTCAGGTCTTTGCGGTAAATGGTCGCGCCGCAATCTTCATTTTGACATTTGACGAAGATGCCTTCGGTCTTGACCGTGCGCTCTTCGGGTGGGGCAACCTCGCCAAGCTTATCGGTTTGGCGTTTGAACCAGGCCATAAGTTTTGTCTCTGTTGATATAAATTATTTCAATATGTTGATTAAAGTGGGCGGGATTTTACGCGGCGGGCTTTGGCGTGTCAAAGAATGAATCGTCGCCGTTCTTTCTGTTAGTGTAGAAGCTGGTTATATTCACGGCAGTGGCTCAGACGGAAGAGAAATGGAACCACAGATGAACACGGATCAACACAGATCAGGCAATTCCGAAAGCGATCTGTGCCCATCTGTGGCTAACTTCTTCATTGAGCCACTACCCGAATTTTCCGTCACCGCTGTGCCGGACTGTTTGAATTCAAGTACTCGGCCAGCTTTGCCAAATCCACATTGCCGCCTGACAGCACAACACCAACGCGTTTGCCCGCGAAGTCGAACTTGCGATGCATCACTGCCGCGGCGGCAGCCGCGCCAGAAGGTTCGACCAGTACTTTCATTCGTTCAAGGATGAACCGCATGGTGACGATCAATTCTTCATCACTGACCAGCAGGATGTCTTCGACGAGTTCCTTGACGATGGGAAAGGTCAGCTTGCCGGGGGCAGGGGTTTGTAGGCCGTCTGCAATGGTCTTCGGGATTTCGATCCGGACGCGTTCGCCTTTGCGCATGGATTGCCAGGTGTCGTTGCCGGCTTCGGGTTCGACGCCGAAGATGCGAATGGAAGGGCGCATGTGTTTTGCCGCGACTGCGCAACCTGCCAACAGGCCACAACCGCTGCAGGGCGTGAGCAGGAAATCCAATTCCGGGACATCTTCCATCAGTTCCAGCGCTGCCGTGCCTTGCCCGGCCATAATCAGGTAATCGTCGAAAGGCGGCACCAGCACTAGGCCGCGTTCCTGGCTGATCTGCTCGCCGGTGCCTTCGCGACTTTCGGTGTAGCGATTGTAGAAGACGACTTCGGCTCCATATCCGCGCGTGCCATTGACTTTGATTTGCGGGGCGTCGTGCGGCATGACGATTACCGCAGGCACTCCGAATAGCTTGGCCGCCAGCGCCGTCGCTTGCGCGTGGTTACCGGATGAGTAGGCCAGAATACCGCGACTGCGTTCTTCTTTGGTCAACGAGGCAAGCTTGTTGTATGCGCCGCGAAATTTGAAAGCGCCGGCGCGTTGAAAGTTCTCGGCTTTGAAGAAGACTTCGCCGTCAACCAGGTCATTGAATTGATGTGAGGTCAGCACGGGCGTGCGATGAGCAACGCCGTTGATTCGCTGGCGAGCTTGGAGAATGTCGTTGAAGGTGAGCATAGATTCAGGCAGTTCAGGGTTCGTTTTTGCCGGCCGGGCGGCCGTTGTTCATCACATCACCTGGCCGGGATGCGCTTCCAGCCAGACTTGCAGATCATCGGTGTCCTTGAATGCCAACAACGCATCACCCAATTCTTCCAGTTCTTCCATCGGCAGCGCGCGAATGCGATCCTGCGTTTCCGCGGCCAACGGGCCGAACAGACGCTGCAATTGGCGCATAGTAATGCTCGCGCCTCCCTCCACGCGTCCTTCCACGCGCCCTTGTTCGATTCCCATGCGCTCGATTGTTGTGATGTATGGCATACGTTTTTTCTCCTCGTAGCTAACCAATTCATCCTTGTATTGTTGTTGCATCTCTTTCGGCAGCCACATCAACCAGTCCAGAAACTTGAACACTTTCAGCACTGTCAATTTATCATAGCCGCGTTCATAGAGCAGCTTGGTCAATTCCAGTTTCCAGTTCAGCCGCGCTCCCAAGTCACGGCGCGTGCGGATAACACGCAGGTGCGCCATCGCCATTACCGCGAAAACATTCGGATTCGCTTCCAACTCCGCCCACCGCATTTCGTAATCGAGCAGCTTGGCGGCTTTGAAGCGGAAGATGGTTTCGGTTCCGAACAACTCCTGCCGGTACTCCGCCGGACGCCAATCAGGATCGTCATCAGTCAGGATCACGAAGCTGGCCACTGGCGCGTTGTAGCGTTCGAAGATGCGATGATTGTAGACGTAAATGCGCAGCTCAAAATCCGCTTCCCTGTTGCCCTGTACTTCGACGTGAATCATGACCCAGACTTCGGCGCCGGTCTTCAGCCAGACTTTGACCAGCTTGTCGGCGTAGCGTCTGCCCAATTCGGCGTCGGCGACGATCTTTTGCAACTCCTTGTCGAAGAACTCCACGCCGCGCGGCCAGTTAATGGCGGCGTGCGCGTCGGGATAGAAGAAGGTCATAAACTCCTCGAAGTGATCGTCGAGAATCTCCTTCCACGGGCTGTCGTAATCGGGGGCGTCGTTCATCGGAAACCTTACGGTTAGCTACGCCGGTTTGATCTTGAAGCTGATGTCTACCGCGGGCGCGGAATGCGTCAGCGCGCCGATTGAAATCATATCCACGCCCGCTTCGGCGTAGGCGCGAACGTTGGCCAGCGTAATGCCGCCAGAGGCTTCCAGCAGCGTGCGGCGTTCGCCCGGCTCAGACGCTTGAACGATTTCGACGGCCTGACGAATCATCTCCGGCGTCATGTTGTCGAGCAGCAGGATGTCGGCTTTGGCGGTTAAGGCTTCCTTGACCTGTTCGAGCGTGGAGACTTCGACTTCAATCTTGTGCAAATGACCGGCGGTTTCTTTGGCGCGGCGGACGGCTTCGGCAACGCCTCCGGCCAGGGCGATGTGATTATCTTTGATCAGCACGCCATCATCCAGGCCCATTCGATGGTTGTGGCCGCCACCGATGGAAACGGCGTATTTTTGCAGCGCGCGCAACCCGGGCGCGGTTTTGCGCGTGTCCACGATCCTGGCTTTCGTTCCCGCGACAGCTTCGACGTATTTGCGTGTCAGCGTAGCAATGCCAGAAAGGTTTTGCAGGAAGTTCAGCGCCACGCGCTCCGCCGCCAGCAGCATTTGCGCTTCGCCGATGACGCGCGCAAAGACCTTGCCTGCTTCCACCGTGTCGCCGTCTCCCGCCGTCGTTTCGATCTGCAAGTGTGGATCGAGGTGCATAAAAACGGCGTCTGAAACTTCCAGCCCGGCCAGCACAATGTCTTGTTTGGCCATGAAGTTTCCGCGCGCTTGCTGGCCCGCCTTTACAACAGCGCGGGAGGTGATATCGCCGCGCCCAACGTCTTCGGCCAATGAACCAGCGGCAATGTCGTCAATGAGTGGAAAGTCCAGAGGATTGATCATAGGAATTGCGGATTGCGAAATCAGGAATGAATAACTCAGATCGCTTTATTCGCGCTATCTTTGTCGCTATTGCTTTTGTTTGGGAAGAGCCATCTGGCAACGATATAAAACAGTCCCAGTACGTTTGCCGTAGTCGTAGAAATCAATGCAATCAGAACTGCATCAGCAGTCTTGAGAACTCCACGCCCTGCCAAGATCAGGTAACCCCCAATGAAGAGAAGCCAGATCGCAGAAAGACCGAAGAGAGCAAATGCATACCCTCTTCGCTGCTTCAACATTACACGTTCAACGATCAACTCATGCTCTTTCCTCTGGAGTTCTATTTTCCGGTAGCCTTCCAAATCTTCACCGAGATAGGGTGAGTCCACCTTTTCAAGCGTGGAATCGGGAACATTTGGGATTGGCTGAACAGGAATTTCGATGGCTGGAATGTTATCCGGCATGGCTCTTTGTCTTCAACGAAAGAAAATTCTCTTTGATTAACTCATTGGGAATGACGCTAAATTTTTCCTCTCTCCAAGTAATATCCCAAGGCGTTCCTGGTTGATGAGTGAGGTAACTCATCTGAGAGCCATTCATGTGTCCGTAAGCTTCCCAGACACGCTTCAAAAGCCTTTGGACATATTCGCTTTCTTTCTCTTCAACAACACTTACTTCGCCGGTCTCAGGATTTCTACGTTTGATTGGTTCTGTCACAATTCCATTCCCAAACATTTTCAAGCTGTTGTATAGCGGTGGAATCACTGGTCCGAAGTTCCAGGCTTTCACGGCATCAGTCAATAGTGGCTCGCCGGTCAAGGCAAGGTGCCATCCATGAGCAAAGTAGACCAACTTTTGCAATTGCATGTTGGTCAAATTCTTTCCAGATTGCTCTGCAATTTTCAGAAAACTATTCGCAATTGAACGGGCGGAATGCATAACTATATCCCTCCTTTCCATAGGATTACTAAAATCTATCACCAATTAACCTAAACCGGAACTGAGGATTCACAAAGACTCAATCGTTGCCTTCAGCTTGGTGATTTGATCATTCAACTCCGCGGCACGTTCGCGCGAGGTGGCGACGATTTCGGCGGCGGCACGGGCAATGAAATCGTCATTGCCCAGCCGTTTTTCCAAACCGGCCAGTTCGTTCGACAGCTTGCCAATCTCTTTTTCCAACCGTGCGCGTTCTTTGTCGAAATCAACCAGGCCTTGAAGCGGGACGGCGATCTCAGCGCCGCTGACCATCGCGCGCGCGGTGCCGCGTGCTGCGCCCAGCCGGTCCACGATGTACAGGGATTCAATGCGCGCCAGCCGTTTGATGTGATCCTGCATCGCTTCAATGACGGCGCGTGAGTGTTCGTCAGTAGCGGCAATTTCCGCCGTCAGTGGCAACGATGGCGCAATACTGAAACTCGCGCGAATGTTTCGAAGCCGGGTGATGATTTCAATCACCAGTGTCATTTCGCGTTCGGCGCGCCCGTCCAGTTGCGCTGAATTGTGCGTGACAAAATCAGCCGCGCAGATGGTCTCGCCCTTATGCGGCAGCCGTTGCCAAAGCTCTTCGGTGATGTAGGGCATGATCGGATGTAGCAAACGCAGGCTGCGTTCCAGCACATAAATGATCCGGCGTTTGACGGCCAGCGATTGCGGCCCAGGGATTGATGAAGATTCTTTGGCTGTCACGAAGGGCTTTGACAGTTCGATGTACCAGTCGCAGAAATCATTCCAGAAGAAGCGATAGAGCGCGTCCGCCGCTTCGTGGAAGCGGTATTCGCCCAGCGCGCTGTGCACGTCCAAAGCGACGCGGTTCAACCGGCTCAGAATCCACAGGTCGGCCAGTTCGGGTTGTGAAAGTTCCGTTTCCCAACCGACCGGCTGCTGGTCTTCCAGCACATCGTCACAGTTCATCAACACGAAGCGCGTTGCATTCCAAATCTTGTTGGCGAAGTTGCGCGCAGCTTCCAGCTTCGATTCCTGCAGGGCCAAGGTCATCCCGGCGGTTGAAGCCGCTGTCAACGCAAAGCGCGCCGCATCGGTGCCGTATTTATCGAACACGTCCAGCGGGTCAATCACGTTGCCTTTGGTTTTGGACATCTTCTGGCCTTGCGGGTCCAGCACCAGCGCGTTGATGTACACCGTGCGGAAGGGCACATCGCCCATGAACTTCAGGCCCATCATCATCATTCGCGCCACCCAGAAGAAGATGATGTCGAAGGCCGTGATCAGAACATCGGTCGGATAGAATTTCTTCAGGTCTTCGGTTTCTTCCGGCCAGCCCAGCGTCGAAAACGGCCAAAGCTGTGACGAGAACCACGTATCGAGCACATCGCTTTCTTCCGTTAATGAGGCATTGGGATCAAGGCCGCGCACTTTCAATCGCCCTCGCGCTTCTGCTTCATCGCGGGCGACGACGATATCGCCTTCGGGCGTGTGCCAGGCGGGAATGCGATGGCCCCACCACAACTGGCGCGACACGCACCAGTCCTGAATGTTCTCCATCCAGTTGAAGTAAATTTTGGCCGTGCTTTCCGGCACGAACTTCGTGCGCCCATCGCGGACGGCAGCGATGGCGGGTTCGGCCAGTTCTTTCATCCGCATAAACCACTGCATCGAAATCAGAGGCTCAACCACTGAACCGCTGCGCTGGCAGTGGCCGACGTTGTGCGCGTAGTCCTCGACTTTGAGCATCAGGCCCAAGGCTTCCAGATCAGCCACGACGGCCTTGCGCGCTTCGTTGCGATCCAGCCCGCGATACTTTTCCGGCACAGCGTCAGTCATCTTCGCGTCTTTGCCGATGACCTGAATGAATTCCAGGCTGTGGCGTTTGCCCATCGCGAAATCGCTCGGGTCGTGCGCGGGCGTAACTTTGACAAAGCCCGTACCGAAATCTTTTTCGACGACTTCGTCTTCAATAAAACTGATCTCGCGCCCGACCAGCGGCAGCACAGGTTTTTTGCCAACAACTGCGGCGTAACGGCCTTTGCTGCTGGCGTCTTCGGGATTCATCGCGATGGCCGTATCGCCAAGCATCGTTTCGGGGCGCGTCGTCGCGACGACGATGAATTCGCCCGCGTCAGTTTTGAGGTAGCCGGATTTCTTCTCTTCACTGTTAGCGGCTTCGTAAGCTTCGGCCAAGCCTTCGACCGGCGCAGTAATGGCCCGGCCAATCGGATAGGCAATGTGATAGAGCTTGCCTTTGACTGGCTTCATCTCGACTTCCAGGTCAGAGATGGCTGTTTGCAAACCGGGAGACCAGTTGATCATTCGCTCGCCGCGATAGATCAAGCCTTCGTCATATAGCCGCACGAAGACTTCCTTGACGGCATTCGACAAGCCTTCATCCATCGTGAAGCGTTCGCGCGCCCAATCCACCGAATCGCCGACGATTCGCATTTGTTTTTGAATCGTGCCGCCGGAATGTTCCTTCCATTCCCAAATGCGTTCAACGAACTTTTCGCGTCCCAGGTCTTGGCGCTTGATGCCTTCGGCGGCGAGCTGGCGTTCGACCACCATCTGCGTGGCAATGCCCGCGTGATCCGTGCCGGGCAGCCAGAGAACTCTGTCGCCGGCCATGCGCCGCCAGCGCGCCAGCACGTCTTGCAACGTGTGATTCAGCGCGTGGCCCATGTGCAAATAGCCCGTCACATTCGGCGGCGGAATAACCATCGAAAAGACTTTTGCTTTCGGATCAGGATTGTTTTCAGGGGAGAAGAAGCCCTGCTGTTCCCAGAACGGGTACCAGCGCCCTTCGACTTCTTTGGGTTCGTAAGCCTTCGGAATTTCCATGCAGTTTGCCGTTGATTGATCGTAATAAGTCGGTCAAATTTGATCGGCGAGTATCGCCAATCAACCAACAAATGACAACCAACAACAGCAAACCGCATGGCGCAATGGCTGAGTAGCAGACTGCTTCATGGCTTTTCTTGCTGCCCGCGGCTTTCTTGCTGAGAACGCTTGAGAGATAGTTTTCCACTCGGCGCTAAATTCGGTTCTGTTGTTTCCAGAATCGGATCAATTCATCCGAAGCTTCAAAGTGCATTCCATCTTCCCGGCTGAAACCTGCACCCCAGAAGCAAAGCTCGCCCGTGGCCGCGCCATCCTGGTCGAAGAATTTGCTTAACTCCAAACAACCAAGCTGCACTACTCCGTTGCTCAGCGGCAAATCCAATTCGAACTGTCCGGTGGCGGGATTCTTGATGCTGATGTCAATGGCCGTCCCCCAGCCGTGGTTTGAAGGCTGGGTTGTCGAACCCCGCACGTTGCGCACGCAGAGCGCACCCGCCGTGCCCAGAGCATTGAAAAGGTCGGGATTGCCTGCCTGAACTTTTGCGAACACGCGCGCCAGCAAGTCCACGAACGGTTTGATCCCGTGGACGGAAAATGGGCCGACATTGCGCGTCGTCAGCAAAGTTTTCACTTTGGCGCTGGCCAAATTGTTTTGACAATTCTGGCCGAGCGGCAGGTGTGGGCTGCCCAGCATCTCCATCATCGTTGAAACGCGCGCGGCGTGACGGCCCACATTGATTGAGCCTGGCAGCGGCGTCGGTATCTTTTGCGCAAAATTGGGCATGGTTCCTCCGTTAGAGATCGTCAGGATTGTGGTTTAATTCCGAAATAAGCGTATCCGGCGGCGACCGCCAACCCTAGCCAGGATTGCCCCAAATCAGTTAAAGGTCGAAGCACATTATCCTGCTGCATAGAACCAACAACGAATGCAGCCAGACCCGTAATCACCCAGATCAGCAAATACAGCATGGTTACTACCTGAACCGCTTTTTTTGCCGCACCGGATGAGGTCGCGTCGAGAGCCCGTGCCATGGGCGTCTCGCCGGGTTTCGTGATGGATAATTCCGCGATGACCAAAGCCGATACCAAACCACCGATCAGCGCCATCACACTCGACATGCCGGACGTAAAGCTGGCAAGCGTTTGGGTGGTACAACCAGTCGTAGTAACGCACCTGACTACAGAGATGCCCGTTACCACGGAATAAACATATAACCCAAGTAAGGTTACGGCGATCACCGCACCAAAGAGCATTTTCATCTTTTTCTCCTTCGATTTGGTTTTGTTGCACTGAGAACGTTCTTCGCAAAATTGTCGCTATCTGAATCCCAACATCTCTTTCTCCACTCCGTCCACAAAGACGCGCGAATGAAAGGCGACTACCTTACCCGCTCCCAGTTGCTGGGCGATGATGCTGACGGCGTTGTCCCCAGGCCCGACGACAATCAGCGCCAGATCGGGAATGTCGTCGGCCAGACCAATATCCTGGGCGGTGGCGAGATTGACCTTTTGCTCTTCGTCGTCCTGGCCGGGCTTCTTGGCATAATCGAGCACCTTCGACGGCCCGGAGAGTTCGATGAACCGCAAAGAGTTGTGTTGTGTTTGCAAATTCGTTTTTCCGTCAATCGGAATGATCGTGGTTACCATGGCTTCAGCTCCTTACTCTGTAATGATGCCGGCTTTGCGAAAAGCCGCTGCGATTTTGGCCAGCTTATCTCGCTGGGTACGTGTTTCCCTGATTTGCGCGTTCAGCAAAACAAAGATTTTCTGGTCTGTGTCGGTTGCGGCGAACGGAACATTTAATTCGCGCAATGCCGCGCGGGCTTTGTCGGCGGCGGCCTTGGCGGCGGCCTTGTCCGGATCGGTGGTTGCCGCCTTCTTGCTGTCCCATTCCTTGAACAGCGCGGTGAAACTGTCACGAAGGCTTTCAAGTGTGATCAGTTCCTCTGCCGTTGGTGGGCGGAACAATTCCTCCGTGCGCGTTACTTGGTCCGCCGCATCCTTGCCGGCATCCCGCGCCAGCGCTTGTAATCCGCCTTGCAGCGTACCGGCGTAAAAGAAAACCGTTAGGTCAGCCCAGGCCTGTTCGAAAGAATAGTCTTCGACTGAATTCATCATTCCCGTAATGATCTGGTTCTTGACCCTGGTGCGAGAGGCCTGCATCTTCGTGATGATGATCTCCGTCGTCTTTTCGCGGAACAGATTCTTGTCGTAAGAAAGGCGCAGGCCCTGAAAGCCCGTCGCCACCGTGCTCAGCACGGTTTTGACGCGCGCCGGATTGCTGAGCGCTGTGGCAACGCCCAGCCCAAGTTCCAGAAAGTCCGCGCCGACCGTGGTGTTGGCCCGATCGAAGAAGACCTGCGTCTCGTAGGCGCTGTAGTTCATCTCGATGTCAACCTTGATGCGGTTGGCCATGTAGTTGCGCAGATGCTGTGCCTCGACCAGGTTCTGAGCCTTGTAGGCGGTCTTGTAGTCTTTATAGTCAGCCATGAAATCCGTCAGACTGTAGAAGATCCCTTCTTTGTCGCGATTCAGGGTTTGTGGCAGGCGCGGCTTGTCTATCTTCGCCAGACAACCGGCGGAAGAGATGCCGCACAACAGGGCAAGTGTGATCAGGAATTTATATCGCATGGTTTCGATCCTCTTTGTTTAGGACTGTTCACTGTTACTTCAGACGAAGGGCTTGCCTTATTTAGCAGGTGTAGGCGAGGGCGCAGGCGCTCGCGCGAGCAAAGTGATTTTTTGCTCGCCTTTCTCGTTGTAGGTATACGTCGCCCCTTCTTTATCTTTGACTACAATCTGAAAACCAATAGTTCCGGCTGCAACATTCGCCGGAATTGAAATGTTCTGATTGATCTTTCCATCGCTGGATGGCTGATTTACGACAGGGGGAATGATCTCATTCCCGGATACATCCTTGGCAAAAGAGATGCTGTAGATATAGGGCGGCACACCGCCAGCTACTAAGGCGCTGAAGTTGACAGAACTTCCCGCCTGCGGCTGATCAGGAGTAATTTTAACTGTCGCCATTTGAATCGCGGCAGGCGGCTCTGCTTTCACCGCCGAACCGTAATAGAACCCCATGATCGTTCCGAGCACGCCAATCAATATCGTGAGTACTTCTTTGCCCCGAGCGAAACGCGCCTCCATCTCCGCGCTGTCCCCCAAAATCACGGAAAGCACCAGAACCATCGCAATCATGATTGTGCCAACAGATACCAGATATGTGATGCTTGCTCGTGCAGCATCATTCGTCCAGGAATTGCTGCCTCTCATACCTGTAAACAGAAGGACAGCGAAAATTATCGCGATTGCACTGAGTGCGACACTTTGCAAGTTGAGGTTCGGCTTGGACGATGAGCAGTCCATTGTGATTGTTATCGTCGAAATCTCATCGGTCTTGACGACGATGTCCGACCTCAGATGGGTAGGGTGCCCTTTCATTACAACAGACACCTTGTAGGCGCCGGGCGTCAAATCTGAAAAGTGAAATTGGCCTTGCGGATCAGTTGCTTTAACCTGAGGCACTTCTGTGATGAGTGTGACGATTGCGCCCTGAAGCGGCGCGTCCTGACCATTCACGACAGTTCCATGAAGTTCTGTTGGCATAGTGGTCTCCTCTTGATATCACCAGCTTGGTTGCTTGCGTTTTGTTTGTGCTTACATCTGATGTGTTGGGAATGGCGCGGAAATTTCACGGTGCGCGAATATTTTTTTGAGCGGCCAAAACAGAAGCGGGCGGCGCTTGCGGCGAGTGGAGGTCATTAGGCCGAGTGCTTCCAAAGAAGAATGAAAGGTGAGATTTTACAACCTTGAGTTCCTTTTCTTGCTGATTTGCTTGCCAACTTGGAATTGCACTTTGATAATGCCGCCGGTCATCAAACAATTTTCGTAACTACTCAGCCTCCGGTACGGAACGGGGAGCGTGTGCGACCGGAGACTTGTTGCATGTGGTTTTTGCGGGAGGCGCAGGTCGCGCACGCGCCCCGTTCCGGAAA
>JBBQVH010000063.1:0-44913 GCA_038211695.1 Blastocatellia bacterium | reverse complement strand
GCTCATCACACGAGGCAAACTGACAGTTTGCCCAACCCCGCCGAATCCGAACTTCCATTGGCTGGCCGTCGCGTGTTGCTGACCCGCGCACCCAAACAAAGCAGCGAGATGGTGAAGATGCTGCAAAAGCTGGGCGCCGAAGTGATTGCCTGTCCAACCATCGAGATCAAACCGCCCACCAGTTGGGAACAGCTTGATTATTCGCTGGTTCATTTGAGCTGGTTTGATTGGCTGGCATTCACCAGCGCGAACGGCGTCGAATATTTTCTGCGGCGGCTGGATGAACTGGGGCACGGGCGGGCTGAGTTGATGTCGCATCGCGTTTGCGCGGTCGGGCGTAAGACGGCGGAAAAACTGAAGAGCGAGCAGATCGCCGTGGACCTGATGCCAGAGCGGTTCACGGCGGAATCGCTGGTCGAAGAATTCATCAAACGCTTCGGTGTCGGTCAGCGGCTGCGTGGTGCGCGAATGCTGCTGCCAGCGTCAAAGACCACGCGTGATGTGATTCGCCCGGCAATGGAAAAGATTGGCGTGTATGTCGAAGTCGTTGAAGCCTATCAAACTGTGCTGCCATCGGCTTCCAGCGCGGATGTCATGAAGCTGATGCGTGAAGCCAAAAGCGATTACATCATCTTTACCAGCCCTTCGACGGTGGCGAATCTGGCTGCGATTCTGGAAACGGATCATCTGGCCCCAATGCTAGGCGGCGCACGCGTTGCCTGCATCGGGCCGGTAACGGCAGAAGCCGCCAGCTTGCATGGACTGGAAGTTCACATCCAGCCGAAAGAACACACCGGCGAAGCTATTGTTCGCGCATTGGCGGCGGATAGTTTGAAGCAGCGAGATAAATGAAGATCGAGCAAACTTGGGTACGCATCGCCTCCAGCGTGCAGGCGTGGCAGAAGGAGGATTGATTGAAACGAGTGGTCTCACAGATCAAAGAGTATAAAAGCCAGAGATTGCAGGGTTCACCAAAGGTCTGTCATCCGAGCCTGCACGCTGGAAGCGATGCGTACCCAGGGCTGTGCGCCTTGTGGAATTTTGCATCCCATGCATTTTGAATTAGACTACGCGCTATTCGGGACGGTGCTCCACATCATCAAATGACAAATCAGGCTGGTGATCAGTGTCAGTCTGGATTTCCGCGTTGAAGGATTGAACAAGAACTCATGACGTTCTGCAAAAACTGCGGCAAAGAACTAACGGTAGGGGCGGCACACTGTAGCTCCTGTGGCACGGCAGTGGCCACGACGAAATCAGGGTCATCGAATTCTCCATCTGCCGAAACCTCTTCAGAACACGACCAGCTAAAAACTCGAATCACGGCTCCGTCAGAAAGTGAAGGCGGCGAAAGCGGCACAGCTAGGCAAATGCAGCCGATTGGCGCGCAGGTTGGGCGCGTGCTGGGCGGACGTTATCAGCTTGATTTGTGCATTGGCAGCGGCGGGATGGGCGAAATTTATCGCGCGCGCCGGTTGCACATCGGCGATACCGTCGCCGTCAAAGTATTGCGTCCCGACGTGATCGAAAACGAAAAGACACGTCAGCGTTTTTACCGCGAAGCGCGCGCCGCCGCGATGCTTCACCATCCCAACGCGGTCGTGATTCACGATTTTGGCGAAGACACGGACGGCACGGCATACATTGTCATGGAGCTGCTGGTCGGACGCAGTCTGCGGCAACTGTTGATTGACGATGGCACGGTGCCGCCCGCGCGCGTAAACGGCATCGTTCGCCAGGCAGCAGCAGCGCTGGATGCGGGACATCGCAACGGCATCGTTCACCGCGACATTAAACCGGACAACATCTATCTGCTCGATTCCAATGACGACGCCGACCACATCAAGATTTTGGATTTCGGCATCGCCAAACTGAACGACAAGGCGCTGGACACGATCAGTGTTGAAGAACAGCGGCTGACCAATGTTGGCACGATCATCGGCACGCCGCATTACATGTCGCCGGAGCAGTGCCAGGGCGAAGAGGCCGATGCGCGATCGGACATCTACAGTTTGGGTGTGGTGCTTTATGAGTTGCTGACCGGCGTGGTGCCGTTTGTCGCAAAAACTCCGACTGGCGTGGCGATCAAACACGTTACTGAAAAGCCGCGCGCCCTGCGCGAACTGAATCCGGGCATTAGCCCAGCCATTGAAAGTGCAGTGCTGCGCGCGATGGAAAAAGAGCCGAGCGCCCGCCCGCAGACAGCGCTTGATCTGGCGCGCGAATTTGATAGCGCGTTTCGCCAGGAGAGCAAGTACGAAGGTTCGACGGAGGTACTAACGACAGGCGAGCGGGAAGCTGCTGCCGGAGCAATCACGGACGATAGCAACGCAACTGCGGTGCTGCCGCGCGCCGCGGATACTGGTAGTCAGCAGAAGGTCAAAGCCCAGCCGCAAAGCTCAGCGCTGCAAAATTACGATACTTTTGTCGTTACGCCCAATGAGACGTCCTTATTTGAGCAGTCCAAAACGGAATCTCTTCCGCCTTCCGCCACTAAGGTTTTACCGTCATCTGTTACTGCCCCGCAGCGTCCGGCTTCGGATTCAAAAACAACAAAGGCGAAGCCTATCGAATCGGTCGCTTCGTCGGCGAAAGCCTCTGAATCTGCTCCGGCTGCAACAGATGCCTTGCGCACCGATCCCTTCAGGCAAACGCGAGGAATCGGCAAATCGGGGAAGAAAGAAAAAGCAAAAAGTTCTGTCGCACAGGAATCGGTGAAACTGGTTGCGGTTAGCAGCAACCCCACACCTTCTTCCGCACCTTCCGGGGTCAAGTCTGCCGAAGCAGTGCCTGCAAAATCGCGCACGCCCTTGATCATTGGCATTGCCGCGTTGGTGTTGCTGGTGTCGGGGTTGGGAGCTTGGTTTTTGGGCAGCGGCAAAGAGAAGCCTGAAACATCGGGCGCAACGACGAATCCTTCCTCTGCTTCCGGCGTGTCTACTTCCGTGACATCGCAATTTCCTCAATCTTTGTCACAGGCTGCGCCGGAAGGAATGGTTTACGTGCTGGACGGAGTGCTGCGCCTGGGACGTGAGGACGGCGAAGAGAACGAACGTCCGGCCCACATCGTCACCATCAAACCCTTCTTCCTGGATCAAACCGAAGTTACCAACGAGCAATATCAAAAGTTTGTCGCGTCGGGCCACGCCGCGCCACCTTCGTGGAAGGATGGCCAATTTCCGGCGGGCAGCGAAAAACTTCCCGTCACAGATGTGACGTGGGAAGACGCTACCGCTTTTGCCGAATGGACGGGGAAGCGATTGCCGACGGAAGAGGAATGGGAATTTGCCGCGCGCGGTCTGAATATCAAATTCCTTTATCCCTGGGGCGAAGACTGGCTGGACAACGCTGCCAACGTCACAAAAGACAAAAACGACAAACGGCAGTTGATGCCGGTCGGCCAGTTTCCATCGGGTGCCAGTCCCTTCGGCGCGCTTGATTTGATCGGCAACGCCTGGGAATGGACGGCGAGCGAGTACAAGGAATATCCCGGCGGAAAGATCGAAGCGCTCACGGGTTTTTCCAACGTCAAAGTTCTGCGCGGCGGCTCGTATCAAAGTTTGGCCGGAAAGATCACGGCGACGGCGCGGCGTGGCTGGCCCGCTGGACGTGGCGATTGGCCGAAAAACACCAAGCCCGATTATGGCCAGACAGGTTTCCGCTGCGCCAAAGACGCGAAGTAAAAGCACCCCCCCCGTTTGAGTTCAAAGCCAGAGATACGTAGCCAGAGTAGGTAGTATGAAAAGACAATTACTCTTCAGGGTCACAATTTTGCTTGTCACAATCTTCCTCGCTCCATTTAGCAACTTGTTTACCGTTCAAGCGCAAGGCGGTGACGCACGGCTGAAAACTGATACAAAGCCGAAGCCCACGCCGAAAACGGAGTCAAAAAGTAATAAGCCCGCCGCACCGGTTACGCCCACGCTGACGTTCAACCAGGAATCGAAAGGCCGTCTGGACCCGCGCGTTTCAGAGAAGGGAACAGGCGGCGCTTTGTTTGAAGAATTTCTTCTGACCGCCACCAGCGGTGATCTGCTGACATTTCAGATTCAGAGCGAAGGCGCACCGCTGAGTTTGCAGATTCTGGACAAAGAGAGCAAAGAAGTCGCGGTAAAGAAGGACGTGGGCAGTAATGAATTTAAGATCAATACGCCGACAGGCGCTTTGCCCAACGATGGTGAATATCGCGTACGCGTGACCGGGCAGGTGAGCGGGAAGACGGCTGTTCCTTACACGCTCAAAGTCAACCGTCTGGGGCTTACTGCGAATGCTTATAACGAACGCTTTAATCAGACTGTCATCAACTTCCGCGAAAATGAACCGGCGTCAGTGGATGAAACACTGACCAGGCTGGAAGAACTGGTGAAAGATGACAGCAGCAAAGCGGGCGCGTTCGAGATGCTTGGGATCATTTACCTGTATAACAAGCAGGCTTTTGATAAAGCCGAAGCCGCGATGGAACAGGCGATCAAGCTGAACGGCGCAGCGGTCATCAAGATTAGCTACGACGGTCAATGGCGGCGAATGGCGAAACTGAAGTCCGGCAAATATGGCTGGGAGGACGCGCGCGCAGGTTGGCTGCGGATTCGCCCCGGCCAGGTCGCGCTGACTGATCCGACCAACAAAACGCTTGTCACTCTGACCGGGGCTCAGATCAAAGAGTTGTCGAAGATTCTTACCGCCACCAATAATCTGGTGACGATCACTGCCGATAATCCGCGCAAACCATTTATCTTCGCACCCGGCAGCGGCCAGCAGGCCGAAGCCGATCTGGTGATCAAACTGATTCAAAATTACGTGATGGGAAAGACCAACTGATTACTTATGAACCTTTGGGGAGGCCGATTCACCGGCGAAACCGACCAGCACTTTGCCGCCTTCAACGCCAGTTTTCGTTTTGATCAACGATTGATCTTCGCTGATCTGCGTGCCTGTGCGGTTCAGGCGCAGGCGCTTGGACGCGCAGGCGTATTGCCTGAAGCTGAGGCCGAGACCATTACGCAGGGGTTGCGGAAGATTGCCGAAAATGCAGCCGAGCCGGGGTATCTGGCGCGTCCCGAATTTGCCGCGACGGAAGACGTCCACAGCTTTATTGAATCACGGCTGGTCGAATTGATCGGCCCCGTGGGCTATAAGCTGCACACGGGCCGCAGCCGCAATGATCAGGTGGCCGTCGCAACACGGCTGTTTTTGGGAGAAGAGATCGAACGCATTGACGCCGTCATGCGGGATGCGCAACTTGCGCTGATCCAATTGGCGGAAAAGTATGCGGATGATCCGCTGCCCGGCTACACGCATTTACAAAAGGCTCAGCCCATCCTGTTCGCTCACTTTCTATTGGCGTATTTCCAAATGCTCAATCGAGACCGCGACCGGCTCAGCGATGTCAAAAGGCGCGTCAATGTTTTGCCGCTTGGGTCTGGTGCGCTGGCCGGGACGAACTTTCCCGTGGATCGCGAATGGATGGCGTCGCAGTTGGGCTTTGATGGCGTGACGCGCAACAGCCTGGACGCCGTCAGCGACCGTGACTACATCATCGAGTTCGTGAACTGCGCGGCGATGACAATGATGCATCTGTCGCGGCTGTCAGAAGATTTGATTATCTATTCGACGCAAGAATTTGGCTTTATCAAGCTGGGCGACGCGATTGCGACGGGCAGCAGCTTGATGCCACAGAAAAAGAACCCGGATTCGCTGGAACTGATCCGCGGCAAATCCGCGCGCGTTTTCGGTCATTTGACGGCGATGCTGACGCTGGCCAAAGGGCTGCCGCTGGCCTACAACAAAGACTTACAGGAAGACAAAGAGGCGCTCTTCGACACGATTGATACGCTCTCTGACAGCCTCCGCGTGACAGCGACCGTTCTGCGAAACATTGAATTTAATCGCGCGCGCGCGCGCACTGCCGCCATTCGCGATTACACAAACGCCACCGATTTGGCTGATTACCTGGTTCGGAAAGGGCTTGAATTTCGCAAAGCGCACGAAGTCATCGGGCGCATCGTTGTCTACGCCATGGGGCAGGGCAGAGAGCTGAATGAACTTACTTTGGCGGAATGCCAGCAGTTCTCACTCTTGTTCGAGAATGATTTATTCCAGATCATCTCTTTGGAAAATTGTCTGGCAGGCAAGCGGCAACTTGGTGGAACCGCCCCTGAACAGGTACGGCAAGAACTGGCGCGCGCAAAAGCTTCCCTGGCAAAAGCTTCCCTGAATGCTATCGCTGAAATTAAAGCGTAGGTCGGTCCCTAAAAACTTAGAGCCGACTGAAAGCTTGGGACTCGTCAGCCGACTCTAAAACTGCTGATGTCCTCACCCCATCAACAGTCAGATTGTTGGTAGTTTTGCCACAGGGCAATTTCTCTGTCAAGCATAAAAATTAGAAAATCGGCTGGTCGAGAGGTCAGGTGACACCACCTCCAAATTAGTGACTTCAATGAAGCAAATACGGTTTGACGAAGCTCAGAGCCTTGTGTAAGATACCGCCCGTTTGACGCCATAGTGCGAATCAAATAGACAATCTTTTCAAATGCCGAAAGCAATCCTCCAACTGCCTCATCGCTTTCGGAATTGCGTCACGAATTAAGCCGACTTAGCTCAGTTGGTAGAGCGACTGATTCGTAATCAGTAGGTCGCCGGTTCGACTCCGGCAGTCGGCTCCATAATTTTCGACGTCATCGCCCAATGACTTTTGATATTCCCCTAGCGTAACGAATGCCCTGCACGGCTAATTACCCAAGCTAAGAAAGCCCAATCGAGAAAAGCCACAGGCTCTCCCCCATAAATGACAGCTCACACAACACTACACACACACTCATTCATAATGACAAACTGAAGTACGTCTCATCGCCGGCAACGGCCGGCCTTGGTAACTCGTGCTGCCCTAAGAAAACCATATAAGGAGTTGTTGATCTATGTCTGTTCTGAGGGGCTACCTTCGTCTATCACTCGCTCACGTAACCGCGAACTTTCGAGATTCACGGTTGACAACGTTTGCGCTTCTTTTTATCGGCTTATGTGCCTCCGGCATGTTTCTCGCGCAATCTCATTCAGCCGGAATTGCCGCGCGCCGGTCGTCAAGCGACGGCGGGATGAAAGCGGAAAACAAGTCTGGCTCGGTATTCACTTCATCTTCCAGGGCCAAAGGCAACGCCAAAGAGGCCAACTCATCTTTCTACAAACTGCGCCGTGATGATCAGAGTGACCCGGCACAAGGCTGCACGGTCAATTGCACGGCGACCGTGCCAGCGACCGGCGGGGTAAATGAATCCATCAATTTTGCCGCAACGGCAACGACCAGCGGTTGCGCAACCCAACCCACATTCGAATGGAATTTCGGTGATGGCAGTGCGCGCTCCACGCAACAAAATCCGGCGCACGGTTATCTCGCCGCCGGAGCCTACACCTGGACGCTGACCACGACGGCCAGCACCGGTTCGACAATGATGGACACCATTGCGGGCGGACTGGGCGAAGGAAATCCGGCCACACAATCGCCGTTCGGCACGGTCATTTCCGTGGCGCGTGACCCGCAGAATCGCGGCATCTATGTCGCCGATACGATTGGTGGCGCGACGTTGATCCGCTTCATCAATACCAGCAATGCTACCGTGACGATTGCCGGACGCAGCATTGCGCCAGGCGTAGTTCGGGTTGTGGTGGGCGGTGGTGCGGAGCTTGGAGAAAATATCTCCGGGGCGCGAACCGATCTTGGGACGGTGGCTGGTCTGGACACCAGTGCGGATGGAAATTTGCTCTACTATGTCGCGCAAGCGGACGGCCAGGTGCGCGCGCTCAACGTCTCGTCGTCCAACGTAACCGTTGCTGCGGCTTCAATCGCACCCGGAAATGTCGGGACACTGGCTTCGGGCTTTCAGGAGAAGGTGAACGGTATTGCCGTCAATAATGCGACAGGCGATGTCATTGTTGCCGACGCCACGCCCGGCGTGAATAAAATCTTCAAAATTACAGTCGGCGGTGCGGTTTCGACGATTGCCGGAAACGGCGCAACGACACAGCCGGAAGACATCTTTTCCGCAGGGTCGGCGTTGAGCACGCCGCTGCTGCAACCACGGTCAGTCGAAGTGGACAGCCAGGGCCGCGTGATTATTGCTGATACCGGACATGGCCGTGTCATTCGCATTGAATCGAATGGCAACACCAGTCTGCTGCAACAGTTCGTCTTCGTTTCACCGGCGCCGAATCCATTCCCTTCAGGATTGGCGGTTCGTGGGACGGACGTTTACGTCGCGCTGGGGAATTTGCAGACGATTGTGCGGTTGAATGGATCGGCGGCGACGGTGGCAGGTGTGTCAATGCAGTCCTGCGATTATTCCGTTTCGAATTGCGGCGACGGCGGCCCCGGAACGAGCGCCATTTTTGGCTTGCAGGGCAGCACGGGCAACATTCCGCTGGCGGGAATTACCGCCGACGCAAATGGCGTTTTCATCGGCGACCAGTCGCTGACGGGCAGAGGCCGCATTCGCTACTTGAATCAAAGCGCAGCCGCGGTGACGCTGGCGGGGGTGACGATTGCGCCCAATGCGATTGACAGGATTGGCGGAAATGGGCTGACACCGCCTTATGACGGTGGATTGGCGACCAGCGCGACTTTCAACTCGCCCACTGGTGTGGCCGTGGACGCAAACAATAATTTGTGGATCGCCGACACGATCAGTTCGCGGCTTCGTTTCGTCAATCGCGGCAGCAGTCCGGTCAAAATCTTTGCGGGCACAGCTTCCGAACAGACGGTTGCGCCGGGCGTCATCGTCACGGTCAACAAGAATGTTGGCGCAGGAGCGAACGACGGCGTGCCGGTCATTCAGGCCGGGTTTGATTCGCCACAGGGTTTGTTCATCAACGCCCAGGGCATCTACGTGGTGGATTCCAAAGGCGGCCCGACCGTCCCACAAACTGCGACCGGACGCCGGACCAGCACCTTGCGCTTCATCAACACTTCAGCCAGCACCGTGACGATCTATCCGGGTTCCGGATCGCCCGTCAACGTGCCCCCCGGCCAGATTGCCAAGATCGCTGGCGGCGGCGAATCGCAAGCGGCCAATGGGGACGGTGGTTTCGCGCTGGCGGCGAAATTCATCGGCGCGTCGGATGTGGTGGTGGATGGCAGCAACAACATCTATCTGACTGACACGGGTGGCAACGCCCTCCGCCGCATCAACGGCAGCAACGGGCAAGTGTCCAGCATTCTGTCGGGCAAACAATACCCCGGTGTGGGCATTGGGCCGGACGGGCGCATTTACGTTGCCAATTACACGGACGGCACCGTGTTGCGCGAAACGGCACCGGCCAGCGGCAATTTTGCCGTGCTGGCTTCCGGCCTGAATAAACCGCGTGATGTGGCGGTTGCCGCTGATGGCAACGCTTACGTTACGGTCGGCCCGCCGCCACCGCCGGCCACCGGCAATCATCAGATCGTTCAGATCAATCCTTCGGGCACGGCCACCGTAATCGCGGGATCAACAGCAGGATTTTTAGGCGATGGTGGCCCCGCCGCCAGCGCACAACTCAACATCTCGCCACCGGCATTGGTTGTTGGCAGCGGCACGCCGAATCAGTTGCCTGAAACCGTCAACATTGTTGTCAGTGCAACGGGCGAAGTCATTTTCACCGACACCAACAACAATCGCGTGCGCCGTCTGAGTTCAAGCACATCCACCTGCACGAAGACGGGAGCGATCACGATTCAGGGCAACAATCCGCAGCCGCAATTGACCAGCCTGAATCCAACGTCGGCGCTGGTCGGCAGCGGATCGTTTACGCTGACGGTCAACGGCAGCGGCTTTGTTCCTTTATCAGTGATCAACTGGGGAGGGCAGAATCGCACGACGACCTTCGTCAGCAATTCGCAACTGACAGCGGCCATTCCCGCCAGCGACCTGGCCAGCGCGGGTACGGTGAACATCACGGTCTTCAACGCGGCACCGGGCGGAGGCACTTCGAATGCGCTGCCCTTCACGGTCAGCCCGCCAAACCCGGTTCCGACGATCACATTGCTCAACCCGAACACTGCTGTTGAAGGTAGTTCCGGGTTTACGCTGACGGTCACTGGCACGAACTTCGTCAACGGCGCGGTAGTGCGTTGGGATGGCTCACCCCGCACAACGACCTTCATCAGTGCGACGCAGTTGACGGCGCAAATTCTGTCAACCGACGTCGTTGGCACGGGACAAGCCAGCGTGACAGTCTTTAATCCCGCGCCGGGTGGCGGCACATCGCCCGTCGCGATCTTCAACATCACGGCGGGGCAGAATCCTGCGCCGACGCTGACCTCTATTAGTCCAAGCTCCGCTACGGCTGGCGGGCCGGCCTTCGATCTGACAGCGACAGGCACGAACTTCGTTGCCAGTTCAAAGGTGCGCTGGAATGGGACGGATTTGGCGACGGCCTTCGCCAGCGCTACGCAACTGCTTGCGCAGGTTCCGGCGAATCTGATTGTCGGCGCAGGCAGCGCACAGGTCACCGTTTTTACACCGACGCCAGGCGGCGGTGTGACGACAGCGCAGAACTTCACAATCAACGCCGGACAAACGCCGACGGTGACCAGCGTTTCAGCCGCGAGCTTCCTGGGGACTTCGATTGCGCCTGAATCCATTGTTGCGGCGTTTGGTGTCAATCTGGCGACCGGCGTAGCGGTTGCTTCGACAGTTCCGCTGCCGACGACGCTGCTTGGGACAAAGGTTTCGGTCAGAGACAGCGCGGGCACGTCACGCGACTCTGCCCTGTTCTTCGTTGCGCCGTCGCAGGTCAACTATCAAGTGCCGCCGGGCACTGCCGAAGGCGCTGCCACTGTAACTGTTACGAGTGGGAGCACCATCGTTGGAGTGGGTGCGATGAACGTGACCAAGGTTGCGCCTGGCCTGTTCAGCGCCAATGCGACAGGCACGGGCATTGTTTCAGCAGTTCTTCTGCGCATCCGCAATGGTGTGCAGACCTTTGAAACTGTCACTGCAACGCCGATTGATTTGGGGCCGGATACGGACACGGTCTACCTGTTGGCATACGGCACGGGCATGCGCGGTCGCACGAATGCGGCAAACATCTCGGTCAATTTGGGCGGCACGGTGAAAACCCTCAATCCTAACTTGTTCGAGGATGCGGTCGCAGTCTCCGGTTTCGTCGGACTGGATCAAGCGAACATCGTTCTGCCCCGCACCTTAATCGGCAAAGGGCTGATCAACCTTGTGCTGACGGTGGATGGCAAGCCCAGCAACACGGTGCAGATCGCGATCAAGTAAGCGCGGTCGTTTGAAGCGCGGGCATGCGATGCGTGGGAAAACTTCCATCAATCGCATGCCAACGCCTCAACTTTTCAATTCGGGCCGGAAGCAGGCAGACGTATTTGCTTCCGGCTTCGTCCTTGTCTCAGTTGCTTTACTCTCCAACATTAAACTCTCGGTTTCCCAATTTTGTGATTGACCATGTAACAAGCGCTCACCTAGGACGCGAAGCGTCTGGTGTCTCAGCGCAGTTGCCCAAAGTGGCCTGTTAATTTCGGGTAAAAAGAAGCATTCTCCCTGCCTCAATGCTTCTTGATTTCCTAACAACAATGCACGCGCGTTCGATCAAACGCAGGCTGCGTTGTTTGTTCCGCCGCTCAATTTCACACCCTGTTTGAGAATCAAATTGTCCAAGTCCGTATTTAATGAATGTTGGCGGCTGCAGGCCATAGGTTTGCGCCGCTTCAAACAAATGGAGCTTTAGAAAATTATGCGGTATTTCATGAAGAAAACCTTGTCGCCTCATTTCTCAATGGCCTCAATGGCCTCAAGGGAAATCAAAAACCTTGTCGCGTTTATTTTGATCTTCAGTTTATGCGTTTCGTTTGCGCTGCCTGTGCGGCAGGTTGGGGCGCAGCAGGGCGCATGCACAGTCAACTGCACGGCAACCGTTCCGGCAACGGGCGCAGTCAACACGCCAATCAATTTTGCTTCGACAACCACGGCCACCAGTTGCGCCGCTGCGGTCAACATTGACTGGGATTTCGGCGATGGCACGCCGCGCTCATACCAGCCAAACACAACTCATACTTATACGGGACCGGGAACGTATACCTGGCAGTACACGGCGACTGCGAATACCAGCGGGACGACGATTGATACCATCGCAGGCGGTTATGGCGAAGGCGCACCGGTCAGGCAGGCGCCGTTCACGGTGCCGACTGTGATTGCGCGCGATCCACTGGGGCGCGGACTATTTGTTGTGGATGAGTCCACCGTCGCGAACTTCGTGCGCTTCATCAACACGACGAACGATGCGGTGACGATTGCCGGAAAGAAGATTGAGGCCGGGACGAGCAAGTTTCTGACGACGAGTTCTCCCAGCGGCATAATTCCGGGCGGCACGGGCTTCCAGACTTTTAACGTCAAGGCCACGAATGTGCCCATTGCCGCAACTGGGTTGGCCGTCAGCAATGATGGCAATCTGCTTTATATCGCTGACGAAACGGCTTCGGCGGTTTGGGCGCTGAATATTTCAAGCAGTGAGCGGCAGGTGCTGGATGACAAGCTCAGCCCGGGTAACCTTGGCGTGATCGCGACCATTAGCGGCGCTGGCGCGCTGGCGGTTCATCCCACAACGGGTGAAGTCTACGTCGCAAGTTCGCTATCCGGCTTGAATCGCGTCTACAAAATCACCGCCGTCAGACAAACGCAGCCCGTCGCGGGCAACGGCGCGGCGACACAGCCGAATCAGCCTTTCCCTGAACCGCCCGCAGGCCAGCAGCTTGATGCGACGATGGTTCCTTTGCTAAACCCTCGCGACATTGCGTTCGACAGCACGGGCAATTTGTACATCGCTGATTCCGGCCACGCGCGAGTCGTCAAAGTAGACGCCGCCGGCAAAATCACGCTGGTCACACAACTGCCGATCGAACCCATTAATCCGTTCCCGTCGGCACTGGCCGTTCGCGGCGACGAGGTGTATGTCGCCAACGGAAACCAGCAGACGATTCTGCGCATTGTCCCGAATAAAACGGTGATCGCGGGCGAAGAGCTGGTGTCGTGTGATTACACTTCTTCAACTTGCGGCGACGGCGGCCTGGCTTCGAGCGCCAGATTCAATTTGCAGAACGGTTCGCGCACGCCGCCGCTGGTTGGTTTTGATGCGGATGCCAGCGGTTTGTACATTGGGGATCAGGGCAATTCGCAGCGCGGACGCATTCGCTATCTGAACTTGACCGGCAACGCGGTCACCGTGCTGGGCAAGAATATTCCCGCCACCGGCATTGATACGATTGCCGGGAACGGCGCGACCGCGCCATTCGATAATGGCCTGGCGATCAGCAGCGTGTTGTCCAATCCGACCGGCGTGACGGTGGATGCGAATGGCAATCTGTTTGTCACCGACACCGCGCGCAATGCGATTCGCTTCGTCAATCGCGGCAAGACGGTCTTAACTCTGTTTGCCGGAACGACCGCGCAGCAGGTTGTGCTGCCCGGCCAGATCGTCACCATCAACAAAGACGCCGCGCAGGGCACCGCCGACAATGTTCCGGTCAATCAAGCGTCGTTTGAAAACCCGGCAGGCCTGTTTGCGACCAGCCAGGGCGTTTTTGTTGTTGATGCGAAAAAAGGCACCGTCGTGGATCAGAAGCGCACGGGACTGCTTCGATTCATCAATACATCGGCGCAGAACGTTCAGTTTTACGCTTCTTCAGGCAAGGCGATTACTGTTGCTCCGGGACGCATCGCCACGATCGCCGGGGGCGGATCAATACTGGATAAAGGGGATGGGAAATTTGCCACCGAAGCGAAGCTGCTTGGCCCCAGCGATGTGGTCGTGCATCCGACGCTCAATCACATTTACATTACCGATCCGGGCAATAAGGCCGTACGCAAGGTGAATGGCGCAACCGGCGTGATCAGCAGTCTAGCTCTGCCTGAATCGTTTTATACGGGCTTGGGGCTGGATGCCAGCGGGCGTCTGTACATTGCCGATTACAGCGGCGGACAGGTGCTGCGCGAAACGGCGGCGGACAGTGGGCAGTTCCAGAAGCTGAATGCCACGCCGATCATCAAACCGCGCGATGTGGCAATTGACGGCAGCGGCAACGCGTACGTCGTGACCGGAGGCGATGAATTGGATGTGACGCGCGACCTGAAGGTGCTGCGCATCAGTCCCGCAGGCCTGGTTGAAATTTATGCCGGTTCCACGCCCGGATTCAGCGGCGATGGTGGTGCGGCAACAGCGGCGCAGTTGGCGACCTTTATCAACAGCCTCAGCCTGGGCACGCTGACGCTTGGCCCTTTCGTTCCGCAAACCATCAACATCGCCAGCGGGCCGAATGGTGAAATCGTTTTTGCCGACACGGGCAACGACCGCATCCGCCGCGTGGGGACGGGCGCGATCACCTGCTTCAAGACCGGTACGATCACCATCACCGGCGACAACCCAGTGCCGACGTTGAGTACGCTGACGCCGACCTTTGCCATCGCGGGCAGCGCATTTACGTTGCAGGTGAACGGGACGGGCTTCGGCCCATCGTCGCAAGTGCGATGGAAAGGACAACCGCGCCCGACCACCTTCGTCAGCAGCACGCTGTTGCTGGCTTCGATTCCGGCCAGTGATACGACCGTGACGGGCAATGCTGAAGTGACCGTCTTCAACCCGACGCCGGGCGGCGGCACATCGAATGCGGGAACGATTCTGGTCACGATGATCAACCCGCAACCGGGCACCATCACCTTAAGCCCACAGACGGCGGCCATTGGTACTGCATTTACGCTGACGGTCACCGGCAGCAATTTCGTCCGCAGCTCTGTGGTTTACTTTAACGGCATGCCGCGCCCAACGACTTATGTCAGTGGAACCAGTTTGCAGGCGCAGATTCCGGCTTCTGATCTGGCCAGCGTTGGTGACGCGACAGTGCTGGTCTTCAATCCTGATCCGGGCGGTGGCTCTTCGCCCCCGGCAATATTCAGAATTACCGCGACCAACGCGGCTCCACAAATCACCAGCATTTCTCCGGTGCTGGGGATCGTTGGGAACGGGCAATTCCAATTGACAGTCAATGGGCGCAACTTTGCTGTGAACTCCGTCGTGCGCTGGAATGGAATGGATCGTCCGACGACGTTCGTGAACAGTGACATGTTGCTGGCGCAAATTCCGGCGTCCGACACTGCCAACGCAGGCACGGCGCAGGTCACGGTCTTCACGCCCACGCCGGGCGGCGGCACAAGCACTCCGATTACATTTTCAATCGGGAGACTGGCGACGGCGGTTCCTGCGACATCGTTTGTGAACAGCACCGTCACGCCGGATTCAATTGTCGCCCTCTTCGGAACGGGCTTAGCAACAGGGACGCAGGTGGCAACCAGCTTGCCGCTGCCGGTTAGTCTGCTGGGCACGACGGTGATCATCCGCGATTCGCTGGGTGGGGAGCAGATGGCGCCTTTATTCTTCGTTTCGCCAGGACAAATCAACCTGCTGATTCCGGCCAACACTGCCGCCGGGCTGGCCACGCTGGTGGTCAAATCCGGTGACAATGTAGTGGCAGTTGGTTCGCTTACAGTGGCTCCCGTCAATCCGGGGCTGTTCACCGCCAACGCTACCGGTCAAGGCGTGGTGGCTGGCGTTGCGCTTCGAGTCACCAGCATCGGACAGGCTTTCGAACCCCTATACCGGTTCGAAGGTTCGCAGGCCGTTCCCGTGCCGGTTGACCTGGGGCCGCAGACAGATCAGGTCTATCTGGTGATTTACGGATCAGGTCTGCGCGGAGCCGGTTTAACCACGGTGAAGGCAACGGTCGGCGGGGTAGACGTGCCCGTCCTCTTTGCCGGAGCCGCGCCAGGCTTGGCAGGTGTGGATCAAATCAACCTGGGGCCGCTGCCGCGTTCATTGGCCGGACGCGGGCCGGTTGACCTCATCCTGTCCGCAGGAAATCTTGCGTCCAATACTGTGCGCGTGACGATCAAGTAGCGGACGTCACAGTTCGAATCGCCACGACGGTGAATGAACCTCATTCACCGTCGTGGCCCTTTTCCTTTCTGCCTTCTCAGCATCAGCTACAAAATCAGAGCAGCCTTAAGGTATGATGCCGCCGTCAGTGCCCCCTGTGTTTGTTTGAACCAAGCGTGATGCGGTTGTGTCAGCCGCGTTAAATTGACCGTAGGGCAAATTCACGATGAGGAGCGGTATGAATCTCAAGTCAGCCAAGTGCGCGCTCAGTAAATTGGGCATCGCCGTCATTTCAATTTCATTATTCGCCGCCAGGACAGAAGCGCAAATCATTGGGCATCTGGGCGTCAGCGCGGATCCGATTCCACTGGCGCAGGCCAAACGCCCGCAGCCGAAATATCTGGCGCGCAACATCAATCGCAACCGGCCTGATCCGTCCAGCCCCAATCTGCGCGCTGATGTGAGCGGCGTTGGTGGCGCAACCGGCCAGAACGCAAAGCCGCTATCCTCCACTCCGACGCCTTCGTCGCCGGTCGTTGTGGCAGAGAATAAACCAAAGCCATCCGCACCTGCTTCAGCACCTGCTGTCGGGGCCAAGCCATCACTGGCTGTGTCTAAACCAGTGCCTGCGCCAATGGTTCCGACTTTCGACGATCATCTGGCAAAAGCCGCTGACCTGGCTGTCAAAGGCGATGCGCGCGCTGCCGCCGATGCCTTCCGCGCGGCGTTGGCATTGAAACCGGATTCAATCGAAGCGCACCTGGGATTGGCCGACGCGCTATTCGACGCAAAGAACTATCAGGGCGCGGACGCTGAATACCAGCAGATCATCGCGCAAAACCCAACCTCGCCCGAAGCGCGCCGTGGCCGCGCCGATACGTTTTATGAGTTGAACAAATACGAAGACGCCGTCGGCGAGTATCAAGCGGCCCTGCAAGCCGGGGCCAGTGACGCTGGCGTTTTCAACAATTATGCCAACGCGCTCTTCCGCACAGGCAAACGCGAAAACCGCGACCGCGCGATTGAAAACTATCGCAAGGCGATTGAGAAAGATGCGAACTTGTCTGACCCCTACGCCGGACTGGCTTATGCGCTTCGCGTGCAGAACCGCCTGCCGGATGCAAGGCAGGCGGTTGAGACTTCAATCCGGCTTAATCCGAAATCTTCGCTGGCGCACACTGTGGCCGGGCGCGTTTACGCCGATCTGAAAGATTTTGCGCGCGCCAATGTCGAAGCGCAGGAATCGCTGAAGCTGGCCCCGAAAGACCCCTTTGTTTACGTCAACTGGGCAGGCGTGCTGTTTGCGCAGCAGCGTTACAACGAAGCCATCAGTGCCTACACTGCCGCGCAAAGCTACGACCGCACGTGGGCCTTGCCGTATAACAGCTTGGGCAACCTTTACCTGAGCATCGGTCGCCCGGCGTATGCGCTTGAAGAATTCCAAAAGGCCGATGGGCTTGAACCGAAAAACTCCATCATTCACGACAACCTCGGCACGACTTTGCTGGCCCTGCAAAAACTGGATGCCGCTGTCGAAAATTACCGCTTAGCTGTGCAACTTGATGAGCGAAACTCTTCTGCCTATTACAATCTCGGCGCGGCTTTGAATCGGCAAGGGCGCACTGAAGATTCAATCAATGCCTTTCGCCAAGCGTTCAAGCTTGAGCCGGAGAATGCGAAATTTCGCGAAGCGCTTGCTGGCGCGCTTAAAAAAGCGGGCCGTGGCAAAGAAGCCAAAGAAATAGAACGCGGCAGCGAGTCTTCCGAAAAGGACAAAAAGAAGAAGAAAGGCGAATGAGATATGGCATTCGAGAAAAAGAAATTCTCCCACGAGGAAACACGAAGAGCCACGAAGTCAGGAAAAGCGTTTCTGACTTCGTGTTTTGATATTCTTCGTGATCCTCTTTGTGTGGCTTCGTGGGAAAGCATTTTCTTGATATTTATAGATATGATTGGTGGCCAGCGCTTAGTGATAGCGTGTTGACTGGCCACCAACCACTGACCAATCACAATGACCAACCTAATCGGCAAAATCGTCTGCGGCTATCGCATTGTTTCAGTAGTTGGCGAAGGAGGAATGGGAAAAGTCTATCTGGCCGAAAGCGCCTTCCTGACTGAATATAAACAGCAAGTCGCTATCAAGACTCTTTCCAGCCATGGTGCCAGCGAACGGCAGGCCGCATTGCTGCACGATCTGTTTGTCCGCGAAGCCAACATCCAGGTTCAGTTCAAACACCCGCAAATTGTCAGCGTTATTCAATTCGCCGTTGAAGGCGAGCAACTCTTCCTAATTCTGGAATACATGCCCGGCTACGAGCACAATGGCCGTCACATCACCAATGTCGCCGAAATGATCGCCTACGAAACCGGGCCGGTTCCGTACAAACGCGCGTTGGAGCTTTTCACGCAGGCGCTGGACGCAATGCAGTACGCGCACAATTTTAAATATCGCTGGGACGGCGAAGAGCGCGTCGGCATTGTTCATCGTGACATCAAGCCGGCAAACCTGTTGTTGATGGACCCTGAGACAATCAAGGTCAGTGATTTCGGCATCGTCAAAGTTCAGCAGCGCAAAACCGTGACGCAAAAGCTGACGCCGGGCACCAGCGCTTATATGTCGCCCGAAGCCATTCTGGGGCCGCAACAATTCGGCCTGACGGAACTGGATGCGCGGTCTGACATTTATTCGTTGGGCATCACGCTTTACGAAATGCTGGCCGGACGCCTGCCCTTCGCTCCTGATCCCGATACCAGCCCCGACGTTTCGCTGCGCCGCAAACATGTCAGCGAAACGCCGCCTCCACCTTCGACTTTCTACCCGGCCATTCCCAAACAACTTGACCAGGTGGTGCTGCGCGCTTTGCAGAAGCGTCCGGAGCAGCGGTATCAGTCGGCGGAAGAGTTCAAGAACGCAATCCTGGCGCTCGACTCTTCGCTTGAATTGGGGATAGGGAAAGCGCGCATGACGCGCGCCTTTGAATCTCCCGCAGCTTCAGCGCCAACCATCAAGTTTGAAACTTCTCGCACCGGGCCGGGCGCAATTGGCGTCACTGATTCCGGGAAAATGCTGACCTCAGGAGCAGCCGGGAACAGAACCGCTGCGCAACCTGCGTCCCCCAAAACTCACTTCGGCGCGTCGAAGATGGTTTGGGGAATCGCCGCTGTAGCGTTGATTCTGGGTTTTGCAATTGCAGTGGTATATCTGAAGAAGACCACCAGTAAGAACGGGCAGACAAACATTGGCGTAGTAGAAGTAACGCCCGCGCCCGCCATCAATGAAAACCTGGCTTTGATTGAAGGTGGCAGCTTTCTGATGGGGCGCGATCTGACCGAGGCGGAAAAGAATTTGGAGATTGGGCCACCTGACCAGCGCATCAAAATTTTCAGCTACGACTATCCGGAGCATCCGGTCACGGTGAAGACTTTTTATCTGGACAAGACAGAGGTTTCAAACGCGCAGTACGCCGAATTCGTCAAAGCCACCGGCCATGTGCCGGCGGACGATTGGAAGGGAACTGCTCCGCCAGCAAATGCCGAGCAAACTCCTGTCACCTTCGTCAACTACAGCGATGCGGGGGCCTACTGTGCATGGCTTACCACCAAGCGCAACGACGGCCTGCTTTACAAGCTGCCGACTGAAGAAGAATGGGAATACGCCGCGCGCGGCAATAATGCTGGCAGGCAAAAAGATATGCCCGGCGCAAAAATGAAGTTATACCCCTGGGGCGATGAATGGATCGAAGGAGCAGCCAACACCAAAGAGTCCAGGCTTGAACACACTCGCAACGTCAACGCCTATCCGAATGGAGCAACGCCAGCAGGAGTGCTGAATCTGGCGGGCAATGTGTTTGAATGGACAGCAACGGACTTCAATCACTATCCCGGCAGCGATCAACAGACGCCGCGCGAAAAAGGATTCAACGGAACCTATCAAGTCGTGCGCGGCGGTTCCTTCGATTTTCCCAAAGAGTACGCCATGACAACAACGCGCGTCTGGGCCAAGCCGGAAGACAAAGGGCCAAGGCTCGGATTTCGATGCGCCGCTGAAGTGCGGCGATAATTGCCGGGCAAGCTTGTGGCAGAACAAAAGGCGCTCAAGACGAAGTGAATCTTCGTCTTGAGCGCCTTTGCTTTCGAGATCGCCTGCCGATTGCTCTTACTCTTTGGGAGCGAAATAGCCGCTACGCGACCGAATGCGGAGTTCGGAACGCTTTGGCACCTTGACTGTAATACGGCGAAGTTTGCCATCAGCGGCTTCATTTGTTGAGTAATAACCAAGCAGATACTGTGCTTGTAACTCAGCGGTGATCTGTGCGAAGACGTGCGGCAGGTCTTCGATTTTGTCAGGCAGGAACGCCATGCCGCCGGTTTCGCTTGCCAGTTTGAACATCCCTTCCTGGCCTTTGACGCTGATGCGATTGAGGAAAATCGAAGGGCCACTGGGATTGATTGAATAAAACAGGCACTCCGCGCGCTGCAATTCGCGCACGGCATCGCCAAGTTTAAAGCGCTGGCTGTTCGTGTCTTCGCCGTCTGAAAGTACAATCATCACGCGGCGAGTGTCCGGGGTGGAAGAATCCGTGATGTGCTGCGCCGCTTTAACAACAGTGTCGAAAAAAGCCGTAGAGTCATCCGTCGGCGTAATACTCACTGTGCCGCTGACCGCCTTATCAGCCTGCGTGGTATGTGGGACAGACAGGACAGGCTTCGTGCCGATAGAAAAGATTGAGATTCCATCGCCAGGCTTCATCGCCTCTTTCAGAAATCGTCCGGCGGCTTCCCGCTCAAAATCGAAGCGATTGCGGATGCTGCGCGACACGTCGAGCAGCAAAACCATCTCAATTGGCGTCTTGCCAGGTTCACCCAAGGTCTGAACCTGCTGTGCAGTATTGTCTTCTTCCAGCACGAAATCTTCCGCGGTTAGATTACGCACCGGGACGCCATTCGCGTCAGTAACAGAGACCGGAACGGTGACTAAGCGAGAATTGATGCGAATTGTCTCCGCCTCCGGTTCCTGCTGTTTAGGCGCAGTCTTTTGGCCCTGATCGCCCGGTTTAGTAGGCTGTTGCGGTTCCGCCGGTTTCGCTGCCGGGGTTGTCGGTGGGTTAGACGGGGTGGATTGAGGTTTCGGCTTTGTGTCTTGGGACTGCTCTGTCCCAGTTGGATTGGGTTTTGTAGCCTCCGGATTGACACGTCGTGGCCGATCCGTTTGCTCAGATTGCCCGGAAGCCTGAATTACAAATCGGCCTACCATAAAACTACAGGCAATCATCAGCAAGGCGATACGCAAATAATAGTCACTTCTTTTGCCGATCATCATTTCCCCACCTTCCCACAATCTATTTTAAGCTTCATCGCAAAAAACGAGTGGCGAGCGACTCAAGAGCACTCACCACTCGTTTCTGCGATTGGCTATCGCAGGTTACTTACTCGCGCTTTGCGCAGTTATTGTTCGTCTTCAGTCGAACCCGGCCGTTGAATCGTGACGGAAGCAGGCGGCGCAGCGATCATGCTGTTGACCAGAACACGAACTTCCACACGACGATTCTGTTCACGGCCATCACGCGTCGTATTATCGGCTACCGGATTAAGTGTGCCATAACCAAAAGGCGTAATGATGCGGCGAAGCGGAATCGAATGATTTTCCGCCAGATAACGGACCACGGCATCAGCACGCTGTTGGCTCAGGCGGCGGTTCAGATCGGCTTTGCCTTCCGCCGACGCGAAGCCCGTGATTTCGATCATATAAGCTTTCTCGGTCTTGGCCTGGCTGGCGACTTCGTCAAGCTTTTGTGTCTCTTCCGGCAGCAGCTTATAGCTGCCAGCCTTGAAGTTCACTGAAATGATTCGCTTCGCTTTGTAATCATCCAGACCGGCAACAACCGAATCAATGCGGCGATTCGTGGCGTCGACACCGGCGATGGCAGCATCGGCGGTGTCTTGCGCAGCCTTTGCACCACCACGGGCCGCATTTGAAACGGCCGCCAACTCTTCGATTTGGCCAGAGATTCGTTGCGCATTCGTTTCGACTTCAGTGACTCGATTCTCAGTTGTTGACACGCGGCCTTCTACTGGAGTTACGCGTGTTTCTACCGTCCGTGCCACTACCAAAGCCTCATCAGTCAGTTTGACCTTGTCGGCAACAAGCATCCCTTGCGAATCGCCACGGCCTTCGACTTCAACCGTCAGACCACGAAGCAATTGCGTAGTGCCATAGTTTTTGCCACGACGGAAAGGATTGCTCTTCTTTTCCTCAACCTTTGTATTGCCTGTCAACATGACCTGGATATCGCCGCCAGTCATATCGCGCAACACAAAGTTGTCTGCATCTCGCCTGATGATCGTGCCGGTGATCTTTTTCTTCACCCCGGACTGGACCTTGACGATTTGGCTGGAATCCTTCTTCATCTCTTTCGCATCAGTCTGAGCGAATGCCGAAGTTCCCGCTGCCGTAATCGCCCCACACAGTAATAACCCCATCATTGTATTTTTCATTTGTTGACCCCTCTCAAGTAGATAGTTAAACCTAAGAACTCTGATTTCTCTCAAACCGTAGTTGCCGCTAACCACTGTGCAAAAGCCATACCAGCGACAAATACAAGTTACGAACAACTTGATTTTCCATTGTTTACATCACCCTTATGAGATTTCATTTCATTATAGGCCTAGCTGGAAAAGCTCAAACTCATACACAAGCTAAAACTCAGAATGAACTTATTACGTACGGAAATGAAAAATTTGCTCGACTTGATTTTTGATTCCAGGAACGTGCGCAAATCATAGCCTGAGGGCATTACAAAGTGAAGCCTGGAACAAAGAAGCGATGCGCAACCCAGAATGATTTGCATAAATTGTCCGTTGATCACGAAGCCAGGTGTGAACAGTAGGAACACAAAAAACTCAGTAACTTGCAAAAGCACAAAGGCGTTTAAGGAAGCCGTTCCGTGTCTTTCGCGTTATTCTTTGAATTCCTTTCGACCCGGTTATTTCGTGAACTGCTGATCTTTCCGGCTCTTGCTTTTGTAGGAAAGAGTCCTTGTTGCAAGCAGGCCTGAGAACTTGCGTTCTCTGATTGCCCCGAGTCTTCAATCTCAACAACGAATCTCAGCATTAAGCCGGATCAAGGAGGAGCTATGAAGCATCATTGTCATCATTATCGGGTGGCCTATTTATTGGCTGGATTGTTTATTTTGGTAATGGCCGGTAATACCGCGCAAGGACAAGGAATCATTCTGCCGCGTCCATGCGCCCGCCCAGTGCCGCGATGCCCACCGCCACCACAAGTCCCGCAGCAGCCACTGAAGGTAAAAAACATCAAAATCTCGACCCGGATTAACGATCAAGTCGCGGTGACTCATGTGGAACAGGTCTTCGAGAACGACACGCCCTTCGTGCTGGAGGGCGTGTACTTCTTCCCATTGCCCGAAAATGTTTCAATCACGGAATTCGCAATGTGGGATGGGGGCAAGCGCCTGGTTGGTGAAGTTCGCTCGCGTGAAGAGGCGCGTCGCATCTATGACGAAATTGTGCGAACGCGGCGCGATCCTGCCTTGCTGGAATATGCAGGCAAAAACCTGTTTCAGGCCAGTATCTTTCCCATCGCTCCCAACAGTGACAAGAAAATCGAATTGACATACAGCCAGGTGCTGACCGCAGAAAATGGAACCGTTGCTTATCGCTATCCGCTGGGCACGGGCTGGCGCGCGAATGGCTTTGTTGCTCCGCCTCGCCCGATGCCGTTGCCACGCCCAAGACGTGAATCGGGCCGTGAACCCGATCAGTCCATCCAACAGACAATGCCACGTTCGATGCTCGGCAGTATTTCCGCCGAAGTTGAAATTCTCTCCCGCGTGCCGATCAAAAGCATTTACTCACCTTCGCACGAGATTGAAGTCAAACGCGATGGCGAACGCAAAGCTAGACTCACGTTCGAATCTACCGGTTCTGCCGCACAGCCCGACTTTCAACTCTTCTACAATCTTTCAGAGCAGGATTTCGGCGTCTCGTTATTGACGTACCGTGAGCCGGGCAAGGATGGTTATTTCCTGTTACTGGTTTCGCCGAAGGCCCAACTGGATGAACGCGAAGTTGTGGCGAAAGACGTGGTCTTTGTGCTTGATACATCCGGTTCGATGAGCGAAGACAACAAAATGGAGAAGGCCAAATCGGCCTTGCGCCACGGCGTTAATTCGCTAAGCCCGCGTGACCGCTTCAACATTATTTCCTTCGCTGGCGAAGAGCATTTGATGAGCGAACGCCCCATTGCCGGTGACGAAGCAGGAAAAAAAGAGGCGCGCCAGTTTATTGATCGAATGTCCGCAACTGGCGGCACCAACATCAACGACGCGTTGATTGCGGCATTAAGACAAACGGGTCACCCAACGGGCCGCCAAACGGGCAGCCAAACGGAATCGGACGGTCGCCCACAAATGATCGTGCTGATCACGGACGGCCAACCGACCGTGGGCGAGACTTTTCCCAAACGAATTCTGGAAAACGTCAAGCAAGCGAATAAAGCGCAAGTCCGACTGTTCACCTTCGGCGTTGGATATGACGTCAACACTTTGTTGCTGGATCAACTGGCCAACGAAAATCGTGGTGCTGTCGCTTACGTCGAACCCAGGGAAGACCTGGAAATCAAGGTTTCGAACTTCTTCGCCAAGATCAATCATCCTGTGTTGAGCGATGTGAAAATAGATTGGGGCGGGATGACAACTGATTTGGTTTATCCGCGCACGATAACGGATATTTTCCATGGCTCTCAGTTGGCGCTGATCGGGCGTTACCGGCCAAGCACAAAAGAAGCGAGAGAGAAATTGCGCCTGACGCTGACCGGTAACGTAAATGGACGCGAACGTCGCTTCAGTTACGATAACCAATCCTTTCCGGAAAAGCAGATGGAGAACGGATTCCTGGCGAATCTGTGGGCGATGCGGCGCGTTGGATACCTGCTGGACCAAATTCACGTCAATGGCGAATCGAAAGAACTGCGTGATGAGATTATCCAACTTGGTACTCGTTACGGCATCGTCACACCTTACACTTCCTACTTGGTGCTGGAACCGGGAATGCGCATGGTTGAAGTGCGAGGTGAGAAGAATGAAACAATAAGAATAGATGCACCGCAGGCACCCTCAATGCGACCAATTCCGAAATCTGCTGCCGGTCGCGGCGCGGTTGAATTCAGCAAGGACAAAGAGGCGTTGCGCGAAGCCGACAAACTTTCTTCTCTTGGAAGGAATTCGGCAGCGAGTCAGATGCGCCAAGCTGCGGGCAAGACCTTCTACTTGCGCGATGGTGTTTGGACGGACAGTGAATTCAAAGCCGAAGAGAAACTCCCGGTAATCACGCTGAAATTTGCCAGTGACGAATACTTCAACACGATTGGACAAGAGCCAAAGCTGGCCGAATGCTTCGCGCTGGACAAGCGCGTGGTGGTGGTCTGGAAAGGCAAAATCTACCGGGTTGAAGAGTAACCGGCAAAGAGCCACGGGCAGGGAGTAATCCCTGCCCGTTTGCTTTGAGACAACATGTCGTTCCCTGAATTTTTGGGATGGTTTCTTGTAAAAACAGGAGTGCGGGCAGAGGTAAGCTATGTTTGTCCTGATCCTACCTTCAGCAACGCAGGCAAATCGTAATTGAGTAACTCATCGATGCGTTCGACTTTCACATCCGCCGCAGAGTACCTGGCCAGTACCTCAGGATCGAATGCATAATGTCCTTGTTGCGGGAAAACGGTTGTCAGCCGCTGTCCCCAAACTTCTTTCATCGCTGCCAGGATCCTGAGCTTGTCGTCCACCATCACGTAATGTTCCGCCGGGTAGCGGCGCTCCACGTCGTCCAACTCCAGTTCTTTGTGAATGTAGATCAGAACGTTCTTGTCTACGGCTTCGAACAAGCCGGAGCGTTCGATCTTGCGCGGCTGGAAGACTACGTCGCCGTCAGAAAGGATGACGACCGGCCCCCATTGTTTGCAGTGTTCCAGCACATCCAGCGAGTTCGGATAGAGCCGGTTGGCGAAGGGATAGTTGACCAGATAAGTCGAAACCGCCAGCAGGTGCGTGTCGTGCGGGTAGGCGATGCGATACCGCTGCAACGCGCCGAGGTAGTCGGCGTAGCCTAATTCAGTTCGCAGTTGTTCGAATATTTGCCAGTAATGGGCATTACGTTCCGGCCCGACTTCGCGCTCAAGGTAGTTTTTCAAATCGCGGGTAACCCGATCGTTATCGAGTAAGGTGTTGTCCACGTCAAAGAGAAAGACAACGCGGTGTTGCTGCATAACAAGTACCTCAGGGTTATTGCTTAACGCTCTGCCTGTAACCGGACGTAACTCAATATCCAGGCCAAATGTCCGTAGCGGACGAAGAGTAACCGTTTGCCTGTCAGGTTCATCTCTGCCGCCACGGCGCGCATGATTTCAGCGCCGGCAACCAGGTTTTTCGGCGTGAAGGTATTGCGCACTGATTCAATCTCACGTTCGGCTTCCTGACGCAAGGCCGGATTGGGAATCCGCGATAGGTCAGGTTCAAGCAGCGCTTCGGGACGAGCAATGGCAAGGTTATAGAACGTGTTGATGTCTTCTGTGGTCAGCGGGGTGAATGTCCTTCTGTCTTCCGGATGAAGCAGGGTTGCAATCGCCCAGGCGATTCCGCCTGATAAATAAACTTTCTTGCGGTTGATCAATCCGGGTTTTCTGGCAACTTCGTTTCGTAATGGCGCGCGCAGGGAATTGTTACTCAGTTCCTGCGAGCGTTTGACGAATGTCGGGTAATCTGCCGCCTCGCCCGCCGCCTTGCTGACTTCAGTTGTATAAGTCACCGTGCCTTTTGTGATGCCCCAGGTAACATAATCGTAATCCGGGCTGCCGATGGCGACTTGCCGAAGCTGCTGGTAACCGCCTTTGGTATTTCCACTGCCAACGTCAATCAGCACGGAGATGCCTCGGTTGTCATACCACTTCTGTCCGGACTTGTAGCGCTTTGGGATTGCGCCGGAGATGGTCAATTGCACCTCGGAATCAACATCCAGAAATGCCGGTGTCTGGTTGGTGCGTGTGCGCACTTCTGCCGCCAGGTCTTGCGGATTTTCTCCGACCAACCCGCTGCTGACGACGATGTGAACTTGGTCCGGCGGAATGCGGTACTCCTGCAGCATTCGCTGATAAAAGCGTCCAACGGCCACGCCGGTATCGCGTATGGCTTCGGGGGTGAACTTTCCGTCTTTGGTTTGCACGGGTGTGGTATTGACGATCTCGGCGTACAGGATTTTAACCGCGTAGCCTTCGTCTTCGCCTGAAACGCGAACAACAATCGCCTTGATGCCCTTCGATCCAATTTCGATTCCGCCATGCAATTGTTCCGGAATGGGCGCGGGTTTTCTCACCTGCCCGTAAGACGGAGAACTCCAAAACAAAATGACCAGCAAAGCCGCAAGCATGGCTGGCAGCCTGACTTTCAAGCAAGTTTTCAGGGGGGACATGGTACTACCCTGTAACAATCCGCTTCCGGCGTTGTTACTCAAAAACCGCAGATGTTATTTGTTGGTTATCTACCTTCGCGGAGCTTCTTTCGAAGCATGCCGGTGACGTAGATGAGCGCGCCCAGTACCAACAAAGATGCGGCTCCCAGGGCGATGGGAACCAAGCTCGAAGATGTTGGATTCTTCGCAGGGGATTGTGCCAGACGGTTGCCTGCCGCGATCGTCGCTGGAGTTGCTTCCGCCAGTAGGGGAGGCGGCGGAGTTGCACTTGCGGCGTTGAGGATGGGCGTTGTTGTAGGGATTGTGGGTGGAATGGGCGTTGGCGCCGGCGTTGGTGTCTTGCGCGACGCTGTTTTGCCGGAAGGTTGACGTGAACTTTTTCGTGCTAATCGTGTGGGTTTGTCTTCTTGTTCACGCGCGCCTGGGAAGACGTCTTCCGGGCCGTATTTTGAAAGGGATTTCTTTTTGTCCGGTGATAAGCCTTGCTGCCCCTGCTGCCCCTGCTGCCCCTGCTGATTGCGTGGCGGAGATTGGACAAAGGTGATTTGCCCTGTCATCGCCTCAGCTTCAGCAAAAAGGGCGAGTAATGTGATGAGCAGAATCAAGGGGAACGATTTGGTTTTCATACAACACCAGGCGAAAGAATCTGGCCAGCGCGGGGTCGCAGGCTTGTTACCGTAAGGATTGAATCAGGGTGATAATTAACATAATCAGTAAGCCTGTCAATGTCACAGCAATTCCCGTGATCAGCGCAATCGCCTTGCGATCTTTCTTTACGTTTTTCACGGCAGCAGCGACCTTTGCCTGTGATTCGGCCAATTGACTGGTGAATCGTTCGGCGACGTCGCGCGTCTCTTGTTCGGCGGCGGCGCGCATTTCGGCTTCGCGGCGCGCGACCGCTTCGATGTGGCGGTTACGCTCTTCGATCTCGCGAGCTTTGATTTCGGCCTCGCGCACTTTTGCTTCAGCTTCGGCTTTGCGCCGTTCCGCTTCCTGACGATCAAGTTCGGCGACACGTGCCTGCCGTTCGGCTTCGGCGCGGGCGCGGGCTTCCGTATCGGCGGCAGCGCGGGCGGTTTCGGCTTCGCGGCGCGCCTGTTCGGATTCGAAGTTGGAAGCCTGCGCCTGATTCAATTCGCGTGTGGCGCGCCGTTGAATTTCTTCGACTCTGCGCTCGGCCTCGGTGCGTAACTGTGTCTCTTTGCGCGCGGCTTCTTCGGCCTGGCGGCGGCGCGCTTCGGCCTCGCGTGTCCTGGCCTCGGCGTCGGCCAGGGCGGCGTCTAACCGTGCGGTTGAGACGGTGACTGGAAAGGCTCCGGCAGTTTCCGTGTTGATCCCGCAGAACTGGCAAACGGCGCGGCCTGTCGCCAGTTCGCATTGCAGTGTCTGGCAGAAATGCTTGCGCGGCGTGGCGCGTGGGAACTGATGGCAGCCGGCGCAGGCGGGTTGCGGCGCGCCCCAGTCCAGAACCGTGTGATGTTTGCGCAGCGTTTGATCGTCAAAATCCACCATCGTCATCGCGCAATGGTCGCACGAATAGATGCGCGGATTCAGCGAGCTGAGACAGAAGGGGCATTCTTTGATCGAAGCGCCGGGCATCGCTTTTTCCCAGGCATTGAACGTCTGGCAATTGCAGCAATAGACCCATTGACCGTCATAAGGGAAATTGCTGCTCAGCGTGTGCGCGTCGGCGCTTTCACGGCAGATCACGGCGCGACTGGTGCGTGGCATGGGGAAATTCGCGCGGTGGATCAGGCAATGAATTTTGATGATGTCGGCTAGCATAATAATAGGGGATGATAGGGGGTAAGGGGACAGATGGCAGGTGACAGGCTTTGATGTCATGCCAGTCACCTGCCACCGAATTACGTTTTTGCAGTTTCAGACTTTGATTACCTGTTTGATCAGTTCAGCAATGCCGAATGTTCCGTCTTTTCTCGTCAACGCCGGATTGGGTTTCCATTCGGGCGATTGGCGCAGGAACGAATGGCTGTCGCCGAGCATTAGACCGATGAAGACCTCGGCCACGATGCGACCACCGACCGGCCCCAGTATCAGCGGCGTGTCATCGTTTTTGAAGGCCTGTTGCGCTTCGGCCAGAATGTAGAACCAGAGTGGGGCGTTCTTTTTGAACGAATCGCCGAATTCGGTGATTGACAGGTTTTCCTTCGCGCCATCCTTGTTTGCCTTGCCCACGCGCAAGAGTTCGTCGGCAATTGGTTTCAATCCCATCTGTTTGGCGACGGCCTGGCCCGATGGCAAGCCCAGCCGCAGGCCGCGCAACAGATTCCTTTTGGCCAATGAACTCTGCCCGGACGCCGTCGAAGGGGGAAGCCCGCGCAATGGATCTACCAATGACGAATCAAGCTTATAGGCCGGCTGGATGCGCGTTGGGCCGAACTTCGGCGGCTTGTCGCCCATATCGAAAAACAGGCTCCAATCAATCGCAAAGGTCTCGGGGAATTCGCGGAAACCGTTCAGGCTTTCATTGCCGTCAGTTGTCGTGAAGATCGGAAGGCGACCATTGCCTTCCGGCCCGCCCGTCGTCATTGTCGTGTTCAGGCGGTACTGCGGGCGGATCATGGTATGGCCGAAGCGATAAGCCGCGACCGAAAATTCAACGGGCATGAAAGGTTCGTTTCGATATTTGTAAAAGCGTAGATCGGGCTTGGATTCGGTGATCGGCTTTTTCGTCTTCAGGTGCGGCAGAATGCTGAAGACCATCTCCGGGCCGACGATGGTTGGCAAGAAGTCATGCAGCACGACCCATTGATAATGCCAGCGCACCTGTTGCTGAATCTCTTCGAACGACGCGCTGGGATTCAGGTCAACCAGCGAGTTGTGAAACCGCAGCATCGTCGCGTGCAGTTGCGAGACGATAACGTTCTCGTCATTGCGCGGATCGCCAATCAGGGCGCGGGCGCGGCCCGTTTCGGGATGTGTTTCGGATTTGTGGCGCGGCAGGTCGCGCACATTCTTGTCGAAGCGTTCAGCGCCAGTTAGCTTGCGGCCGAGCTGCAAATGCCGGCTGTCGTCTTCGTACAGGTAAGGCTGATCCGAAGGGCCGCGTCCGTAGACGCTGTCCAGATCGAAGCGCGGCGTGCGGAAGTCCGTCAGCGAATCCGGGTCGTTCTGTTTTTCCAGACTGCTGATCGGGTCGAAGGTCAGGTCGTGGTCAATGAACTGGCCCAGATAGGTGAAACCGGCGTTGATATTGCGGCTCTCTTCATCGTCCTGTTCGGGCCCGTTTTCGGATGTCGGTTCGTCTTCGGCATCGGCGACCATCTCTTCGCCCAGCGCATCCAGGTCTTCCGGGAAGAACTTCGCCGCGGGCAGGGTGCGGAACATTCGTCCGAAGCGGCCTTCGAACTGCGACGACGATGGCGTTGAATCCAGGCCGCGCATCAAGCCGTGAAATTTTGGGCGCGGCGTTGTTGCAGATAGGCCCGATGCGGAAGCATTGGCTGGTGTGGTTTTTTCGTTACTCATCAAAGTACCTCCAAGCCTGAGTCGGTACTGCGACGGGTAGCGAGCGGCGGCTCTTTTAATCGGTCGCCGCCGGAGACGACGCTCCATACTGGTCGCGGTATTGACTAGGCTAGTTATTTACTTAATCAATCGCCAGAGCTTTTCAGATCTGAGCGGCATGCCCACGTGTTTGACGCCAAAGGGCGCAATCGCATCACTCACAGCATTGGCGACGGCGGGCGTTGAGCGGATGGTTCCGGCTTCACCGACGCCTTTTGCTCCGAGCGGGTTGACGTTGGTTTCGATCACTGTGTGGTCGAGTTCAAAAGGAAAGTTCACTCGATACCTCCCGAGTGTAGAGGTTGAAAGCGAATCGGTAAGTGACTACTGACCGTTTATATAACGTCGGCACTCTACCACTGGCTACTGTTTTACTTCAATGTCTCGGCGCTCGCACGCCTTGTGGATCGTTGTTTGGCAAACCATAACTCGATGTGTATACTCCGCTCCTTTAATTCGGCATTCATAAAATTCACCAGCGACACTGTGCAGACTAGAATGATCCACAAAGGGGTGCGACGAGCGGCGAACCGCCTCGTATTCTTCATGGATGGGTCAACAGCCTTGGCACAATCGCTCTATCACTGAAGGAGCAACTCAATTTTATGGCATCTACGAATGGCGATCATAAAGCCAATGTCGCCACTGGGGACGTTGGCAAAGTGGTGCAGATCATCGGCCCGGTTGTGGACATTGAATTCACAGAAGGCTATCTGCCGCCGATCTATCAGGCCTTGCGCGTAACCAGCGATGGGTTCGACGTGCCGACGCCGATCAACGTCATCTGCGAAGTGCAACAGCATCTGGGCGAAGGCCGCGTCCGTACGGTTTCCATGCTTCCAACAGACGGAATGGTGCGTGGAATGAAAGCGGCTGACACTGGCGGCGGGATCAAAGTGCCGGTCGGCAATGGCACGTTGGGCCGCATCATCAATGTCATCGGCGATCCGGTGGATGAGCGTGGGCCGGTTCCGGCGACGGACTATTACCCGATTCACCGTCACGCACCCACCTTTGCCGAACAATCCACTGAGTTAGAGATGCTGGTTACCGGCATCAAAGTCATTGACCTGATCCAGCCGTTTCTGAAAGGCGGAAAGATCGGCCTGTTCGGCGGCGCGGGCGTGGGCAAGACTGTCACGATCATGGAGTTGATCAACAATATTGCCAAAGCGCACGGCGGATTTTCGGTCTTTGCGGGCGTGGGGGAACGCACACGCGAAGGCAATGATCTGTGGATGGAGATGCGCGAATCGGGCGTGATCAACGACGACGACATTACAAAATCGAAAGTCTCGCTGGTCTACGGCCAGATGACCGAACCGCCGGGAGCGCGTCTGCGCGTGGCGCTGTCAGGGTTGACCGTTGCCGAATACTTCCGCGACCAGGGCCAGGATGTGCTGCTGTTTATTGACAACATCTTCCGCTTTACACAGGCGGGTTCTGAAGTGTCTGCGCTGCTTGGCCGCATGCCTTCGGCAGTGGGATACCAGCCAAACCTGGCTTCGGAAATGGGCGAATTGCAGGAGCGCATCACTTCGACCAAGACGGGTTCGGTGACTTCCGTGCAGGCAGTTTACGTTCCGGCGGACGATTTGACCGATCCCGCGCCGGCGACAACCTTTTCGCATTTGGACGCAACGACGGTGCTTTCGCGCGACATCGCGGCGCTGGGCATTTTCCCGGCGGTAGATCCGCTGTCTTCCACTTCGCGCATTCTGGACCCGAAGATCGTCGGCGACGAACATTACGATTGCGCGCAGGACGTGAAGCGCATTCTGCAACGCTACAAAGACCTGCAGGACATCATCGCCATTCTCGGCATTGATGAACTGTCGGAAGACGATAAGCTGACGGTGACGCGCGCGCGCAAGATTCAGCGATTCTTGTCGCAGCCATTCCACGTTGCCACACAGTTCACCGGCATTCCCGGCGCGCTGGTGTCGCTGGCGGATACGATTCGCGGCTTTCGCGAAATCATTGACGGCAAACACGACGACATTCCCGAACAGGCCTTCTACCTGAAGGGCACGATTGAAGAAGTCGTGGAGGCAGCGAAGAAAATGTAAGGCCGGTGGTTGGTGGTCGGTGTTGGTTTGAATCGTTTCCGACCACCACCGACCACCGACCACCAACCACCAATACTTATGGCAGACAAACTCAATCTTGAAGTCATCACGCCGGAGCGATTGGTATTGCGCGAATCGGTGGATGAAGTAGTGGTGCCGGGCCTGGACGGCGAGTTAGGCATATTGCCTGAACATACGCCCTTGATCTCACAGTTGCAGACAGGCGTTCTGACTTACAGGCAGGGTGGCGCGACGCAGCAAATGCATGTCAGCGGCGGATTCGTTGAAGTGCAGCCGGATCGCGTCTCCGTTCTGTCTGACGTGGCCGAACGTCCGGAGGAAATTGATCTGGAACGCGCGCAACGGGCCAAAGAGCGCGCCGAGCGGCGATTAAAGGGGCAGGGGGATGATCAAGATTTCCCGCGCGCCGAACTGAAGCTGCAACGCGCGATGATCCGCATTCAACTGGCCGGCAAGGGCCACTGACGCAATCTCACCTTGAAATGCTGAAAGCCGCAAGCGGGTCGCAATTTTCTCCGGACAAATGCGACCCGCTTGCGGCTTTGCTGTGTTCAATTGCGCCATTTAGTTCCGCATGATGGTGATGCGCGTCGTTGAACCGTCTTTGCTCTGGTAGATCGAGACCCAGCATTTCTCGCTTTCCATCATCTTGCGTGCGGTCTTGGCGCCGTTGGCCATCTCTTTGACTTCGGCGTCTCCGACTACATCTTTCCAGGCCGGAGCGTTCTTCGGATCAAGAAAAGCGAGTTGGATGGCTTTGACTTCGCCATTGTCATAACGAATGGTCATGGTGTCATCGCCGGTCAGTTTGAATTCGTCGCTGTCGTCGCCGGAACTTTCCGGCTTGCCAGCGGCGGCACGCGCATCGTCGCGCTTCATGCCCAGCTTGACGCCCTTGAACTCACGCATCGCTTTGCTTGCGCCTTGTATTACGTTGGAGATTGATATGGCTGACGTGGCGCTTGGCGAATGAAACGCAAAGCCGCCAACGAAACTGCTGATGCAGGTAAACGCCAGAACGAGTTTCAACAATCGGTTCATAGTTGACTCTCCTTTGCGAGAAGTTTTGAGTTCTCGATGTTGGAGTTTCGAGTGGTCGGTTGTTTGCAATGGCTCGCTCGAAGCTCCATTTAGGATGACTTTCTTGAAGCCGTCTGGAGCGCATGATAGCATCCTTCTCCGCTGAGCAAAGCGTTTCCAAGTCATCTGCAAAAGTAATTTTAAGATCAAATCAGGGGAGAATTTTGTTGATCGTTTCCGATGTGTTGATGGTGTTTCAGCCTGCGTTTTTGTTTTTTCAGGAGCAGGCTGCGGAACACAGTAACGGAGTGGGTAGCCTGGTGGATTTGATGCTTCGTGCCAGCCCGGTTGCGAAGTTCGTGCTTCTCATCCTTCTCGTCTTTTCCATCGCCTCCTGGGCAATCATCTTCAGTAAAGAGCGCGCCACGAAACGAGCGCAGCAACAATCGGCGCAATTCCTGCGCGTGTTTGAAAGCAGTGCGCGCTGGTCCGATCTGCACGCGGGCGGTGCCACTTTGCGCGAAAACCCGCTGGCCGCGATCTTTTATGCCGCCGATGCCGAGTTGCAAAAACAGGGACGGCTGAATCTGGATGCCTTGCAACGCGCGATGCAGAGCGCATCTGTGGATGAAACCACGAAGCTGGAACAAAGTTTGGGATGGCTGGCTTCGACCGCCAGCGCCGCGCCCTTCATCGGATTGTTCGGCACGGTCGTCGGCATCATTATCGCGTTTCAAGGCTTGAGCCAGGCGTCCACCGCTTCGATTCAAGCCGTCGCGCCGGGCATTGCCGAAGCGCTGATCGCTACCGCTGCGGGCATCGCCGCCGCCGTGCCCGCCGTGCTTGGCTACAATCACTACGTTAACCGTATCAAGACGATGGCTGCCGAAATGGACAGCTTCTCGCTGCGCCTGCTGAATTTTATTGAGCGCGAGGCGGAGACGGTTTAGCAACCTTCGCGAGCTGAAGGTAAGTCACTATTTGTCCATGCAGCGAACATTCGCGTTTGTGAGTACGAGAGATGACCTCCTAGATATGCAGCGGGCACTGCTGACGGTAACGAGTGGAGCGCGTCCGATATTCAGAGCGTTTATGATCGGGTTGAGTTTGCTTTGGACCATCGGCCCCATTTTCATTTTGTTAATTGGAGGCGCGCCTTTTAAGTTTGAAATCAAAGGTCTAGTCAGCGTGATTGTCGGTTCTCTGACATTGTGGAAGTTTTTGATCGTCCCCTATTGGCAAAGGCGGAAAATCATCCGGGAATCACTAGATCAACAACCACTTGTCCTCAAGTTCCTGGATGAGGGAATAAAAATAGAAGCTGAAGGCGTTGGCAATTTCACACGGACGTGGGGAGAAATCTCTTTACTAAATCCTAGTAGCAAAGGGCTGTTGTTCGTTTTCACTGATGGAATTGTCAATTGGATCCCGGCTCGAATGTTTGTCAATTTTGATGACATCAAAAGTTTTGCCAGGCAACTAGAGACAAGAATAGAGCAGTGGTATGGGATGACAGAGGAACAAGAAGATTTGAACGATGGCTTTCATAACTCGTAACGGAAGAACACAAACTGCGTTGGCTGAGATCAACGTTACGCCGCTAGTAGACGTGATGCTGGTGCTGCTGGTGATTTTTATGGTCACTGCGCCGATTTTGCAGACGGGCATTCAAGTCAACTTGCCAAAGACGCGCGAGGCGCAATCGAACGAAGCGACGCCGGATGCTTTGATCTTGACGGTGGATAAAGAAGGCGCGATCTATTTGAGCGGCAGGAACGAACGGCAGGCGATCAACGTCAATGATCTGCCGCAGGTGTTGAATGAGCGCCTGGCAAAGTCAAAAGACAGGAAAGTGTATTTGCGCGGCGATGGCGAAACGCCTTACCGCGTGATTGCATACGTGCTGGATCAGGCAAAACGCGCGCAGGCCAGCGTCAGTCTGGTAACTGAGCCAGCAACCAAAACCGCGAAGTAAGGGGCATGGAGTTCAGCCTTCAGGCTGCTGGCGTGCTCGGTTGAGCGGTGGGAAGAAACCGAAGCAGCCTGAAGGCTGAACTCCATGCTTTTCGACAATGAAGTTTGATCAACGCTTAGGAACCATCTTGTCTGTCTCGCTGCATTTGATTGTGCTGCTGGCGTTGATCTGGTTCTTTCGCAATCCGATTGCTACACAGATCGTCGCTGCTGGCGAAGGGCAGGGCAAAGGCGAAAGCGTGATTGAAGTCGGCACGATAGCATCCAGCCAACTTGGCAGTCAGCTTGGTTTCACGCAACCCCGTGCAATTTCGTATGTCGGTGACAAGCCGGACGCGCCCAACAACGAAGTCGTCGAAACGGAAAAGCCCAAAGCGGAGCCGAACGCAGAGGTGTTGCCTTCAAACGCGAAACCGAAGCCGACGCCGAAAGAGAAGCTGCCCAAGGAGAATCTGACTGATCGCCCGACGGCGAATCAGAGTTCGCAAGTGGTTTCGCCGACGCCTTTGCGTGGCAGTTCATCGAATAAAAATGTCGAAGTCGGGCGCACCTTCGGTTCGCCAATCCCTGCGATGGCGAATGGTGTGGGAGTTGGCGCGGGGGCGAATTTGGGTGCTGGTGGTGTGCCGGGCGGTTCGGAGTATGGGCGGCGAATCCAGATGATCCTGAGCCGCAACTACAATCCGCCTATGACGAACGATGCCAGCAGCGCACAGTACGTTGTTGTTCAACTGCGTATCGCGCGCGACGGAAAGATTCTTTCACTGTCGGGCGGGCGGCTCGCGCCAAGTTATATCAAAAAGGGCAGTCCGAATCAGTTGGTCAACAATGCCGCTGAACGTGCGGTTTTAGCGTCCAATCCGCTGCCGCCATTTCCGAATGGGTTTCTGTTAGGCGCGCAAGAAGCCGTCGCAGAAATTTGGTTCAGGTATCCGAAATAGGTTTTTGAGGAACATATGAACAATGTGTATACAGCCTTAATCAAGCAGGACGGCGACTGGTGGATCGGCTGGGTGGAAGAAGTTCCGGGGGTAACCTGCCAGGAAAAAACGCGTGAAGAGTTGATCGAAACGATCAAAATAACTTTGCAAGAGGCGCTGGATTTCAACCGGCTTGAAGCTCTCGCTGCTGTTGGTGTGAATTATCAGGAAGAAAGAATTGCCGTATGAAGCGGACAGAGTTGTTGCGGCATCTTCGTACTCACGGCTGCGAATTGCTCAGGGAAGGTGCGCGCCATTCCTGGTGGCACAATCCTGCAATGCATAGAAGGAGTGCGGTTCCGAGGCATAACGAAATAAGCGATATTTTGGCGAATGAAATATGCAAACAACTCGGAATCTCACCGATAAAATAGTTGAAGCATCGAACTCAACGGAGAAGGAATGAGAAGAAAACTTTTGTTAGCGGCTGTGATGATCGTCTTTGGCGGGTTGCCGTTCTTTCTATCAAAAGCAGGCGCACAGCAATCACAAGACGATCTGCGCAAACAGATCGGCACGATCATTGTTACGCCGGGCGGAGGGCCTTCGCTGGCGGTTGCGGACTTCCAGCCGCGCGCGGCTGGCGTTGATGCGGGAACCGGGACTTTCAACGAAGTGTTATGGAACGACCTGAAGTTTGCAGGCATCGCCAATCTGGTTGGCAAAAGTCTGTATCCGAAAACCAGGCTGGCTGATCCGGCTTCACTGAAATATGAAGAATGGGCGAACGATCCGGTCAAATCCGATTACGTCGCCTTCGGCAGCATCACGGGGGCGAATCAGGCGCAGGGCTATCTGTACGACGTTAAAACACAGGGGCAGTTGCTGACGGCGTCTTTGAGCGGGAATGCTCGCGAGATGGCGCATCAGTTCGCCGATCAGATCGTCAAGCTGCTGACAGGACAGGACGGCATCGCGCAATCGAAGATCGCCTACATCGCCAGCCGCGAGGTTTATATGGCGGATTATGACGGGTATGGTGGGCGGCAGTTTACGCATGACGGTTCGATTGCGTTGTTTCCTTCATTGTCGTTGGATGGCAAGCGGCTGGCTTATGTGTCGTACCGCAGTGGTCATCCAAACGTGGTCATTCGCGGCGAAGACGGATTGATCCTGGGTTCGACACAGTTCAAAGGCACGACGACTTCGCCGTCGGTCGCACCTGATGGCCGGATCGTTTTTTCTTCCAGCAAGGACGGCGATTCGATGGAGCTTTACGTCGCCAATGGTGACGGATCGAACGCGCGCCGATTGACGCGCACGCGGTCAGTCAATATTTCGCCTCGCTGGAATCCGGCGACGGGGCGCGAGATTGCGTTTGTTTCTGATCGCGGCGGCGCGCCGCAGATTTATCTGATCGGCGCGGACGGCGCGAATGAACGCCCGCTGCTGAATATGGGCGGGCAGATGGATTCGCCTGCGTGGTCGCCCGATGGCCGCTTCATCGCATTTACTTGGGATGGCGGCGGCGGAACGTTTAACATTTGTCTGGCCGATGTTGCGTCTGGGCAAGTGCTGAAGCTGACGCGCGAAGGCCGCAACGAAAATCCCACGTGGTCGCCCGACAGTCGCCACATCGCGTTTCAATCGAATCGCACGAGTCGTTGGGAAATTTGGGCAATGCATATTGACGGCAGCGAATCCCGCCAGTTGACGCGAACTGGCGGGCGTTCACCGTCGTGGGCAAGATAATCGTACCGTAGGCTGACTAGCCTGCGGATGACTTTCATCAAGCATCTATTTGGCAAAGAAGTGAGCCACATTCTTAAGTCCACCGCAGGCTAGTCAGCCCACGGTACATTTTAGAGGAGCAAATCAAATGACTCGCAAATTCCGTCAGCTCACCCTATCGTTTGTTGTCGTCGCGCTCGCGGCCTTCTTTTCGGCCTGCGCGCCGCCAGTAGCGAAGCTGACCGTCTCGCGCAACGAAGTTAAATCGGGAGAACCTGTCACCGTCAAATGGGAAACCAAGAACGCCAAAGAAGTCACGCTGAACGGCGAGAAGGTCACCGCCATTGGCGGCAAGAGCGTCATCCCCAAAGACACGACCAAGTTTGAAGTCGTCGCCAAACGCGGCAAGAAGGATGCCCGCGACAGCGCCACCGTCACTGTTAATTCGACCAAGGTTGCCGCGCCGACAGTCACCCTGAAAGCTGACCAGAGCGCCCTTGAGCGCGGCCAGAACACCAAACTGACTTGGGAGACGGCCAACGCCAAGATTGTCACGATCTCCGGCTTGGGCGAAGTGCAGGGATCAGGCTCGCAGGAAGTCAGCCCACGCGTTTCGACGACCTACACCGCGACCGCACTGGGCGATGGAGGCAACGCGACGGCCAGCGCTCGTATAACGGTTACTGACCCGCCGCCGCCGCCGATGGCCGAACGTCCGCGCACTGTGGCCAGCGAAACGCCGAAGCCGAAAGAGCCGGCCATCGCCGACCAGTTCCGCAACGTGATGCGACCGGTCTTTTTCGATTTGGACAAGTATGACCTTAAGGCTTCGGAGCAGGACAAATTGCGCCGTCTGGCTGACTGGCTTAACCGCGAAGGCAATCGCAGCATCATTTTCCGGGTCGAGGGAAATTGCGATCCGCGTGGGAGTTCGGAATACAACTTAGGGTTGGGTGACCGCCGTGCCCGCGCCGTCAAAGACTTTTTGCTGAGCTTGGGCATTGATCCAAGCCGCATTGAGCCGGTCAGCTATGGTTCGGAAAAGGCCGTTGGTAAAGATGAAGGCTCGTCGGAAATCGCGCCTTCATGGGCCAATGATCGCCGCGCTGATTTCATTTATGCGCGTGGTGGCGAAAGACCGTAAAAATTCCGGTGCGGAACCGGGAGCGGTATCGAACGGGTTGGTTTGAATCTCAACTCACCCGGTCGCTCCCGCTCCCGGTTCCGTACCAATCAGGTGAAAGTTATGAGCAAGCAAGTTTTGATTCGATTTTCGCTGTGGATGATGGTCATGGTTTTGCCGCTGACTCCATTGACAGTGGCTGCGCAAAACAAAGACCAGATTCAGCGCGACAAGATTGACCGGATGTCGGGGCAAATGGAAGAACTGAAGACCGAGTTGATTCTGCTGCAACGGCAAACTCAGACGATGCAGGATACGTTCAACAAGACGACCGGGGAGTTGAATACCTTGATCGTCCAGATGAGCGACAACATCTCGGCCATCCGCCGCGCGCAGTCTTCGATCTCGACCAATTCCGGCGACACCATTACGCAAGTTTCCGCGATGAGCGAACGCATCACTGCGACCAACCAGCGAATGGAACGGCTGTCGGAACAGTTCGCACAACTGAAGAAAGTAATCGAAGACATCCCAAAGATGCCGACTTTTACGCAGTTGACGCCGGGCAATGCCGAACAGTTGTTCGCGGCGGCCTACAGCGATTATTCGCGCGGCAACTTTGATCTGGCGCTTTCCGAATTCAGGCAGTACGTCGAAACGTTTCCAAGTTCGGAACTCGCCGATAACGCGCAGTATTGGGTCGGAGAGATTCTATCTGCGCAAAAGAAATTGCCCGAAGCCGTCGCTGAATTTGAAAAAGTGGCGCGGGTGAATCCGGCGGGCGATAAGACGACGGTGGCGTTGTACAAACGTGGGTTGCTGCTGTTGGAGATGGGAAAGAAGGAAGACGCCGTGGCCCAGTTTCTGGCCATCATCAAAGAGTACACAAAGAGCAGCGAGGCAACATTGGCGACGCAACAACTGCAGCAGATCGCGCCTGAAGCATTGGCTCCACCGCCACAGCCGGAACCGGCGAAGCCTGTGCGCAAACCGCCGCGCAAACCATGATTTAGGTTGATGCAAAAAAGCATGGAGTTCAGCCTTCAGGCTGCTGATCTTCTGAAGAAGAAGCGTTTGAACAATCAGCAGCCTGGCTGAACTCCATGCTTTTTACTTCCAGACGACCTCGGCAATTCTCAGATTAACATTCTTGCCTTTCAGCTTTTCGGTTCCCAGTGCCTTCAGCGTAAAGCCTTCGTCCAGCGCCTGCATCGTGTTTTCGCTGATGACGATCTGCCCCGGCGCGGCGATGCTTTCCAGACGGGCGGCGGTGTTGATGGTGTCGCCAATGGCCGTGTAGTCCAGCCGTGTTTCCGAACCGATGTAACCGACAATCGCCTGGCCAGTGTTGATACCGATGCCAATGGAGATGGCTGGCAGATTATCAGCTTTCAATTTTTCATTGAAGGCCAGCATGGCGCGCTGCATCTCGACGGCAGCGCGGACGGCCTGGACGGCGTCAAGTGCCGTGGCGTAGGGCGCGCCGAACATGGCCATCAATCCATCGCCGATGTATTTGTCCAGCGTGCCGCCGTGCCGGAAGATAATTTCGCTGACCATCGAGAAATAACGATTGAGCAAATTGACGATCAGTTCCGGCGTGCTGCTTTCTGACAGCGTTGTAAAGTTGCGCACGTCGGCAAACAGTGCAGTCACTTTCTGCCGGACGCCGCCGAGTTTGATGCCATCGGGCGAGCGCAGGATTTCGTCAACCACCTGACGCGGCAGGAATCGCTCGAAGCTTGATCGCGCCTGCGACTGTTTCTGTAGCCGCTCATAAGTGATGACCGTATTCAGCGCAATGCCCGTATGGACGGCGACGGCGTTGAGCAAGTCCAGATCGTCCGCCGAGAAAATATCCGGGTCTTCCTGCCGGTCAACATAAATAATGCCGAGCAAGCCGCGCGGCCCGACAATCGGCGCGGCCATCACTGATTGAATCTGGCTATGGAGAATGCTTTTGGAACTGAAGCCTGCTTCGTCCTGTTGCACGTCTTCCAGCAAAATAGAGACGCGTTCGCTGGCGACTTTCGCAAAGATCGTCTGACTGATGGGTAAGGGTTCGCCAACATCCCCTGCTTTGCGCATTCGCGCGGCGACCTGTTCAAAATCGCCCTGTTCGTTTTTGCGGAAGATGAAACAGCGCGATGCCGATGTGACCGAGATCAAAATGTCGAAGACCTGCTCATAAATCTCTTCGAGCGAGAAGACCGAACTGAGCTTGTGGCTTAAGTCGTAAAACAGCCGCAGGATGCGCTCTTTCTTTTCCAACTCCTGCCGGAAAACGAGCGCGGGCACTTCCTGCGAACCCGAGAAGCTGTGCAGCGCCGAGACCGAAAGCAGATCGTTCGGAGTTTTTTGCAGCACTTCGCGAAACGATTCGGACGGTGTTTGCGTGCGCAGCGGATCTGCTACTTGCAGCGTTACAGTGCAAGAACCGAACTTCACCTGGTCTTCGGTTTTTAGTTTGAAGTCAACGTTGGGTTGAATGCGCTGGCCGTTGACGAACGTGCCGTTGCCGCTGCCCATATCGCGCAAAATCACATCGCCATCGGCTTTGCGGATGGTGGCGTGCAGGCGCGACACGCGCGGGTCGTCCAGAATCAAATCATTCTTCAACTCGCGTCCGAGCGTGATTTCGGGCTGATTGAGTTCAAAGATGAAATTTTTGTTGCCAGGGGTTTGAACGTAAAGATTCGGCATAAAGCATCAGTCTCTATACTCTCTCAAAACTCATATTCTCGTCCGACTTCCGCCATTTGGATTCGTGGATGAGCAAGCGCGGCGATCTCGGCTTCCACCTGATCTCGATAGGCCGCCTTGACGTGTACGGCAAAAACAGGAACATCGGATTTGATCTTCGGTAGCTCTTCCAGCAGCGTGGCGGGCGAGTGATGACCGGAGAGGCGCGCCAAATCCGTCAGCCGATTGGGGAATGACAAATCAATAAAAACCGCGCGCAGTTTGTCGTGTTCTTGTGCGATTTGCCAGATGCGTTCAGTTGCGCTGGTGTCCGACGTGAAGAGCAAAGCGCAGCGTTCATCTTCAACAATCAATCCATGCGTCAGTATTGTATGCGTGACGGGAATCGGTGTGATCTTCAATCCCTCCGCGAAAAAACTCTCGCCGGTCTTGATCGGATGATAAGCAATCAACTCGGTGTACGCATTCTTCATTGTTTCCAGCGTGATCCAGACACGATCCGTCAGCAGGTGCTGCTGTAAAGCTTCAAAGTCCGACGGAGTCGCATAAACATTGACCGGCTCACGCAGTTCATCAAACAGATCGGTCAGATAGAGCGGCAGCGAAATGATGTGATCCAGATGCGCGTGGGTGATTACGATGGAGCGAATGCGAAGCTGCTCTTCCGTTGACAACCCGATGGCCAGCGCGCCGGCATCAATGGCCAGCGTGTCGTTGATCAGATAGCTGGTCAGCAGTTGCCGACGGCCATCGCGCGTACTGGGGACAATTTTGAATTTCACGATTGTAAGCGTGAACGCAGGTCGGCAAGCGCCGGGTTTTTCGAATTGACCTGTTCCAGTTGTTTCAGAGATTCGGCGGCAGCGGATTTATCGCCCTTGTCAATCAAGGCGCGAGTCAGATTTTGCAGCGTTTTTTCATGGCGCGGATCGGATTTCAGCGCGGCGCGGAAATTCTCGATTGCGCGATCCAGATTGCGCGGCGAACGCAGGTAATAGGTTAATCCTAAATCCATTCGTACCGTGGTGTCCGCTTTGAGTTTCAATGCCTGCTCGTACCATTTGGCGGCGTCTTCGAAATGTTGCAGATCAAAGGTCGTATCGCCAAGCTTCACCAGCAGATCGAAATCGTTTGGTTTGATCTTGGCGGCGCGCTCATAAAATTCCACCGCGCCGTCCTTGCGGTTGATTTGCAGGAACAGGTCCGCCGCCTTCATCTGCGTATCGAAGTTGGATGGATCATTGCGGGCTTGCCCGATGACGGCCATGACTTCGCCTTGCGCTCCGCCTGCTGAATCGCCCCCTGAGGCACTGGAATCGCCCGAAGTCGGAGGATGGTCCGGGGGCAGGGCATTTGCGTTGGCAGCGGTGTTGGTTCGTGAAATTGGCACGTCGCCATTGATGTAGTGTGTTCCGGCGTAACCGATAATCAAGCCAGCCAGCAGGCCAATAATGGCGTATAACGAATTTTCTTTGTTCATGAGAGCTTAATCAGCGAAAGGAAACGAAGCCGAGCATCAGGCGAGTTTCATCTTTGATGCTCGGCTTAATTCATTGCAAACTTTCTACTCTTTCTTTTCGTGGCATTCGGCGCACTTAGTTGGGCCTTCCGCGCTCTTCTTGGGCGCGCCAGAGTCTTTCGGTTTGTGTTTAATCTCGCCTTGATGGCATTCGATGCAATTGGCGTGATACGCCTCTTTGCTCCACAACTCAGTACCCTCGCCGTTCTTGGGCGTCTTGGCGTCGCCTTCCTTGCGCATATGGCATTCGGCGCAAAGCTGGACTTTCTCAGGCTTTGCCTTGAAACCGTCCAGCGTCAGGCCTTTGTTCGTATGATGGCAAAAGGCGCAATCCGAATAGGCCAGATGTTTCTGATGTGTGAACTTGACCGGCCCCCATTTTTCATCAACCGATGGGATGACGATGTCGTCGCCCGGCAGTTTCTGGCCCTGCCCTGCTGTATGGGCTGCTGTATGGGCTAATGCTGCCTGAGAGGTAAACAGGCGAGCGGAAATGCTTAATGAGCAGGCGATGGCGAAACAGGCGACAATCAGCAATTTCAGTTTCATCGTGATTCTTTCTCCTCAAGGTGTTGGGTGCGATTGAGCAAGTGCATGTTGTGGAAGCGCAACGCCGCTAGAGTAAAACGGCAGGTGCGCGGCGTCAATTGAGAAGGGGGTTGTTGGGCTTGCGCTGAGCTTGTGGGTTACCTTGCGCGGCGTAAAGATGCTGTACTATTATCCAAACGTTGCTTAACAAGGCAGTCCGATTCCCTTCACCCACAATAGAAATTGGGTAGTGGTTCATGTGGGGGAGATGTGTCAGTAGCCCGACCGTGAGGGAGGGCCGCCGGACGCCACGCCAGCCCTTGCTCACGCGCGGGCTACTGACACGTGGTTGCATCGTGCTCTCTCTCTTCACTGAGCCACTAC
>JBBQVH010000062.1:0-45553 GCA_038211695.1 Blastocatellia bacterium | reverse complement strand
TAAGCAACTTAAGGACTTAACTAATGGCCATTGAATTTTACCAAGCTCAGATCGCAAGCTTACTTTGGTTTTATTCAATTCAAAACCGGCCATTCTCACTAAACCCCTGACGTTGTAGCCGAAAAAATGTCCACAGTATTGTTTTCTGATACTCAAACCAATCGGTTTCTCAATCGCTTTGAAGTGAAATTCATCGTTTGCACCGTAAGCCATTCGGGCTTTTATGCCATCGCCCGCCATCCGCATCGCAGGGCGGTGTGACATTCACGATAAAACCAAAATGGATTCCAATGGATCAGCTTCGAGGGCGAGAATTTCTTGTTCGTGGGTCGTGAGCAACCGCACCAAGTCATCGCGCGTGCAGTTGCCAATGCGCAACCAGACAAATTTCGGCGGGCTGCCGTAAAACAAGCTACGCTGATAAAAATCCGAATCCTTCGACACAATCGTGAAATCATTGGCGGCTGCGTATCCCCAGATTTCTTCGTCTGTCGCGCCTTTCAATCCGCAGTTTCGCAGATGCAGGCTGCCGGGAAATTGCGCGACGAGCAAACGTGGCAGCTTCGGAGAAAGGTTCTCATCAAACAGCAGCTTCATACGGGATCACCGACAGTCGCCGTTCACGATCAGCCGCAAATGCAAAGCAGGCGCGAATATCTTCAGCCGTTAAGTCCGGAAAATCATCTAGGACTTCCGCGATGGTCATTCCGCCCCCGAGATAATCAAAGACATCCGCAACAGCGATGCGCGTGCCGCGAATACAGGGCTTGCCGCTGCGGATGCGTGGATCAATGCTGATGCGATCTTTGTAGTTCATAGCCGCAGTTTAGTCTTCGCATTGCTTGCGTGCAATTCTTATCGTTTATGTGCAACAGAGCCATAAGCCAATAAAAGGCCCTTGCGATTAGGCGATGATGTCTCGCACCACGTTGCCATATACATCCGTCAGCCGAAAATCCCGCCCCGCATACCGGTACGTCAGTTTTTCGTGGTCGAGTCCGAGCAGATGCAGCACCGTCGCGTGCAGGTCGTGGATGGAGACTTGGTTTTCGACAGCCTTGAAGCCGAATTCATCGGTCGCGCCGTAAACCATCCCAGCTTTCACGCCGCCGCCCGCCATCCACATCCTAAAGCCATGCGGAACATCCGTACAGGTTGCCGGAACACTTACAGAAGTCGGCGGAACATCCGCTGAAGTTGAGTTATGCGCTTGCCTCTTTGTTTGATCATGTGATTCGGACGCTGATGCTGCCTTCAACCTTTGGCGAGATTTTTCAGCAGCTGAGGTTAGATTGGCGAGGATTGTGCTGTCAATCTTCGCTGGTTCTTTGCTGATGCAGCCAAACAACTGATACACAAAGATTAAATTTACTCTTGCGGGCGGAAAGCTGTAGACGGGTGAGAGCAAAATGCGTACACTTCAGCGCCAGATGAGTTCTTCACAGTTCGCCTCATTCCCTTGGGAAACTCATCTGTTCCACGTTTTGGGTTGGGCTTCGGCGCTGCGGATTCATCTAATGTTTGAGAAGACTTGCTGCGAAAGGGTCGATTCAAGATGGGAAGCCAGTCCTGAGAAGCCCACGATTCCACGCCCCACATTCTCCCCGCTGATCTTTGATCTTACGAAAAATGTCTGACAGGAGATGACCGCATCGCCCAGGTTGGCATCGAAAGCGATGTTTAGATTCTCCGGCAACCTCAACGGGGTTCGCTGCGTCTGAGCCGTTCACAATTTACGAACGTATTCTTCGACTAAATCGCGTAGGTATTCACTGGGCACTGACCTCTTCACTGGGCAGTGGTCTCTAAAAATCTTTCCGGCAAATTCGAGGGAAGCTCTTTCCAGATTACAAAAGACTCCCTGCGTTTGTTGTGTTCACCTCCCATTGAATCACAACAAAACGTAAATCGTTATTTTCAAATTTTGAATCCAACTGTGCTTTACCCAAAAGCTGAATCGGGCGCGGGTGAACACAGACCTCACAAGGATCAGGTCATCCGTCCGATATTTCCCGGCCTGCTTCCTCATAAGCTTCAAGGAGATAGTTTCATGCGAATGAAAACCACGTTACTCACGCTGTGCCTGACGCTCTGTCTGGTGGCAGTTATCAAATGGAAGCCATCGTCCGTTTCCGCTGAGACCACTGCGCTGGTCTGCGGACAGGTACTGGCATTCAACCCGGCCACGGCCACGACTGCCGGTTCCTTAAATCTCAGCGGCACGAACTACACAATCGCGGCGGGCACGACGATCAGTGGACAGGCAATCATTTCGGTTGGCGCATCCCTCTGCATTGATGCCGTCTTCAACAATACCAACCAGATTGTACCGCCGAGCGCTGTTGGCGGATCCATTGTGACGGCCTGCGGCGGCGTCAACAGTTTCACGCCCGCAACGCCGGGCACACCGGGCGCTATTTCAATTGGATCATCCAGCTACGTCATCGCACCGCAAACAACACTCAACGGCCAGAACCTGGTCAACGTTGGGTCGAACATGTGCCTGACGGCGGCAATCAACGGCCAGGGCCAGGTCACCAACCCAAGCGCCATTCAGGTCAATTACACTTCGCCGGTCTATGCTTGCGGCCTGGTGTCAAACTTCAAGGCGGCGACGGCCAATGATAATGGCGGCCTGACAATCGGCGGCCTTAGTTTCACCATCGCGCCGGGAGTCAATATCGGCAATATCGTTGCCGGCGCCAGCTATTGCATGGCTGGAATTCTGGACATCAATGGCCGTCTGGTCGCGCCGACCTCGGTGGGCAGCAATGCCGGCAACGAGACAAAAGTTTGCGGCGTGCTGACAAATTTCAAGCAGGCCGTGGGCGGCGTGCAAGGCTCGATCACGATTGGCGGAATCACGCTGCCGATTACACAGGCCACATTCATCCCCGGACAGAATAATCTGGCAGTCGGCGCGAACATCTGTCTTTCGCCCCTGGTGTTAAGCAATGGGCTGATTACCGGCGGTTCGGCGATTAGCGCAGGCGATGCCAGTTGCGCGCAATTTTCAGCGCCGGTAATCGTTCACGGCACAAGCAGCAGTGGGGATGACGACACCTTCCTGCTGTCGAACCTGCTCAGCTTCCTGGTGTCGTCTTCCAGTTCCGGTGGTGTCTCCTCTTTCACCGCCAACTCGGGCACGTTCGGACTCTTCCCACAAATCAGCGGCACCAGCCCACAGGGGATTGTGGCGATGAATCCGAATATGACGGTGCATGCGCTTTCCTGCACGGACAGCTTCTGGGATGTGGTCTTCGAGATTGCGTCAAAGGGCGCGACGGAAGGCGATATGATCACCTTCTTCACGCAGAACCCGAACGGGTCGGGCGTACAGGTGCTGGCAATGTTCACCGTGCAAAATGGCGGCGTTGTCATCAACCAACTGCATCCGCGCATCAACATCACGATCAACGGCAATGGGCCGTTTGGCGCGGGGTACTTCATTCCGCTCATGATCCCAGCCGGCAGCAGCGGATTGCGCACTCCTCCCATCGCGCTTGTCTTCTCAACTGACATGGCTTCATCGCTTAACAGTTGCTTCCAGCTTGGCCTGGACATCAAACGCGTAGGCGGAGCAGGCATGACCGCCGTGGCCGTGGATTACGTGGTCGTTAAACGGATGGGCGATGACAAGGAAGGCAACGGCTTGCAAGGCGGCGGCACGGGCACATATCCGACCGGCGCGCTTTGTGGTGTGGTTTGCAATGGTTGCTTCCTGCAACCGACACCGACGCCGACGCCGACAACACCGACGCCAACTCCGACAACACCGACGCCAACTCCGACGACACCGACACCGACGCCGACAACGCCGACGCCGACTCCGACTCCAACGACGCCGACACCAACACCGACGCCGACAACGCCGACGCCGACGCCGACAACGCCGCCGATGCCATTCAAGTGTGACACGGTCTGCTACCGCTCGATTCAGTACTACTTGTTGTTTGGGTTGAACCGCATCAACGGCTCAGTCCTGGTCGGTGGCGTGAATTTCAATAGCTACATCAGCATTCAACGCAACAAGGACTTGCTGATGAACGTCCTGCAGGGAGGCTCCGGTCCGCTGCAACAACTCAATCAGCAGTTCGTCGCGATGCAGTTAAGCCTGACAGCGAACGGCGGAACGGGTTCGCCGGTCGTCTTCAACACCTTCTGGAGTCCGTTGCGCTGTTCCGGCATTGACTTCACGCCGGTGACGTTGAGCAATGGTGTCACGCTGTCGCGCGATTCGCTGCTCGATACGCTGTTCAATCAGTCCCTGAATGCAATTCGCGAAAACCGCACGCAGGATATGATCCCGCTGGCGAATATCATCGCATTGCTGAACGGACGCTGCTAGTTCATACAACCTGTAACCTGTCGGGTGCGGCGGCCCTCACTTGCTGCCGCGCCTGACAGTTGATTTTCGAAGCATTGAGCTAACGCCCCACGCGTACACCAACTCGCCTCACTTTTCGTTCGACTCACTGGGAATTTCGCAAACAGATCGCCTGACGCGGCTCAATGTCATTAGCCGTTCATTCTACTCTTGCGTACCGATGACGGTTTACCAAACTGAACTGAGATCGGCGCAGGCATTCGATTCTTTCACAACTGCCATGCACCATTGCGGGGCTTTGCGGATCCAAAACCGCGCCCTTCCCTTTCAGAGGAATGAAAATGAAAATACGAATTACGCTCTCTGTCTGTGCTCTTCTACTTGGCCTGGCCTGGTTCAATTTGCCATCCTCAAATGGCGCTTCAACCATGAGTCGGCTGTGGCAATTTTCTCAAGCGTCTGCGGCTGCCCTCTTCGCTCCTGCGCCAACCGGGGCCAAAGTCTGTGGGGTGGTTTCGGCTTATACACCTGCCACGACAGCCGCAGGGTCAATCAAAATCGGCGGCCTGAGCTTCACGATCGCTCCTGGCGCGTCGTTGAAAGGCGTAGTTGTCGGGCAGGATAGCTGCTTCACGTTCTGCTTTGATGATCAGGGCCGGATTGCCACTCAGGACGGTAATGCAACCGCGGGACAAGGGCTGCCGCAAGTCTGCGGTATCGTCACAAACTATTCGGCCTCTCTTGGCGGTGTCTACGGCGCGGTCACAATTGGCGGCGCAAAGCTCCGTTTAGCACAGGGGACATATTTCAGCGGACAGGATCAAGTTGCGCCCGGATCGAACTCCTGCCTGATTCCCGTAGGATTAGGGGATGGGGTCGGCGCGGGCAGTTTCTTTATGCAGAACTCCTCGCCCAAGCAGATCCGCATCCCGGCAATCGTGCGAGGCCAGACGTTCGGAGCCGATCCGCAGGAAGACACGTTCAATCTGCCGGTGCCGGTCATTCTCACGCTTGATTCCGATCAAGCCTCCGTCTTTGCCGTCAGCCAGAATACCTTCGGCAAAACTCTCTCGTCCGATCACGGCAGAGTAGAAGGCGTTTCCTACTCAACGCCAAATTCCACACTGCAGGCGGTCTCCTGCAACGAAAGCTTCTGGGACGTGGACCTGGAACTTGCAGGCAGCGGCACCACCGATGGCGATATGGTCACCATCAACCTGCTCAACGCTGACAAGACGGTCGCACAACAACTCGCGATGTTCACGATTCAAAATGGCGGCGCGCTGCTGACCAACCTTCATCCCGACGTCAAACTCAATTACATCGGGATGAGCACGAAGGGCGCAGGCTTTTTCGCGCCGTTCTTGATCGGCGCGGGCACCAGCGGCTTGCGCACAGCATCGCTAGCCTTAGCCTTGTCGCAATCTTCAAGAGCCTTCAACGGCTGCTACCAACTTGCCGTCGAAATCAAACGCGGCAGCGGCGCAGGCACAACGACGGTCGTGTTGGAAGACGTGATCGTTAAAAGGATGGAGCGTCCAAGCGATCGTGATTCCAGCATCGGACTTGGCCTGAACGGCGGAATGGGCTGGTATCCCACTGGCAGAGTCTGCGATTTCGTCTGCTGGCCCTGCGCTGTACTGCCGCCTCCACCGCAGCAAACCAGCGGGCTTTCGGGCTACGTTTACTGCGACGGGAATAACAATGGAGTGAAGGAAGCGGGCGAAGGCGGACTGGCCAATGTCGAAGTCAAACTGCTCGGCGCAGGCGGCCAATTGATCAACACCAAAAAGACTGACGGCAATGGATTCTACCGGTTTGACGTTTTGCCCGGAACCTACACTGTCATGGAAGTCCAGCCAGCCAGCGGTGTGACCGGGGATGGCAAAGATGCGGCCGGAAGCTGCGGCGGGACAGTCGGCAACGACATGATCTCCGGCATCGTCGTCGGAGCCAACACCGAATGCACCGATTACAACTTCGGCGAACAGTGCAATGTCACGACCTCAAAGTGCGACACCATCTGCTGGCGTACGACGCAGTTCTTCCTCACCAACATCAGCCACCTGCCAGGCGGCACGGTGCTGATCTATGGCGTCAATGCCAACAACCCGGTCGGCAATCAATCTGCCGCTAACGCCATCCGGCAGGCGCTCAACGGCGGCGCGGCGGCGACTCAGCGGTTCAACAAAGAGTATGTCACAGGGCAATTGAGCATTTCATACGCGGGCGGCAGTGGTTCGCCGGTCACCTTCAACACGTACTGGAGTCCGCTCACCTGTTCCGGCATCGCCTTCGGACCGGTCACGCTGAGCAACGGCGTAACGCTATCGTCCACGTCGCTGCTGGACACGCTGGTTACGCAATCCAATCTGGCCGTTCGCGAGAATCGCCAGCAGGATCTGGGCGCGTTGGCCGACATCTGGGCACTGCTGAACGGGCGCTGCGGTCAGTAACATCCTCTTCGCCGAACCATTCCCCCCCGGAGCGAACGAAATTTGCCAATGGCTTTTTCGCTTGCTCCGGGGTTTCGTATTTCGGTAGTGGATCAACCGGATGAGGTCGGTACGGAACGGGGAGCGTGAGCGACCTCGGGTTTACTTATAGCGGCTTGCAGTTGGAAGTGACCAAAACCTTTACCGCAGAGGCGCAGAGATCGCTGAGGCAGCGCAGAGAAAATCGGTCGTCTCTGCGTTTCCTCCGCGTTACTCTGCGCCTTTGCGGTGAACTTGCCTTGTCTTGGATCGTACGCATAGCAAGTCGCCATAAGCGTAGGCAGATGGAAGCTCAGGTCGCTCACGCTCCCCGTTCCGTGCCCTATTTTGCATGTGTAGTGTCGCACGAAAGAAGAGCCGCAAAGGGTGATCCTCCCTTGCGGCTCTTCTTCTGCAAAAAAATACCAGCGACTTCTTACTGCGGACAACTGACCGGCGAAACTGGAATCCTGATCTTGTATTCGGTGGCGAAGCTTAATGGGCGGGCATTTGAGCCGCTATTAAATTCGCCGGTGTTGAACTGCGCGCCCATCAATGGAAGCAGGTCAGTCGAAGAAGCGGCAAACCAGGCAGTCGCGCCCGATGGCACCAGTTGATTGATCGGCGTTGGCTGCAGGCGAAATGTCCCCATCGCAATCTCGCTGTAACAGGCGGATGAATTATTACCGGTGGACGAAATTACCTGGCCTTGATTATTGATCCCCCAACCGGTCACCTGCACGGTGGAACTGGGAACGGCGCCGGTCAAATCCGTCACAGGACGATAGAGCGAAAGAAGCGTGGCATTGCTTGATGCGCTTTGGCTCGGCACGCCATCAAAAGCGATCTGTGCGGGCAGCCGGTCATAGTTCACATCGTCAAAGACCATCTCAGCCAGTCCATTCGTATTGGGCACATTGCCGTCTTTGCGTTTGGCGACGGCCACTGCACTTAAAACCGACCCGTATGATCCGCCGATGTTCCCCCCGGGCTGTTTAATGATGACGTTCCCGGTTAGCCAATTGAATTGAATCGGTTCGCCCAGCGGGTTCGTGGCGACAGCAATGACATAGCCTTTGACGCCCGGATCAATGTCGCTCATCAGGAAACGGACTGTCTGCTGCGCAGCCAGACAAAGTTGCAGCTCTGTCGTTTGACAAGACGCGCCATTGACCAGGAAGAGCCGGATATAGGCTGGGGTCGCAGGATTGGTGTTGGTCACATTGAAGGTCGTGTCTTCGCGCGTGGAATTGCTGGCGCTTGATGTGTAACGATTGAAGAAGAGCACTGATCCGGGTTTTTGATCGCCGACCCGCACCGCAGCAGAGACAGCACCCAGTTTAAGATCCACAAACATAAAGCTGGTGGCTCCTCCGGTGACAACGGCACGGCTGGGGGCATTCATCAATCCCGCGGACAAAATCCACATCAACCGGTACGCATTTGGCTCCATCGTTATTTTGGCCAAATCGGTTTCGCCAGCCGCCAGTGTCGCGCCCTGTAACGTCGGCCCACTACTGGCTGCTGAAGCGCCGGGCAGCACGAACGATGCGACCTGTCCCGGGACGAACACCTGCGGATTGAAATAAGCATTCTGAAAGGTCAGGGTGCTGGTCGAAATTACAGTCTCTCCGCGCATCAGATAAACCGACAGCTTTGCTCCCGCGGGCACATCAATGTAGGTGGGCGAATTGATAATCAGACTGGAGGGCGTGGCAGGCAGAGTGGCACTGGGCATGAATGAAAAATAAAGCGCATCACCAAATGCGCCCGTGGCCGCCGCGACGGGCGTCCGTGACAAGGCCAGCATTGAAAGCATTACAACCAAGAAACAGAATGACGAAAGAACAGTCCGGCTGCAGTTACGTTGCAAGATATTCTGGATCATCGAAACCTCCTGATGGATGAGTATGGGGCACGTAAAGAGCTGAAGGGATGCGCACGGGCGAGAGTCTAGCACGAGACACATCAGGTAAATAATGCGGGCGCACAAAAGGGTGGGTGATTATCTTGATAAAAAATTAGGTTGTGCTGAAAATGTAATGCTGAGTTCGCCGCAGAGAGCACGGAGGAAAGCGCAGAGAGAATACCAGTAGGTTCTTTGCTTCCTCTCCTTCTCTGTGAAGTCTCTGCTTTCTCTGCGCCTCTGCGGTGAAGATCACACAACTTGTAGCATTACTTTTTACGCACCACCAAAAATTAGATAAAAACCCGGATGCGGTTTTCTCAACTCATTCCACCTGCGTCTCCGATCATCTCAATGACTCGCTGAGAGAATCGAATGAGGTGCGACCGCTGAAATCAACCAGTCCGTGTTGGACGGCATAGCGCACCAGTTCGGCGTTGGTCTTCATCTTCATCTTCAGCAGCAATCGAGTGCGATAGGTGCTGATGGTTTTAACGCTGAGTGTCATGTTTTCGGCGATCTGCCCGATGGTTCGCCCTTGTGCGATCTGCCGCAGCACCTGGAATTCGCGTTCGGAAAGTCGCTCCGGCGTCGGACGAGGCTCCGGAGCGCCGATCTCAGCCACCAACTGATCGGCCAGTGTCGCGCTGATATATTTCACACCGCTGATCACTTTGCGTAACGCGCCAACCAGTTCTTCGGGCGCGCTTTCTTTGGTCAGGTATCCGGACGCGCCGAGTTTAAGCGCGCGCATGGCGAATTGGTCTTCCGGATGCATGCTCAGGATCAGCACGGGCAGGTGCGGACGCTTGGCCTTCGCTTCCTGCAAAACCAGCAGACCGTTCTTGCCAGGCATCGTAATGTCGAGCACGAGCACGTCGCAGTTGTTCTTTTCAATCATCTCCAGAGCTTCCTGCCCGTTGGTGGCTTCGCCTACGACTTCAAAATCCGGTTCGTCATTGATGATCTGTCTCAGGCCACGTCTGACGACGGCGTGATCGTCCGCGATCAGGATTTTAAACATTGAGGGTGAAAGGGGTGTGCGTGGTGTTCTCATTTTACTCCGTGCTGCAATGCAAACACATCGCGGCACTAATAGCTGACGACAAGTAAGTAAGGGTTCTACTTTCCTGCCCGTATCCAATGTCGTCCCGCTATACGAAAAATTGCTTGCTCAGTATTTGTAATCGAGGTGGCAACGCCAGAATACCCGATTTGCGCCAATAGCAAAATAAGAATCTCTCTTCCCCCTCTTCCAATAAAGTTTTTAGGTGGCAGATCAGGCCAATCGTCCAGTTGTCCTTGTCACATCAAAGGAAGAAAGCCTTGTCCAGGTTACTCGCAGATAGACATTGTCACTGTCACGGTCGTCCCCCGTTGAGGACGGCCGGATATCTGCAGGCTACCCCCAAACGCCACAACTCGCTCGCGCATTCCAATCAAGCCCAGAGACTTTGGATTGCGTATTTGTTCTTCGGCAATCCCAATTCCATCATCCTGTACAGTCAAAACCAGATTGCTGCCTACTTCGGCAACTTTCACGCTGAAATGTTTTGCTTTCGAATGACGTGCGATGTTGGTCAGAATTTCCTGGAAGACACGGAAGAGAGCTGTTGAACAGTCCACTGGCAATTTTTGAGGCTCCTGGCAAAGGTGAGTGCTGCACTTGATGCCGCTCCGCTGTCCGAATCCATGCGCGTGCCAATCAATTGCCGCACACAGCCCCAGCGTATCCAGCACTCCCGGGCGTAAATCGGTCGCAATGTCTCGCACGGTTTGAATCGTCTCTTCCAACAGTTGAGCAATCTCTTTCAGCTTGGGCTTGGCCTTCGCGCAAAGCATTTCATCCGTCGTGCGAGACATGTTTCTGTCCAGCCAGAAGAAATCCATTTTAAGCCCGGTCAAAGCCTGTCCCAGATTGTCATGAATTTCGCGCGCGATGCGAGTGCGCTCTTCCTCACGCACTTTCTCAACGCGAGCAGAAAGCGAACGTAATTGTTCGTAGGACTGAGCCAATTTCTGCTCAATCATTTTGCGCTCGGTAATGTCGCTGACCACGACCAGAACATGGAGCAAATTGTCCAAAGTAACTGTTTCTGCCGAGTAGAGAAAATCCCGAACTTCGCCGGACTTTGTTTGGAACTGAATTTCCAGGTCGCGCACAAAACCTTGCTCAGCCAGTAAGGCCCTTACGTGGCGCTGCTGTTCTGGATCTGCCCAGAAGCTCAGGTCAGCCGGGGTTTTGCCTAGCATCTCCTCCGCCTGCCATCCAAAAGTACGCACCATGGCTTCGTTGACGCTGACGATCCGGCGTCCGGATGCTTCGAAGATCACCATTGGCTGCGGGCTGGCGTTGAAGGCTTTGGCGAAACGCTCTTCCGAAGCGCGCAATGCGTCTTCGGCCAGCTTGCGCTCGGAGATGTCTTTGCTGACGCTGAGAGTGACTTCTTGTCCATCCAATTCGATCACCTGGAAAGAGAAGAGTTGGGTTCGCATCTGGCCGTCAGGCCGTTTGGTGCTTACTTCCAAATCATGAATGTACTTTTCCCTCTTCAGGCACTCAACGAACTGATCACGCGGCATCGGGTACCGCTGCAAGCCAAGTTCGATAGAGGTTCGCCCAATGACCTCTTCGCGCTTCATCCCGACAGACCCTATCCAGGCGTCGTTGACGTAAAGGAAGCGTCCCTCCTTCAACGTCACCAGACACATCGGCTCCGGGCTGGCGCTGAAAGCTTTGGCGAATCGCTCCTCAGAAGCGCGAAGGGCGTCTTCGGCATTCTTGCGCTCGGTAATGTCATGGTAGTTTAGAACGATGGCCTGAACGCTCGGCTCTTCGAGCAGATTGGTAATGGTCGCTTCCATCCAACGCCAGGTCCCATCTTCGTGCCGGGAACGGTAGAGGAGTTCAGCACTGCCACCCGGCATTTCACTCAGCGATGCAATGAGTTCTTTGATGCGCGGCAAGTCTTCGGGGTGGATGTGAGTTTCGACCTTGGTGCCAAGAACATCACGCGGGTCGTATCCCGAAATTCGCGTGATCGCCGGACTGGTATAAATCAGCGTGGTGTCGGGCAGGATCAGGCTGATGCCTTCGCCGCTCTTTTCGGTGACGGCGCGGAAGCGCGCTTCACTGGCTTGCAGTTTCGCTTCTGACCGAAACCGTTCGATGGCAATGCTGGCCAGATTTGCCAGCGTCTCAATCAGTTTGACCTCTTCCGGCTCCGGTGCGCTGGCCGTGCGGGAATAGATGGCAAAGGTTCCCAGCACCTGCCGGGCGGTCGAAAAGATGGGCACCGACCAGCAGGCGCGCAAGCCATGACTGAGTGCTAGGTTCCGGTACTCCTGCCACAGCGGGTCTTGCGCGATATCGGTCACGATGACTTTCTGCCCGGTATAAGCTGCCGTACCGCAAGACCCGACACAGGGGCCAATCGCGACACCATCAATCGCGCGGACATATTCCTCCGGCAAACTGAGCGCGGCACCGTGGCGCAGATGTTTGCGCTCTTCGTCCAAAAGCAGTATCGAACCGATCTCCTTCTCAAAGAGTTTCTCAACCAGATGAATGAGGACTTCCAACGTCTCTTTCAACGGCGCGCCAGTGGCAATCATCTCCAACACTTTCACTTGGCCTTCGATCAGCGTCCCGGAACGTTTACGTTCACTGATGTCGCGCGCGATGCCGGTGAAGTAGTGCCGCCCGTTGTTTGTAAATTCGCCGAGGGAGATTTCGAGCGGAACTTCCTGGCCGTCACGGTGCCGCCCGGGCAGTTCAATGGCCGACCGCGACGAAATGGGCGGATGTCCGGTCTGGTTGGCGTAAGGAATTCCAGCGGAATGCAAATGGGCGTGAGATTCCGGCATCAGCATCAACAGGTCTTTACCAATCACCTCGTTTGACGAATACCCAAAGACTTGTTTGACAGCCCGATTGGCAAAGACAATTTTGCCTGACTCTTCAATTGTCAAAATCGTATCAGAAGCCGATTCTGCCAGCGCGCGAAAACGTTCCTCGCTTTCGCGCATTGCCATTTCAGTCAGCCGGCGCTCGGTCGTATCGCGGACAATCCCGCGAAACCCGATGGCTTTGCCCTGCGCATCGCGTATCAGGCTGACAGACTCATCCAAATAGCGTACCGCACCTTCCTGATTGATCACTTCAATCTCGAAAGATGGCAGAGGAATACCGGTAAGATAGACTTGATAAAAGGCAGCATGAGCGCGCCGCGCATTTTCCGGCGTCAGATAGTCACGGTAGTCCGTACTGTGACAAGCCTCTCTGCCGTACCCGTGAATACGACAGAAGCCATCGTTGCAAAAGATGATTCTGCCGGACAGATCGCATTCAAAGTAGCCGTCTTGAATATTCTCCAAGATGGAACGATAGCGTTCTTCACTCTGCTGTAGGAATTGTTCCGACAGTTTGCGTTCGGTCAAGTCCGTAAGGATGCAGGCCGCACCGAGAAACCCTCCCATCCGGTCGAGCATCGGAACTGAAGAAACGGCGACCCAAACGTCAGAGCCGTTATAGTGAATGAGTTTGGCTTCGTGGCTTTCGGCGATTTCCTGCTGACGCCGCCGCATATGCCACGGCTCCAATTCAGGCGTCTGCTGCCCCGTGAAAGTAATCATCGGCAGTGCCAGCATCTCTTTGCGGCTGTAACCAAGGCGTGAGGCAATTACCTGGTTGACGTAAGCCGTCTCCCCATGCGCATCGAATATCCATAACCCGATTCCGGCCAATTCAAACAAGTCGTCGCACCAAAGCCAGTGCGGCATTCCATTGTTTTTCTGGCTAACGCCATCTCCTGCCTGCCGCGAAAAGTCAAAGAACTTGTCCGTAATCATCGGCAAGACCTCCTCTATACATATTGATTCAGCGCTGGGTGAAAGTGGTTACAGTGGGGAGACTGTAACGCGACCCCAAGCGGCGCACTTATCGTGCGGCCTGGTTTTGTTTTTCGTTCTTTCCTGAGTGTTACAGACGTCGTCTGATTCGCGGATAAGCAGTGCATCCGTCATTGTGAGAGCTTGGATAGAGTACCGAAGAGGCATTGATGATGCAATAAATCCATGCCAAAAGCGCGAAGTGACATTGCCGGGAGCGACTGATATACTCCGCCGCGTTCAGCCGAACGGTTGAATAACTCTTCGAAAATAACGACAGAAATTTGTTAGGCACGCGAAACCATCACGTCATCAACGACGTATCATCAACGCAATGACGACGCAGTACCCAAACCCCGCAGAACACTTCAGCATATTTGAGAGAGCAACAATGAAGGTTGCATATGCCAGGTAAAGTCTGCTCGACTGCATATCGGGAGAACTGACAAACTATGTGGACTCGTCTCAAACGGCTGTTTCGTTCCATCTTCGGCGGCCTCATTGACAATGCGGAAGACCCGGAACTGATCCTTCAGCAACTGATGCGCGACATGAACGATGAAGTGCCGAAGATGCGCGAGAATGTCGCGCAGGTCATGGCAACGGAAAAGCGGCTCGACCGCGAGATTCAGGCGAATCAGGCAAAACTCACTGATCTGGACAATAAGATCAAGGCTTCTATTCGACTTGGGAAAGACGACATTGCCACGGCACTGCTTGGCGAGCTACAGATTGCGCAGCGCGCGCTGACCACCAGCCAGCAGAATCACGAAGCGGCCAAAGTAGCTTCTGCCAAGGCGCGCGAATACTTCGACAACTACATGTCCAATGTGCGCCGCCGTCAGGCTGAGGCGATGCAATTGATTTCCGCAAACAAGCAAGCCCAGATGCAGGAGAAGCTGGCACAAACGATGGCCAGCTTCCAGATGGGCGACACGTCCCAGACCTTCGATGACATGCGCGAGAAGATCGCCAACCGCTCTGCCTCCGCTGAAGCAAGAGCCGAGCTTGCGTCAACCAGTCTCGATTCGAAGATGCAAGGCATCGAAAGAGAATTGGCCAATGTCGAAGCGCAGGATATGTTGCTGGCCTACAAACAGCAGATGGGATTGGCACCGCCAGCCGCCCAACCGGCGCTTGGCGAAGGCGCTCCCGGCGCAAATGCCGAACGCACGCTCGGTTCGGTTGATTACGTTCCCCAGGAACGCAGCCAGGAACGTAGGTTGAAAGAATAGTTTATTGTGGATTGTGAGGCGCGCATTCAACTCATCCGCGCTTCACAATCCGCATTCCGCCTTTATACGATGGAGTTCAAAGTCTCTTACATCAAGGAAGCTCTCAAAGAGCCGGTGAACATCGGCGGCCTGTTAATCGCGGGCGCGGCGGCGGCATACGCGGCAACAGGCGGATTTCTGGAACCGACGCTGGTGCTGGCTGGGGCGTTGATTGCCGAAGGGGCATACCTTGTCACTGTACCGGCTTCCAGCTTCTATCGCCGCATCATTGATCGCCGCTCGCGCCATCTGATTGATGACCATCGCCGCAAACAGCGGCTGGAACTGATCAAAAACTTCGATCCACGCGAGCGCGAGGCGGTCGAGTATCTAAGCTGGATGAAGAATCAGATTGCCAGTAACTACAAAAAATTCACGCGCCTGACAGAAGAGCCGCCGCAGATTCGCGAGTTGGAAGCGACATGGGAAGCTTTTGTGGATTTGCTCGATGAATATCGCCGCCGCAAGCTTCATCTGAAAACCGTCAAACGGCACGACATTGAGAATCAGTTACGCGCGGCGGAACGGACGACACAGTTCGCAGACCCCGCGGTGCGCCCTTTGCACGAAAAGAACGTCGAAATTCTTCGCCGCCGCCTGCAAACCTACGATGACATCGAACGCACTGTGAAAGGCGTTGAGGCTCAATTGCAGGTGATCGAGAACTTTTTCGGGTTGGTCAACGATCAGGTCGTCACGATGCCAACTCCGGAGCACATTCTTTCACTGGATTTCGATTCCCTGCTTTCGTCCATTGAGATCACCAAAGAGATTTTGCAGCAGACCGCCCCGATTATGGGGCAGCTTGATTCGATTAACCGAGAGCTGTCCCCGATGCGGCCTTCGCTGGTGGGCGACCGCAGATAGCGCCAAAGAAGCAGGCGCGCCCTTACTCCCTTCGGCCTCAGGCTGATTTCCGGAACTGTCCGCATCATCACAGAACTTTCTTTTCATACAAATTTGGCCAATTTGGCCGATTCGGCGTTGGAGGTTATAAGCAATGTTACGTCTTCTTTTTCAGTCACGAATTCAGTCAGAAATGATTGGGCTGCTGTTCGGGTGTTTTTTGATAACACTGCTGGTTTCCACGGCAAACGCGCAGAACGCCGCCACCGATGATTTCAGCATCCGCCCGATTTACGTCACCACGCGGGTCTTTCAGATGAAAGCGAAAAGCGACAGCTATCCTGCTCTGAATGATCAGGTCTTCAAAATGTCCAGCGCCAGTCTTTCAGATCATGCCCAGTGGATGAATAGTTTTAAGAAGACCTATCCGGGTTTCGAGATTGACCTGCTGCGCACCGAGGCTAAAAAAATCTTTCGCACCTCAAAGCCGGCAACAATTTCGTTGGTCAAACAACCGGACGGGCGCGACATTGAAATCCAAATGTTCGGCGCGCAAAGCATTGGCGACGGCGTGACTCCCGGAACCACGCTGGTGCCCGAAATTGGAGTTCACTTCGGCAATGACATCGTCAATAAGCCGATCACCTTTTCGGCCCAACCGCTGGAAGTTGAATCCGGGAAGACCTACCTCTTCGCGGTGAAAACCTTGAAATTGCGTTCCAGCGACTACGTCAAATTCGTCCGCCCAAATGCTCCACCGGAAATTTTTGACGGCAATGACGTGTTTTTGCTCTTTAGCTTTTCGGTGGACCTGGATAAAACAACCACGCCTGCACGGTATTACGACGAACGGCAATCGGTCGAATTTCAGAACCAGGCGACGAAGAAGGTAGTGCCGGAAGTTCCCGCCAAATGGCGCGAAGCGGGGCTGGGTGGCAATGTGCGCGTGCGCGTTGAAATCTCGCCGGAAGGCAAAATCACCAGCACAAACGTGCACTACTCCGGTTTCCCTGAGATGAATCAACAGGCTATCGAAGCAGCACGGCAGTGGGAGTTTCCCAAATCGTTGTTTGAATCTGACAAGACTCCGATCACCTGTTTTCTGACGATCAGCTTCCCGGCACAGCCGATCCCACCAAAAGCGGATCCGGCGAAGCAGTAAATTGTTTAGCTCCGACCCGAAAGACGTGAGAGCTGTGGCTTGACCAATAACGACCAGCCACAGGTGGCCCCCCAAACCCGCAATCTGAGTTGCCCCTGTGGCGTCATATGCAAAGGATGGGCATATGTCGCAATCAGCACATTCACTTTCCACCCCTGAATGGATGCCCGACTGGGCAGAAGAAATCGCTCGCAAATACCGTGCGGGCGAAGCCTGCCATTTCCTGCTTCATCACAACATCTACGATCTGTTGCGCGGCCGGCAATCATACGTCTCACTGCTCGCCTTCCTGCAACAGGAACTGCTCGGCAACAAAAAGGTCGTGCTCTACAACCGCAGCGAAGGAATCACTTTCGATTCTGACGAAACGATGCGCGCTTTCGTTGCGCAACAGCGCGTCGCCGATCCCTTGCTTAACATCAAGACCGCCGCCCAACTGCCGCGCGATCCGGCGCATGCGCTGCCGATGATCGAACGCTTCCTCTATTACTCCGAGAAAGTCGTCGTCATCATCAACTTTTTAGAAACAATCTTTCCGGCGGGCGAGATCGGCCATATGTCCAGCGACGACCGCAATGCGCTGGTGGCAATTCAACGATGGCTGACCACGCCGCGTTTTATGGACACGGATAATCTGGTGATCCTGATTGCCGAATCGCTCTCTGACGTGCATCCGCGCGTCAAGGAAAATTCGCGGCTGGCCACCATCAAAATCCCTTACCCGGACGAAAGCCAGCGGCTGGATTACATCAAAAACTTCCTTGGCGCTTACCCAATCAAAAAGGTCGAAATGACCGAAGAACAGGTGGCCGAGACAACTTCGGGATTGAACCTGGTGCATCTGCGCTCGCTGCTGTGCGCGGCGCGAGAATCGGACGATGGACTGACATTTGAAGACGTACGATTGAAGAAGAAAGAGATCATCGAAGCCGAGTGCGCCGGGCTGATCGAATTCATCACGCCGCGCCACGGCTTGGACAGCGTCGGCGGCATGCGCGAAGCCAAAGAGTATCTGCGCGACATTGCCGAAACGATTAAGCAGGGCAACCACGAAGAAGCGCCAATGGGAATTCTGATCTGCGGCCCCGTCGGCACCGGCAAAACGTTTCTCTCTGAATGCTTCGCCAAAGATTGCGGCTTGAACGTGGTCGAGTTCAAAAACTTCCGCGACAAATGGGTTGGCTCGACGGAAGCCAATCTGGAAAAGATTCTCTACCTGCTGCAAGCGCTGGCGCCGATTGTCGTGCTGATTGACGAAGCCGACGCCGCCCTGGGTTCCCGCGAAACTGAGGGCGATTCAGGCGTCAACCAACGTGTCTTTTCCAAGATCGCCGCCGCCATGAGCAACACCGCCAATCGTGGAAAAATCCTGTGGATACTGATGACCTCGCGCCCCGACCGTTTGCCGATTGATCTGAAACGGCAAGGCCGCTGCGAAGAACATATCGCACTGTTTTATCCCGAAACCGCCGACGAGCGCCGCGAGATCGCTGAAGCGATGGCGCGCAAGAACAAGCTAGAGCACCAAATCACCAATTGGGGGCCGATCACCAACAGCCAGCTTCATCTGTCCGGGGCGGACATCGAATCCATTTTGATCCGCGCCCGCCGCACCGCCCGCATCGCGGGACATCCCATCGCAACCAACGAAGACCTGGCCTTCATTGCATCGGAGTTCACTCCTGCGCGCGACGATCTGGCAGTCGAATATCAGGAGCTGGTGGCTGCCCGCGAAGCCACTTCAAAAGCAATGATTCCCTCACGCTTCCGCACCATGACCAGCGCCGAGATTGCGCGGCGGCTGGAAATGCTGAGACCGCTCATCAGATAGCTCAATCTGCAATATTCAAAATATGCCGATGTTTGTCCATCTCACTCCTGAAAAGAATGTCAAAGCAATTCTGCGCAATGGCATATCTCGGCTAAGAAAGCCCTCCAACCGGCCACAGGGCATTTTTGCAATGCCTGTAACTCGTAATTTTTTCGTTTCCCACCAGTGGCTTCGGGAATTAAAGCGTGGTGGTTCAGGCTCCATAGCAGCTATTTATTTTCGTATCCCTGATGACGAGATTGTTTGGATCGGCCATTACAGCCAGGCGCATCAACATGTGACCGCCGCCGAAGCCGCTGCCGAGATATCCAACCATAAAAGCCCTGAAGGTTTCGAGATCATCATTGTGCGCCGAATTGAAAAGGCGGAAATCCATCGAGCCAAGATTCTTCCGCAAGTTATCGGCTGGCGATACTACCCCGGCGCACACGGCAAAAAACCTTGTGGCTGCTCGTTTTGTCAACGGGGCAACTACGGAGCGCGACAATTGCGCGAAGAATTTGAACAGACTGTCAAAGCGCCTGAGCAGTAGAGTATTTGAACAACAACAGTCGGCTGTGCGATAAAGACTCACCAAGCGATCAATCAATTTCTCGATTGACCATCGTTGAACATAAACGTCGGCAGGCGCAAAAGCTTGCCCAGTCCCCACAGGAGAAGGTATGGACACAGGACATTTACAAGAACATCCTATTCGCCCGGCATCCCCAGTATCTCCGGCATTAATGCTGGCTTCACTCTTCCTCGCTTTCGCCGCATTGCTGACGCCCGCGTACGTTTACGCCCAGGCGCAAGCGGCCAACGGCGTGATCGAAGGCACCGTCACCGATCCGTCCGGCAGTGTCGTCGCCGGAGCCAAAGTCAGAATCACCAATTTGGACACCGGCACCGCCCGCGAAGTCACCACCAGTGATTCTGGCTTCTATCGCGCGCCGCTGCTGCCGCTGGGGCGTTACGAAGTCGTCGTCGAACAATCAGGTTTCAACCGATTTTCGCAATCCGGCATTACCTTGAGCGCGGGCCAGGCCGCGACGATTGATATTGGCCTGAAAGTCGGCGCGGTCAGCAACGAAGTCACCATTACCAGTGACGCACCAATTGCCGACACATCCAAAATCGAACTGGGCCGCACAATCAGTCAAACCGAAGTTCAAAACCTGCCGCTTCCCTCGCGCAATCCGTACAACTTCGGCTTGCTGCAACCGGGCATCAACGGATTTGAGAACGTCGAATTCGGCGTGCCGCGCTTCAACGCGAACGGCTACAAAAGCCGCATCAACTATCAGCTTGACGGCAGCACCAACACGCAAAAAGACCGCGCCGGATTGCGCCTTTCGCCCATCTCCGAAGTCTTCGTCCGCGAAGTGCAGGTTGTCTCGAACGGTTTCGCGCCGGAGTTCGGGCAAACGTCCGGCGTCGTCTACAACGCGATCACGCCTTCCGGCACGAATAAGTTTCACGGCACGGGCGCTTACTTCCTGCGCCGCACATCATTCGTCGCAAGACCTTTCTTCCTGCGCCCGGACATCGCCAAGGCCGATCCCGGCCTGGATAATCCGATTGGTTCACTCGGCGGGCCGCTGGTTAAAGACAAAGCCCATTTTTATATCGGCTACGAATACGTCAAACGCCAACTTCAACAGGATCGCGTCGTCACCGTCACAACTGCCAATGCCACCGCGTTGGGCTTGCCCACGCCGGTTGGCTTCATTCCGGCTTCGCAGAAAACCAACTTTTTCATCGTTCGCCCCGATTGGAAGATTGGCAACAGCAACGAAGTGTTTGGCCGCTATACCCTGTTTAAGAACAATTCGCCGAACAACATTGGCGGTGGGCTGAATACGCTGCAACGTTCGATTGATTTCACCGACAACATTCAGATTATCAACGGCCAGGTGATTTCGATTATCAGCCAGAACCTTGTCAATGAACTGCGGCTTCAATATTCGCGCCGCAACCAGCCGAACGTGCTCAACAGCAATTCCGGCACAGGCCCATCCGTCACCGTTTCAGGTATTGCGCAATTCGGTGCGCCCGCGCCCGGCGACGGCCCCAACCTGCTGAATCAACGCAACACGCAGATCGTGGACAACATGACGTGGACGCGCGGCAACCACAGCTTCAAAGGCGGCGTGGACGCACAGTTCATCCGCGACCGTCGCATCGTCGCGCTGACGCCGACGTATACCTTCGCCAGCATTCAGACATATCTGGACGCGCGCAGCGGCGTGAACACGCGAAGCTATGCAACCTTCGCGCAGATCGCCGGTGAACCGAAGATTGAATACAACACAGAGTTCTATTCGCTTTTCTTTCAGGATGATTGGCGCGTGAAGCCGAATCTGAAAGTGACCTACGGCTTGCGCTACGAGATGTACGACGTGCCGAAAGCACGCGGGAATGCGCCGCTGGACATTTCACGGAAGTTCAATCGCGATACAAACAACTTCGCGCCGCGCCTGGGCTTGGCATATAGCTTTGGCAGCTTCGGCGGGCGCAAGACCGTCATCCGCGCCAGCGCCGGGATTTTTTACGATGCTCCCGGATTGCTCTTCTACCAGAACGCCATCCAGAACAACGGCGACCCGCTGACGCGTAGCTTCTCGCTGCGTCCGACTGATCCGGGTTCGCCTGCGTTCCCGAACTCTGCAACTCTGACGGGCGTTGCGCCGCCGAAAGTTTCAATTGACGCCATCTCGCCGAGCTTCGCCAATCTCTATTCATTCAACCAGAACCTTCAGATCGAGCAGGAACTGGGCAAAGACTTTTCGGTCACCGCTGGCTACGTTCACGTGCGCGGCAACCGGATTCCGGTGGTTCGCCGCACCAACCTACCGCCGATTACGGGAACGCTTGGCGATGGCCGGGCGATCTTTGGCACGGCTGCGCGTCCAAACACGGACTTCAACAACATTGACATCACGGAATCGGTTGGCCAGTCGGTATACAACGCCGGATCGCTGACGCTGAACAAACGCTTTTCGCATGGGGTTCAGATGAGCGCCTCTTATACCCTGTCGCACGGTATTGATGATGCGCCGGAAATCAACATCATTGATTCGACGGAATTCCCGTCCGATCCGACCAATCGTCGCCGCGACCGCGCCAACTCGCTGGCCGATCAGCGCCATACGTTCATCGCCAGTTCGGTCATCAATCCGCAGTTCAAGCTGTCGAATGGGTTTGCCAATGCAATCTTCAACGGCAACCAGATCGGCATCATTGCCCGTGCCAACACCGGCTTCCGAGTCAACGTGCGCGGCAACCGCGATCTGAACGGCGACGGCGTAGCCACCAACGACCGCCCGCTGTTCGGCGGACGCAATACGCAAACCACCGGTAACGTTCGGCAGTTGGATTTGCGCTATTCGCGCTTCATCCCGATTCACGAAGCGATGCGCATTGAGATCATTGGCGAGTTCACCAACCTCTTCAATATTCTCAACATCTCCAGCGTCAACGCTGTGGTTCCGGTCAATACTGACGGCACGCTAGTTACTCCCACGTCAACTTCGGCGCCCAACATCCTGACGGCGACGGACAAGCGGCAAGTTGCGACTGGCGGGTTCCCGCAACGCATCTTCCAACTCGGATTCAAATTCCACTTCTAGTTTTAACGGCCACCGAGCACACAGAGAACACAAAGAGACAGATTGCAACTCTGCCTCCGTGTTCTCTGTGCGCTCGGTGGCAAAGTTTTTTTTCTTGAAATGAGTTCTAAATCAAAGCTGAAGTCCTCGAAATTCCCTGCCCCGATTTACGCCGAAACCGTTCTCAATCACACCTTCGCCGACGGCCAGCGGTTCTTCTTCGAACCGTTGATGCACATTCATTACGCCCACGCCGTGATGCTGGCCAAACAGAAAATCATCACGCGCGAAGAAGCGCGGACGATTCTGACCGGTCTGGACAACCTGGACCGCAAAAAAATTCTGCGCGCTAGGTACGACGGTTCGGTCGAAGATTTGTATTTTTATGTCGAGCGCGAATTGTCGAATCTGATTGGCGAAGAAACCGCCGGCAAGCTGCACATTGCACGCAGCCGTAACGATATTGACGTGACGCAATACAGGATGAAGCTGCGACAGGAAGTGTTGAGCATCGCCAACAATCTGAGCGAATTGCGCGCGGCGCTGATCGCCCTGGCACAAGCCAACCTAAAAACCGTCATGCCCGCGCACACGCACACGCAACCCGCGCAACCAACTACGCTGGCGCATTACCTGTCGGCGGCTATCGAATTCATCACACGCGACATCGCCCGGTTGCGCGCGGCGTTTGCGACGATCAACCGCAATCCGCTCGGCGCATGCGCCATTACCACCACCGGTTTTCCGATCAACCGGGAACACACGGCCAGCCTGCTCGGCTTTGAAGGCGTTGTAGAAAATTCCTACTACGCCATCGGCGGGATTGACTATCTGCTGGAAGCCGTCAGCGCACTGGCAACCGCAATGGTCAGCCTGGGCAGATTCACGCAAGATCTGTTGCTATGGGCGACGCAGGAGTTTTCCTTCATCACGCTGAACGATGGTTTTGTTCAGACCAGTTCGATCATGCCGCAGAAGCGCAACCCCGTGGCGTTGGAACACGTGCGTATCTTGCTCAGCCGCGCCTTTGCCCAATCCCAAGCCGTCATGACCAGCGTTCATAACACTCCGTTCGGCGACATCAACGACGTTGAAGACCCGCTGCAACCGCTGGTTTACAACGCCTTCGGCGATGCGGCGCGCGCGGTGAAGTTATTGACCGGGGCGGTTGGCGCAATCGTGATTGATCGGGAAGGTTTGAAGCGCAAAGCATCGGGCAGCTTTCTGACAATGACCGAGTTGGCCGACACGCTGGTGCGCACGGAAGGCTTGAGCTTCAAAACCGCGCACCGGCTGGTGGCGCAAACCGTCAAGCGCGTTTCCGGCATTCACGCTTCGCACGCGGAGATTGCCGATGCCCTGCTCAGCGTAGCGGAAGAAAGTCTTGGCCGAAGCTTGCTGACTTCGCGGGCAAAGCTGATTGACGCGCTTTCGCCGCTTCACTTTGTAGAAGTTCGTCAAGTCATCGGCGGCCCCGCGCCCAAACAGGTCGCGGATTTTCTGAAACGGCAGAAACAGATTGCGGCGGAAGATGGGCGCTGGGCGAGGGAGAAAGCGAGTTTGCTGGCCGCGTTTCCGAACAAGACTGCGCAGGAGAAGAAGCGGCTGATAGGAAAGCTTATTGGTTGATGCGGCCCCGGCAATTCGGCGCGCCGCATCGGCATTTCTTGCTGTCGTCGTGATAGGACTCGCCGTAATCCAGCAAAATTTCGTCGCCCGGATTGATGTCTTTCAGCGCAAAGAACAGCAGATGGCCGCTGACCAGCCGCATCGAACAGTTCGGATCGCAGCAATGATTGATGAACTGCGTGCCGTTGCCGCCAACACTGCCGTCAATCGCCCAATACGAATCAACGCCACAGATGCGAATGCGCCGCTTGCCGCGCAACCGTCTGGCAATTTCAACACGCGAGATGCGCTCGCCAACGAACTCCGCGATCTTGCGGCCCTTCTTGAAAGGCACGATGGCGTAGGTGCCTCTGCCATCTATCTTCGAAGCTTTGACTTCGATCCCATCTGCCCATTCCGTCTTTTTCATTTATCTTCACTCTCGATCTCAAAAATACCGGTAATGCCCGGTGACGCCCCATTCAAACAGCACGTCTTCCAGTCGCGCGCCCAGCCCGATGTTATGCACGACAGCATAACGATCCGTGCCCTGGACTTTGATCTTGCTGACGATCCCAATGTGTGGCCGCTCGCCGGCGAGTCCCCACGACACGACATCGCCAGGCAGATAATCTTTCCCTGCTTTCGTCACCGGCAATGATTTTCCCAGCCGGTCAAACCACGTCATCAGATTTGGCACGCGGCGATGGTCAATGTTGCGGTCAGGCTTTTTCGCGCCCCACTTTTTCGGATATTTTGAAAAGTTGGCGATCATGTCTTCGTGCAATTCTTTTTGCAGATCAATACCGCCCGCGCGAAAGGCGCGCACGATCACGTCAGCGCAAACGCCCGTCTCTTTTGGCACGTCGCCGTTTGGATAGTCCAGCTTGGTGTAGGAAGGATCGTAAGTTTTTGTGTACGTCGTCTGTTCGATGGCCGAGGCATTGACCCTTTCCACAGGCGGCGCGTTGGAATTGACCTTCTGCGCGGCTTCCAGTTCACGCGCGTCAATCTGAACGGCGCGCATTGAACTGCGCGCCGCATTGCACCCCATTAACAACAGCGCAATCAGAGCGAGTGACAACCGAGTTTTTGATACTGCCATTGACTCACCTGTCATCAACGTCCCTGAAATTTCGGTTTGCGCTTTTCGTGAAACGCAGCAGTGCCTTCTTTCACATCGTCGCAATAGTTCGCCACCATCGTGCCCAGCGCGGCGTCTTCCAGCGCATTCTCCAAATCCATCGTCTGCTGTTTGTACATCATCCGTTTGGTGATGCGGATGGCAATGGGCGGCCCGTCAGCAAGCCGTTCCGCCCAGGCGCGCGCGGTCGTCATCAATTCAGCGTCCGGCACGACTTCAGTCACCAAGCCAAGTTCTTTCGCTTGCTGCGCGGAGTAGACTTCGGAAAACAGCGACATCTTCAGCGCGTTCTGCAAGCCCATGAACTTCGGGAAAAGATACGCGCCGCCTTCGTCGGGGATGAGCGCGAACTTCAAACTGGTGTCGCCGAGCTTGGCGCTTTCAGCCGCAATGCGAAAGTCGCAGCACAGCGCCAGCGTCAATCCGCCCGCGACCGCCGCTCCGTTGACTGCGGCAATCGTAGGTTTGTCGAAGCGCCGCAGCAAGACCACCAATTGATGCATGTTCTCGCGCATTTCCAGCATGGATTCCATCTTGTGCCCTCGATACCGCGCCGGGTATTGAAAGTCCGTGCCGATGTCTCCGCCGGAACAAAAGCCACGGCCCGCGCCTGTAATGATCACCACGCGAACATCGTTGTCATCGCGCGCATCGGACAAGGCCGCAATGATCTCGTGAACCATCACTTCGGAATAGGCATTCAGCTTGTGCGGACGATTCAACGTGATCGTGGCAACTCGATTTTCTTTGGCATACAGGATTTCTCGAAATTCCATACGACTCCTTTCTGCTATCGCCCTGTGAAGATCGGCGGGCGCTTTTCCATAAATGCGCGCACGCCTTCTTTGTGATCTTCGGTCATCCCGCAGCGCAGATGCGTTTCGGCTTCGCGGTCAAGCAGCGTGCGAAAGTCCGTAGCCATTGCCAGGTTGACGTTGGCTTTCATATACCGGTAGCTGGTCAATGGCCCGTGCGCGATGCGCGATGCGATTTCATTGACCTGCGCGGCCAGACTTTCGCCCGGCACTACGCGGTTGACCAAGCCCAGACGATGCGCTTCCGCCGCGTCAAGAATGTCGCCGAGAAAGAAAAGCTCTTTTGCCTTCGCCGCGCCTACGTGCCGGGCCAGCAACCAGGTCGTGCCGAAATCACCGCCAAACCCGACCTTGGCATAAGCGGTTCCGAACTTCGATTGATCCGAAGCGATGCGCAGATCGCAGGACAAACAAACGCCTAAGCCTGCGCCCATCGCAAATCCATTGACCGCCGCAATCGTCACCTTCGGGATGTTATACAGCAGCCACGATAGTTCCTGCGCCTGCCGCAGCCCATCAATCTGGTCTTCCAGGGTCTGTGGCAGGGTCTGTGGCAGGGTCTGTGGCAGAGTCTGTGGCAAAGTCTGCGGCGCATCGCCTTCGCGCGCCATCCCTTCAGGCACCATTAGGGAAACGTCACCGCCCGCACAGAAGGCGCGGCCATTGCCTGTGATGACAATTGCGCCGACTTCCGGGTCAGTGCTCCATCGCTTCAAACATTCGATGGATTGAAAGATCAAATCGCGGCTCAACGCGTTGAGCTTGTCCGGGCGGTTGAATGTCAGCGTTGCCACCTTGTTTTCGACGCTGGTCAAAATCACTTCGTCGGGCATCGGTTGAATTCCTCCTGTTGTGAAACCGTTTTGCGTGGCGAAGTCTAAATCAGACCAAGTGAGATTGGTACAGTACCAATCGTCCAACTTGATCGTCGGCGCAGCCCTGCTCATAACTCACCTTTCACGCTACAATCCCGCACGATATGAACAACCTACATTCCTACTTTTCAATCCTCAGTGAATTAAGCATGAAGGCAGGCGCGATCGTTCGCCGCCACTACAATTCGCCCGTCGAACTCGAACGCAAACCCGACGATTCTCCCGTCACCAAGGCCGATCGCGAAGTCGAAACTTTTCTGCGACAGGCATTGGAAAAACAATTCCCCGACTATTCGATCCAGGGCGAAGAGTTCGGCGAAACGAAAAAGTCCAGTTCGCACCGCTGGATTATTGATCCGATTGACGGCACGAAATCCTTCGTCCTACGCACTCCACTGTTTGGAATTATGATCGCGCTGGAACGCGAAGGCGTGCCCGTGCTGGGTTCGATCTACTTCCCGATTCAGGATCAACTGTTGATTGGTTCGGCTGAAACCGGCACCTTTCTGAACGGCAAACCGTGCGCAGTATCGAAAACTGCCGAACTGGCAGAGGCCACGCTGATCATCACCGACCCGCGCGATCTGTACGCGGTCGAACGCAGCCCGCAGTTGCAGCGGCTGGCCAATCGCGTTCGGCTGGTGCGCGGCTTCGGCGATTGTTACGGCTATTACCTGGTTGCCGCCGGATTGGCCGACGTGATGATTGAACCCGATGGATTGAAGTATCACGACGTCGCGCCGCTTTCGCCCATTCTGCAAGGCGCGGGCGGGAAGTTCACCGATTTAAGCGGCAAGATTGACTACGCCAACGGTCAAGGTCTGGCGACCAATCGAACTCTGCACGAACAAGCTTTGCGCGCGCTCAACGCCGAAGAGTAATGAAGCGATGAATCAGGAGCCGTAGCTTTGCGAAGGAGAACAGTGAGTACACACGATCAAGATTCAATCTCGCGCAGAAAGTTTCTCGCCAACTCTGCGCTGGCGGGTGGAGCAGTCGCATTGGGGAAGATGAACTGGTCTGCTGAAGCTGCTGCGCCCACCCCGACTGCGGCGGATTGGTTTGACCGCCCAATGCGCTGGGCACAACTCACGCTGGTTGAAAATGATCCCGGCCAATACGATCCGCAGTTCTGGCTGGATTATTTCAAGCGCATACACGCCGACGCGGCTTGTCTAAGCGCGGGCGGCGTTGTCGCCTACTATCCGACCAAAATCCAATTGCACCATCGCAGCCAATGGTTGAAAAAGACGGACCCGTTCGGCGAACTGCTGGCCGGATGTCGCAAGATGAATATGGTCGTGCTGGCGCGAACCGATCCGCACGCTGTTCATCAGGATGTGTATGACGCGCATCCCGACTGGATCGCCGTGGATGCCGAAGGCCGCAAGCGGCGGCATTGGGCCACGCCTGAACTGTGGGTGACCTGCGCGCTGGGCCCTTACAACTTCGAGTTTATGACCGAAATCCACAAGGAAATTATGGCGCGCTATCAAGTGGACGGCATCTTCAGCAACCGCTGGGCGGGTTCCGGGATGTGTTACTGCGAACATTGCCAGCGCAACTTCAAAGCGGCATCCGGCCTGGAGCTGCCGCGCGCGAACGATCCGCAAAATCCCGCGCAACGAAACTACCTTCAGTGGAAGCAGCAGCGGCTGTTCGAACTTTGGCGGCTGTGGGATGCGGAGCTTCGCAAGCTCAATCCGAATGCGCGCTACATTGCGAATTCCGGCGGCGGCGCGCTCAGCGCACTGGATATGAAGACGATTGGCGAGATATCGGAAACCTTGTTTTCCGACAAACAGGCTCGGCGCGGTCTGACGACGCCGTTGGCCAACGGCAAAAACGGCAAGGAATACCGCGCAACAATGGGGCGCAAAGCCATTGGGGGCATCTTCAGCGTCGGCGTCGAAGAACCCTATCGCTGGAAAGACTCCGTTCAAAGCGAAGCCGAAATTCGCATCTGGGTGGCGGAAGGAACCGCCAACGGCTTGCGCCCGTGGTTCACGAAATTTTCCGGGACTATCTATGACCAGCGCTGGCTGAAAGTGGTCGAAGACATATACAACTGGCATTACCGCGCCGAAAAATATCTGCGCAACGAAGCGCCGCTGGCGCGCGTGGCAATGGTCTATTCACAACAGACCGCGACGTTTTACGGCGGCACGCGCGCCCAACAGAAAGTCGAAGATCACACCGAAGGTTTTTACCACGCGATGGTCGAAGCGCGCATCCCGTTCGAGATGGTGCACGATCGCTTGCTGGACGCGGATCACATTGATCAATTCAAGCTGCTTGTCCTGCCCAACATCGCCGCGCTGTCCGATCAGCAATGCGATCAGCTTCGCGCATACGTTCAACGCGGCGGCGGCATCGTCGCCACGCACGAAACTTCGCTGTATGACGAATGGGGCGTGCGCCGAGCAAACTTCGGCTTGGCGGATTTGTTTGGCGTGAACTTCAAAGGCCGCCTGGAAACGCCGATGCAGAACTCTTATTTGCAGTTGGAGAAGGATGCGGCTGGCAAATACCATCCCTTGCTGGCCGGACTGGAAGACGCCGGGCGGATCATCAATGGCGTTTCGCGTGTTGATGTTGAAGTAAGTGATAAAACCTTGTTGCCGCCACTGACCGTGATTCCTTCTTACCCTGACTTACCGATGGAAATGGTCTACCCTCGCGTGAAGCAGTCCAATCAGGTTGGCATCGCTGGCGTTCACCTGCGCGAACTTGGCAAAGGCCGCGTGGTCTATTTCCCCTGGGACATTGACCGCACTTTCTGGGAAGTGATGTCGCCAGATCACGGCCTGTTGCTCGGCAATGCCGTGCGATGGGCGCTCAACGAAGACCCCGTCCTCACCGTAACCGGCCCCGGCGTACTGGATGTAACAGTGTGGCGGCAGAAAGAATCAATGACCGTGCATCTGGTCAACCTGACCAACCCAATGATGATGAAAGGCCCTTTCCGCGAACTCATCCCTATCACCGAGCAGCGCGTGCGCGTTCGTTTGCCGCAAGGCAAAAAGGCCAGAAAGGCGCAGTTACTGGTCAGCGGCAAATCAATTCGAGTTGAAATGACGGAAGGTTATTTGGCAGTGACAGTACCAACGATTCTGGCGCACGAGGTGATCGCCGTTGACTTGGTATCCCGATAACCTACCGTTGGTATTCGTGAAGCGAGATTGCCAGGCAATGACTCTGGTAAATTCAGCGGCGATATTCCGCTTGTTTAGAAATGCAGAAGTTAACTACGCATCGCGACTTGTCGGCTCTACAACAAAGTTGTTCGGTCTGCTGAGACCGCTGTATATATTGGTATTGCGCTTACCAGGCCACTGAGATCGGACAGCGTCATCCCCCAACAACAGGAGGTTTCCGTTATGGCAAATGTGCCCCCAGTCCAACCTGATCCATCGCAAACAGCACGTTACAAAGTGGTTCAGCCCACACCGCTTTCAACCACGCCGCCCACGCCGGCTAACACCGACCCGGCAGAGGTCGCAGGCAACGGCGCAGAATACAGGATCGAGGCACCGCAAGCCGCACGGCCTGCCGCTGCCGCTGTCGAGTTGCAGATAAGTCCGCCAGCGCCGAAGTTCGCCGTCTTTGTCGCGCACGGGATGGGCCAGCAGATTCCTTTCCAGACGCTCGATCAAATCGCGGAGGGGCTGCGGCAAGAGGATGCCAGACAGCGGGGTTGCTCAATAGACCAACTCCCAGCGCCAACTGTCCGTGTGATCGAGATCGGCGAGGAAAAATTTCAACGGATTGAACTGAAACTCTCTGCCGGGCAAAACGTCGAACGCGAGGTGCACGTCTATGAAGGCTATTGGGCGCCGTTGACCGAAGGGCAGGTGACGATTCGCGATGTGATTGTCTTCCTCTTCCAGGCCGGGCTGAATGGTCTGGCCAATGCCACCAGTTCTTTCAAACGCTGGGTGTTTGGCCAGTATCCCAGCTTCCCGCCGGAGATCAACACGGTCATCTATCTACTGACTACGCTCGGAGTGGTTGCAGGGCTTGTCGTGATGAACGCGGCGATTGCGGCTGTGGCGGCGGCCCGCTCGCCGTTTATGACGCCGCCCGCCTGGTTGACCTCGAATCTGGTCGCCGACCTTACCACGACATTCAATTTCTTCATCGCCTGCGTCTCCGCCCTCGCGATTTCGTTGCTCCTGGCCTTGTTGGACCGAACTCTGAGGCGGAAAGACTGGATCCGGGCGATACGCTTTGTTTCCGCGCCGCTGAGCGTGGCAACCTTCATCCTGACGATCTTCGCCGCGATTCTGGCCGGAGTCGCGATCCCGTTGATCTTCTACCGGCACTTCAACGCGCCGTCCACGCCGGAGATTTGGCCGGAGGTGTTGAAGGGATATTTGGGCGGCGGCTTCGTCTCGGAATTTAACGACAAATTCACTTTCGCACTTGTCATCTTACTGGCTATATTCGCAGGCGGCAGCCTGATCGTCTGGGTGGGCAAAGTGCTGTACTTGCTGCTCAAGGATCTATTTTCGAGCAAGGAGGGAGAGAAGGGCAAAAAATGGTTCTCGCTGCTAGTGCAACTGGCTTTCATCGCGCTGCTGGCACTGGTTGGCGTGGAGGCGTTCTCGCTGATCGGCAAATCGGATCATGGGCTTGGCAACGTGGTCACGCATCCGTGGGACTTCATCTCCTGGCCGTTGCTGGTTGCGGTCAGCGCACTGGTGCGCAACCTTCTCGTTCAGTATGTCGGAGATGTAGCTGTTTATGTCACGCCGCATACGCTCGACCGTTTCAACCAATTGCGGACGGCGATCAGAGAATGCGTCGGCAAAACGGCAAGTGCTGTCTACTCCGCTAAAGACGGCGGGCGGGCCGAGTACGATCAGGTCTTCGTGGTGGGGCATTCATTAGGGTCGGTCATCGTCTACGATACGCTGAACCAACTGCTGCTGGACGACGAATTGGCAACGGCGCAGGGACAGAGCGGTATGGACGTGTTTGACCGCACGCGACTGCTACTGACCTTCGGTTCACCGCTCGATAAAATCGCCTTCCTTTTCGCTTTGCAAAAGAACAAAACCACCGAAGCGCGCGAGGCGGTCGTGGCTTCAAACCAGCCTTTGGTTCGCGATCCACGCTACCGCCAATTGCCGTGGATCAACCTCTACTCCCGTTGGGATATTATCAGCGGGTCGCTTGACCTTTATGATCTGCCACAACCGGCCCAACCGCGGGTGATGAACACCCCCGACCCTGAAGCAGCAACTTTGCTGGTTGCGCACACTGAATACTGGGGAAACCGGCTGCTCTTTAGCACACTGCATTCCAAATTGACGAACTAGGTGCGGGGTTGCAGTTCTCTCATCAGCTTGCTTGCTCAATCGCGCGATTACGGAAGTTCGCGAGGGAGTAGCTTTCATCTTGACGCATGCCTTTCCTGGTCAGAAAGAAATTGTTCGGTTATAGACTGCGCCTTCACCAAAACACTTCGCCTTTTGCCACTGTCACCGCCGTTCCGCCAATCCGCACGACACGAACGGCACCGCGCTCGCCTTCGACTTCGGCTTCGATATAGCTGGCGCGGCCCATATCCACGCCTTGCTCAATGGTGAATCGGGCAAGACCGTTGACGGTGGGGACAAAACCAAAATGAACGAGCGCAGCAGCCAGCGGGCCGGCGGCGCTGCCGGTTGCGGGGTCTTCGCTGATGCCGAGCGTAGCGTCGGAAAACATGCGAGCGCTGACTAACGATCGGGGCGAATGGGGTTCCGGCGTGAAGGCATAAATGCCACTGACCAACGTTTGCAGGAGCAAATCAGAAAGCGCGGAACTATTGATCAGAATACTGCTGAGCGCGGCTCGGCTGCGAAGCGGAACCATCAGATATGGAACGCCCGTCGTGGCATAAACGATGGGAAGCTGGTCAAAACCGATTTGGTCTGGTGACAGGCTCAAGGCGCGCGCGACGGCTTCGGAAATATTCAGCGGCAGGCCAATCTGCGGCGGGGGCTGGGTCATCACAACCTTGGTCGGCTGACCGGCGATAAACTGAATGGCGACGGGCAGAATTCCCGCTTTCAATTCCTGATGAATCGTCACAGTGCCTTCGCCAGAAGCTGGCGGCGCGACGACGCCCAAGCTTGCCAGCACCATCCAGGTTCCAACCACAGGGTGCCCCGCCATTGGCAATTCCGTGCTTGGCGTGAAAATTCGCAATCGCCGCAATGCCCTGGCTGGGTCAGTCGGCGGCAAAACAAAAACGGTTTCTGATAGATTCATCTCCCGCGCGATGGTCTGCATCGTTACATCATCCACACCATCGCCTTCGGGGAAGACCGCCAGCGGGTTGCCGCCAAAAGCCTGTTTTGTGAATACGTCGCATTGAATGAATGAATAGGTTGGCATCCGTCTTATCTCACTTGCTCTTTTTGGCAGGGGGCACTTTCAACAGGGATGACGGGCAGAGCGGTTCCAGGCTGCATGCGCCGCATTCGGGTTTGCGCGCCTTGCAGACGCGGCGGCCATGCCAGATCAGCCGGTGCGAAAAATCAATCCATTCTTTTTTCGGCAAAAGCTCAATCAAATCCCGCTCAATCTTTTCCGGCTCTTTGTTTGCCGTCAGCCCGAGCCGTTGCGATAGCCGCATGACGTGCGTGTCAACGACGACACCGGTCGGAATGCCGAAGGCCGTGCCAAGCACGACGTTCGCGGTCTTTCGACCAACTCCGGCCAGCAGGATAAGTTCTTCCAGCGTTTTGGGAATCTGGCCGTTGTGCTTTTCCAACAGCAACCGCGCCGTCGTTTGAATGGACTTGGTTTTGTTGCGAAAGAAGGTGATCGAATTGATGTCCCGTTCAAACTCGGCAGGGTCAGCGGCGGCGTACTCTGCGGCACCGTTGTATTTGCGGAAGAGGTTTGCCGTGACGATATTGACGCGTTCATCCGTGCATTGCGCGGAAAGAATCGTCGCAATCAACAGTTCCAGCGGGTTCGTGTGATTGAGCGCGCAGGTGGCATCAGGATAAGTCTTCTTGAGCGCGCGGATGATCTGTTGGGTACGATTGATAAGCTGTTCTTTCGTTTCTTTCATCTGTTGAGCAGTGCTACGAGATCAATTCGCGGATCAACTCGCCGTCATTGATCGTCGGGCGTTCGTTGCGGCCATTGTGGCGGAAGGTGGTGCGCAGATGATTCAGCCCCATCAAATGCAAAATGGTCGCGTGAATGTCGTGAACGTGGGCGCGTTTTTCAATCGCTTTCAACCCGATGTCGTCCGTCACGCCGATGATCTGGCCGCCTTTGATGCCTGCGCCTGCCATCCACATCGTGAATCCCCATGGATTGTGATCGCGCCCGTCGCCTTTTTCGTTGAACGGCGTGCGGCCAAATTCTCCGCCCCAAACGACCAAAGTCGAATCCAGCAAGCCCGTTGCTTTCAAATCGGCCAGCAATCCGGCGATGGGTTTGTCCACGCTGCCGCACATCTTGGTGTGATTGCCTTCCAGATTGTTGTGCGCGTCCCAGGCGCTGCCCGAACCGGAATACAATTGAATGAAACGCACATCGCGTTCAACCAATCGCCGCGCCAGCAAACACATTGTGCCGTATTTCGATGTCGCCGGATTATCCATGCCGTACAACTTCTTGGTTGCTTCTGACTCTTTTGACAGATCAACTGCTTCGGGCGCGGCAGACTGCATGCGATAGGCCAGTTCGTAAGATTTCAGCCTTGCCAGCAGTTCAGTGTCGTCGGCTTTATCGGCGGAAAAACGTTGGTTTAGTTGCGCCAGATAGTCGAGCTTGCTGCGCTGTTGTTCATCGCCGATGGTGTCGGGCGGCTTCAAATGGAAAATTGGCGCGGCGCTGGTACGAAACTGCGTGCCCTGATAAACAGCGGGCAAAAACCCCGCGCTCCAATTCTTCGGCCCACCCAGCACTTCTTTGTCGTCAGCCATCACCACGAAGCTGGGCAAGTTTTGATTCGCAGTGCCCAAGCCATAAGTCGCCCACGCGCCAAGCGAGGGCCGTCCAGCCAGAATCGAACCGGTATTCATCTGGCAAACCGAGCCGACGTGATTCAACCCATCTGCCCAGCACGAACGAATGACAGCCAAATCGTCCACGTGCTGACCGACGTTGGGGAACCAGTCAGAAACGGGAATGCCGCTCTGGCCGTAATTCTTCCACGTCCGGCGGCTGGCCATAATCGTGTTCGACGCCGTGCCCATCGCCGTCAGCGGGCGACCGAACGATTCCGGCATTGGCTTTCCGTTGAGTTTGTCGAGCATCGGTTTCGGATCGAAGGTGTCAATGTGGCTGACGCCGCCTTCCATAAACAGAAAGATGACTGATTTGGCGCGCGGCGCGTGATGCGACTTTTTCGGCGCCAGCGGATCAAGCTGCTGTATGTCGGATGCGAATCTGTCTTCGGCCAGCATCGAAGCCAGCGCGATGGAACATAACCCCGCCCCCGACTGCGAAAGGAAATTGCGGCGGTTGATCAGCGCTTTGCTTGCAGGTGAAAGGTCGTCGTTGCGAGTTTTCATGACCGGCTTCCTTAATTGACGTAAACGAATTCGTTGGAGTTCAGCAGCGCATGGCACAAATCAACGAACGCCGCAGCGTGCGCTGGATCAACGCTGACAGGTAGATTCGGCAACTGCGCGACGGCTTGCTTTCGATCCATTCTGGCTTTGATGATTGCCGCCTGCTTTTGCAAAAACTCCACCGCCGATTGCTGTTCAGCAGCATCAGGCTTGCGCGAAAAGGCCAGGCGATACACTGCCGCGATCTGCGCGTTTACGTCCGTTTCGCAATCTTTCAAGACTCGGCTCGCAAATGCGGTCGCCGCGCGCAAGATGACTTTGTCATTGAGCAACGACAACGCCTGCGGCGCGGTCGTCGTCACGCCGCGCCGCGCGCAGCTTTCGTGTGTGTCGGGCATATCAAATGCCGCGAACATCGGGTAGCGCGAATTGCGCCGGACAAACACATAAATGCTGCGCCGGTTCTTCGCCTCATCGCTCTCGTTCTTTTTCCACCCACCGCGAATCTCCAAGCCTTCGGGGATTTCGGGGAACACCGGCGAGCCGAACATCTGGCGATTGAGTTGGCCACTGACGGCCAGGATCGAATCGCGAATCTCTTCGCCGGTCAGACGCTGGCGCTGAAACCGCCATAGCAGTTTGTTGTCAGGATCAATTTTCGCTGCCTCTTCGCTAAAGGCGGACGATTGTTGATAGGCGTTGGAAAGCATGATCAGCCGATGCATTTTCTTGATGCTCCAGCCTTGTTCAACGAATGTTGCGGCCAGCCAGTCAAGCAAAGCGGGATTGGTTGGCCGTTCGCCCATCAGCCCGAAATCGCTGGGAGTACCCGCAATGCCGCGACCGAAGTGATAGTTCCAGATGCGATTAGCCATCACGCGGGTGGTCAGCGGATTGTCGGGTCGTGTCAGCCAGTTAACCAGGGCCGTGCGGCGGCCTGTCGTGTTTGGATTTGCCGAAGACAGAACCTTTGCAGACTGTCTTTCCAAGATTGTCAAAAAGCCCGGTTGTACTTCATCCACAGGCACGTCGTACGCGCCGACTTTCAAGGTATACGTCGCGGGCGCTTGCGGGCCAACATCAATCATCCCGGAGCCGATGGGCAGCGGCTTCGGCTTGATTCCGTCGAAAGCAGCAAGCTGTTTTCGCAACGCTTCCCATTCTTTCTTCTGTTCACCTTTGAGCTTCTGGCCAATGCCATTGCCGTCTTCGTCCACGCCGTAATTCAGTTGCCACTGCGCTTTGTGATACATCAACCATTGCATCGTATCGCGTTTTTCGGGCGCGCTGGTGACGGCCAGCCTGACTTCTTCTGGGAACTTGTCGAAGCTTTCGTCATATAGCGATTTGACGACGGGCGCTTCCAACTTGGCGATGCGTTCGCGGATGTCCTTGGTCTGGGCTTCCCAAATGGCGCGCTTGCGCTCGTAGTCGGCCTGTTCAGCTTTCGACGCCAGCACGTAATCGTCTTTGGCGCGCGCGGCGGCGAAAAAGGCCTGAAGTTTGTAATAGTCTTTTTGCAGGATCGGATCGAACTTGTGATCGTGGCAGCGCGCGCAAGCGAAGGTCAGTCCCAGAAAGACCGCGCCCGTCGTGTCCGTGATGTCGTTCAATATCTCCTGCCGCCGCTGCATCAAGTTTCGAGCGTTGTATTCGTCGGGGTAATGCCGATTGAATCCGGTTGCGGCCACGGCATCCGGGTCTTCGGGCCAAAGTTCATCGCCAGCCAGTTGTTCTTTGACGAAGCGGTCGTAGGGTTTGTCGGCGTTGAAGGACTTGATGACGTAATCGCGGTATCGCCAGATGTTGGGCCGGGTGTCGTCGGCTTTGAACCCATCGCTGTCGGCGTAACGCGCCAGATCAAGCCAATGCCGCGCCCACTTTTCGCCGTAATGCGGCGATGCCAACAGCTGATCAACGACACGCTCAAAAGCCTTCGGCGACTTGTCCGCCAGAAAAGCCGTGACTTCTTCCGGCGTTGGCGGCAGGCCGGTCAGATCAAAAGTGGCGCGGCGGATCAGCGTGACCTTATCAGCGGGCGCGGCGGGCACAAGATGTTTGGCTTCGAGTTCCTTCAGGATGAAAGCGTCTATCGGCGTTTTGATCCATTTATTCGCGGCAGCGGGCACAGCCGGTTTGCGAACCGGCTGAAACGCCCAATAATTTCTCTCCGCATCGCTGAATTTCGGATCGTCTGAAACGGCCCAACCTGCACAGGCGAATGCAAAAACCAATAAGGCGGCTTTGAATTTTTTGTTGCTGACCATACTCTCTACTCCGGGTGAAGGAATGTCGAAACCGAAAGAGGAACTGCCGATGGCGCGCATCTTATGGCAGCCTTCCGGAGCGGTCAAACACAAAGAAGCCAACTGGAGAAACAATCCGTGAAGCAATCAGCAATACGGGCCAGACGCCTGTTTTTAGCACTCGTCGTTGCGCTCAGTTTGGGAGCGACCGGAGGAGGTCAACAACCCAAAGCTCGAATTTCAACCATTGCCGGAACCGGCCAGGCAGGCTATTCGGGGGACGGCGGGCAGGCGGCAAAAGCGCAACTGGACAATCCGTTCGGAATCGTGCGCGGGCCGGATGGCGCGCTTTACGTCTGCGACACGATGAATCATGTGATCCGCCGGATTGCCCGCAACGGCGTGATGACAACCGTCGCGGGATCGGGCAAGAAGGGGTATGCAGGCGACGGCGGAATCGCGACGAAAGCTGAACTCAACGAACCCTACGAAGTGCGCTTTGATAAATCGGGCAATTTATTTTTCGTCGAACGGATGAATCACGTTGTCCGCCGCGTGGATCGCCGGACGCAAATGATCTCGACCATTGCTGGCACTGGCGGGCCAGGGTTTTCCGGCGACGGCGGCCCGGCCAGTCAAGCCACGATGAATCAGCCACACAGCATTCAGTTTGATAAAAACGGCGACCTGTTCATCTGCGACATCCTCAACCATCGCATTCGCAAAGTTGAAATGAAGACAAGCATCATCACAACCTTCGCGGGCACGGGCGAAAAGAAGGCGACTCCCAATGGCGCAAAGATCGTGGGCACGCCGCTCAACGGCCCGCGCGCAATTGATTTTGATCGGCAAGGCAATCTGTGGCTGGCCCTGCGCGAAGGCAATGCCGTCTACAAACTCGATCTGAAAGCCGGAACCATTCACCACGTGGCTGGAACGGGCAAGAACGGATTCACAGGCAATGGCGGTCCGGCGAAACTGGCTACGCTGTCAGGCCCGAAAGGCTTAAGCATTGCGCCGGACGGTAATGTTTATCTTGCTGACACCGAAAGCCATTCGATCCGAATGATTGATGTGAAAAAGGGAAGGATCAAATTAGTGGTGGGTACTGGTGAAAAAGGAAACAGCTTTAACGGTATTTGTGCTGATGGTGATCCGTTGCGATGTTTGATGGCCAGGCCTCACGGCGTATTCGTTGATCGAGACGGCACAATCTTTGTTGGCGATACCGAAGCGCATCGTGTTCGCATGATCACCCGCTAAACCCAGTTGTTGTCTGTGAGAAGATTAATTACAAACTTGCAGCATTTTTATTAGCGCTGAGTATAATGCCTGCAATCCACCCTCTATCGAGTGGTGATCATAAATCCCAATTTATTTGAAGATAGCCATTATTCCTGCCAGTCAACAGTGACAGGCAGACAGGGTTTGAGCCACTACGGCCAAACCTACAGTTCATTCTGTTTCTCGCAGCTTTTGGTAAGGAGATTGAGCAAATGAGATTATCACCAGACAGTCACCGGCCGTGGGGAATCGTTCTGAGCATCGCTATCTTGGCCGTCCCTGTTTTCGCACAGAACAATTCGCAGAAACCTGCCGCGACACCGCAAAAACAGACCGCCGCCGCCAAGAACCAACCTCTGGATGAAAGCGAAAATCCAGAATTGATCGGCAAACGAAACATCAACAAACATCAGATCAACTTCTATTCGATTGACAAAGAGGTCAACGTCGGACGGCAGTTCGCGCAGGAAGTGGATCGTTCGGCCAAACTGGTTGAAGACCCGATCATCGTCGAATACATCAACAAGGTCGGTCAGAACCTGGTGCTGCATTCAGACGCCAAGGTTCCGTTCACCATCAAGGTGATTGATTCGGACGAAATCAACGCCTTCGCGCTGCCGGGTGGATTCTTTTACGTCAATAAAGGGTTGATTCTGGCTGCGGATAACGAAGCAGAGATGGCCGGGCCAATGGCGCACGAGATTGGCCACGTGGCGGCACGTCACGGCGTTGAGCAGGCGTCGAAAGGAGAAATCATCAATTGGAGCACGGTGCCGCTGATCTTTGTCGGAGGCTGGGGCGGCTTTGGTGCGCGGCAGGCAGCCAGTTTGCTCATCCCGATGGGCTTTCTGAAATTCTCGCGCGCCGCCGAATACGAAGCGGATATGCTGGGTGTGCAATACCTGTGGGCCACAGGGTACGACCCGCGCGCGATGGCAAGCTTCTTTGAGAAACTGCAAGCGCAGGAAAAGAAAAAACCCGGCACGGTATCGCGTATCTTCAGCACGCATCCGATGGTCGGTGACCGCATTGACAAGGTCAATGCGCTGATTGCCCGCTTCCCGGACCGTAGCGAATACACCATTAACACTTCGGAATTTCAGCAGGTCAAAAACCGATTGATCTCCATCACCAATGCACGTGCGATTGGCGGACGTGGCGGCGCAACAGACGCTGACAGCAAACGCCCGACGCTGAAACGGCGTCAGCCGACGCCTGGCGAAAACGGAGACGCGGGCACAAGCACGGGCAGCGAAGAAAAGGAGCAGAAGACGGAGCGTCCGACGCTGCGCAAAAACGGCGAGACCAAACCGCCGGGCAATTAACGACCACATCTTAGTAGGCATTAAAAATTAACTTCTCGATGTGGGACAAGATGGCATCTTGTCCCACGACAGAGGATGCGCCGAAACCGGGAAGTTAAATTTTTACCCTCACTTATTTGTTCTTGGGCTGCTCGAAAGGGGAGCGTGGACGACAGAATCCGCGCTCCCCTTTTCTTATTTCGCGGCAACGATTTTTCTCTGAAGCGGTTCCTTCGACGGGATGCGGCAACCAGTTCGGACCATTTTTTTTATTTCGCAGCGATTAAGGCAAAGTCTTGAGCCGGAGTTGCAACTGGCTTAGGATGTGCCGTTAAGTTCGACGCTTGACGGCGATCTTCGAACAAATTCCAACTTGGTTTCAAACGGAATAACCAGATCCGAATCGCAATAAGGACTGGTTTGAAGCAAATAGAGGTCGCTCGCATGCCTGCTGGGGCAGGCTTGATTTGTTGCCCGCAAAACTCTGTTTGAGGTGGCTCGGCGGGATGAAACATTTTCGTTCTTTTCAACTCGACACAATCAACGAATGCCTGTGGCAAGAAGGCGAACGTGTCCCCTTGACTCCCAAGGCCTATGCCATCGTGCGCCATCTCATCGGGCATGATGGCTGCCTTGTCACCAAAGAAGAATTGATGGAGGCCGTCTGGCCCGGGACTTATGTTCAGGAAGAGAACCTGAAAGGCTACATCCTGGAACTGCGCCGCGCGCTGGGCGACCGGGCCGGGAATCCTTCTTTCATTGAAACACAGCGGGGCCGCGGCTACCGGTTTATCGCCCCTGTGACGGATCGCGCGCCTGCGATATCGGCTTCCGCCGGTGATCGCATTTTCAGGCATTTGTCCGGTCGTCAGGCGGAACTGAAGCGGTTGGCTGCTTGCTTCGAGCGGGCGGCGCGCGGGGAGCGACAGGTCGTCTTCATCACCGGAGAGCCGGGCATCGGCAAGACAGCCCTGACCGAAGCCTTTCTTGAGCAAACATCAGCGCGTGTTCTGCTGCGCACGGCCACGGGGCAATGCATTGAAGGCTACCGCGAGCAGGAGGCCTATTACCCCGTGCTCGAAGCGCTGGGGCGCTTATGCCGCGAAGCCGGCGGTGAGGAGACGGTTGAACTGCTGGCCGGATTTGCGCCGACCTGGCTCGCGCAGTTTCCGGCGCATCTGACGCCGGAGCGTCGCCAGATGCTGCAACGCGAACTCCTTGGCGTGACGCGCGAACGCATGCTACGCGAACTGTGCGAGGCGCTCGAAGCCCTCACCATCGAAACCCCTCTGGCCTTGGTGCTCGAAGACTTGCACTGGGCCGACCACGCGACCCTCGATCTCCTCTCCGCGCTGGCTCGCCGCCAGGAGCCGGCCCGCTTGATGCTCCTGGCCACTTATCGCCCCGTCGAAGTGGCTCTTTCGCCGCATCCGCTCAAACCGTTAAAACAGGAATTGCTTACACGCCGCCTCTGCCGCGAGCTGCCGCTGGAAACGCTCAGCGCACGCGCGGTGGCGGAATACCTGACCGCGCGATTTGCGGGCAAGGCGATCCCGGACGAACTGGCCGGACTGATTCGCGAACAAACGGACGGCAGGCCGTTGTTTATGGTCACGGCAGTGGATCACTTGCTGGCCCGTGGAATAATGGCCGAAGACGATGCGATGGTGAAGCTGAACGCCTCGCTCGAAGAAGTCCGCTCAGTTGTGCCGGAGAGTCCGTATCAGTTCATCGAAAGGAAGATCGAACAACTGACTGCCGAAGAGCAGGAGGCGCTCACCGGCGCGAGCGTGGCCGGAGTTGATTTCGCCGCGTGGGCAGTGGCGGCAGGAACGGGCCGCGACTCATCCGCGGTTGAAGATTGCTGCGAACGTCTCGCCGCGCGGCAATTGATGCTGCGCAGCGCAGGGATCGAAGATTTGCCGGATGGTTCGGCTTCGGCGCGCTACCGGTTCATTCACTCGATTTATCGCGAAACGTTCTATCGCCGGTCAAGTCCCGTCGCCCGCTTGCGGTTTCATCAGCGCATCGGCAAAGCGATGGAACGCTTGTGGAGCGACAGCGCGGCGCAAGTCGCCCCGGAACTGGCGAGACATTTTCAGGAAGGGCGCGATTGGGCGCGGGCCGTGCGGTATCTGCGGCTGGCGGCGGAAAACGATGTGGGCCGCTACGCCTGGCGCGAAGCCGTCGCCAATCTTGACCTGGCGCTCGAACCCGCCGCCAAGCTTCCTGAAGCTGCCCGAATGCAGATGCAGATCGAGACGCTGGAGCAACTCGCCGATGCCCATACCACACTCGGCGACCAGCTGCAGGCGGTCAGAAGCCGGGAAAGACTGGCTGAGAGGGCTGCCGCATCCGGCCAGCGCGAGGCCCGAATTCGGGCGTTGCTCAGGATGTCCGACGAACTCAGATGGACAGACGCCGAACGCGCGCTGGAACTCTGCGAACGAGCCGCACAGATCAGCAGTGACTTAAGCGACGAGTCCCTGCGCCTTGACGTCGAGGCGAGAGTCATTCACCTTCGCATCGGACTTTACGGTTGGCGGCATGAGCTGGCCGGCACGTTCATCCAAGGTCTTGAACGGCTGCGCCGCGCGGGCGATCTTCCCCGCTTTGTTCGCAACACGGCGTTACACGTCTCGACGCAAATCTGGTCCGGCGATTACCGCGGCGTCGAGCGTCTGGCGGCGGAATGCCTGCCGTTATCCAAGCAGATTGGCGACCATTTGAGCCTGCTGAACCTCGGCGCCTACCAGTCCCGGGCGCTGATGGAACTCGGTCAGTTCGGGCAGGCGCTGCGCATCCAGCGGGAACTAGATCCCATCCTCAAGCGAAGCGGTAACACGCTTGATCGAGCCATTGGCCAGGTTTTTGCCGCTGAGCTTTAATGCGAGGCGTTCGACTACGCCGGGGCGAGCGGGATCTGCCAGATGGCGCTGTCAGTCTTTCGCGCAGCGCCGACCAAAATCCCGCTGTTGTTTATGACGACCGGAGCCGCCGCCGAGATTGGGATGGGCAATTATGACCAGGCGCAGGCCTACCTGACGGAACTGCGGGAATTGCACGAAAACGCACTCGTGCCTTTGGCCTGGCACTGGAAGATGCCGATGCATTCTTGCCTGGCCGAGTTGCGGCTGGCGCAGGGAGACATTCAGGCGGCTCGCCGCGAAGCAGACCAACTGAGCGAAATCAGCGACCGGAATGCCGACCCGGCCTGGCATGCTCGCGCCGCGCAAATGAGCGCCCGCGTGGCGCTGGCGGAGCAAGATTACGCTGGTGCGGAGCGCGCGATCTTAAAGGCGCTGGCCATCGTCGAAGCAATCGAAGCCCCTCTCGCCCTCCGGCGCGTTCACGAGACAGCAGCGGAGTTATACGCTCTGACTGGTCGCCACGCGCAGGCCGAAGACCACCGCCGAATTCGCAACCAGACGCTGCAGAAGCTGGCCGATTCCATGGATGAAGATGAACCGCTGCGCCAGTCGTTCGTGAATTCTATTCAGGCGCGCATTTTTGCCGACTAACCTGTAGCACAAGATGGTATCTTGTGCTGTTTCGTGTGGCACAAGATGGTATCTTGCGCTGTTTCGTGTAGCACAAGATGGTATCTTGTGCCAGCATGCTTGTTCGCTTGTTTCCGATTGAACGCGAGACACAGTAAGCAAGAGCGCAAGATGGCATCTTGCGCCACAAAAGCAGGAAGGTATTGCAAGCAGGCGCAAGATGCCATCTTGCGCCACAAAAAACACGCCATGCACAATCTGGAATTCAAAGGCGAATACCACCGATACCTGCCGCATATCCAGCCTCCCGGAGCGACCTTTTTCATTACTACGCGGGTGGCAGGCTCATTACCGGAGTCGGTCATGCTGCGACTGGCACAGCAAGCGGCGAGGGTCAAAGCAAAAGACGGTGTGGAAGGAGCGCCGGACACAGAAGCCGACCTGCATGCGCGGGGGCGGTTTTGGTTTCGAGAATACGAACGACTCCTGCACGAAGCGAAATCCGGCCCGCGCTGGCTGGCCGATGATCGCATTGCGGCGATCCTGGCTGAGGCGATGCATTATCGAGACCGGGAACATTACCAACTGGATGCGTTTTGCATCATGCCAAATCATCTGCACGTGGTGCTGATGCCACTGCCACAAAGCGAAATTCCGCCCGATGTCAGTTTGTGCCACGACGGCGAGGGAAATGTCGGTTATATCGAACTGACGCCGGACGGCTCTCCTCGCTTCGTCAAAGTGGAATATTACTCGCTGGCCAAAATCACGCACCGGATCAAACGGCGTAGCGCGCGCGAAGGGAACAAAGTGCTGAACCGCAGAGGAGAACTTTGGGAGCACGAAAGTTACGACCACTACATCCGGGATCACGAAGAATGGCAGCGCACGATTGATTACGTGCTCAACAACCCGGTCAAGGCAGGCACTGGCAGGAATGGCAATGGAGCTACCTGCGAGACGATGTGGCGCAAGATGGCATCTTGCGCCAGACTGTCTGATCATTGGCACAAGATGGCATCTTGTGCTACACGAAGCAGCGCAAGATACCATCTTGCGCCACCGTAAGCCGCCAGCCATCCGCAAATTCCACCAAAACTCCACCGAAAAACAACCGAAACTTCACGCTTCTTCTGCCCGCCTTCTTCTCACTCGCACCATGCGGCGAGCTTTCGTCATCCAACTTCATCACCCATCCAATTGCCCCGGATTCGAGGGACGCGTTGAGCACGTGGACAGCGGTCGGGATGGACGCTTCCGCTCTCCCGAAGAACTCCTGAGCTTCATTGAAGAGGCATTGGATGAGCTTGGGCAAACGGAGGATGAAGATGAGGCGAAATCAAGCGCCGCTTCGAATGTGATCGCAGGCCAGGTAACTGCGCTTAATGGAAACATCTGAATTGAAATGTGGCACAAGATGGCATCTTGTGCCGATTGAAATGTTGCCCCTTCGGATTAGCGCAAGGTGCCATCTTGCGCCATAGACTGAATCTCACTGGCCCACAACCTAAACAGCAACGGCGTTTGCTACCCCACGTCCGACGTCACGCTTATAGCGGTTTGCACTTGTGTGCGACCGCTGGCAGATGTGGCACAAGATGGCATCTTGTGCCTGGCGGTCGGGAACAAGATACCATCTTGTTCCACAGTCGCTGACCAAGTCACCTATTGGGCGCACGCATTTGCAAGCCGCTATAAGCATTGAAGTCTGCACGGGAGAGGTGTGTTCACCTTCTCGCCTGAGCCTTACCCCCGGTGAACCAAGGTTCGCCACACTACTTGGAGAGCTATGAAAAGCAAAAATATATTTGGTAGTGGTTCAGGTGGGGGAGATGTGTCAGTAGCCCGACCGTGAGGGAGGGCCGCCGGACGCCACGCCAGCCCTTGCTCACGCGCGGGCTACTGACACGTGGTTGCATCGTGCTCTCTCTCTTCACTGAGCCACTACC
>JBBQVH010000061.1:0-46244 GCA_038211695.1 Blastocatellia bacterium | reverse complement strand
GGCAGCGGCGTCACCGAGGCTGGCTGCAAAGAACTCATCAAGTCCCGCTTCTGCCGCAGCGGGATGCGCTGGAAACGCGAGTCTGGCGCGCAGATTTTACAACTTCGTGCAATCAAACTCTCCCGGCAATGGGACGGCTTCCGGACAAATGTTATGCAGCAAGCAGCATAACAAAGTACATCAGGGCGAAATCACACCCTCAAAGACTCCCTTCACTTCTGCCAGGCGGAAGTAATTCATCCAACCTCGCAGCACCTGATTCAAGCCTTCGATCACCCTCGTCAGTTTGCGACCTCTGCCGGTTGATACGTTCCATTCAACAAGCTCTCTTTGATCTGTGCCCAATGCTCCTGCAAGTACGGCAGCAATTGCTCGACAGTCATTTCATCAACGCCCGCCGCTCCTTTGTTACTCATCACACGCGAATAAGAGTCCATCTCAAAACTCAGAATAGCAACAATAGGTTGTGGTTGGCCAAATTGCTAACCGCATCAAAATGCAGGTATTTTGAGTTTTGAGATAGTTTCTAAGCATCAAGCAGGTTCTCACGCGCGACCACTGCTTCCATAATAGACTTGTTGCGACAAGGAGTTTTTCGTAATGCATTGCTTTGCATAGACTTGCCGCCTTCAGTGTAAATCGTTAAACTGACTGCCATGAAGCTACAAATATCCGATTTAACTACTGAACGACAATGGCGCGCGGCGATTGGCCATGACCAAGTCAGGTTTGAGAAGTTACTTATCCTGTTCACTGCAAGTTATCTTAGGCTATATGAAAAATCCGTCGCACAACGGCAAGCGGAAATCCAAGGGATGCCTAGCTTGCAATCAGAAGAAGAGTTACTGTTCTTTACCTTATTTAGCCTGAAAGCCGGTTTAACTTACGATGTTTTGGGCTTCGTTAGTGGTATGGACGCCTCTAACGCTAAACGCAACCAGACACTGGGAACGCAGGTGTTAGAACATGCTTTGGAAACAGCCGGGTGTTTACCACGGCGCTCCTTCAAGGATGCGGCGGAATTTGCCGCTTACCTGGCGCAAGAAGAAACTCTGATCTTTGACGGTGTCGAGCAAAGAATGCAAAGACCCGGTGAAAAAGAGGCGCAAAAAGACCATTACTCCGGGGAAAAAATGTCACACGCTCAAAGCCATCGCGTTGAGTAACACGGCGCGTTTCATTCCGTACATCAGCTCCTGTTGGGTGGGGAAAACGCACGACTATCGGATGTTCCGGGAGGAGTTCCCACCAGAGCAAAATTGGTTCGAGAACTTTCGCGTACGAGTTGATCTTGGTTTTTTGGGTATCGATAAAGAGTACAAATGCAAAGAGCTACTGATACCAAATAAAAAGCCGAAAAAACAGGAACTGACGGCAGAACAAAAAGAAGAAAACAAGTTACTTGCCAGTAAGAGAATTGTCGTTGAGCATGCTCTCGCCGGCTTAAAACGGTATCGAATTTTATCAGACCGTCTGCGCATGCATGATCTTGAGTTATACAATGTTATTCTGGGAGTCTGCGCGGGGCTCTGGAATTTTCATCTAAGCTATTGATTCTAAATGCCGCAACAACTCTGTTATTCTGGAAGTCTGCGCGGGGCTCTGGAATTTTCATCTAAGCTATTGATTCTAAATGCCGCAACAACTCTAATGCATTCTGGCAACTGCAAGTCTTCCGACCTGACGAATTACTTTCCTTTGCCGCGCCGTACGGGCGCACCCGTCTCGTACCCTCGTGGCTTCCGGCCACTACTCTCCAAGTGGGATTCGGGCATCTCAGCCAGACTGTCTGCGTCTCCACGAACGTCGAAATTCAAGCGTCAGTCCTTTCTACGTGTTCGGGCCTTCGCTCCGGTCGCTTGGAACCACTATGCTCTCGGCTGACTTCTGCCGGTTCATCGCGCCGCCTCTCGACGACACTAGCCCTGCAGCAAACCGACAGACCTCCCCGGGTATTGCGCATCCGCCTTCCCGCTTATGCCCGCCGCATATACGTCAAGACTTTCCGTGCAGGGATTGGGCTTTGAAGATATTCGCCTCCTCACCCAGCCTTGCCGCCTCATACTCAAGTGAATGCGCCCTGCCCGGCGCACGAAATAAAAAGCGGAGGCTGATATCAGCCTCCGCTTTTTATTTGCCTATTTTCCAGCCGGTTTAGAACTGGAAGCGCGCACCGAGCTGTATCTGGAAAGGCTGGCCCGGGTTGTTGTTGAGCAGCAGGTTGCCGTTGGCGTCCTTCAGTTGCAGAAACGTCGTGTTGGTTGGCGCGCCGAAGCCGCAGGAGGCGGTGACCGGCGCACAATAGTTGCCCGCCGCTGCGCCGGCATAGGTCAGGTTCTTCAAGTTGAGAATGTTGAAGAACTCAGCCGTGAAGAGCAGCCGCCGGTTTTCGCCGAAGCCGAAGCCCTTCTGCGCGCGGAAGTCCACGTTGTAGATTGCGCGGTTGCGGAAGCCGTTGCGCTTGAATGGCACGCCCGCCGCTGAATACGGGCGGTCGGTGCTGACGCCGTCGCGGTTGCCGTTGGCGTCGCCGCCCAGAGAAGCATCAAACGGTGCGCCTGACAGCAGCCGAATGGCGCTCGACACTTCAAAACCATAAGGCAGGAAGAAGACCGGACTGGCGACGAATTGATGCCGCCGATCCAGACGCGAGTAGCTGAATTCAGGCCGCAGGTTGAAGACGTTTTCATAAGTAGCACCGCCCGAATCGCGCTCGTTGTCGTCGTCCGAAAGCGAGCGCGAGAGCGTGTAAAAGGCGTTGACCTGTCCCCACTTCCGACGCAGATTGGCTCTTATGACCATCGCTTGATAGACCGAACGAGCCGACGATTCGCGAATCTGGATGTTGCCGAGTTGCGGCAGCGGACGCGCTCGCAGCGGGCTGGAGCCACTGGTGATGCCGAAAAACGGACGCTGCGCAGGATCAACCGCAATATCGCGCAGGATCGGCGCGGGCAGGTTCAATTCACGATTGCGTTGCAGGTGAATTGTATTGACCTGGCTGTAATCTACGCCGACGCTCAGGCCGCGTCCGAGGTCGTGCTCGACGCCGCCGCCGATTTGGTACGACTTCGGATTCTTGAAGTCATTGGCCACGCCCGTCACGGCCGCGCCGCCGAACGGGTTAAAGCCGAACTGCGAAATAAGCGATTGCAACTGAGCCGTGGTCGGCACCGGCAAATTGCCGAGCGAGGCGTTATTGAGGTTGATGCCAATCAGGTTGAACTGGCAATAGAGCGTATTGCAGGAGCGCAGCGGGCTGCCGACGGGCAGGCTGGCCACCGACAGAGGGAACTGCACCGAAACATCGCCCGGAGGATTACGGAAGTTGTTAATCGCGCTGGCAAAAAGCAGCATCGGCGTGCTGGCGTAGTAGATGCCGCTGAAGGCGCGCACGACGGTCTTGCCATTGCTGAACGGATCCCACGCGAAGCCCAGGCGCGGGCCGAGTTGCGCTCCTGCGTCCGGGATGAACGACGGATCAAAGGTGTGTCCCGACGGGAAGCGGAAGCCGCGAATCTGATTCAGGATGATGTCGTTGTTGGCTTCGGGCGCGGGATTGAACTGCCCCTCCCAGCGCAAGCCGTAGTTGAGCGTGAAGTTCGGGCGAATGCGCCAGGCGTCCTGCACGAAGAGCGAGAACTGCTGCACGTCATATGAAGCTTGCAGGTTGCCGATCTGGCGCAGATAGGTCGCCGTGGTGGAGTCAAAGCGGTTGACCGCGCCGCCCGTGATGCCCGGCGTAAAAGAAAGAACATCGAGGATCGTCGCCGTGTCGGTCGTGGTGGAACCAAAGACGCCGAATTGATTGAAGCCGAAGGTCTGGTTGGCGAAAACCTGATTGCCTTCGGCCCCCATTTTGACCGAATGGTTGCCGAGCAGCCACGTCAGATTGTCAAAGGCCTGAATGCGGTAATCGAACTGCGTGGTGGGCAGGAAGTTGACCGTGCCGTAGCGTCCGATGTTGTTTGTGACATTGGGGGCTTCCGCATTGGCCAAGCGCGGACGGACTTCGCGCGAATACTGCCCGCGCAACTCATTTATCAAATTGCTGTTGATTGTGGTGGTGAACTGGCCGACCACCGTGTAGGTCTTGTCCTGCTCGGTGCCATTGTTCGAGATGGCGTTGTTGATCGCCGGTTGGTTATAGACCGTGCTGCCGACCGAAGTGCTGTTAAGCGCGTTGGCGTTGCTCTGATTGTAGCGAACGTTGAAGCGATTGCGGTCGCTGATGTTCCAATCGAAGCGAATCAGGCCGGCCTTGGCGTCGTTGGTCTGCTCAAACGGAACTTGCAGCGTCTTGTAAAAATCGAAGGCTTCCTGCGTGGCCGCCGTCGGCGTGAAAGTGCTGAGGGGATCGAAGAAGACTTGGCGCGGATTGCGGAAGCGCTGCTGCTCATAAGAGCCGAAGAAAAACATCTTGTCCTTCTTGATCGGGCCGCCGACGGAACCGCCGAACTGCTGCTGCGTCGGCGAAACGATGATGTCGCGTTTGAGCGAACGCGCCAGCGTGTCATAGAAGGCGTTTGAGCGCGCCAGTTCCTGCGGGCGAATCAGGTAGAAGGCCGAGCCGCGAAACGCGTTCGTGCCGGACTTGGTGATGGCCGTGACCAGACCGCCGGTCGAACGCCCAAACTCCGCCGAATAACCGGCAGCAATCACCTGGAATTCTTTGACCGATTCCTGCGGAATGGTGAAGACGCTGTTCGAGCGTTCGCCGCCGCGCAGACCGCCAAAGAAGGGTTGGTTGTAATCAACGCCGTCAATACTGACATTCGCGTTGATGCCGCGCTGACCCGAAAGCGAAATCTGGCCGCGCGACGGATCAACCTGCGCCGTGGGCGTCAGAGTGACGAAGTCCTGGAAGCGGCGTCCATTGATCGGCAAATTATCGATCTGCGTTTGACTGATTATCGCGTCGGGTTGTGAAACGGTGGTCTGCACGGCTTCCGCCGTAACCGTGACGGCGACGGAAACCGCGCCGACTCCGAGCGTGAGATTGGCGTCGGTGACCTGGCCGACCGTGACCCTGAGACCAGTCAACTCAGTCTTGGCGAAGCTGGCCGCTTCAGCCGTCAGGTTATAGGTGCCCGAAGGCAGTAACACAAAGCGGAACAAGCCGTCCTCGCCGGCCGTCGCGGTCTGTTCCAAACCGGTTTGTGTGTTGATAATGCGAACCCGCGCGCCAGCGACGGCCGCGCCATTGCTATCGCGCACTGTGCCCGCAACCTGGCCAGCGCTGGCATTCGCTTGCCCAAACACCTGGCCGCCACCAAAGGCAAAGCAAAGCGCAAAGAGCATCGCCGCGCAGAGCATACGATACGAATTTGACTTAAACATGATTCTCCCTCACTTGAAAAAAAATGGAGTTAGGAGCAATTGAATCAGCAGACGGTTCAATGCCGCCGCCGCTCAAAGCGTGAAAACAAAACTGCAATTGATTTCATCCCTGCTGATATTTGCCGGATATTTGGAAGCAGCGTCTCTTGCTGGTCTTGCCGGACGCTTTTTTCTCGGCGTAATGGTGTTGTCGGAGACAACGCCTTACCAAAAATCACTGAGTTTGGATTACGGATGCTTAGTTTCTGGACGACTTAGTGCGAAAGGGTAAATCACCGCTGCGGAGCAGGTCAAGTTAAGATCGCGTTAGCTTCAATATCTTCCACTTTTCGGCCATTTTTCAGCGGTTTGCTTGTGGGGCAGCCAGATGAAGTAAGACGCCGTTGGGCATCAGGCCGTTTCAAGGTTTTTACTTCTTCTTGGGTGCAGCCATCTCCTTGACCATCTTCTTCCATTCTTCGGCGGACATTGTTTTACGCTTTTCCTGTTCAGCAGCGGCAATGACCAGTTCTTTGATGGGTTGAACAATCACCAGTTCGACTGCGGCTTTGGGGTTAGCGGCGGCCCCAAGCAGCTCAAGACACTGCGCGCGCCAACCAGTCGGCGGCAGTTTGCCATTCTCCAGAAAACTCAACGCCGCAATCCCGATATATGAAATCTCAGCCAAGTCGCTAAGCAATGGCACAGCCTCGGTGGCAATCGTCGAAGAGCCAAGCGCGTCGGTGCCAAGAATAGTGCCGGAGCTAGCGACCCACTCAGCCAACATTCTTTTCAGTATCTGGGTATTCCCATCTCCGTATTTGACGCCTGTCGAGCCGATTCGAGTTTGCATCTGCTCACCGGCAGAAAGTAATTGGTCGAGCAGACTGGCAATACCTCTTGCCTCATCGCTGTCAGGCGTGGCGATATCAGCGAGTTTCGTCAACGGCGTAAATTGCGTGGCTTTCTGCATTGAGCCTCGCCGGTAGCCCTTGACCGGCTCAACGAGGGCAACGAACTTTTCGAGCGGTTGCATCACAAATTCACTATTGGCATACACGCCGCCGCCGATCCAACGCCGCAACATCGCCAACCGATTCTTCTTGTGCAGCAGCCCGGAGTCTTCCAGTTGATTGCTCATCACTGCCAGCCGCCGATACATATCGTCAACATCTTTGACTTCGCGCGGCGACCAGAAGCGTTCGGCAATCGCCGCCGTACGCGGCCAGATGCGGGAATCAATGGTTTCAGGCGAAACCCATTCCGACCACATCGTCGCTTCGCCGCCCAGAATCAGTTTTTGTTCTTGCGCCGTCAGCGTCGTGTTTTCAGGAATCGGGTCGTTCAGATAGTGATCGCGCGTCGGTTGCATCAAATCAATGTAATAGCCATTCGACAGAATTCCCGCGTAGCCTTTTCTGGCTGCATCGGCCAGCGACTTTGGCCCGCGCCAGGAATGCACAACGATGTCATTGGGCAAATCGGGATGCAGAATCTCATCCCATCCGATCATCCGTTTGCCGTTCTTCTGCAAAATCGCCAGCAATCGTTTGTTGAAATACGCCTGTAGGCCGTGATTGTCCTTCAAGCCTTTTTCTTTAATAAAAGCCTGAATCTTCGGATTAGCGTTCCAGTGCTTGCCTTCGCTTTCGTCGCCGCCGATGTGCAGATAAGCGTCGGGAAAGAGCGCCGCCATCTCGTCCAAAAAGCCATGCAGAATTTCATACACGCGCTCGTTGGTCGGGTCCATCGCCGGATCGAAAACGCCCCACTTGCGTTCGATCTGGTACGGGCCAGGCGCGCTGGCCATTTCCGGATGGCTGACAAACCACGAAGTTGTATGCCCGGGCATATCGAATTCCGGCACCACGCGAATGCCACGCATCCGCGCGTATTCGATCACTTCGCGCATCTGTTCCTGCGTATAAAAGTTTCCGTCCGAACCCATCTGGTGCAGTTCTGGAAACTTCTTGCTTTCAATGCGAAAGCCCTGATCTTCGGTAATGTGCAGATGCAGAACGTTCAATTTGACCGCTGCCATTCCATCCAGATTGCGCTTCAAGACTTCCATCGGCTGCCAATGCCGCCCGATGTCAATCAACAGCCCGCGCCACGGAAAACGTGGCTTGTCCTGAATGCTGACCGCCGGAATGAAATATCCATCTTTATCGCCGCTGAGCAGTTGCAAGAAAGTTTCAAGGCCCCGCAACGCACCCACCGCCGTCGGCGCATTCATCACGGCTTGCGAGCCGGAAACTTCCAGCGTGTAGGATTCATCTTCCTCCACCGAAGGAATCGTCTTCCCTGCGCCCTGACATTGAATGACCAACGATGCTTTTGCTGAGTCGTTCAATAGCCCGCGCGCAAACGTCAATCCCGTGCGCGTATCCAACCGCCGTGCCATCCGATCAATCGCCGCCGTCAGCCGCGCATCACTGTGCCCTTTGACCGCGATGATAAATGAATCCGTGATTGCCAACCGGCCAGATTGAAACTGCAGCGAGGCCGGGACAGGCATCAGATTGTGTTTGGGTGATTGCGTTTGAGACAAAGCAGTAATTGACATGGCAACCAAAACGAGCAGTGTAAGCGCGAGGATTCTTTTGAGTGGCATATTCATTCTCGTGAAAAGTAATGCACCAGATTATTTTATTGCCGCTACCGTTGCAGCGGGCACAGGCTGCGGCGCAGGCGAGGCCATTGGCATCGGCTTGCTTTCACTGACGCCGGTTCCTTCTTTCACCACATAAAGTTGATTGGCTGTAAGCCCGGCAATTTTGTCCACTTTGCCACTTGGCCATTCGATTTCGACACGGTCAATTTTGTTGCTGCGGCCCAGGCCGAAGGTCAGTGGCAGTTCGCTCTGTGAACAGTAGCTTGATCCGCTGTGGACGACTTGCCATTGTTTGGTACCGTCGGGCAGGAAGACTGTGACCTTCGCGCCGATGCCGTCTTTATTGGTCGCCGTGCCACCCGATCCAATTGCTTTGAATTTGGCGAAGCGCGCCTGATTGCCTCCGTCATTGCGCAACAAGTAAGCAGGGCCGCCGTTGGTCGTCACCAACACGTCCAAGTCGCCATCATTATCGAAATCGCCGTAGGCCGCGCCGCGCGCGACGATGGCGCGGCTGAAAGGCTTGCCTGCTTTGCGCTCGGTGAATTTGCGTTTGCCGTCGTTATGGAAAAGCTGCGGGCGCATGGCGTAGGTGATCTTTGGTTGGACTTTGTTGATGTCGTCGGCGACGTGGCCATTGGCCATGAAAATATCCGGCAGGCCGTCCAGATCGTAATCAAAAAAGAATGCGCCGAAAGTCAGCGACAGCATCGTGTCGCGCCCAAGATTGCTGGTCGGGCCGTCGTCCGTGAACAAGCCTTTGCCCTGGTTGCGGAAGAGCGCCAGCCCTTCGTTGGAAAAGTTACCAACGATGATTGAAGGAAACCCGGAACCGTCAATATCCGCGAAGTCCGTGCCCATCCCGCCGCGCGCTTTGCCTTCTTCGCTGAAGGCGACACCGGCAGTGACGGCTTCGTCCGTGAAGGTTGCGTTGCCGTTATTTTTGTAAAGCCTGTTTGGCTGTGTGTCGTTGGCGACGAAGATATCCGGCCAGCCATCTTTGTTGTAATCCAGAATCGCCACGCCCATGGCTTTGCCCAGCGGCGTTTCCGTGATGCCTGCCTTTTCGGTCACATCCACGAACTTGCCGCCCGTGTTGTGATAGAGGCGCGATTTCTGACCTTCGTATTTTTCCGGCGTGCAGTAGCTTTTGTTCGTGCCATCGAGCGTGCAATTCACATCTTTTTCAATTGCCCAATCCACATAATTGCAGACGAACAGGTCAAGTTTGCCGTCCTTGTCATAATCGAGCCAGGCGGCGCTGGTCGAAAATTGCGGCGCGGCATTCAGCCCAACCTTTGCCGTCACATCAGCAAACTTGCCATTGCCCAGATTGCGGAAAAGCTTGTTTTCGCCCAGCGCTGTTACGAAGACGTCGTCCCAGCCATCGTTATCGTAATCGCCAATCGCCACGCCCATCCCGTACATCGGCTTGGCCAACCCCGCCGCTGCCGTCACATCGGTGAAGGTACCGTTCTGATTGTTGTGATAAAGCGCCATTGTGGATCGTCGCGGCTTCTTGGCATTTGGGGGCGCATCCTCAAAATCCACGGAGTTAATCAGCAAGATGTCCTGCCAGCCATCGTTGTCGAAATCCAGAAAGGCGCCTCCTGAACCGTTTGTTTCGGGCAGGTACTTTTTGCCATAGGCTCCATTGTTGTGGCGGAACTTGATGCCGGTTTGGGTGGTCACGTCGGTAAATTCGACGGGCGCGAATTTGTCCGGCAGCGGTGGCAACGTTAACCCCAATGGCAACGGGGACGCCGCCGCATCAGGCGAAGCTGTTGCAGCAACGGTTGCCGGTGTCGCCGGTGAATTTTGTGTGGTGGATGACGGCTGCTGACAAGCAGCAAAGAATAATGACGCCAACACGGCTAAAGCTGAAAAAGACAAGATCGAGCGCAAACGAAGTATCTTCATCAAGTTTCTCGCAATCAAAATTGTAGATCGAGTAGGGATAAGGTTTGATCGGATTAGAGGCTACGCAATCGAGGGAGTTGATGCAAGCTGGCTGGGATGGGTAAAACTTGCTAGCGGGCCGAGCGATGGGGGCGATTGACCAAATCGCCCCACAACCCTGTCTTCACGATACTAAACGACCTTAAGCAGATCGCCGGCTGCCAAAACGGCGTGAGTTGAACGAACGGAATCCAGCGCTGCTTCTGCGTACGCCACCACGCATCGGCGACGATTTATCAACAATCGGCATCTTGCCACCGAAGCCCGGAACGACGATTCGCTCCACCAACTGCCCGGTCATCTTTTCAATCGCCATCATGGACAGTTCATCCACCGGCGTCAGCAACGTCAGCGCATGGCCTTCGTTCCCGGCGCGGCCTGTGCGGCCAATGCGGTGAATGTAATCTTCCGCTGCATCAGGCACGTCGAAGTTGATGACATGCGAGATCGAATCCACGTCAATCCCGCGCGCGGCGATGTCCGTGGCAACCAGCACGCGAAAGCGTCCGTCACGAAAACCACGCAAGGCAGCTTCACGTTGCGGTTGCGAGCGATCGGCGTGAATGCGATTGACCAGATGTTTGCGCGCCGCCAGTAACGTCGCCAGCCGTTCCGCGCCACGACGCGTACGAGTAAACACCAGCACTCGATCCGCCTCTTCCTGCTCCAACAGATGCAAGAGCAAATTGGTCTTTGATTCCAGGGCGACCGGATAGGCGCTCTGTTTGACCGTGATGGCAGCTTTGCCACGCGTATTGACGTTCACGATTTCGGGACTGCGCATATATTGGTGCGCGATTCCTTCCACTTCTCTGGACATTGTCGCGGAAAAAAGGAGCGTCTGCCGGTCCACCGGCAACATGCCAATGATGCGGCTGATGGCGGGTAGAAAGCCCATATCCAGCATGCGATCGGCTTCGTCCAACACCAGTGTTTCGACATGGGCCAGATTCACCGTCCCATTTTCCAGGTGATCCATCAGCCGGCCCGGTGTGGCGACAACCACCTGCGCGCCGCGCCTGAGTTCAAGGCATTGCCGGTTGGCGCTGGCCCCACCGACGATGGTTACGGCACGCGGCTTTTTCTTCGTGTCCAGATTTGCAAGGTGGTCAGTGATCTGCGAAGCCAGTTCGCGCGTCGGCGACAGAATCAGCGCTCGCACACCCGGGCGCTTCGTCGCGTCTAGTTTTTGAAGTAATGGCAGCACGAACGCCGCCGTTTTTCCCGTGCCGGTCGCGGCACAGCCAATTAAATCAGAGCCGCCCAAAATGACAGGGATCGCCTGTTGTTGGATTGGCGTCGGCTCAATAAATCCTAGAGACTTACAGCGGTCGGCGAGCGACGGTTGAAGTCCCAGTTCAGCAAAATTCATTTCTTTCCTTATTTGGCATCACACGCAAATGAGTTGCGGTATGCCTGTTATTTCTTAAACAAAAACATCAGACAGAATCCACAGGATTAAGCACGATTGGAAAAAACCGTATGACCGATTCCGCCCAAGTGTTTTGCCCAATCTTGTGAATCCTGTCTGATGTTTTTTGTCTCAAAGCTTGTTTTTAAAGACGATTAGTAACGGTTACCGCCGCCGCCACCGCCACCACGACCGCCGCCGCCGCCGCCGCCGAAGCCGCCACGACCACCGCCACCGCCACCACGACCACCGCCGCCGCCGCCGAAGCCACCACCACGACCGCCGCCGCCGCCGCGACCACCACCACCACCGCCAAAGCCGCCACGGCTCTCTTTCGGACGGGCTTCGTTAACCGTCAGGGCGCGACCACCGATTTCAACACCGTTGAATTGGTTGATCGCCGCATCTCCTTCTTCTTTGGTTGCCATTTCGACGAACGCGAAGCCACGTGAACGGCCCGTGTCGCGGTCCGTCACCAGTGAAGCTGATTCGACTGTGCCGGCTTGCGAAAACAGATCCATCAACTCCTCTTCGGTCGTTTGGAACGAGAGGTTGCCAACATAAAGTTTCATAGACATTTTGAATGTACCTTTCCTGATCAGGAATTTAAGAGAAGCTTCGAATCAGAGGATCTTCGGTGAACGGTAGCAGCGAAGCTGTGATCGGACGTTCTAGCGAACGGCTTCTGCAAGTTAAAAGTTAGCCCGCTCTCGAACAATCCATAACGCCGCCGAAACAACTTAGAGGCATGTGGCGCATCACCGTTGATGCGCGAGAGAAGGAATGAACGTGGTGGATAATGCACTACTGGTCGGGCGAGCGCAAGCTGCCCCCGCATCACGCGGTGAGGGCGTACCCGGGAAATCAGGCGAAGGTGAACACTGATTCCAGCTCACCCAAAGAAAAAGCCTGCGACGAGTCAGAACACGCTCACAGGCATTTTCTTTGGACCGAATTTCAGTGCCGAGGGCGGGACTCGAACCCGCACGGCCCTTGCGAGCCTCAGGATTTTAAGTCCTGTGTGTCTACCAGTTTCACCACCCCGGCCTATCCCAGCGCAAGAACGGCGCAGAGTGTACGTGCCCGGTTTTCAACTTGCAAGCAATCTCTCAACTTCTCCCGGGAAACGCGAGCAAGCACTCAGCAATGCGCTTGCTCGCGTTTCCATCACCGTATGGATTGACGGCGCGCGCCATCTTTTCATACTCATCATTGTCTTCCAGCAATCTGGCTGTCTCACGCACGATGCGATCTTTGTCCGTGCCAACCAATTTGACGGTTCCGGCTTCGATGCCTTCGGGGCGTTCGGTCACTTCGCGCAGCACCAGCACGGGCTTGCCCAAACCGGGCGCTTCTTCCTGCAATCCGCCGGAATCGGTCAGGACTAAATACGAAGCTTTCATCAACTGCACCAGCGGCAGGTACTCAAGCGGTTCCAGCAAAGTAATGTTCGACACATCGCGCAGTTCCGAATGCACGACCTGCTGCACATTCGGATTCAGATGCACGGGATAGACCAGATGAACATCATCGAAGCTCGCCGCGATCTCTTTCAACGCCGCACAGATTTCCTGAAGCGGCGGGCCGAAGTTTTCGCGGCGGTGCGCCGTAACCAGAATCAACCGTTTATCGCGCGGTACGCGGGTCAGTTCGCCAGCGTCCCAGTCATAATCACGCGCGGCAACGTCCAGCAATGCATCAATCACTGTATTGCCGGTGACGACGATGCCCGCGTCATTGACGCCTTCGCGTAACAGGTTTTCGCGCGAAGCCGCAGTTGGCGCGAAATGCAGATCACATACCGCATCGGCGATCTTTCGATTAATCTCTTCAGGAAAAGGCTGGTATTTGTCCCAGGTGCGCAACCCCGCTTCCACGTGCCCAACCTTGACGCCCGCTGCCTGATGATAAAAACCGGCAAGCGCGCCGACCATCGCGGTGGTCGTGTCTCCCTGCGTCAATATCCAGTCCGGCTTTTCCTGGCGGACGACCTCATCCAGTTCAGTCAGTGCCGTGGCAGTAAGTTGCGCCAGCGTCTGATTGGGCCGCATCAGATTCAAGTCGTAATCCGGCTCAATGCCGAACAGCGACAATACCTGGTCAAGCATCTGCCGGTGCTGCGCCGTGACGCAAACAAGACTGGTAATTCGGTTCGTATGCTTCTTCAGCTCTTTCACTACGGGCGCCATCTTGATGGCCTCCGGGCGCGTGCCGAAGATGGAAAGAATCTTCAAGCTTGTATCCTTTCAATGGTTCGGACAGTTTTAGGGACGTTAGCAAACGTTTGATGTTAAGCAATTTAAGGACTTAACTAATGGCCATTGAATTTTACCAAACTCAGATCGCAAGCTTACTTTGGTTTTATTCAATTCAAAACCGGCCATTCTCACTATACCCCTGACGTTGTAGCCGAAAAAATGTCCACAGTATTGATCCTTTATCTGTTTGCCGATAATCCGGCGGCTGGCGCGAATAGATCAGCAATTTGATTTGGCTGCGGCATCAGTCGTGAGCCGCCGCGCATTGCGTTGGCTGATCACGACGGATCAGCCGCAAATCCGCAATTTCGGCCCAACTCTCCCTGGAGGGTGCGCTATTAGAGATCGGAGCGAGCCGCAGCCCGGTCAGGTGCGCACCTTTGCTTAGGAATAATAGCTTCAGGTCGAAGGTGTATTCGTGCAAATCGCCACCGGCATACAACGGGATTATCACCGATTGCTCCGCGTCAACAGACGGTTGGCCTTTAAGCTTATAAAAGATTTGCAACGAGCGCAGAGCAACGTCCGACGAAACACCTAACCGCGCGTAAAAGTGCGTGTAATCAGCCAGGCATATATCTATCGCCGGTTTGTATGCCAAGCTTGCATCCTGCTTCAATCGCCATTTGCTACTCGTACCAGCCGTAGCTTGAAGTAACTCCATGTTGGGCGCTTGCCACTGATTGGGATTCGTTACGTCAAAATGCGCATCCTCGGCCGTGGGTTTAATACTAAACGGCTTTGCCGGGATGTCTTCGGAAGCCGACTTGGCCGGATTCACCCGCACGTCAATGTAAGGGTAACGATACATCGCCCAATCGCCGTTATTGTTCTGTCCGCCGCTTGAAGTCAGGCGGAGCACGATTGTCCGCCCGGCATAAACACTCAACGGAATGCTGAACGCTTGCCAGTCGCGCTGATTTGCCGCCAAGTGCCGCTGGAAGACTTGCTGGCTGGATTGACCTTCGGCTTCGACGTAAACCTCGAACGAAGCTCCGTCCAAAGATGGATCTATCGGAGCCGATTCGCTGAGCGCAACAGCGGAATGAAAATCCGCCTGTTCAACATTCGCAGGCAGTGAAACGCGCCAGGAAATGGAATTCGGAGTGTGCAGAAACAGGTTCAAATGTTTGTAATCCGCGTAGCTTCCCGGCCGGCCTGTCAAGCCAGGCGACCAAAAGACGCCCGGAACACCCGCCGCTTCCCGGATGCGTACGTTATCAAGCACGTAATCACCTTGTAGCGTCCATTCCTGGTGCGCTGCAAAAACGGAAAGATGATGACGCTCAAGCGGCTTGCCCAGATAATCAACCGCACCGGAATGCCCAATGCCCCATTGAAACAGGTACTGCTCGCAATAGGTCGGAGCTACCCTGTAGTTACGCAGACAGGCCGCCGCAGCCGGGCCGCGCGAGTTAAGGTAGAAAACCTTATTTGCATAAGCGATATTGGACGTCGCATACAAACATAGCAGAATAACTGCCAAAGCCACGCTCCAGGATGGAGCAAGTATCGAAGCATATCCCCTTCCGCCAGCGGGCTTGGGCTCCCGGTTGACCCAGAACACATACCCCAATCCAACCAGCCCGATCCAGAAAGTCATGAATGCAGTTGTGTACCAGGGAGCAATATTGGTGCGAAACAGGCTGGTCTGCCAAATACCAAGTAACCCCAGAAGGACATACATTATGCCCGGTGTCGCTTGTACCGGATAAGGCGTGCGCCGCTTGGCCCATAACAAAACAAAACCTGTAATAACAAGCGCTACTCCCAAATACCCTGCCAAAACAGCTTGAGGAAACGCGGTGACACTTTCACCGATGTTATTCGTAAACGGCCAGCCGATTGAATTGATAATAAATCCGTAGTTAAACAAGGACGGTTTTTTGCGAGGTATCGTGGGCCGGATAACGATAAAAAATACATACGGCAGCGAGGATATGGCAGCAACAGCAAACCAAGCTGCATAGTGTGAAGCTTTGCGAAATCCCAACAATACCAGTCCGATCAGAAACACGGGCCAGGCAAGCAGTCCGCCGCCGCCCGATAAGGTGGCAATCGCTCCGCCTGCCGCCATCAGTCCGATTCCCCGCCATTGGGCACGGAAGCGCACCAATCCCCACATCCCAAGCGCACAGCCGACTTGAACCAACATGACTTGTAGGCCGGCATCTCCGAAGGTGAAGACATTGATCTGTGATGTGGAAAAGACCAGCGCTGCCAGCACCGGCCACAGCAGCCAACGAGACGCGCGGGGGGCCAGAACCGTGAACGATTGATGAAGCAAAATCAGTTTCAACAAAGCAAGCGCAATGATGATGTATAGCTCGAAGTAAATATCCCAACTGGCAAACTTCACCACAGCCAAACGAACAAGCATGGGCAACGCCATACAGTGTGCGCCGGCGATAAAGGTATCTGAAAAAAAGTGCCGCCAATCGTACGTTCCACTGAGCACCTGATCAACGATCTGAACATAAGCAACGTAATCGTTCGAGATTGCATTGGCCCCGGTCGACACCACAATCCGGATGATGTTCAGTATCGGCAACAGCGTAAAGGCAATGATCAGACAAAACCCCAAAGCCCTTGCCACACGCGATTCACGGATTCGCCGTAATACGGCTGTGAAGCCCATCATCTTCTCTGCTTGTTGAACTTTGGCTGTACTCACATGGCTCCTTGCGCTGGAAGACGGTCGAAAAAACATCGAACCGCTAGTCGTTCGCCATAGCGACATCCGGGTCGCTGCTATAACTCTCCGAAGCAGGCTGAGCGTGAGACGGAGCGCTGCGTCCGCCCAACCGCCACAGTCCGACGGAGCCTAATGTTAGGACAACGGCGTAGCACACCGCCTGGAAGGTCAGAATGTAGATAAGGGCCTGATTTTGCGAAAAGCCAAATGGCGGCAGTATGGTCACGGCCACAAACTGATAAACGCCAATGTAGCCGGGAGTGGAGGGCGCGGCGCTTGCCAGGCCCAGGGCTGCCAACAACACCAGGGCTTCGGGAAAGGCCAATCGTAAGTTCAAGGCTCGCGCTACCAGGATGGCCACGAATGCATCAATCAACCAGATCACCACGGCCAAAACGGTAAAGGCCGCCGCTCGCCGCCGGTGTTGAAAGGCGCGCATGCCAAGCAAGAACTGTGTTAGCACCCCACATAATTTGTCGCGCAGTCTGTCGGAGAAAGGCAGCCAGCCGATTGCCCGATTGAGCAATCCTTCCAGCCTGGTCGCAACAAAAAGCCCTGCCACGCAGACCAGTCCTAAAACCGTCGCGACCTGAGAAGCCCTCAACAGCCACGGCGGCATTCCCGGCAGCGACATTAAAGCGGCCAGGCTAATCATGACCAGCGCCACCACATCCAGGATTCGCTCTGTGATCGCCGTGGCCAGAACGTAGCTGTTGCTAAGCCCAGTGTGGCGGCTGATCATTACAGAACGCATCAATTCGCCCGCGCGCGCTGGCAGAAGGTTATTTCCAAGATACCCGACCAAAGTCGCCCAAAAGGCGGTAAGTGCGGAAACAGGTTTTCCGGCGCTTAACAGAATGCGCCAACGCAACCCGCGCAGAAAGTACGAAACCGTAAGCGTCAAAAATGCCAGCGCCAGAAAATCCGGACGCGCCCGCCGTACTATCCTCGCCATCTCTTCCCAGGCCACGCCGCGCAGCGCCAGAAATAGCAGCACGCCAGCCAGAAGAAGTGCGATCACAAGAGATTTGCGCGAGGTGCGGTACTGACCGAGGTTGAATTTAGCCATATTACTTTGCTTTCAACTGCTGCTGTTCATAAAACTTCAAGAGCGGTGGGTTATCACGAAACCAAGCTAACATCCTGTCCAGCCCACGCTCGAACGTCACCTCCGGCAGCCAACCCAGATCGTCAATCGCTTTTCGATGATCCGCCACCCAAACACTCGTATCCCATTGGCGATTGGCCATCGCCCCCCACACCGGCTCAACCGCAATATCCATCAACTTCCGCGCGGCGGCGACCGCTTCGCCCAGCGAAGTCTGGACGCCAGTGCCCAGATTGTAGACCGCGCCCGGCTCCTGGCCTTCCCGCGTGGCGGCCAGCAGGTACGCATCGCTGACATCATTAACGTAAACGTAATCCCGCGCGATGTCCGGATTCACCAACGGCGGAAGCTGCCCCCGCAAACCACGCACGATCAGCGTCGGCATCAACCGCGTTGGCTCTTCGTATGGGCCGTATACCGAATAGAGCCGCAGCGTCGGCAGCCTCACCCCCCGGCTTTGCGCGGTATAACGGCAGAAGAGCGTGGCGGAAGCTTTGCCCACAGCGTAATAACTGTTCGGCTCCAGCCACTCGTTTTCCGAGGGAGCGTGATTCTTGAAACCATATTCCGAGGAAGAGCCGGTATTGACGAATGCTTCAAAGCCAGTCTTGAGGCAGGCCTCAACCAGATTGACTGTGCCCACAATGTTCGTCTGCACGATCAGGCTCAGATTGTTTTGTGACGAATAAGCGCCGTGCGTGGCCAGATGAAAGACCCAATCGGGACGAATTTTATTGACCACCGGGGAAAGGGATTCTTCGTCACCCAAATCAACTTCGTGCAACCGTACATCGGCGCGGATCGCCTCGATCCGCCAGGGCGCATAGCCTTGCCGCACGAGCAGATGAACCTCGTGTCCCTCTTGCAGAAGTCGCCGGGCCAGATTGGCCCCGACGAATCCCGTTCCCCCAGTGATGATGACGCGCTTCATGGAATTTAGAGGAAGTTCTTGTAGTCGAAGACTTCGAGATACTGCGACGTATAAGCGCGAATTTCGGCGCGCTCATCCTTCGACAGCTCTTCGCCTGTGGCGCGATTGGCCTGCGGGTTCGCCTTGCGAATGGTGCCCCAGGGGTATAGCTCTTCAAGGGCCACGCCGTTCCAGGAAGGCGTTTTCAGCGAGTCCGCCGATTCCAGACCCAGTTTTTCGCAGACCGCGCCTAGCGTCTTGACGGAGTCGCCCATCACGTCTTCGGCGCGAACGATATGCAGGCGTTCCGGATATTTCTCCTTGAACAGCAGCGCGAAGTACTGGTTCATCGTCCAGCCAAGCATGTAATGCGCCAGAGACAGCGGCACCGGACGCTTCTTAGTATCGGCATAAGCCGACCAGGGATTGCGAACGACGTGCAGCACGTGCGCTTGAGGCAGGTCTTCTAAAATCTTATCCGAATCCACGCCGATGATTGGACTATAACCAACGTAGACCGACTCTTCGCCAGTGCGTTTGACGTCTTTCCAGGCATCGAAGGTGGCGCGGAAAAACGCTGCCACGTTGTTGGCGCGCGACCGGCCCGTCTCTTTGATGTGGTTTTGATAAATTTCACAACGCTCGTCATCGGACAGATCGAATGGCATATGGCGGAACTTGCTGACGTTGGGCGTGCGCGTCCTGACCTTGCCCTCTTCGTCAATAATCGCCTTGTAGTCCTGATACGGTGTGGCATCCAGCGCAAAGACCGGCCAGCGATATTTGACCGGGAACATCGAAGACAGATGATCCATGACCAGCCGCGTGCCGATCTGGGACTCGAACGGGTAAACAAACATCTGCGGGTGGCCGTCCAGAAAACGGTGGGTGGTATTGCCACCATTCTCGTACATTGCGCCCAGCATCAGCAGTCGAAAGTTATTGTCCATAAGCACTCCTATCAATATTGTTTGATAATTGCATCACCAAGCCTCAGCAAGTGATGTAAGTAAGTTCTAGTTACGTTTTTGGTTATAGTCGAACCAGATGATCTGCCAATCAGCATTTTCGGCCATCCTGGTTGGAGTATGCGTAAGCTTTAGAGAGTCGGCGAGCCAGGGCAGATCGGTATACGGATGATCTTTACGCTGAATCAGCCAGCCACTTAACGGCCTGCGGGCGATAAATCGCGAGAGATAGACTTTTGAGCGATCCTCTTTTATATGAGCAAATAACTCGAATGGTACCGTTGGAAGCCAGGCTTGCGGCGGAGAACGCAATTCGACTCCATTATTACCCTCTGCCGACAAAGCAGGCAGTAGTATCGTATCGTCAAATATAAGTGGATCGCTGCTTTCAACGTGGGCAGTCCTGAGAAGAGTAACCAACGTTGAATCAACCACGGGAAGCTTACTGTCAATTTTCAACCGGTAACCTATTTGCGGTGAAGATAAATAACTGGCGAGGTATGAACCATTGCCAAATGTGGCCGTGAGTATAACGACTATAACCGGCACCAGACTCATCTCAGCCAAACGTCTCCACCAATTGACTTCTTCGCCTTTGAGAAGAAACAGCGTTATCCCGCCCGCGGCAAGTAAGATGGCGCTCTGGTTAGTGGCGTTACTTCCGTGACTGCGCGAAACAAAGTAGCTGGAGGTTGCCCACAAGGCTCCCCAGGCTCCCGTGATTAAAGCCAGAGAGGAATGCGTAATGCCCTGACGAAGAAAATATACGGCGATCATTGTCAAAACGCCGAACACAAGAATAAGAGTCCACACCGGGCCGTGCGGGTCAATCGGCAGAGTCATATACCCGGACGTGAATGAAAATGCGCATTCGTAAAAGCCATACCAATCCGGCGCGTGGCGCAGACGGACGAGGTAGTAGGAAGTAATTACCCCCAGGGACATTAGTAGCAGAACTGGCGGCACTGCCAGCCAGGCAGCTACGCGGTACAAGCTTGCCTTATTGTTGTTCTGTTCCGCATAGCCTCTGGCGTGCCTCCGCAATACGATTAAAATGTACGCGGGCAGCCATATGGCAGCACAGTAAGTCGCACTCTCGACCGACCACAATGTCCCCAGCACCCAAGTCAGGCATCCTAAAAGAAGCACATAAGGCTTCGGTTCTGCGTCAGAGTTGCGCCGGTGTTCCCACACCAGGACAGCCAAAAGGCAATAGCACCAGAAGAAGCGAAACGCCCCGATGCTCGGAACAACTTGAGGGCCTGTAAGTACGTTCGGCAATCCAGGCATCAAAAATACCGCGGCGAACGTGACGACGAGGGAGAACCAGAAATTGCCAGGGCCAGGTCTTAACGACCGCAAAACGAAAAAGATAAATACGGCAGAGAGAAACAGCAGCAATGCGTTCAGTATAAACATCGCCTGCCATACCGATCGGGCCGGAAAAAAGGCGAGCGTCAGAATACTTAAAAATCCATATTGCGATGGAACGTCCCAGAGCAGCCAGCCGCCTTGCCGAATCATCTGGGCAGGGCCGACAAACACTCCCCAATGGTTATATGAGGTCAGAAAATCAAATAACTGGTCTGAACGCAAACTCGCCATTCCAAATAGTAAGACGGCGGCGATATTTTCAGCGGACCAGATTCTAGAACTCGAGTTATATGGTTCCTCTTCGTCGCGGGAAATATTAGTAGCAACGATGAACAATGAAAGTATAAACAAAAGGAACCTATAGTTAGAGCTGAACGTCCAGACCTTGAATGGTTCCCAGTATAGAAATCGCACGGAGGCAGTCCAGGCAACGACCAGCACAAAGTAACATACCAATGTGTGGTAAGGCTTCATCTTCGCCTGCTTAGCCTTGATCGAGACCGTCATCGCCAGTTGCGCCGCTGCGATGATCAAAACATAGTACTGATGCTGCTCAACAACAAATCGGACGGACAAGACGGCTAAAGAAAGCACCAATCCTAGCTTTACAGCTCGCACAATGGAGGTAGAAACATATCCGGAGCGATCCACCCAACAAATCAACAGCACTAACAACGGAAAGACCGTGCCCAAAGTTAGGTAGAGCGCCCACTCATACCTTTCCCCTTGCAGATTCATCCGTCTGAAGATCAGATTCCCAAGGAACAGGCAGAGCGAGACCAAGCCGCCTACCCATAAAGGAGCGATGCTTTTTAGAAAATCGTCGGCCAGAATTGATTGTCTCGACAACATCTTCATCCGTTCTTCCCCTGCCTTTGTAACTGGCCAGCCTGGAAAGCGTAAAACAACATCTTTTCCCTCGCCTTCTGGCGCTTGCCCCCGGCGGCGAAAGGAAAGCCCGAGGTGACGCTGCTCGCTACCCAGTCAATGGCAAAGATTTGATTGCCGGCGGGCCAAAGCAAGCTTCCTAAAACTCCCCCTGTTTTGGCATCAATCGCGTGCACGCCGCAGATGCTGGCATCCACGTCCAGTCCGGGAGCGTACTGGCGAAAGCGCGGGATGACTCGCGAAGTTCCAACAAAGGCGATTTGTTCGTGAAAGCATAAACCGCGCGTCCAGCCGGACAGACGCGCAACCGGTTCAAAACGGCCTTGATCGGCAAAGCCCAATTCACCGTACCCGCTGTTGTCTACCCAAACTTGCCCGCCGTGCAGCCGGGCCGAATGTGGCCGGGTCAATCCACGCGCTATCGGTTCGCGCGTCTTCCCCGAAAAAATGACGCCGCGTTTGTCCACAGGGAAATTCTGATGCCCGGGGCGGCGCGCAGAAAGCTTTTCAGCGGAGGCAGAGAAATATGAACTTGCCAGCGTCTTCCCTGCCGCAATCGAATTGAGTTGGATGTAATTCTGTCCGAAAGCCGGGCCTGACTCGCTCTCAATGCAGCGCGGCCACCATACGCGTTCGTAACGGCCATCTTCTTCCAGCCGGACGATGGCGTTTTGGCCAACGGCATTGGCGTGCAGCGCGCCGTTGATCAGCGCCAAATCGTGCATATACAAACTGCCCGGATAGAACCGTGAGCGCACTGGAATTAACGGACGGTCTTCTAACGGTTCCACTTTTACATCCAGCCTGGGTGCCAGTTCGCCCATCGGCACAAGCTCATAAATCTGATTGGGATTTCGAGTGCTGGCAATGTGTACCCGGCCAGAAGACCGATCAACAACAAGACCGGATGGGTGAGGCATTCGCAAATAAGAGATCGCCGGGCCGGTCGGGCCGGATCGTAGCGCCATCACCAGATGCTCATATTCGCGCGTCACCAGCAGCGTGATGCCGCAGTCAGCAAGCGTCTCCCACCAATGCCCGCGCACCTTGTACTTCAACAATTCCGGGTCGGTCTGGTTGGCCTCCTGCCAGTGGCTGACGATTTGCGATTGATCGCGCCATTCGGCATGGTGCCGCGCCCACAGCGCATCCAATGCCGCGCCGGCCTGAGCCTCGCCGGAAGGAGACTTCATTTGCTCCTCTCCTTCCACATTTGGTACGCGCCAAGATACATTCGAATTGCCGATGAATAGTTGGTTGTGGATTTGCCGCCGTGCCGGCTTTTTGAGTAGATCGGAACTTCCAGAATGATCTTCCCTAGCCTTTTGCACTTGACGTAAAACTCCAGGTCAATCAAGTCTCCGTCCGATTCAGGCCGGAAGGCTTCGTAGGTTTCGCGGGAAAAAACCTTGGGCGTGGCATTGATATCCCAGATGGGCAAATCAAAAAGCAGCCGACATTCCGAGTTGTAGAGAAATGATCCCAGCCTGCGTGTGAATGATTCGCGACTGCGGCGGTGGGCTTTTACAACCGCTCCGGGATTGGCAATCGCATAAAGCACCAGCAGCACCAAGTCCGAAGCGCTTGTCCGGGCTGAATTGGTGTAACACAGCAGATCGCCGCGCGCAGACTGCAAACCCAATTTAACGGCCAATCCCCAGCCGCCTTTTTCACTATGCACGACTCGAACTGAGGGCAGTTCCCGGGCAAGCGCGTTGCAGACTTCCAGAGAATTATCCCGGCAGCCATTCACCACCAAAATGAACTCGTGAGGATTCGGAATTCTTGCCAGCGTCGTTTCATATTCCCCGACGATCTGGCCGATGTGATCGGCTTGGTTATGGACGGGGATGATAACCGAGACCAGACTGTTCATTACTTCATCACCTCACACGCTTCCAGTTCGTGAAGTGCGGTCTCAACCAGCGATTCCCGCGACAGGCCGTGCCTGCGGTGCATATATTCCTGACTGCCTGAGACGCCATCTGACGCAGTCCAAACTGCGCAACGCACCACTCGGCAACCCAATCCACGCTCTGCCACAACCTCTGAAACTAAAGATCCAATTCCACCAACGGCGTAATGGGCTTCGACAGTCATAGCTACAGGGAAACGCGCCAGCACGTTGGTCAGATCATCTATTGGCGCTGGATTCAAGCTGGCGACCACGACCACCGTGCAAGCGATTCCACGTTGCTCCAACTCCACGGCAGCAGCAGCGGCCTCGCTCGCCACGCTTCCCATCGCAATGATTAACGCATCATCGCCGTGGCGGATGAATTGTGCCCGCCCCAGTTCAAAGCTTCCGTCAAGGCCTGGAACAACAGTCTTGTCATCTTTGCCCAGCCGGTAATAAATCGGGCCGGGCAAGTTCCAGGTGGATTCAATTGCCGTCCGCGTCTGCTGATGGTCGGCAGGCGAGATAACTGTCAGGCCGGGCTGCATACGCATAACGCCTGCGTCTTCCAAACCGTGATGCGTCGGCCCCGCAGTGCCGTATTCAAATCCGCCGCCGACGCCGACAATGCGAACCGGAAGATGATGAAGGATAGGGCCGTTGCGTATGAATTCGTATGTTCGCAGCGAAGCGAAGGTGGCAATCGAATAAACGAACGGGATGTAACCGGCTTCGGCCAATCCTGTCGCCACGCCCACCATATTCTGTTCCGCCACGCCGATATTGAAGAATCGGTCGGGGAATTTTTCGGCGAACGGCTCCAATGCCATGTAACCCAGATCGCCCGTCAGCAGCAGGACGCGCGAGTCTTGCTCGGCCAACTCGACCAAGGTTTTAGTAAATGCGCCTCTCATGCTGTTACCCCTATATCGCTCAGCGCCTGTTGGTATTCCTGGTCAGACATCGGCCAGTAATGCCATTTGATTTGGTTCTCCATAAAAGACACCCCCTTGCCGAATGTAGTACGAGCAATTAATACATGAGGCAGCTCAGGGGACAGCGCCTGCGGCTGGCCGTTGGGGGTTGAAAACCCTGCGATGGTTTCGGCAATCTGCGCTTCATCGTGCCCATCCACTTCGTGAACATCCCAGCCGAACGCCCGCCAACGCTCGGCCATTGGAGATAGATCAAGCACCTTGTCGGTATGGCCGAACGCCTGTTGCCCATTCAAATCAACAAGCGCGATCAGGTTGGAAAGCCTGTGGTGCGCGGCAAACATAATCGCTTCCCAAACGGAGCCTTCGTTGCATTCAGCATCGCTCAGAAGCACAAAGACGCGGCGGTTGGAACGGTTCAGGCGCGCTGCCAGTGCCGCCCCTGTTCCCATAGACAGTCCTTGCCCCAGTGATCCGGTCGAAAAATCCACCCCCGTCAGCACATGCTCCGGATGCACACCCAGTAAGCTTCCGTCGCCGCAGTATGTGTTCAGCTCTGGCTCCGTAATCCATCCTTTTAAGAACAATGCGGCATAAAGCGCCAGCGCAGCGTGCCCCTTGGATAGCACGAAGCGATCCCGGTCAGGATCATCGGGCGCGGGAACGCGCAGCACACGGTCATAAAGCGAGGCAACCAGGTCGGCAACAGACAAGGCCGAACCGATGTGCCCCACCCGCGCTCGTTTTGACTGTTCCAGAATAATCTGTCTGATCCTTAAAGCTGATCCGGTCTGTGTCATGAATTCCCTCAATTCATCCTGTGTCACTGGCAAGCGATTTCTCACTTGTTTCCTTTGCCTACCTTTAATTGGAATGGCGAAGCTAGTCCGGATAGATTATTGATTTAATCAATCTTTTCAGGGGCCGGGGAATAAGCCTGCGCAGCCCTCTTGAGTGCAGTTGTGCTGGTTGCAATTCTTCTGCCGGAACTGTATCGCTGGCCGTGGAAGGCAGATTCACTTCCATAGTGACTTCCTGACGAGGTGCCTTCCGGCTGGTCGAATAAGTCTGCTTAAACTGCGCTGACGTTTCCTGCGGCGTGTGATGAAGCACCGTAATATGCACGCAAAATTCTTTAACAATATTGATCATGTGCTTTACGGCAAAACCAACACTAATCTTCTGCGCGGCCAGTAAGGCTAATACATCCTCGGATATAACGTATTGAACTTCATTCAAAACCCAGCGCGAACGCAAAGCGGCTTGCCAGACATCGGGGAATACCACGCAGATATGCAGGTAATGCTCCTCAGTAAGAAAAGTACGATGACCGGGAAGCAGAGCATCATTGTGCCAGCCATAAGGAGTCCAAATCTCAAGCTGCGCCCCGTCCTTGCACACCCGCCCAATTTCAACAAAGATGTTTCCCAACTCAACCGTATGCTCCAGGAAATGCGAAGAGAAAATATATTCAACGCTCCTATCCGCGAAAGGCAACGGCTGAGACTCCATGTCTACCACGCAATCCACCCCGGGAAAGGCCACAATATCAACGCCGATTGTTCCTTCCTTCTTGGATGCGCCACAGCCCAGGTCCAGGCATAACCCTTTTTCCGCAATTTGTTGTTGGTCCATATTCATGTCCTTTTGGGAAACAATGCGCGCCGGAATCGCCACCATAATTGGGTAACTTTCCACACCTTGCTGTCCGTCATACCCTCTAACTGTGCTTGCAGCATAATGGCCAATTGGCTGGCCTTGATGCGCTCTTTTTCCGATTCAAACAACTGCACCTGCAATTGCTCGACCTCCTGCTTCAGCTTGCCCATCTCTACTTGTCGTGCGCCTTCTTCTTCTGTCAGTTGGAGCGCCTGATATTCAATCGAAATGCGACGGCCCAGCCGGAAGAAAAACTCACGAATGCGCGCCGTGGTCTGCTCATCTGCATTGAACAGGTACTGCAAATCAGGGGAGTCAATCCGCCCAACAGCCAGCACGCCCAGGCCATAACTGTGCAGAAATTCGAAGGAAGGATATTTTTCGCGCAGTTCCTTCCACAAACGATGCACGCCGAAATCACCTTCTCTGACATTGCTGTCATGAAACAGGATAATTCCACGCTCACTCATCTTCGGCAGCCAGTTTTCAAAATCGCGTCTGACCGCGTCGTACGTGTGCAGCCCATCAAGGTGTAAAAGGTCTATTTCCCCGTCGTGCATTTGTGTCAGCGCGGCATCAAATGTCCCTCGAATCAACTTTGAAAACCCAGCATAGCGTGGGTCGTGATAAGCCTGTAACTCGGCCCATACTTCTTCGCCGTAAAAGCCCGCGTGCTCATCCCCGCTCCAGGTATCCACCGCAAAACATCGCGTATCCAACTGCAAGGTTTTGATCGCCTGACAAAATGCGCAATAAGATGTCCCCCTATCCACACCCAATTCTACTAACATTCGTGGCCGAAGCGCCTCGATCAGAAAAACCCCGAAAGGTATATGCTCGAACCAGGCCGAGACGGCTAACCGTTCGGGTAGATCGTAAAAGACCGGGGCATCCCATGAAGTAAGTGCGGAGAGCATAATTAAATCAAAGCAAGTGCTATACGTTACCACTAAGAGGCGAAAAACGCCCCAGTTCGAAGTTATCCGAAGTCGTGGAAAAATTTGGATTGTAATATGGATCGTGTAACAACGCCTTGCCCCATCGGCGGCGCATATAGCCTGATTCATGGCCGAACCGTATTACCCGCTCCGGCGCTCCATCGTGCCCGCGACTAAGAGACTCGTGATGAAGTAATAACGCATACGGCGTCCAAACAATCAGGTAACCTGACTCACGCAACCGCAGGCAATAATCCACATCGTTATAGCTAATGGGAAGGTTCACTTCATCCAGCCCGCCCACCTTTTGATACAGATCCCGGCGCGTCAACAAACACGCGCCTGTAACAGCCGAGAAATTCTGCACGGCAATCGCTCGTCCGGCATAGCCCGGTTCAAACTCAGGTGTATTACGGTGCGCGTGGCCGGCTACGTCAGCAACGCCCACCACCACGCCGCCATGCTGAATGGTGCCCCAGGGATACAAAAGCTTTGCGCCAACAGCGCCCACATCTGAACGCGTGCCGTAATCCAGCAAAGCTTCGATCCAATCAGGCGTAATAACTTCCGTATCGTCGTTCAGAAGTAATACAAATTCGCCCTTGGCTTTCGCGACCGCTCGATTGTTAATGCCGGAATAATTGAATGCTCCGGGACAATCCAGAATTGTTATCCTCAGGTTAGCTCGCAAGCAATCAAAAAGCGCGTGCGTCTCTACCTGTTGACTGTCATTGTTAACAATCAGGATGTCGTATGCGTCGTAGGTACTCTTTTTCAGAATGCTATCCACACAACGCTCCAGCACATGTGGCTGATCGCGCGTAGGAATAATAATCGTCACGGACGGTTCAGCATTCGACACCGGTCGGCAACGCATAATGTGAGAAAAGGACGGCGTCGTAACTTCACATTCCCATCCGATCCGGCGGCAATGCTCGGCAACAAGAAGTGGCTGCTTGGCATAAGCTGCCGGTTTCTGGTCGCTGTTAAGAGCGGTAGAACCTTCAATCATTCGCCAGTGGTAAAGCACCTTGGGGATATGGTGTATCTTGCCAGTTTTTTCAGTTAATCGCAGCACCAGGTCGTAATCCTGAGCGCCATCGTACGCTGAATCAAAACCATTGAGTGTGCGAACAAGCTCAGTTCGATAAACGCCCAGATGACAGGTGTACATCATTGACCGCATCAGGTCGGGCGACCAGTCCGGCTTGAAAAACGGGCCTGACCGCACACCGGCAATATCAATCTTATCTTCATCGCTGTAGATCATGTCCGCGTCGGGATGGCGGTTGAGCAACAGCGCATTTTCATACAAAGCTTCGGGAGCTATTGTGTCGTCGTGATCAAGCAAAACGATAAAGTCACCTTGCGCCAACCCGAGAGCAGCGTTGGAATTTTCCGAAATACCAAGATTGTTATGCAAAAAACGGACGTGGATAGGCGCGCCACTCTCAGCCGCTTCCGTCAGCACGGCGCGCACAGCCGGGTTTGGCGAAGCCCCGTCAGCGATGCATAGCTCCCAGCGGTCGTAAGTTTGATCCAGGACCGATTGGATCGCGGCTTTCAGCACATCGGGCGGCGGGTTATACACGGGCATAATCACGCTGAACAGCGGGCGATAAGATAATTGCCCGGCCCCTTCGCGCTGCCGCGCCAGTTCAGCCAGCGATAATTCGTTACGGGCAATCCATATTTCGTACTCACCTGGCATTTCCGGCACCAATTCGTCGTTGGCAACTGGAGGATCAGGCCCCTCGGGTTCTTCGACTTCCTCGGGTTCTATTCGCAGCTTTCGGTCCAGCCATAATGTATTGCCGGTCGTATCAGTAATCGCGATTGTTATATCTACGTATTCGCTATCGCCGTCACTGATACCATTCAGTGGAAGCGGCAGGTCAAAACTATAGCCAACGTTGGCGGTCGGAATGTTTTTTAATATACGAGGTACATCTACGCGGACAAGACCATAGATTGCGTCGCCAATGTACGTATTATCAAGATATATCTTTATTGACTCTATTTCGCCCACAGGTGAATAGGCCCAGCCTAATATGCCGATTGATCCGGAAGCGGCGGTTTCGGCAGGTGGCAAATCCAGCGCCCCTTTAACAGGCTGGTAATAGGAGCGGACAAAAAATCTAGATACTGAGATCAGTTTCTTGAACATGATTGTGTAAGTAACATTGACTCGACCGGCTATTTACGTCCTGCGACAATAGCAAAACTCGGCCCATTCGGATGATCATAAACATCAAAGCTTATTTTCTGTTCACCAAACCCGAAGTGCTGAAGGCAGCGGATAATATCCCCCCGGCTCAACCAGTTACTTTGTTCGGCAGTGCCGCCGCAAAAACCTCCCCACTGCAACGCTTCCCCGTATTCCTGGCAATAGAGCGTGTGTTTGAAACCGGCGTATTCCGCTTGTCGTGAAGACGGAAATCGGCTTTGCCACTGGTGACTGGTAACAGCTTCAGCATCATAATAATGGGTCCAAAGAAATAACTGCGAGGTACATCGTTGAGCCAACAGACCAATTAACTCCGCCGGATTACGCATATGGTAAAGGACGCCGCTGGCAACACAGATATCAACCTGCGGGCAATCATCATCGCGCAGGAACTCCATAAAATCGCCGCACAGAAACTTGACCCTGGCCATCCCTAAAACCTCTTTTGCAATCAGGCACTTTAAGTATGCTCGTGTATTCGCCTCAACAGACACGACATGTTTCGCCCCCAGCCGTTCCATCAGGTATGAATGCGCTCCTTCCAGCGGGCCCAATTCCAGAACTGTTTTCCCTTCAAAGCCCTGGATTTCCGAATCCAGCCAATGGATACGAACATCGTCGAACAATGGTATCCCGCCCGCCTTCAAATCGGCGAAAGGCTCAGGAAAGCTGGAAGACCATTCTCCTTTGAAAATGTCCACCGCATTCTGTGGCGTAGGTTTAGTCGTTACGTAGTAGTCGTTGAATTTAACAAGCAACGGGGAAGGTAGCTCCGTGGAGACGGAGGGTTTGCTAAAAAGCGATTTTACAGAGTCAAACATATATTTAGACCTACTGCTGTTGGTATTCAGGGAAACTTGCCTGCCTTATGTTGTTACCCGATTAATTTAACGCTTCTGTTACATGTGTTATCTGAGTATATCGAGAGTCGGTAGTGGCTCAGTGAAGAGAGAGAGCACGATGCAATCACGTGTCAGTAGCCCGCGCGTGAGCAAGGGCTGGCGTGGCGTCCGGCGGCCCTCCCTCACGGTCGGGCTACTGACACATCTCCCCCACATGAACCACTACCCGAGAGTTAAAAATCGCAAGAATCGCCTCGCGCCAGTTTTTCGCACAATGCTGCAAGGTGCGCGTTGATAAAACCTCCTCTTGCGCGTTCCTGCCTAATCGTTGGCGCAAGCTCTCGTCATTTAGCATCAGTTCAAAGGCCGTCTGCCAGGACTGACTATCATTGCGGGCCAGATACCCTGTTTCCAGATGCCGGACGGTCTTTTCGTAGGCCGGAACCTGGCTGAAGATAGCGGGAATCGCCAGGATACCGTAATCCAGAAACTTGATGTCCGATTTGCAACGCGTGAAAGGATTATCTTCGAGCGGCGCGACGGCCAGGTCCCAATTCACCTGCTGCGCCATCCAGCGCATAAACGCCGGGTATTCGACGTTGCCGCCAATGTCCAACGTTCTGACCGGCAAGCCCGCGAAAGCCCGCATCGTTGCGGCATCGCCGATACCGCCGATCAACTGAAACTCAACCGCATCCCGATGCTTGTGCAACATCGCGCGCAACGGTTGCAGAATCATCATCAAATCAGCATCGTGCGTTTGAGTGCCCATATAACCGACTACCATTTTACATTTGGCATCGGGCAAGGTGGGCGGCAGCCCGTTCGTCACGCCACAGATACGCTCGTCCAGGGCGTTCGGCACAACGTGAATTCGAGGATTGAATCGCAGGTATCGCTGCTTCAGATGTTCGGTCGAAACGATGATGCCATCAGCTTCGCGCGCCAGGTAACGCACCGCCATCGGAGTTTCCGGCGCAAATGTCGGCTTGAATGCGCCTGACAGTTGCAGGTCGAGCACGTTGTCGTCCAACGTGTAGATCAGACAAACGCGGTCGCGGCGGGTTTGCGCCACCAACTCTTCCGCCTCGCGCAGAGAAACGCCAATCTTCCATGTCCGTTCAACAATCACGACATCCGCAGGAACATACATACGGTCGCAGGAAACGGCGAATGCCTCCTGGTTGGCCGAATGCGTCAGCGGGCGCAGCAGGCGGACATGAGTCGAACCGTGAGGCGACCAATCGGATCCCTGTTCAAACAGAATGTGAATCTTCAACATCGCCGGAACTCGTCGGCCTGGTTGCCGTTTTGAAAGAGCGCGAAAAGCATACGATAAGCCGCGCGCTCCGGCGCATAACGGCAGGCAGCGGTAATGGCGCGTTGCTGCAATCGTTGGCGCAATTCATCGCCGGTCACCAACTGTTCAAGCGCCGCATAACATTCCGCCTCAGTCTCTACGATCAGCCCGTTATCCTCGTGTTGGACAAAAGCCTCCGCGCCACTTTGACGTAAAACGATCACCGCCGCACCGCAGGCCATCGCTTCGAGCGCCGTCAAATCCGATGTCTGGCGCGCTGAAAGATCAACAAAGATGTCAGCTTCATTCAACACCCCAGCTAGTTGCGGGCGCGTCAGTTCGTCAAGGTGGCGATGCGGAAACTGGATCGGCAAAGCCTGCCAGCCCAGGGCGCAGCCGAATGTCAGTAACTCCACCTTGTCGCCGTGCTCGCGATGCAATCGTTCAAATAGTTCAATAGCTGATTGCGGTTCGCGATGCGGCATTCGCATCGCGATGGTAATGCGTGCGCCGTTACCTTGCTGACGCGGGCGCGGGCGAAAGAGGTCAAGATTGACGCTCGGCCCAACTAACGCGCATCGCACGTCACGCGTCGCTTCTATCTCCCGACGCGTCCATTCGGCTCTGACAAGGTGAACACAATCTGGATTGCCAGTGTAAGAGTCCTGAACCCACGTACCTTCTTCGGAAACGGTAGAAAAAAATCCAGGTTCATAATTCTGAACGTAACAGCCAAGCGCCGGTTTGCGACTGGACGGGGCGAGCGATTTGATTGCCTTGATTGAATGATAAGTAGTCACTACCGCATCGAAAACGGCACCTAATCCAGCCAGACGATGTTCAACGGGTTTCCCCGGAGTGTGGTGAATGATGGGAACTTCCAAATCGGGATAGCGGCGATTGAATCCTGCACGCTCTTCGTTGCTGTTCAACAGCCTGACATCCACGCCCATTTTGATCATCGCTTCAACTTCGCCCAACACGGCGTACGCGCCGCCGTCCGAGTGCGGCGGCACAAGAAAGAGGAGGCGCTTCCCCTCCCATCGTTCCCGGCCCTGCAAAGTCAGCCGCTCGCGCTCCTGCATGACTGCGGCGCGGGCGCGAATGCCCGTCAGCAGACGGCGTTCCCGGCTATCGGCGACGATTTCACTCTCTACCGCCTCGCCCTGATAGACGTATACATCATCGGCAACAGCCAGATCGAAACCGGCGCGGCGGGCACGCAAACAATAATCTTTAACTCCGCCATCGGCGCGGAACCTCTCTTCGTCAAACAGGCCGATCTGCTCGATGAGTTGGCGCTTGACGGCGAAACAATCGCCCTCAAGAAACCGCAAGCGCGGATAAAGGCGTCCGGAATAAGCTGCTACCAGCCGCGCCTTGCCGTCTACATCATCGTCATCGAAGTCATCGAACCCTTTAGGCAAATCTTCGAGTAGATCATTTGCTGCGTCATCCTGCGCAGAGGCAGCCTCGGCATTCGACAGCGGCGCTATCAGTCCCAGGCGCGGATCGGATTCACCACAGGCCAGCAAACGATCCAGCCAGCCCGACGTGACAACGACGTTGCCGTTGAGCACGACTGCGTAATCGGACTGTGCCTGCTGTAATGCTTGATTGGCCGCTGCCGGAAAGCCACGCGGTTGCTCGTGGCGCAACAGCACGGCGCCTTGTTCAGCGGCGAACTGCGCCAGATAATCGCGCGTCTCCCCTTCACTGCCGTCATCAATCAACAGCAACTGATAGGGCTGGCGCGTGTGACGGATAACCGCATCCAGCACGCGCCGGACACCGGCCAACGAACCTTGCGCACAAAAAATAACATCAGCCACCACGCTGTGCGGTTCAACCGGCGGCATAGTCCGCACGGACGGAATGCTCATATTCTGCTGAGGCGGGGCGGCATCATTGATGCGGGTGATGCGGGTGCCATTGCGGCGCGACAGCGATTGGAATGTCCGCCAGCCAAACCGCAGGACTTTGTGGCGAAGACTGCCTAACGGCAACACCGCCCGCCGCACACGCCATAACTGCTCCACCAACTGCCAGCTTTTGCTATTGGCAACAATCTCCAGCCGTTGTAACTCGCCACGTTGGGCGTTGATGGTCTGGTTGTGCTCCATCAACGCTTCGCGTAAAACTTGCGCCTCTTCGATTAGTGCCTGGCAACGGCGCTCCTTGTCTGCCAGTTCGTGGCATTGCGCGGTGTTGATCTGGCGCTGCTCCTGGACTTCTTTCTCCAACTGCCACAAGTGGCGCTCGTAGCCGGCAACAATGCTCGCCGCCAGCTCGCCGCGGCACGGGTCATAGGAAACGTCGCCAGAATGTGAGGGGATGTTACTGTTCATAAACTCACAAGTAAGCGGCCAGCATAATCCGTTTGCCGGAGATGAACTGCTCATAAGCATCCGTTGGCAACGGCCGCTCTTCAACGCGCGCGAAGCCCAACTTGCGCATAGTCCAGATCAGCCCTTCGCGCCCAGGACAGAGCGAAATCGGCGTCAAGCTGCCGAAAGGGGAATCCACTTCATCCGAGCGATCCAGAATCGCGAACGATCCTTCCAGCGGCTTGAAAGTGTTATGCGCACCCCAATTGATCTTGCCCGTCAGATCTGGCGCAAGCTGCGTTTCCACGATAACCGCGCGTTTGGCCAATGATTTGGCAATGCGCAAAGCGCCAATGGGATTTTCAAGCTGGTACATCAAGCCGAACATCAAAACCACATCGAATTGCTCGAAGTCCTTCGCGCTGATTTTAAGCAGGTCCAGATGATGGAATCGCAGGTTGGCCAATTCCCAGGTGCGGCGCAACAGATCAGCGTCGCGCACGTGCGCCGCGTAAGCATCAACGCCAACCACTCGCTGGCAGCCGCGCCGCGCCAGTTGGAGCGCAAAATATCCCTGATTGCAACCCAGATCCAGACAGCTCAACTTCGTCCAATCGCTGCCGTAAAGCTCTTCGAGCGTCGCGGCCAGCATCTGCCAGCGAGTGTCGTGTATGCGGGCAACGGCGGGCGGTAATTGACACAGAGTTTGCCGTCCGCTTGGCAGATCGAACGGGTAAAACCATGTGGTTTCCAGCGCCAACGCTTCAAGATGGCTGAACTCTGCCATCGGCGTGCTGTCCGGCGTCTGGACTTTCGCAGACGATTTTGCCGGTGCTTTTGCCGACGTTTTTGGCGGCGTGCTGGCAGGCACGCGGCGCGAGGTGTGGCGATGTTCGCGATGGCCGGCTTCGTGATAAGCCTCGACCACATCATCAACCGCACCGACCAAGCCCAGCGCGCCATGATCCAGCCACAGCGCGCGGTCGCACATTCCAAGCACCAGGCGAGTGTCGTGCGTAACCAGCAAAACAGTCGTGCCACTTTGGCGGAATTCCGTCATTCGCGCGGCACATTTTTCCTGGAAGCGTTCGTCGCCCACCGAAAGCACTTCATCAACTAGCAGGACGTCCGGTCGCGCAGCCGTCGCCACGGCAAATCCCAGCCGCGCGCCCATTCCGGTTGAATAGGTGCGCAACGGCGCATCAATGAAATCTTCCAGTTCAGCGAAATCAACAATGTCGTCAAACAACGCGGCCATCTCGGCGCGCGTGTAACCCAGCAGCGCGCCATTGAGAAAGATGTTTTCGCGCCCGCTCAATTCGGGGTGAAAGCCCGCGCCCAATTCCAGCAGCGGAGCTACGCGCCCGCGCACCACCACTCGCCCGTGCGTCGGTTTAAGCACGCGCGAGATGACTTTAAGCAGCGTGCTTTTGCCCGCGCCGTTATGGCCAACGATGCCGAAGACCTCCCCTCGACGGACGTTGAAACTGACACCGCGCAGGGCGCTGAATTCTTCGTGCTTGATGCCCCCCTTCAGCAAACGGATGGCATACTCCTTGAAGGTGCGTATAGGTTCGCGCGGCACGCGGTATTCGACCGTCACGTTCTCCAACCAGATCATTGCGTCGCGGTCATTTGCCAGGCCGGGATCGCTCATCGGTTTGGCCTTCTCCTCAGATTCGATAAGCAAGTTCATCCGCCTTTCGTGCAAAAAACCACCAGCCTGCCGCCAGCGTCAAAATTGCTACAGTCGCCGCCGCCGCCAGCGTCTTTGGGCCTGCGAACCAGCCCTCGTAAAGCGGCGCGCGGAACGTTTCGAGCAGGTGGTACATTGGGTTCAGAGTGAGCAGCACTTTGAACCTGCCGGTCACGACCTCCTTCGGATAGATGATCGGCGTCAGGTACATCCATGCCATCAGCACAATCTGGTACATCTCCAACACGTCGGCGAAATAGACCGCCAGCCTCGAAAGAAACAGCGCAACGCCCATTGCGAACATCGCCGTCAGCAAAATCGGCACCGGCAGAAACAGGATTGCGGGCCGGATGGGAACGCCCGTCACCAGCATGATGATAAACAGCGGAATGAGCGAAAGCAGCAGATTAACCAGACTGGTTCCCAATGCCGTCGCGGCAAAGACGGCGCGCGGCAGATAGATGCGATTCATCAGGCTGCCGCCCCAGATCAATTCGCTCATCGCTCCGCTGGTTGTCTGACTGAAGAAGTTCCAAAGCACCAGCCCGGCCAGCACGTATGTCGCATAGTTGCGCGTGGAAAACCGCAGGAGTTCGGAAAAAGCGAAGGTCAGCACCATCATCATCAACAGCGGATTGAGCAGCGTCCACAAAATGCCCAGCACCGAACGTTTGTAGCGGGTCTTGATGTTGCGAGCGATCATCTGGAATAGCAGATTGCGATAACGGTATAGCTCCTGAACCTCGGCAATAACCGGGATACGCCGCTGCGCTGAATCGTAGATGGGAATATCGTAGTCCGCCTCCCCGGAACGGGTGACGGGCAAGTTAGCAGACATCTATTAACTTCACCTCTTTTGAAGAATTTGCAGCCCTTCTTGATGGGCGGAATCGAAATTGTTATGGGGGCTGCGGCGTGCAGTTCGCTCTCCAGTGAGACGCTTTTATAAGGGAGAGACTCGTTTTAGTCAATTTTGCTCTTTTATTCGGGCCAAAACCGCCTTTTGCATTTTCAGGCACGGCTCAGTATATTGGCGCGCGCTGGCAGGCTTGCCGCAATCGGGTCATCAACCTCCCGCGTGAGATTCTTCACCGTCAATCTCCCGCCAAGACCGTTACGACAGCGTATTGACAGCCCCGCTAGAGCGCCGTGCAATCATTGCCAAACAATCACCAAAACAAAGGGCTAAAGCAAAGGGAATGAAGAATTCGGGTTCACAACCGCTTGGCCGTCCGGCCAGCATGCCTTCGCTTTGGCGGCGTGTGCGGGCGACCTTGAAACACCACCGTCGCTATCCCTACACGGCCTTGCGCGAGGTGTTGCGAATCATGATTCCCTATCACTGGCGGCGGGGTACAGTCCATTTCGTGCGCAGGCATTTCGGATTACAAACGCTGCGCGAACTGCTGCCGGCCCGTCCAGCCGCCCCGGAATCATCGCCCGCCACCAGCGCGCGCGCGCCCAAAGATTTTTACGAAGCGGTCACGCTGTTGCCTCACATTCCGCAGCCAGAGGTTGCCGCAATCATCGAACAACCAATTGCCGCACCCGCCGCACTGCTCCCCGACATTATTTGCTTTTCGATCATTGATTGGTCGTTCCGCTTCCAGCGTCCGCAGCAGATAATGGCGCAATTTGCCAGGCAAGGGCATAGAATCTTCTACCTCAACGTCTCCGATTTCCGCAGCCCGCAGGCACGACCGAAATTCTCAGTTCAGCCGATCACCCACGTTCCTGTCGCGGAAGGTGCGCGCACCCCGAGCAATCTTTATGAAGTAAAAATCGCGGCGCCTTCTTCACTTGATGTCTTTAACCGCGCCATTACCGAGACAGACGCCGAGGCTATGCTTGCCTCGCTGGACGAGTTGCGACAGGCATACAATATCAGCGAGGCTGTTGGCTACGTGATGATTCCATTGTGGGGATACGTCGCGCGAGCCGCGCAACGACGCTGGAGCTGGCGCATCATCTACGATTGCATGGACGAATGGGAAAACTTCCCGCGTGTCCGGAGCGAGTCGCTGGCGTTGGAAAAAGAGTTAGTGCAATCCTGCGATTTGCTGGTAGTCACTGCCCAACGCCTTTACGACAAATGGCAGACGTACCAACGCCAAATCGTGCTGGCGCGCAATGCCGCCGATTACCAGTTTTACGCAACACGGTGCCGCCCCAATAAATTACTTGGCGAAGTCCGCCAGCCTATCATCGGTTATTACGGCGCAATTGCCGACTGGTTCGACATTGAGTTACTCGCGGAAGTGGCTCGGCTGCGTCCGCAATATACATTTGTGTTACTCGGTGGGATTTTTGACGTTGACGTTTCACCTTTGCAGGCGCTGCCAAACGTAAAATTGCTGGGTCAGCAGCCTTACGAGACGATGCCGCAGTATCTATACCATTTCGCGGCATGTATCATCCCTTTCAAGATTAACCCGATCACCGAAGCGACTGATCCGGTCAAGTTTTATGAATACCTGAGCGGCGGCAAGCCCGTAGTGTCAGTCAATTTGCCGGAGCTTAAGCCATACCACGACCATGTTTATTTGGCAGAGAACGCACCCGGCTTTGCCGCGCAGCTAGACCGGGCACTGGCCGAAGATAGCCAGAAAAAAGCTGAAGAGAGAAAGGCGCTTGCACGACAACATAGCTGGGCGGAACGTTGCCAGCGTATAACTGACAGCCTTAAAGTAACCGTCCCCCGTGCCAGCATCGTCATCGTCACCTACAATAATCTGGCCCTGACCAAGCTCTGCCTGGAAAGCGTGCTTCGTAACACGCAGTATCCCAACTACGAAATCGTTGTTGTGGATAACAATTCTAAAGATGACACGCCTGCTTATTTGCGTGCGTTAGCTGAAAAACGGGATGGCCTCAAGATTATTCTCAATTCTGAAAATTACGGCTTTGCCAAAGCCAACAATCAAGGCATAGCGCAAGCCAGCAGCAAATACCTTGTGTTACTCAACAACGACACCATCGTGCCCCCTGGCTGGCTAAGCCGGCTGTTATGGCATCTGCGCGATCCGCAAACCGGAGCCGTCGGGCCGGTTACCAACTTCGCCGGGAATGAAGCAAGGATCGAAGTTAGTTACCGCACCTGGGTCGAGATGGAAGCGTTCGCGACAGAACAGACCAGGACGCGGCAGCATCAGGTGGCGGATATTCATATGCTGGCAATGTTCTGTCTGGCTATGCGGCGCGAGGTATACGACCGCGTCGGGCCGCTCGACGAACAATTCGGTATCGGGATGTTCGAGGACGACGATTATTCAATACGACTCAAACAAAGCGGTTACCGATTGATCTGCGCGGCGGATGCCTTCGTCCATCATTTCGGTCAGGCAGCCTTCGGCAAGCTGATCGAAAGCGGGCAATACAACGCAATCTTTGATGAGAACCGCGGCCGCTTCGAAGCCAAGTGGGGAACCGTTTGGCAGCCGCACCGTAACATCCCGCTCACTTTCGATTCGCACAACTTCCTCGAAGAAGGCACAGCAATGCAATGACCGCTGAATCATCCATCACACCGTATACTTCAGTCAGCACGGCAACGCCGCGTCTGCCGTTGTTGTTCTTCGCCGCCGTGACTTTGTTCTATCTGGCATTCACTCCCGCAACCATCGAAGGAATGGGATATAACGGCGAGAATCTGAATGCTGCCGATCAGGTCGTCACGAATATATTCAATGCCGCGCGGCGGCAACCGCTCGTACCTATAACGTGGACGCGGCACGGCGGATTGGAGTTACTTTTTGAGCTACCCTTTGTGTTGGCCAGTAGGATCGTTTTCGGCTCGTCGGTAAAATGGGCTGGACGCGTCCTGGCATTGCAGCCGATTCTCGCAACCTCCCTGCTCTGCGTTTTGTTACTTACTTGGATGCGGCGTCTGTGTGGAAGCTGGCGTGTCAGTTATTCCCTGGCAGTCGCGGTGGCTTTTACCACCATCTTCTGGCCCTATGCCTACATCGGGCTAGAGACTACGCAATCGCTTTGTTTGTTGGCCGCAGCTTATCTGGCGCTAGGGCGTCCGCCTCGCCATTCGTGGAGGGAAGCAATAACGTTCTCCACGCTTTGCGCCTGCGCGCTGTCGCTGAAGCTGACTGGTTTATGCCTGCTGCCGGCGATTATGCATCTCAACGTCTGCTATTTCGGATTGCAGGCAAAAGAGAAAAAGGCCAGGCGCGCCTGGCAAGCAGTAGCGTACACCGTGTTGATTCTTACTATTTTCGGACTGAATTATTATTTAAAAACACGTTACTGGTTGCATTTTCCAGGCGGAAGCTCGGAATATTTCATGAATGTGTTGGTAGATAGTCCATTGACGGCGCTGGCGCAGCTTTTCTCTTTCTTCGGGTCGGCGAACAAGAGCCTGTTGATCTTTGCGCCAGTGGTGATCTTGAGCCTGCTTCGGTTACCGCAGGCGTACCGCGCGAACCCGCGCTTGGTTATCTTTGCGTTGCTTGTGTTGGGCGGATTGGCTGGCGGTTACTCGCTGGTTACCGTATGGACTGAGGAAACATGGGGGCCGCGATACCTGCATTCGGCGATTGCGCCATTGGTGATTTGTCTGTCAGCATCGAACTCTCTCATTCCGCCGCGCGGCCAGTTTGGGGACCGGCTTGGTAACCGGATGAGTGATATGAAGAAGCTTGTGCTTGCGGCTGTGCTTGGGATGCTAGTTAATTTACCAGGGGCGCTGGTAGCGTATACTGAATTGCATCAGGCTGCGACAAACAGTTCGCGATCCACTTTGACGGCGCTGCAATACGATCCGGCATTTAATCATGTGCGCTTCAACTATCGGCTGCTGGGGCTGTGGATGGCAGCTAAATTCGGCGGAGCGAATCAGCCCGCGTTGTGGCCTCCGCCGCCAGCGTGGTGGTTTGCCAAACCGGCGGACGCCGCGCCTGAAAAGGTTGTTGATCTGCGCAAACAGGCAACCCCGCAATCGGCGCTTCTGCGTGCGTGGACGCCAACAATGAGCATTTCGCCCCACCGGCATCTTTTGCTACGTCTGCTGCTGGGCGGTTGTTTGGGACTGAGTCTGGCACTCTTCTTTTGGCTAACCGTTCTTGTGCGGCGCGAGGCCTATCTGGCTCGCGAATAACTCCGAGTAACATATCAAGCGATGAACTTCAATCCGCTCCATCATCCAGTTATTTATAATCAACCGCCGCTCGATGCGGCTTCCGCTTCGGCGTGGTGTGAGCATCTGCCCTTTTCGATGTTCCTGATGAGCGTCTTACGACCCAGGGTGTTAGTTGAATTGGGCAGTGTGCCCGGCGCATTAAGCCAGGTAGCACAGATTTTAGCGACCGGCACGCAGTGCCACTCAATTGATGCTGAACAAAAGAACGAAACATATCTGGCGCAATTTGCCGACGGCACAGTTGACCTGTTGAATATAGACATCCTGCCAACCACTGAAGCGGTCAAATACCACTTTGAAACCTGGCTGCCCAAAATCAGTTCCGACAGCGTCGTGCTGATTCACGGCATCAACACCAAGGAGTCTGGCATTCAAGAAGCGTGGGAACTTTTGAAATCCAAATACCCGCACTTTGAATTTACACACGGGCAGGGGTTGGGGATATTGGCTATCGGGGGGATAGCCGCGCCAGAGCTGCAGGAGTTTTTCAGCGCGTCGCAGGCGGACATAGAGACGATTCGCAGTTTCTTTTTCCGGATGGGAGAGCACAACCAGGAACACTATGCCTACCAAGCCCTGCGCGATCAGTATCACAATAAGCGCGAAAGCGAATTTGCCAAAACCGCCGCGAAGCTGAAGCAAGACAACTCAAACAGCGAAGAGGGCTGGCGTACGCTGCAAAATCAACTGGACATGATTGTAAGCAGTCGCGGTTGGCGATTATTGCAGTTGCTGTGGGCAGTCTCCCGCCGCTTTGCGCCACGCGATACGACCATGCACCGAGGATTGGAGGTGCTGATAAATGTGGTACAACGGATTTTTGCCCACTCAGCAATATTCGCAGGCAAATTCATCCGGCTCAGTGAATATGCCCAGTGGGTCGCCCAAAACGAGCCGCGCGCTGAACAGTTGCGACGACAAAGGCTGGAAGCCGAGCGACTCGCCTACCAACCTTTAATCAGCATCATAACTCCGATCTATAATACGCCGCCTCGGTTGTTAGAAGAAATGATCCGATCAGTAGTGGGGCAGACTTACGGCCATTGGCAGTTATGTCTGGCCGACGGCAACTCCACGAACGAAAAAACCAAAGTCGTGTTACAGAAATGGGCAAACAAAGATCAGCGTGTTAAGGTCAGTTATCTGGAACAGAATCTGGGCATCTCCGGCAATAGCAATGCAGCCCGGCGGCTGGCCGAAGGAGAGTTTATCGCGCTGCTTGATCACGACGACCTGCTAGCGCCGTTCGCGCTTTACGAAGTCGCCAAGCTATTGAATGAACGGCCTGAGACAGACTTCATTTACTCCGACCGCGATATGGTCAGTGAAGACAGCGCGCAACGATTCGCCCCTTTTTTCAAGCCCGGCTGGTCGCCGGAGATAATGCTGGCGGCGAATTACCTTTGCCATCTGTGTGTTATTCGCAAGCGTATGGCGGACGAGGCCGGCGAATTCAACCCGGCAACTGATGGCGCGCAGGATTGGGATTTCTTTCTGCGTGTAATGGAACGCACCGACCGTGTGGCGCACATCCCAAAGGTGCTCTATCACTGGCGGCAATGGAGCAATTCGTCGGCTTCGGGCATCGCGGCCAAACCATACGCCGTCGCCGCCCAGAAGCGCGCTGTGCGCGAACACCTGCAACGCCGGGGGCTGGAGGCAGAAACTGCCGTTTTCCCCGGTGGCGTCCTTCGTGCTACTTGGCCGATCAGCGGAAAGACCAAAGTCTCAATCATTATTTTGACCGACGAGGAAGACGTCCAAGCTGTCATCAACCTGGAAATGTTGCTCGGCTCTACCGGCTACCGTAATTTTGAGCTACTGCTGGCGTGTCCCAATGGGGCGGCGCAGATGCCCATAGGTTACTTGCGGGAGGTAGCGCCGGACATTCCAATCCGGCTTGTAACGCATGAACCGACAACGCTTCCATCCGTTGTTTATAACATGACGGCGGGACAAGCTACCGGCGAGCTACTTTTATTTCTGAATGCAGCGAGCGAAACGATTCGCAGTGGCTGGCTGGAAGAGATGGTGCGGTGGGCGGAAGTGCCCGGCGTGGGCGTCGCTGGCGCAAAGCTGGTAGACGCAGACGGAATTGTCAGGCATGTGGGGGTCGCTGTGGGAGTGAACGGTTTGGCCGGATACCCACTGAGCGGCCTGCCGGAAAATAGCTTCAGTATCTTCGGTTCGACGGAATGGTATCGGAATTGGTCGGCGGTGGGCGGAGATTGCCTGATGATTGGAAAAGAGCTTTTTTGGCAGCTTGGCGGCTTTGACGAAGACGCAGCGCACAGCGATCTGGAGCTATGCCTGAAGGCGCAGGCGGCTGGCCTGCGTGTTGTCTACACGCCGCACGCCAAGCTAAGGCATACCGGCGCGCTACGCCGTCACTTTGCAAATAATGCGCAAGCGCCAGGACAATTGCTGATGCGGGCGAGCGAAGCCTGTGACCCATTCTACAGTCCGAATTTATCCACCGAGGCAACGATCCCACAATTGAATACCGGCTCTGTCATCACGTCAGATCATGTCTAATCAGCAAAAGCTACTCATCGAAATAGAGACGCCGATCCCAAAGTTGATTGCGACGGGTGCCGGAACAGTCCTTTATCTGGCAGGTTCATGTTTTCATCCAGCACAACCGATCCGCCGATTGGAAATCGTGCTTGGGGAACAGACGCAACCGGTATCGGCGCATTCCGTGCTTCGTACGAATATGTCTGCCAGCGATTCTTCCGCCGGTTCTCACAACCAGAGATTGTACAGCGGCTTCTGGGCCATCGTATCCATTCCGCCTGTGGCAGCTTTAAGCGCGATTGATCTCAGCGTCCGGGCAACACTGTTTGACAGGCGAATCATTCAACAGCGGATTGCGACGCTCCACTTAGCGCCGAATTGGCCTGAAATCGCGGCGATGCCGGTATCAGTACGCGAAAACGCTCCCCTGGTGGCAATATGCCTGGCGACTTACAACCCGCCCCCATCGCTCTTCCGCCGTCAGGTTCGTTCTATTCGCGAACAAACATATCGAAATTGGATATGCGTTATCAGTGACGACTCCTCAGAGCCGATGCGGTTGGCTGAAATTCGAGAGGCCATTGCCGAAGACGCGCGATTTCTGCTGTCGCCCGCGCCGAGGCGGCTGGGAACCTTTCACAATTTCGAGCGCAGCCTGATGCTGGCTCCCGCTCAGGCGCAATATCTGGCGCTGGCAGATCAAGATGATTACTGGTATCCGGAGAAACTTCAGACACTGCTGGCCCAGTTTGAAGAACACACGACGCTGGTTTACAGCGATATGCGCGTGGTCAATGAGTACGGCAAAATCCTTGCCGAAACTTACTGGACGGTGCGGGATAATAACTATCGGAATTTCGCTTCGCTCTTATTGGCCAACACAATTACCGGGGCGGCTTCGATCTTTGTCAGCCGGTTGTGCGACCGGATACTGCCGTTCCCACCGCAGACTGGGAATCTTTTTCATGATCGGTGGATCGCTGCCGTCGCTTGCGCACATGGAGAAGTGAAGTATGTTGGCCGCCCCTTGTACGATTATGTGCAACACGGCAGCAACGTGATTGGACATTACGATGCAGCGCGCGCGCCGCTGTATACAATGATTGCCCGGATGTTTCTTGGGGTGATGACGAAGCAAAGACGAGAGCGTGCCCGTGCGGTTTATTTTGAAAGCGTCCTGCCATTAATGGTAATGACACGCGTGCTATTGCTGCGCGGGCCTTTAGGATTAAAGAGCAGCAGCCTGCGCGTCCTACAACGTATTGCGCGGCTCGACAGTTCCCGGTTCAGTACTGTCTGGATATTCTTGCGTGGTCTGAATAACTGGCGATCACGCTGTCCCACTATGGGTGCAGAGTATTATTTGTTACAAGGGATTTTTTGGAAACGATATGTTAGTTTCAAATGCAGATGGTAGCCCTGTGATAGCCTTCCCTCACGGTTGATCCGATGAGATAACCTTGCGGAGTTAATTTTTAATGCACACCAGTTCTTATGAGCACATGGCGGATTTAGTGGCGCGCCACCTTCCCAAAGACCAGCGCTTGCGGATAATTGATATTGGCAGCTATGACGTCAACGGAAGCTACAAGCCTTTGTTCGCGGGGCCGAGCTGGCATTATGTTGGAGTAGATTTGTCAGCCGGCCCAAATGTGGATGTGGTGCTGAATTCACCATACCAATTACCGATGAGAACTGGCGAATATGATTTGGTAATTTCGGGTCAGGCGTTCGAGCACGTCGAATATTTCTGGTTATCGTGGCTGGAGATGGCGCGGATACTGAAACCCGGCGGGCAGATTTTTCTGATCGCGCCTTCGCGTGGGCAGGAGCACAGATATCCCGTGGATTGCTGGCGATTCTATCCGGACGGGTATCGCGCGCTGGCAAAGTTCGGCGGATTGGATTTGATCGAAGTCAGCACGGATTGGGAACCGCACCGTGACCCGGACAGCGCACAATGGGGCGACACCGTGGGAGTTTTTCGCCAGCCACCAGACGGATGGTATGGACGATTGAAAAAACGAGTCAAGTACACCGCTGGAAGGATTCTGATTCCATGAAACTGTTTTCAAGCAAAAGCAAAATAGACAAACCACCGACCGAAGTAACTCCGCCCGCACCATTCGTCCCCCGGCCAATGGAAGAATCGTTGGATGTTCCATTGCGGCATATCCTGCCAGTAATGCAGGAGCGCATTGTCCATCACACCACCTACTTCGGCGTTCAGACGTTGAAGAACCCGCTCGATTTCTGGGTGTATCAAGAGTTGTTGTACCAGCAACGCCCTGAAGTAATCGTCGAGATCGGCAATCGTTTCGGCGGAAGCACGCTGGCGCTGGCGCATTTCTGCGATCTGTTAGGTACGGGGCACGTCATCGGCCTGGACATCACGCACGAATTCGTGCCCGAAATCGTTCGCCGGCATCCCCGAATCACCTTGATCGAAGGAGACGCCTGCGAATCATTCGACCAGGTAGTTACTTTGATCGGAGAGCGGAGTAACATATTGATTATCGAAGATAGCTCGCACACCTACGAGAACACGCTCAACGTCCTTCGTACCTATTGCCCTCTGATCCCGCGCGAAGGTTATTTCATCGTCGAAGACAGCATCTGTTACCACGGCCTGGACGTTGGCCCCAACCCCGGCCCCTACGAAGCCGTGGAAAACTTCGTCGCGGAAAACCCCAAGTTCGCAATTGACCGCAGCCGGGAAGATTTTCTGATTACCTGGAACCCAAAAGGCTTTCTGAAACGAGTTGCATAATACTTGCGGCATCAGTGCACGGAACTTTCAGACAGCATGAACAGGGTTTTTCAAGGTGGAATTGTCCATCGCATCGGCTCCCCAATCTATCCTGAAACGGTAGTGGTTCATGTGGGGGAGATGTGTCAGTAGCCCGACCGTGAGGGAGGGCCGCCGTACGCCAGGCCAGCCCTTGCTCACGCGCGGGCTACTGACACGTGGTTGCATCGTGCTCTCTCTCTTCACTGAGCCACTACCCCTGAAACATCTAGTGGAAGACTTCAGAAGTTTCGCCCCCCTGTTCTTATTTTCCTTCCCCATATTTTTCTGTCCGATGTTTACTGCTCAGACAGGAAAATGTGGGAGGGTGTGATTTCGCCCTGATGTACTTTTTTATGCTGCATGCTGCATAACATTTGCCCAGAAGCCGTCCCATTGTCGGGAGAGCTTGATTGCACGAAGTTGCAGAATCTGCGCGCCAGACTCGCGTTTCCAGCGCATCCC
>JBBQVH010000060.1:0-46530 GCA_038211695.1 Blastocatellia bacterium | reverse complement strand
CGGTGCTCTTCGCACGCGCGCAGAAACTCTTTGGCTCGCCCCTTTCGTTCGTCGGCAAAGATGGTCACCGCAAAATGCGCGTATCTGTGTTCATTAAATTCGCCGCCGCATAACGGGCACCGCTGCAACATCCGGCACAATTCACGCGCCGTCACATCGTCCGCCTGATTTCCATTAACCGACAATTTTCCGCTAACGCTATTCCACCAACGTTTGATTCGATTCACATGCCTCCTTTGGGCAACGAGGCTATAAGCAAGATTTATGTTATCCTAAAAATTATAAACTTCACGCTTGGTAGGGGCGGTGCTATGATGCGCGAACAATCGGATAGAGTCCACAGTTTTCCACCCTTTTCGATTGCCGCGAACAACTAATTTTTCTGCCCACTTTTTGTGAACTATTTGAAGGAAGGAGACTAGACGGATGAGCGAACGAGTAGCAATCTTCGACACGACTTTGCGCGACGGCGAACAATCGCCGGGTTGCAGTATGAACCTGGAAGAAAAACTGAGGATGGCCAAACAGCTCGACGCGCTTGGCGTGGACGTGATTGAAGCCGGATTCGCCATCGCTTCGGATGACGACTTCGCCGCCATCCGCGAAGTCGCGCGCACCTGTCGCCGCCCAATCATTGCTTCGTTGTGCCGCACTACACCGGCGGACATCGAACGCGCCTGGGAAGCACTGGCCGACGCCGCTCATCCTCGCATTCATACCTTCATCGCCACTTCTGACATCCACCTTCAGTACAAACTGCAAAAGACGCGCGAAGAAGTTTTGGAGATGTCGCGCAGCGCCGTGCGTCTGGCCAAAAGCTTCACCAGCGATGTGGAGTTTTCCGCCGAAGACGCCACGCGCAGCGATCTGGACTATTTATGTGAAGTGATTGAGGCCGTGATTGACGAAGGCGCAACCGTCGTCAATATTCCCGATACGGTCGGTTACACGATTCCCAGCGAATACACCCACATCATCCAAACGCTGAAACAAAAAGTCCGCAATATTGATAAAGCCATCATCAGCGTCCATTGCCACAACGATCTGGGACTGGCCGTTGCCAATTCACTGGCTGCGGTTGAAGCCGGCGCGCGTCAGATCGAATGCACGATCAACGGCATCGGTGAACGCGCGGGTAATGCCTCGCTGGAAGAGATCGTGATGGCGTTGAGAGTCAGAAAAGATTTGATGCCCTATGAATACGGCGTGACGACCGAAGAGTTGTACCGTTCCAGCCAGACGCTGTCGAACATCACCGGCGTTCAGGTGCAGCCGAACAAAGCCATCGTCGGCAAGAACGCCTTCGCCCACGAAGCAGGCATTCACCAGCACGGGATGCTGAAAAACCGCATCACCTACGAAATCATGACGCCCGAATCCGTGGGCGTAAAAACCAACAGCATCGTCCTGGGCAAGCATTCAGGCCGCTTCGCGCTCGGCAAAAAGTACGAAGAGATGGGCCACAACTTATCGCGGCCCGAACTGGACAAAGCCTACAAGCTATTCACCAAGCTGGCCGATCAGAAGAAGGAAATTTTTGAGGAAGACCTGGTCGCTATCCTGCAGGACGGCTTCACGCAGATTCCCGAACGCTACAAGCTGCGCGCAGTGCAGGCGACGGCGGGGACTTCGACACTGGCGACGGCGCTGGTGACATTGGCCGACACCAAAAGCGATGAAGCCGGAACACAGACGGCATCAGGCGACGGCCCGGTTAACGCCGTTTACGAAGCGATAGACAAGATCACCGGGGTGAAAGGCGTGCTGGTGGATTACACCGTGCGTTCAATCACGCGCGGCACCGACGCGGTCGGCGAAGTTTTCGTTCACGTCGAATTTGAAGGTACGTCTTACACAGGCAAAGCCGCCAGCACGGACATTGTGGATGCCAGCGCCCGGGCTTACCTGAACGCCGTCAACAAGGCGCTGTATTCAAAAGAGAGAAGCAAGCTGGTTGGCGAAAGGATCAGTGTTGTTGGGGCGGCGGACTAGGTCAAGGTTGCGCAAACTGTCAGTTTGCGTCGTTGGCCAGAAAGCCGTTTCAGGGTAAGTACGAACCGACCTCGAAAGATCATGGTGTAGAGAGCGAGGCAAACTGACATTTTGCCCAATAGTTCCAAAGGAGCAATTCAAATGGGAATGACAATTACCGAAAAGATTCTGGCCGCGCACAGCGGACGCGACACGGTCGTGCCGGGCGAGATCGTCAACGCCAAACTTGACCTGATCGTCTGTCACGATGTGACTACGCCACCGGCGGTTTCGATGCTTAAAAAATTGGGCATCAACAAAGTCTTTGATCCGTCGAAGATTCTGGTCACGCCGGATCACTTCGTGCCGAACAAGGACATCAAAAGCGCCGAGCTGTCCAAGCAACTGCGCGAATGGCGCATTGAACAGAAGATCGAGCGTTATTACGAAATCGGCAATCACGGCATCTGCCACGCCATCGCGCCTGAACAGGGTCACGTGCTGCCGGGGCAAACGATCGTCTGCGGCGATTCGCACACGACGACGATGGGCGCGCTCGGCACGTTCGCAACCGGCGTCGGTTCGACCGATCTGGCCGCTGCGCTGGCGACGGGCGAACTGTGGTTCAAAACGCCGGAATCAATGCTGTTTGAATTGAATGGCGATCTGCCGTTCGGCGTCTATTCCAAAGACATCATTCTCTACATCATCTCGAAAATCGGTGTGGACGGCGCGCGCTACAAGGCGATGGAATATCGCGGCAGCGGCTTGAAGTCGCTGACGATGGAAGCCCGCTTCACAATCACCAACATGGCCATCGAAGCCGGTGGCAAAAGCGGCATTATGCCCGCTGATAGCATTGCCGAAGATTACGTCAAAGCACGCACCAAAGAGCCATACACGATTTACGGCTCTGACGAAGACGCGAATTACTCCGACCGTCACACGATCAACATTGATCAGCTTGAACCGATGGTCGCGCTGCCCAGTTTGCCGTCGAATGGCCGGTTCATTGGCGAAATCGAACGGACGAAGATGGATCAGGTTTATATCGGCTCCTGCACCAACGGCCGCATCGAAGACCTGCGCATCGCCGCGCAAATCTTCAAGGGCCATAAAGTGGCCGACGGCACACGCGCCATTGTCGTTCCGGCAACGACCGAAGTCTGGAAGATGGCGATGCGGGAAGGTTTGCTGGAAATCTTCGCCGACGCGGGCTGCGTTGTTTCGACAGCGACTTGCGGCGCTTGCCTGGGCGGATTTATGGGTGTGCTCGGCGCGGAAGAGACTTGCCTGTCCACGACCAACCGCAACTTCGTCGGGCGCATGGGTTCGCCGAAATCGAAGGTGTATCTGGCTTCGCCCGCCACGGCTGCGGCGACGGCCATCACCGGCACTATTACCGATCCGCGCGAGTTTCTGAAAGCTTCGGCGCAAGCAGCGGCGGCTTGAGGTCAGTGCTTTGCGCTATATTTTTGATTGGGACCCGGTAAAAGAACGGAAGAACCTTCGCAGACGCCGTATCTCATTTCGTCAGGCGGCTACCGTTTTCCGTGATCCGAATCAACTTACTCTCTTCGATGAAGAGCATAGCGAAAAGGAAGATCGTTGGATCACTCTTGGTTTCGACAGCACCGGCGCGTTGCAGGTTGTTGTTCATACCTTTGAGCAGATAGAGGAGGAATTATGCCGAGTCCGAATCATCTCAGCGCGAAAGCCGACAAGCGCAGAGGAAAACCAATACAGAGAAGCGAATCCATGAAAGCCGAGTACGACTTTTCAAAGGCCGAGCGCGGCAAGTTTTTTCGCCCCGCCGCCGCCTTTGTTTTCCCCATCTACCTTGAACCCGATGTCGGCGATTTCATGAATGAACTGGCGGAACAAAAACAGATCGCTATCCAGGATTTAGTCAACGAATGGCTTCGCGCAAACATGAAGCTTATTCAAAGCATTCAATAGAGACGAGCAATAAAACGAGATTTGTTATGGCTGAACTACCAACCAACCTAAAAGGCTTTGCGCACGTGTACGAACGCGCGCACATCAACACGGACGAGATCATTCCGGCACGTTACCTGAACGTTCACGAAGAAGCGGAACTGGCCAAGTACGCGATGGAAGATATTGATCCGGAATTCGTCAAGCGCGTCCGGCCCGGCGATTTCGTCATCGCGGGCGAAAACTTCGGCTGCGGCTCTTCGCGCGAACACGCCATTTGGGCGCTACGCGGCGCAGGGATCAAGGTCGTCATCGCCGCCAATTATTCGCGCATCTTTTTCCGCAACGCGATCAACAACGGCTTTCTGGCGATTGAATGCGCCGGGGCCGTGGGGATCGTGAAGGGCGGCGATGAACTGGAACTCGATCTGCTGGCCGGGAAGTTGCGCAATCTGAGCAACGGCCAGGAAGCCACCTTCGTGCCGATCAGCGATTTCGCGCGCGAATTGATCGAAGATGGCGGCTTGCTGCCGCACATTCAAAAGAAAGCCGCCAAAGCATAAACATCATCAAGCCACAGAGCGCACAGAGAACACTGAGCTTTTTCTCAATGTCTCTGTGGCCTCTGTGGCAAAGCAAACAATGAACTTTAAGATCACAGTGTTACCTGGCGACGGCATCGGCGTTGACGTAACGCGCGAAGCAGTTGCTTGTCTGAAAACCATTGGCCAGAAGTTCGGCCACGAATTCGCGTTTGAAGAGCATTTTATGGGCGGCGCGGCGCTGGACAAAACGGGCGTGCCGCTGCCAGACGAAACGCTGAAAGCTGCGCTGGCTTCGGATGCAGTGTTGCTGGGCGCGGTCGGCGCGCCGCAGTACGACGACAACCCGCCAAAGCTAAAACCGGAAACCGGCTTGCTCGCCTTGCGCGCTGGCCTCGGTGTCTTCGCCAATCTGCGTCCGGCGTTTCTGCACGAAACGTTGATTGACGCTTCGCCGCTGAAAGCGGAGATCGTGCGCGGGACTGATTTGTTGATCGTCCGCGAACTGATGGGCGGAGCGTATTTCGGTCAGCCGCGCGGCCTGGATGATGAACGCGGATGGAACACGATGGCCTACACCGTGCCCGAAGTTGAGCGCGTGGCCCGCGTGGCATTTGAAGCCGCGCGCGGTCGCCGCAAAAAGCTTCATTCGATTGACAAGGCCAATGTGCTGGAAAGCTCGCAGCTCTGGCGCAAGACGGTCAAAGCATTGGCGGCGGAATATCCCGACATCGAGCTTCAGCACGGTTACGTTGACGCCTGCGCGATGCAGCTTGTCATGCGCCCGACCGACTTCGATGTGATCGTGACGGAAAATCTGTTCGGCGACATCCTGAGCGATGAGGCTTCGGTGTTGACCGGCAGTATTGGCTTGCTGCCATCGGCCAGCATCGGCGACAAAGCCAATTCTGTGGGATTGTACGAGCCGGTTCACGGTTCCGCGCCGGACATTGCGGGCAAAGGCATTGCCAATCCGATTGGCGCGATTGCCTCGGCCGCGTTGCTGTTGCGGTATTCCTGCAAGCTGGAAACGGAAGCGCGATTGCTGGAAGATGCGATTACTGCGACGCTCAAGGCCGGTTACGGGACGGCTGATCTGAAGAGCCAGCCGCACAGAGTCACGACCACCAAGATGGGCGAGATTATTCGCCACTACGTCGAGAGCAACTGATCGCGATGAACGAGTCGGAATATCTGCGGCTGCCGCCCGCGTTGGAAGCCATCGAAGCCGAAACAAGGGCAATCGGTTTTGCGATGGGGTCGGAACGAACGGCAGGCGCGCTGTTGCGGACACTGGCCGCTTCTAAACGTGCTGGGCAGTTCCTTGAACTTGGAACAGGCACGGGCATTTCAACGGCGTGGTTGTTGGACGGAATGGACGGGGATTCGTTTCTGACGACGATTGATAGTGATGCGGTTTGCGTTGCGATTGCAAAGCGGCATCTGGGCGAAGACGAGCGGGTCAGTTTTTACGTTGCGGATGGTTCAGCGTTTTTGGCCACTCTGCAAGGCAAACAGTTCGATCTGATCTTTGCGGATGCGTGGCCTGGCAAGTTTCACGATCTTGATCCGGCGCTGTCGTTGTTAAAGCCTGGCGGGTTTTATGTGATTGACGATTTGTTGCCGCAGCCGAACTGGCCGGCGGAACATGCGCCGAAAGTGCAGCGATTGCTGCAAACGCTGTTTGAACGCGATGACCTGGCCATCTGCCCGATGAATTGGAGTTCGGGCTTGCTTGTCGCAACCATGAAAGTATGAAGCGGACACCAGCCGCTTCATAAAGCATCTTTATCTTTTGATAAAAACTATTAAGTGGCAGGCGAAACGATGATGACCTATACTGCGCGAGCTTTTTCAAGGCAGCGAATTTCAATCAAACTTCAACTCAATGTCCAATCGTCGCTTCCAACTCGCGCTTGCCACACTGACTCAAGGTCAGCAACTCGACGCGCCTGTAAGCCAGCTTCTTAACATCATCGTAATTAGCATCATTATCGTAGTCGCGGTTATTAAATCGCCGCTTGCCGATTGGACGACCTGAGTAGAAAACGAAAGGTTGAACAAATCCAAACCCCGGCGAGATGAACAACTCGCCGGGGTTTTTCGCTTTTATAGTTTCAAAATGGCATCCCAAATTCACAACCAGTCCATCGTTGACCAGTTCACAAAGCAGGCAGTGCCGTTTTCAAAGAAGACGGCAATGTCCAGTGATGCAATCTTCAAGCTGATGCTGGATATGTGCGAAGTTACGTCGCAAGACAAGGTGCTGGATGTTGCTTGTGGCCCTGGCTTGACGGCCTGCGCGGTCGCTGCGGTTGCGTCGCACGTCACCGGCATTGATCTGACGCCAGCGATGATCGAACGCGCGAAGGCGCGGCAAGCCGAACAGGGATTAACCAACCTGAACTGGCAACTTGGTGATGTTTATTCGCTGCCGTTTGCGGACGAGTCGTTTTCGCTGGTGCTGACACGATTCTCGTTTCATCACTTCCTGAAACCGGCTGCGGTGCTGGCGGAAATGATTCGGGTTTGTCAGCCAGGTGAACGGGTGATGGTCTGGGATTCAGTTCCTGAAGCCAGCAAAGCCGACGCCTACAATCAACTGGAAAAATTGAAAGACCCGTCGCACGCGCGTGCGCTACCTGCGGAAGAGTTGCTGGCGGTCATCAACGACGCGGGCCTGACGAATATCAAAACTGCCCCTTTCAATCTTGAATTTGCGTTGGAAGCTCAACTGGCCGGGATGTTCCCGAATCCCGGCGATGAAGAAAAGATTCGGCAAATCTATACGGACAATTTAACCACTGACACCGTGGGAATGGGCGTTCACAAACGTGGCGAAGCGATCCATTTTCACTATCCGACGATGATCGTCGTCGGCACAAAGTAGAAATCATTTTGAGGTGAACATATGAAAATGCGTGGCGCACGAATTTTGCTTGAAGCGTTACGATGCGAAGGAACAAAACACATCTTCGGTTATCCCGGCGGCGCGGTGCTGCACATCTACGACGAGATCGTTAAGACCAGCGAAGAGCTTGGCATTACGCACTATCTGGTACGGCACGAACAGGCGGCGCTGTTCGGCGCTGCCGGCTATTCGCAAGCGACGGGCAAGACCGGCGTTGCGTTGGTGACTTCCGGCCCAGGCGGAACGAACGCAGTGACGGGCATTGCCAATGCGTTTATGGATTCGCTGCCGCTGGTCGTTTTCACCGGCCAGGTGCCGACGCACTTGATTGGCAACGATGCTTTCCAGGAAGCGGATCTGACGGGCATCACGCGCTCCTGTACCAAACACAACTATCTGGTCAAAAACGTCAAAGACCTGGCGCCGACCATCAAGGAAGCTTTTCATGTGGCTTCGACCGGGCGCCCCGGCCCCGTGCTGGTGGACTTGCCGAAAGACATGACCGCGCAGGAGATTGAATTCAGCTACCCCGAAACCATCGAGGTGCGCAGCTACAAGCCGCAAATTCAAGGTGACCCGAAAGCCGTTCGCAAAGCTGTCAAAGCGATGATGGCTGCCGAACGTCCGGTGCTGTACATCGGCGGCGGCGCAATCGCGGCGGGCGCATACGATGAAATTCGCCAGTTAGCCGAACGCTTGAATCTGCCGACAACATGCACACTGATGGGGCTGGGCGCGTTTCCCGCCAGCCATCCACTCAGTTTGGGAATGCTGGGAATGCACGGCGGCTATTGGACGAACATGGCCGTCAACAACAGCGACTTGCTGATTTCCATCGGGGCGCGCTTTGATGACCGCGTCACCGGCAAGCTGAGCGAGTTTGCCACAGGCGCAAAGTTCATTCACGTGGATATTGATCCTTCCTGCATCAGCAAAAACATCCGCGCGGATTACCCCGTGGTTGGTGACGCCAAGACAGTTGGCCAGCAGATGCTGAAAGAATTGGACGAGCAATTGGCTGGCGGCACTCACATCACGCCGCGTGACAACTGGCACGAACAGATTGCCGCATGGAAAAAACAGCATCCGTTCTGGTTCAAAGAAGAAGGCGAAGTCATCAAGCCGCAATACGTCATCCACGAACTGCACCGCATTACCAAAGGCCAGGCAATTGTTTCTTCAGATGTGGGCCAGCATCAAATGTGGACGGCGCAGCTTTATGGTTTCGACACGCCGCGCAATTGGCTGAACTCTGGCGGCCTGGGCGCAATGGGTTACGGCTTTCCGGCTGCAGTCGGCGCGGCGGTCGCGCGTCCCGATGAACTGGTCGTTGCGGTCGTTGGCGACGGCGGATTCCAGATGGTGTTGAACGAATTGGCGACCGTCAAACAGTACAACATCCCGGTCAAGATTCTGATCATCAACAACGGCTTCCTGGGAATGGTGCGGCAGTGGCAGGAACAATTTTACGATCACCGCTATTCGCACAGCAACATCGAAGTCCAGCCTGATTTCGTCAAGCTGGCTGAAGCTTATGGCGTGGCGGCGTTCCGTGCGACCAAAATGAACGAAGTCACGCATACGCTAGAAAAGGCCCTGAACACGCCCGGCCCCGTGCTGATTGATATGAAGGTGGCGCGCGAAGAGAATGTTTTTCCGATTGTCCCGGCGGGGGCGGCGCTGAAGGACATGATCTTGCAATAAGTGGAGGTAGCTATGACTTGCGAAGTATTGGTCACACAGGAACAGGAAGGCTTCACCGCGATTCTTCTCGGATTGCCTGGTTGCGTAGCGCAGGCTCCCACGCGCAATGAAGCAATCGAGAAAGTTCGCCTGCAAGCGCAGGATTGGCTGACGGAAGCCAAGTTGGGCGGAGGGGAAATCGTCCGGGTAGAAGTTGATGTGCCTTATGCGCAACAGCGTGGAGTGGGGATTTTTGCTGATGATGAAACCTTTCCGGAATTTCTAGCCGCGATGAAAGCCTACCGCGACCAAGTTGACGCTGATCCGAATACGCTTTAGCAAGCAAGGCAAAAATGGCTCTTTACGTTTTGGACACAGACCACTTGACGCTGCTTCAGTCGGCGTATCCGCGTGTCTCCGCTCGATATTTGCACGAATCGAACGCAGGTAATGTGGCGGTCTCCGTCGCCAGTTACGAAGAGCAGGTACGCGGTCGCCTAGCGTTTCTGAGCCAGGCGAAGACCCTGACCGTCAAACTCGAGGATACTTTTGGCTACGCGAAACTCAGCAGTTCTATTGCCGGTTCCGCATCTTGGACTTTGACGATCAAGCGCAGCGGATTTATCAAGGCCTGCGCACTTTGCATCGCCGAACCGGCACGATGGATTTGAAGATTGCCGCAACGGCATTATCAAACAAGGCAGTTGTGGTCACGCGCAACACGCAGGATTTCATCTCCATCGCCAACTTACGCCTGGAAAACTGGGCTTAACGCTTTTATCAAAAATTATGCGACATACAATTTCACTCCTCGTCGAAAACGAATACGGAATGCTGACGCGCGTGGCTGGGCTGTTCAGCGCGCGCGGCTATCAGATAGACACGCTGAACGTCGCGCAAACGCTGGAAGACGGCGTTTCGCGAATGACGCTGACCACCCACGGCAACGATCACGTCATCGAACAGATCATTCAGCAGACGCGCAAGATGGTCAGGGTCATTGAAGTCAGCGATCTGACCGCCTCGCCGCACGTCGAACGCGAGATGGTCATGCTGACCGTCAATTCCACACAGGGCGAACAGCGGCAAGAAGTCTTGAGCCTGGTCGAAATCTTCCGCGCCAAGATTGTGGATGTTTCCACCGACGCATTCATTCTGGAAATGTCCGGCAACGCCGAAAAGGTCGGCGCGTTTATTGAATTGCTGAAACCCATTGGCATTCGCGACATCGTTCGCACCGGGCCGGTGGCAATGACCCGCGTCGCTCATATCAACGCGCAAAAGCTGAAAGACGACGAAGAAGAATTCTCCGAGCTATCGCTCAACGAAAAAGTCTAACCTCAAACTCACAGGAGCAATGTTTCAATGAACATCTACTACGACAAGGATGCCGACCCGAAATTTCTGGCGGGTAAACGCATCGCCATCATCGGCTACGGTTCGCAGGGCTTTGGCCATTCGAACAATCTGAAAGACAGCGGCTGCGACGTGATCGTCGGCTTGCGGTCGGACAGCCCTTCTGTTGCGAAAGCCCAGAGCGCTGGCCTGGAAGTATTGCCGGTGGCCGATGCCGCCGAACGCGCCGACATCATCATGCTGCTGACGCCGGACGAATTGACGCCGGGCATCTACAAACGCGACATCGAACCGCACTTGAAAGCCGGTAAATATCTGGCGACCGCGCACGGCTTTTCGATCCATTTCAAAAAGATCATTCCTCCGGCAGGCGTCAACGTTTTTATGGTCGCGCCGAAAGGGCCGGGCCATCTGGTTCGCCGCGAATATGAAAAAGGCGGCGGCGTTCCCTGTCTGATCGCGGTCGCGCAAGACCCCACTGGTGATTCGAAGCAGGTTGCGCTCGCTTATGCCAGCGCCATCGGTGGCGCACGCGCGGGCGTCATCGAAACGACTTTCAAAGAAGAGACCGAGACCGATTTGTTTGGCGAACAATCCGTGCTTTGTGGTGGCGTCACGGCCTTGATTCAAGCTGGGTTTGAAACCCTGGTCGAAGCGGGCTACGCGCCGGAGATGGCTTACTTTGAATGCCTGCACGAGATGAAGCTGATCGTTGACCTGATGTATGAAGGCGGCATTTCGACGATGCGTTATTCAATCTCGAACACCGCCGAGTACGGCGACCTGACTCGTGGCAAGCGCGTCATCGGCCCCGAAGTCAAAGAGCGTATGAAAGAGATTTTGGGCGAGATTCAATCAGGCCAGTTCGCCGACGAATGGATGGCCGAGGCCGAATCCGGCAAGCCCAACTTCAATCGTCTGGTTGAATCCGGAAAGAAGCACCAAATTGAAGAAGTCGGCGCGAAGCTGCGCGGGTTGATGCCGTGGCTGGCCAGCAACAAGATTGTGGATAAGGCGAAAAACTAAGACCCCGATCCTATTACAACAGGAGGTGCAGCAGCCGCAGGCGGAGGTAAGCCCAAGGCTGCTGCGAATGTTTTATGGGACAAGTCAGAACGCAAATTACGATTACCAATCGCTTGGATGAGGGGATGGCAGAGCGTGGTGTAATCCCCGCTGATCAAGTTCGTTCTATCACACTTGATAATATTCTGGCGGACAGCGGGGTGACCAATCTGTGTCTTCCTTCAATAATGATTGAGCGGTTGGGATTAGCGCCGTTAAAAGAGGTTTTGACTTCGACGGCTGCGGGCTACCAGCGTGCGCGCATCTTTCAGGATGCGAAGATCGCTATTGGTGATCGTGTCGGCGTGTTCCAAGTATTGGAATTACCCGGCGGCGACAACCCGTTGCTTGGCGTGATCCCAATGGAAGAACTCGGTATTGAGCTTGACCTGCAAAAACACGAACTACGTTTCTTGCCGATGGAGCCAGGAAACTCATACTACACGGCGTACGGTCATATCATCTTCAATCAAGGTCAGACACCATTGGGTGAAAGCGAACCGGGGGCAAAACGGCAATGAAAGACAACTGGGTAGAGATTTACGACACAACGTTGCGCGATGGCGCGCAGGGTGAAGGGCTGGCGTATTCGGTCGAAGACAAGATCAAGATTGCACGCGCGCTGGATGAGATTGGCGTCGCCTTTATCGAAGGCGGCTGGCCGGGCGCGAATCCGAAAGACGTGGAGTTTTTCGAGCGCGCGAAATCCATTCAACTGACCAATGCCGTCTTCGCTGCGTTCGGCAGCACACGCAAAGCGAATGCTCTCGCCGCCGATGACAACGTTGTGCAGGGCTTGCTGGCTGCGCAAACTCCGGTTGTCACGATCTTTGGCAAATCTTGGGACTTCCACGTGGATGTCGCGCTGAAAACGACGCTGGAAGAGAACCTGCGAATGATTGCCGACACCGTCAGCCATCTGAAATCCTGCGGACGCCGCGTGCTGTATGACGCCGAACATTTCTTTGACGGCTACCGCGCCAATGCCGAATATGCGCTGGATACGCTGGCCGCTGCCGCGCAAGCCGGGGCCGAAACGCTCATTCTGTGCGACACGAACGGCGGCAGACTGCCTGAAGAGATTGCCGATGCCGTTGCGCTAGTGCGTAAACGAATCCCGAACGTTCGCATCGGCATTCACTGTCACAACGACGGCGAACTGGCCGTCGCCAATTCCATCGCCGCCGTCGAAGCCGGCGCAACGCACGTCCAGGGCGTGATGAACGGCTACGGTGAACGCTGCGGCAATGCGAATTTGTGTTCGGTCATTCCCAATCTTGAATTGAAGATGAACCGCCAGTGTTTACCGGACGGTAAGTTAAAGCTGCTGACGCACACCAGCCGTTACATCAACGAAGTCGCCAACCTGGTCCCGAATGAGCGTGCGGCGTTTGTCGGCCGCAGCGCCTTTGCGCACAAAGGCGGCATTCACGTTTCCGCTGTCACGCGCGCCAAAGAAACCTACGAACACATTCACCCGGAAGATGTGGGCAATGAAACGCGCGTGCTGATCAGCGATCAATCCGGCGTCAGCAATATCCGCTTCAAAGCTGATGAGCTGGGAGAAGAGTTCAACAAGAATCCCGAAGCCGCGCGGCGGTTGCTGTCGCAACTGAAGACGCTGGAATTTGAAGGCTACTCGTTTGAGGACGCCGAAGCGTCGTTTCAATTGCTGGCGTGGAGCGCGCTGGGCAAGCGCAAACACTTCTTCGAGCCGATTGAATATCGTGTTTTCATTGGCTCTTCAGGCAACCCCGAAGCTGTTGTGCGGTTGAAGATTGCCGATGAAGAAGTGCATACGGCCAGTTTGGGTGTCGGCCCGGCGCACGCGCTGGATCAGGCTCTGCGCAAAGCCCTGCTGGCGCATTACCCGCAGATCGAAGAGTTCCACCTGATTGACTTCAAAGTCCGCATCCTGGACGGAGAACACGCCACCGCCGCCAAGACTCGCGTCCACATCGAAACCAGCAATGGCGACAAATCCTGGAACACAGTCGGTGTCGGCGAAAACATCATTGCCGCCACCTGGCAGGCAATTATCGAAAGTATTGAGTACGGATTGCAGATCAGCAGATAGGTACCAGCTATTAAAACGTCAATGACCAGTGTCGAGCTTAGTTTGGAGATAATTGATGAGTCACGAATACTCGGTAGCACTTAGAATTCGGGGAAGCACTCTGATTCCGGCGGAAATAACTGCCGAACTTGGTCTGATTCCTTCAAGGACGACGAACAGCATGAACAGAGACTGGGGTGGTCATAAAGGCACCGACGAGGCTCTCTGGGAATACAACGGTAGCGAAAGTGATGAGATACAGTTGTATGATTCGCTGGATGATGGATTACAGCAACTTTTAAGAGAGATTTGGCCGGTCAAAGATAAGATTGCGGAATATCAAAAACGGCACGATGTGTTTTGGTGGTGCGGGCATTTTCAAACAAGCTTTGATGGCGGACCTACATTGTTGGGCACCACGCTTAAAATGCTCGGTGAGCTTGGAATTGATCTGTACATTGATACCTACCACACCGAAGAAGATAGTGAAATAACACCCCTCTTGCCCTTTCTACGGTAATTGCCTTTTGTCATCTGCGCGCTAGAAGAGTTGAGCCAGTGCGTTCTTGTCAGTAAGCTCTCGCCAGTGCATCTTGACGGTCTTCAGGATGCAGAAATTCTAAAACTGAAAAAGGAATACTCATCTTATGCAGATCAAAAAGGTTGGTGTGCTCGGCGCGGGGCTGATGGGTGCCGGGATTGCACAGGTGGCGGCGCTCAGTGGTCATGAAGTGGTCGTGATTGAAGTCAACGAAGGATTGCTTCAAAAAGGCATGGGCGGCATTGAAAAGTCGCTCGCCAAATTTGCTGAGAAGGGAACGATCACCGCTGCGCAGAAAGACGAAACCGTGGCGCGGCTGAAAGGTTCAACGAAGCTGGAAGACCTCGCCGATGCCGACATCATCATCGAAGCCATCATCGAAAACCTGGCCATCAAACGCGAAACCTATGCGAAGCTTGACGGCTTGTGCAAAGCGGAGACGATCTTTGCGTCCAATACTTCGTCACTTTCGATCACGGAGATGATGACGGCGACTTCTGCGGAAAGGCAGCGCCGCTTCGTCGGCATGCACTTTTTTAATCCGGTGCCGTTGATGAAGCTGGTTGAAGTCGTGCGGACGATTCTGACCGACGACGAAGTCTATGCAGATGCCGTGAAGTTGGGGCAGGCGTTTGGTAAAACTGTTGTGCAGACCGGCGACAACACAGGCTTCATTGTGAACCGGCTGCTGGTGCCATACATGCTCGACGCGATTCGCGTCCTGGAACAGGGGCTGGCTTCGACCGTGGATATTGATAACGCGATGAAGCTCGGCTGCGGCCACCCAATGGGGCCGCTGACGCTGTCGGATTTCGTCGGGCTGGATACGACTTATTACATCGCCAACATCATGTTCGACGAATTCAAAGAACAAAGATTCGCGCCGCCGCCGCTGCTTAAACGAATGGTCACCGCCGGATTGTATGGCCGCAAATCGGGGCGCGGGTTTTACGATTACAGCGATCCGAAAAATCCCTCGCCGATCAAGCTGGTGTAAAGATGGAAAAAGACCGCGACAATATTCAACAGGCCATGATACCCGCAGAAGACGAACCCGCCCGGCAAGAAGAGCGTCCCAAAAGCGCCGCCGGAATTCCGTCCATCATCTCGACAATACAGTACAGCATCGGACGCATGGGCGTTGGGCGCGCGCTGAAGATGTTGTCGCAGATCAATCAGAAAGACGGCTTCGATTGTCAAAGCTGCGCCTGGCCCAGTCCCGACGAAGATCGTAAGCTGGCTGAGTTTTGCGAAAACGGCGCGCGCGCCGTGGCCGACGAAGCAACGACGCGGCGCATCACGCCGGAATTTTTCAACCAATGGTCCATCCCGCAACTGGCTGCCCAATCCGATTATTGGCTGAATCAACAAGGTCGTTTGACCCAGCCGATGGTGCGGTGGCGCAACAGCGATCATTACGAACCGATTGCGTGGGACGAAGCCTTTGCGCTTGTCGCCGAAGAACTGAACCGGCTGGATTCACCAGATGAGGCGGCGTTTTACACTTCGGGGCGCACCAGCAATGAAACAGCTTTTCTTTATCAACTCTTCATTCGAATGTTCGGCACAAACAACCTGCCCGATTGTTCGAACATGTGTCACGAATCCAGCTCCGTGGCGTTGGCCGAAAGCATTGGCATTGGCAAGACGACCGTGCGACTGGAAGATTTCGAGAAATGCGACCTGATCCTTGTCATCGGACAGAATCCCGGCACGAACCATCCGCGAATGATGACGCATCTGGAACGCGCCAAGCAGAAAGGCGCACGAATGATTTCGATCAACCCGCTGCCTGAAACCGGCTTGATGCGTGTGGTGAATCCAAACCCGCAGGAGTATGACAACCCGCTCGCTTTTCCATTTGCGCTGCTGGGCAAGGGCACGCCGCTGACGGACATCTTTCTTCAAATCAAAATCAACGGCGATTTGGCAGTGTTGAAGGGCTTGATGAAGACGATGCTGGAAGAAGAAAACCAGCGGCCCGGCAAGGTCTTCGATCATGAATTTATTCGGCTACATACTTCCGGCTTCGATGACATCATCGCTGATTTGCAGACGACAAGTTGGGAAGAAATTGAGGCAGGCTGCGGTCTGTCGCGCGCAGACATTCGCCAAGCCGGGCGGCTGATCGCTGGTTCAAAACGAATGATCATCTGCTGGGCGATGGGCATTACGCAGCACCGCAACGCCGTAGCGACGATTCAAACGCTGGTCAATCTGGCGCTGTGCGGCGGGCATATCGGCAACCCAGGCGCTGGGCTGTGTTGCGTGCGCGGGCATTCGAACGTGCAGGGCGATCGGACGATGGGAATTACGGACAAACCGAAGCCGGAATTTCTGAACGCGTTGGCAGCAGAGTTTGGCTTCGAACCGCCGCGCAATGACGGATTGAATACCGTCAGGACAATTCAGGCAATGCATCAGGGCCGGGTGAAGGTCTTCTTTGCGATGGGCGGCAATTTTCTTTCAGCGACGCCGGACACGGTTTACACGGCGACCGCGCTCGCGGCTTGCCGGTTGACGGCGCACGTTTCCACCAAACTCAACCGCGCGCACCTGGTGACAGGCGAGCAGGCGCTGATCCTGCCTTGCCTGGGCAGAAGCGAACGCGACGTGCAGGCTTCAGGCGAACAATTTATGACCACCGAAGACACGATGATGGTGATCAATGCGTCGCGCGGGCGGCTTGAACCTGCTTCGACGCACCTGCTCAGTGAAGCCGCGATTGTCGCGGGCGTTGCGAAGGCGACGTTCGGCGCGCGCGGCATAAGGAACGAGGTGAACTGGGATCATTTGATTGCCGATTATGACCGCATCCGCAATCACATTTCGCGATGCGTTCCCGGCTTCGAAGATTTCAACCAGAAAATTCATCGGGGAATCTTCTATCTGCCGAACCCTGCGCGGCAGCGGCAATTTGCTACTAAGACGAACAAGGCGATCTTCTTTGTTCATCCGATCTCGCATCCGCCGCTCAAATCCGGCCAATACTTGATGACGACGATTCGCAGCCACGATCAGTTCAATACGACGATCTACGGGTTGAATGATCGTTATCGCGGCATTCGCGATGGGCGCCGCGTGGTGTTGATGAACCCGCAGGATATGAAGGAAGCAGGCGTGACGGCGAGGCAGTTTGTAGACCTGACCAGCCATTTTGAGGACGGCGAACGCAGGGCGGAAAAGTTTGCCGTCATTCCCTATGACATTCCCTCGCGCTGTCTAGCCACCTATTTCCCCGAAGCCAATGTGTTAGTGCCCATTGGCAGCATAGCGGAAAAGAGCGAATGCCCAACATCGAAATCAACCATCGTCAGCCTTACGCCATCGGTTGCTGTGTGATTATGTGAGCAGTTTCGTCAGCCAGTCCGGATGCAAATGCCAGCCCAACAATCCGGCCAGCCCCATTGCCACGCCGAAGACGGCGAAGACCCAAGATATCCACAGCAGCCAATGTTTATTGGTCAACGCCACCACCGCCAGCATCGCGATTGCAACCGATAGCGCGGCGTCAGAAAGATCAAACTGATCGTCGCGGTAATTTAGCGTGTCGTATTCGGCTTCCTTCGCTTTGGCTTTCGTTTGTAGCTCGGCCTCTTCGGCTTTGTACCGCTCGATCTCTGATTTGTAGTGGCGAATCTGCTCGTCGAGCATGGCTGCGGTGGCAGGCGGGGCGCTGGCGCGCAAGGCTGTAGCTTGATCAAGAGAAGAATCCAGCAACGCTTGTCGAAGCCGCTTGGCCTGATACTGCGACCAGGTATCCACCGCGTCCGATTTGGCCTGCACCATTGCCTGCACCAGGTTGTCGTCTTTCACTTTGGTCACGGCCATAAACGCCGCCAGCAGCGCAATACTGACTGCAACCATGTTGGTCAAACGGTTCCTCAACCGGTTCTCGTTTGGTAATTCGATCGGTGTGTCCATTGTTTCTCCTGAAATCCTTTCTGCTGATTTTTCAACGCTCACCGCGCGCGCAACGCAAGCATCAGCTTGCCCATGTCGCGTTTCATCAATTCCGCCCAGACTTTGACGCCCGCCAACATGGCGGCGCGGTCGTTGAGCAGGTCAATTGTCAGCTTGCGCCCTTCGGAACTGGTGCTGGTCAAAAAGGCGATCTTATCTTTATCTTTGCTTTTTACTTCCGCCTTTTCATCAATGCGCCCGAACTTGATCCATTCGCCGCGCAGCCGGTTTCGGCGTGTGCCTTTTTCCAACTCCGTCGGGACGGGCGAGTTCAGATACTGCCAAAGTGATTCGGGATACTTGGTGTGAAACTCGGCTTCACGTTCAAAGAATGGCGCGAGCATGTTCGGCGAATCTCGCAGCGCATACTTCCCGCTGCCTTGCTGGTGAATACCGATCAGCGAAAGCAGCGTGGAAAAAGAGCCGCCAGTAATGCCAATCCAGTTGCCAGCCTTGGCAGTGCTGTCGCTGAGTTGCAGCGCCGTGCCGACGATGCCGGAAGCACCACTGGTGACCAGGCTGGCGAGTGTGTTGATCTGCAACGCGCGGTCTCGCCGCGCTTCCAGCAGGCCGCGAATCTCGGCCAGCCGTTCTGTTTCGCTGTCAATTTCCGCAATCACACCGTCCGCTTCAAGCGACGCCGTCAGCACGGCTTCGGTAATCTGTTGGCGAATCATCATTGCTTCCACGGTCATTCCCGCGCCGGGGCCGCGTTCGCGTTCGGGCAGGCTTTGCAATCGTTCAATCAATTCCGTGACGCCGATCAATTTGGCGACCTGGTCCGCGCCAGGCGAGAGTTTCAGTTGCGCTGTGGTTTTGCTGGACAATTCTGTTTGTCCGTTGCGCGCAACCGCTTGATCCTGATGATCAACAAGGGATACAGACTGCGCATAGCTGGCGATTGGAACAGAAACTAAAGTGAGCCAGAGGAGGAGCAGTTTCATTTTTTAAGGTAACTCCGTTCGACAGCGGTTTGAAGAGACAAGCGGACATCCGAAGATGTTCGCCAGGAATGGATTTGGAAATGTCAGGACGAATGATGCTGCACTTCAATTGTCAGGCTTCGTATTCATCGTCGCTCATTTCCAATCCGGAACAGAATATTCATGCGGGCGGAAACTACTTGATGCAATCTAACGTTCCCGTTTGCGATCCGGGATCGAAGGCACTGTATAACGGAAACACAACGCGCTCGCCAAGTATTGCGCGGCCAGCAGGAGGCAGCTAAGCTGACTGGCTTACTTGCCTCACAAGAATTGCAGTGTTCAGGGCGTGTGGGGATGTGCGACGGATCGTCCGTGGCGTTGGAGTTGGAAAGCCGGATCAAAGAGCAAACTGCTCAATTCAAAATACACATTATGGTTCTGATGAATATGCTGAAGTCTGTTCGCCGTGATGGCAGATGGATTGCCATCGGTCTTGTGCTTGCCGTCGTCGGTGGTTGTGCTGAACAAGCCGAAGCGCGCGTGACGCGAATCGTGATTGAACAGAAGCAATCGCCTGCCTACGCCGGGAAATCCTTCGGCAGCGCCGGGCAATACGAAATACTGACCGGGCACGCATTCGGCGAACTTGATCCCAAAGACCCGCACAATGCCATCATCACGGACATTCAGTTCGCGCCGCGCAACGGGCGCGGAATGGTTGAATATGTTGCGACCTTCACGCTGGTTAAGCCGGTGGATTTGGCAAAAGCGAACGGCGTGCTGATTTACGCGGTGCCGAATCGCAGCAACCGCATCATCCCGTCGGCATTTAGCGCATCGGGCAGCGCAGCGGGCAATATTGCGGGCGAATCGGGCGAAGAGTTTTTGCTGAAGCGCGGTTACATTCTGTTGCACAGTGGCTGGCAGGGCGACATTCCGCCGCGCCCCGGGGCCGAAACCATCACCGTGCCGATTGCCAAAAATCCTGATGGTTCCAGCATCACTGGCCTGGCGCTGGCGCGATTCATCAATATGCCGAATGGCACAAACACTCTGCCATTGCCCGCTGCCCACGAAGCGGCAAGTCCGGACACAAACAAAGCTGAGCTGACAAAACGCGCAACTGAAGAAGGCGCGATCATTCCCATTGCCAGCGCCGATTGGGCGTTTGCCGATTGCGGCAAGACGCCTTTTCCCGGCACGCCTGATTTGAACAAGGTTTGCCTGAAAGGCGGATTTGATCCGGCCTACTTGTATGAATTGACCTACACCGCGAAAGACCCGCTGGTATTGGGCATCGGCTTTGCGGCGACGCGCGACATTGTTTCGTTTTTCCGCCGCGCCAGCCGGGACGAAAGTAACACCGCCAATCCGTTGGCCGGGCGCGTGACGCACGCAATCGCGCAGGGCATTTCGCAGTCGGGTAATTTCATCAAGACATTTATTCATCTCGGCTTCAATCAGGATGAAGCGAACCGCATCGTGTGGGACGGCGCGAATGATCACATTGCCGGACGGCAGCTTGCCATGAATATTCGATTCGCAGCGCCAGGCGGGGCCGCGAATTTGTACGAAGCAGGCAGCGAGCCTCCGCTGTGGTGGGGTGATTACGCCGACACAGCGCGTGGCAGAAAGACGGCGAGCATGCTTGACCGCTGCCGCGTTTCAAAAACCTGCCCGAAGATTTTCGAAACTTTTGGCGCTGCCGAATTCTGGGGCTTGCGAATGTCGCCGAATTTGCTGGGCACACAGGCCGATGTGGACATTCCGTTGCCACCCGACGCGCGCCGCTACTACTTTCCGGGCACTACGCACGGCGGAGGGCGCGGTGGCTTCAGCACAACTGTTGACGCCACGCCGGGCGCTTGCGGCTTGCCCAATAATCCCAATCCACAATCCGAAACAATGCGCGCATTGATTGTTGCGTTGACCGCGTGGGTAACAAAAGATGTTGCGCCGCCTGCCAGTCAATATCCCAGATTGGATCAAGGGCAGCTTGTCAGGCCGGATCACAGAGCGATGGGCTTTCCTCTGATTCCGGGCGCGCCGTTGCCGGACAATCTAATCAATCCGTTGCTTGATTATGACTTCGGGCCGGAATTCAAATACAGCGATCTGTCGGGCGTGATGGCGCAGCAACCGCCGGTCATCAAACGCGTGTTGCCGATTATGGTCCCCAAAGTGGATGCGGACGGCAACGAAATCGGCGGCATCCCATCGCCATTGCATCAAGCTCCACTGGGAAGCTATCTGGGCTGGAACTTCACCCGCAACGGCTTTTACAAAGGGCGTGGTTGCGGATTCGCGGGGGGCTTTATTCCGTTCGCCAAAACGAAAGCGGAGCGCCTGGCCTCCGGCGATCCACGCCCTTCGTTGGAAGAACGTTATCGCGACCACGCTGGTTATGTTTCTGTCGTGAAGTCCGCCGTGGATCGTTTACTGCTCCAGCACTTTCTTTTGCCTGATGATGCTGAGCGCCTGATTCGCCAGGCCGAAGAGAGCAATGTCCTGAAATAACAAGTTAGGCTGAGGCGGCATGAACGATTCACTTTATCTGGCGGTTGATCTGGGCGCGGGCAGCGGGCGCGTCTTTTTGGCTGGCGTCGCGCCGGGGGAACTTTTGCTGGAAGAGGTGCGTCGCTTTCATTATCCGCCGCGCCAATCAGACGGCCATCTGCGTTGGGATTTTGCTCACATCTTCGCTGAGATCAAAGCCGGTTTGCGGGCGGCGGGCGAACGGGCGCGGCAGCTTGGGCGGCCAGTCGCCAGCATCGGCGTGGACAGTTGGGCGGTGGATTATGGATTGATTGATGCCGCCGGGAAGTTAATTGAAGACCCGATCTGTTACCGCGATGAACGCACGGCGCAGGCGATGGCGCGGGCTTTTGAACAAATGCCGCGAGAAGAAATTTATGCGCGCACCGGCATTCAGTTTCTGAACTTCAATACGATCTTTCAACTCTGTGCGCATGCACAGGCGGGATTGCCAGCCGATGCGGCGCAGTTGTTGTTGATCCCTGATTTGATCAACGCTTTGCTGACCGGACGCAGCGTCAGCGAATACACCAACGCCACGACGACGCAATTGATCAACGCAGCGACGCGCGCCTGGGACGCAGGGGTAATCGAAGCGTTGAAACTGCCCGCGCATTTGTTGACTGAAATCATTCCGGCGGGTGCGACGGTCGGTTTGCTCAAACACGAACTGGCGGACGAACTCAATTTGCCGGGCGTGCAGGTTGTCGCTCCGGCGACGCACGACACCGGCAGTGCTGTCGTGGGTGCGCCATTACGCGATGGCTGGGCTTATATCTCTTCGGGCACGTGGTCGTTGGTTGGCGTCGAAATAAATGCGCCGCTGATCAATGCCGAAACGGCGCTTCACAACTTCACGAACGAAGGCGGCGCATTTGGGACGATTCGGTTTTTGAAAAACGTGATGGGGTTATGGCTGTTGGAATCGTGCCGTCGCGAATGGCAGCAGCGTGGCTTGACCGTTGATTACGATGTGCTGCTTGGCCAGGCTGCGGCGCGCGATGGTTTCCCGGCGTTGCTTTATCCGGATGATGCGCGATTGTTTAACCCGCCGAGCATGACAGCGGCCATCGCGGAACAATTGGCGGAGTCCGGCCAGACAATCGCGGACAAGCCAGCGGTAATTACAAAAGCCATTCTGGATTCGCTGGCGCTGCGCTACGCATCCGTGATTCGCACGATTGAACGATTGACCGGAAAGCCCGTTGAAGGGGTGCAGATTGTTGGCGGTGGTTCGCAAAACAGTTATCTGAATCAGGCGACGGCGAACGCAACGGGGAAACCCTTGCTGGCAGGGCCGGTGGAAGCCACCGTGATTGGCAATGTTCTTGTGCAGGCAATCGCGGCGGGCCGTTTTGGGACATTGGCGCAAGCCCGGCAACATATTGCTGAAAACCTCAGTCCGCGCCGTTTTGAACCGCTATCATCTTCTGATGAGCCACTCTGGAAAGCAGCCACGCAGCGATATGCAGAAATCGAAGGCCGCCTGGCAACCCTTCCTGAGTAAAGCTTGTCACTACCTGCATGTTTGTTGGCCCTTTGAAGTGCTTGATTGAAATGGCCCCTGTAGGATTCGAACCTACAACCAATGGATTATGAGTCCACTGCTCTAACCATTGAGCTAAGGGGCCTGTCAGAAGGTGCTTTATTTTCGTGGAAACTGCCAACGAATTATCAGAGGTGAACACTGTCCGCAATTTATCAGAGAGAAACGGTTCATAGCAAATCTTTTGGCAGGACGCTTACTGATTGATCTTGCTACTGCTGATTGATCTTGCTACTGATTGATGCGGCTAGCATTTGCAAATCATCAGGGGAAAAGATTGGCAAGGTGGCCAACCAATCCCGATCTATCGCCCGGCTGCTTTGGGATAAAGTGTCGAAGAGATCAGCGCGCGCTGCCACCTGATTCTTTTGAGATGAAAAATAGAGCGCGTTGATCTTCTGTTCGATCAACGCACGACGGGCGGAAGGTTTAGGCTTCGGCAAATCCGGCCCGGAGGCCAGGAGTGCAAAGTCGGTCTTGATGAATTGCAACAAGCTGGTTCCTTCGATCAGAACATTCGGCGCTTTCACGCGTGAGAGCGCTTCGTTGATGCCCGCTTCAACCTGGCTGTCCATCGCAATCACCCAGTGAACATTGGCGGCCCCGGCATCCCAATATCGTCCTGTGTCTTTGCCAACAGTATAGGTTTCTTCACGCCCCGATCGCACGGTGGGCTGATCGCCCAACAGGTGACTGACACAACAGGTGTGCGGGTCTTTGCCACAGGAACGGTAATGGCCACGCGTCAACTTGATCGCTTCCCAGGACTCGTCGCGCGACAACTGACGCAACAGGTCGCACAGCAAGGTCGTCTTGCCCGAATTGGAGGAAACACCGGCGATCGCAATGATTCGTGGATTCGTCATCAATGTTTATGGGTGAAAAGTGGGAACTAGTGGAAGACTTCAGAAGTTTCGCCCCCTGTTCTTATTTTCCTTTCCCACATTTTCCTGTCCGATGCTTACTGCGGGGAAGACTTCCGAAACTGTCTACTAGCATGCTGATGGGAGCCATCGCATCTCATCAAAAATCGTCATCTTCGCTTTCCGGCAGAATCTCTTGCGAAACCAGTTCGCGCCAAACCGACAAGATGCTGGGATCAACTTGAGCGGAGTTCAAAGACTCAGTTACCGCGCCAGGATCAGATTTCAGTTCAGGAAAGGCTAGCAACAGGACAACCAAATCTCTCCGATCTGTCCATGATTTTGATTTGCCGCGCCGTTGGTAATGAGAAATGACCTTGCTGGCAATCAACTCGGAAGCAGTCAGCACTTGCACACCATCGATGATCCGTATTGGCGGTAATGCCGTGACCGATCTGATATCCACCAAATGCCGGTTGCCGGTTTTTTGCAGTTGAAAGATGCGATAGCCAAGTCCGTCCTTGATTTCCCGTATGCGCACAGCAATGTGGAATAACTGGCTCAGATGTTCCCGCAATTCTTCCGCCAGATCGGGGGCACGCGTAGACATCAAATCCACATCCTGTGTCGCGCGAGGTTCGCTGACGTAAACATTGACTGCCTGCGCGCCGAACAGCACGACATCGTCCCGCCCACGTAGAAAATCAATCACGGCAGTTTGAATCGTGGTTAATGGCAGAGGCTCTTTCATCACGATCTCCCGGAAGTTAATTGTGTCAGCGACGAACATCGGTTGACTCCCAAAACAAGAAATGCGGACTGAGAAACCTTAGCTCCCCGATCCGCATTCCGCAATCTGCAATCCCAGATTGGCTATGGTTGCTTAAGCCGTTGTTGCTACAGCCACCACGCCTTTCTGGTCAGCCAGCGCCGCGTGAGCCGCTGCCAGCAGCGCGATTGGCACGCGATACGGAGAGCAACTGACGTAGTTCATTCCGACCTTGTGGCAGAAGATCACGGATTCGGGATCGCCGCCGTGTTCGCCGCAGATGCCGATCTTCAAATCGGCTTTCGTTGAGCGGCCTTTCTTGATCCCGATTTCGACCAGTTGGCCGACACCTTCCTGGTCAAGCACCTGGAACGGATCGTCAGCCATGATTTTCTTCTCGACATAAAACGGCAGGAAGCGTCCCGAATCGTCGCGGCTCAAGCCCATCGCGGTTTGGGTCAGGTCGTTGGTTCCGAAGCTGAAGAACTCTGCGACTTCAGCGATGCGGTTGGCGGTCAGAGCGGCGCGCGGCAGTTCGATCATTGTGCCAACCAGATAATCAACGCTCGCGTTTTCACGAGCGAAGACTTCACCGGCGACGCGGCGGACGACATCGGCTTGCAGCTTCAATTCGTTCACATTGCCAACCAACGGAATCATGATTTCGGGTTTGACGACAACGCCTTCGGCTTTGACCTTGACGGCGGCTTCAAAGATGGCGCGCGCCTGCATCTCGGTGATTTCGGGATAGACGATGCCCAAGCGGCAGCCACGGTGGCCAAGCATTGGGTTGAATTCGTGCAGGGCGGCGACTTTGGCCTTTGCTTCCTTGAAGTTCATCTTGATCTTCGAGGCCAGCTCTTTCAGCGTCTTGTCGTCGTGCGGGACGAATTCGTGCAGCGGCGGATCCAACGTGCGGATCGTCACCGGGAAGCCGTTCATCGCGCGGAAAATGCCGACGAAGTCTTCGCGTTGCAGTTCCAGCAGATCGGCCAGCGCGCCCTTGTAAAGCTGTTCTGGCCTGGCGATCTTCTTCTCCAAATCTTTGACGCGCTTTTTGGCGTCTTTCGATTTGGATTTTTCAGCATCAGCGCGTGCGGTTCCAAGTTGCGTTTCGAGCGCTTTGTAATCGCTGGATGACAGAATCATCTGGCGGACGCTGTCAATGCGGTTGCCTTCGAAGAACATGTGTTCGGTGCGGCACAGGCCGATGCCTTCAGCGCCGAAGGCGCGAGCGACTTCGGAATCGTGCGGCGTGTCGGCGTTGGCGCGCACGCCGAGCTTGCGATATTCGTTGACCCACTCCATCAGCGTTTTGAAATGGCCGCTGATCTCGGCTTTGATGAGCGGAACTTCGCCGGTGATGACGCGACCGGTCGAACCATCCAGCGTAATTGAATCGCCCTTCTTGATCGTGATGTCGCCGACAGTGAATTGCTGATTGGCGTAATCAACGACGACGGCGTCGCAACCGGCCACACAACATTTGCCCATACCGCGAGCGACCACAGCCGCGTGCGAAGTCATACCGCCGCGCGAAGTCAGAATCGCCTGCGCCGCAACCATGCCGTGGAAGTCTTCCGGCGAAGTTTCAGTGCGGACCAGGATGACTTTCTTGCCGTCTTTGGCCATTTCTTCGGCCTGATCCGGATCGAAGACGACCGTGCCGGAAGCCGCGCCGGGCGAAGCGGGCAAGCCGACGGCAATCACGTTGACGTTGGCTTTCGGATCAATCATCGGGTGGAGCAATTGATCAAGCTGCGCCGGTTCGACGCGCTGAATGGCGGTGGCCTTATCAATCACGCCTTCTTCGACCATCTCAACGGCGACGCGAACGGCGGCAGCGCCGGTGCGTTTGGCGTTGCGCGTTTGCAGCATGTACAGCTTGCCGCGCTCGATGGTGAATTCCATGTCCTGCACGTCTTTGTAATGGCGCTCCAGGCGGTTGGCCAGTTCGACGAACTGGTTGTACATCTCTGGCATTTCTTCGTGAAGCTGAGCGATTTTCTTCGGCGTGCGTGTGCCGGCGACAACGTCTTCGCCCTGCGCGTTTTGCAGGTATTCACCGTACAGAACTTTCTCGCCAGTCGAAACATCACGGGTGAAGGCGACGCCCGTGCCTGAATCTTCGCCCATGTTGCCGAAGACCATCGTCTGGACGTTCACAGCCGTGCCCAGATTGTCGTCAATCTTGTTGATGCGCCGATAGTCTTTTGCGCGGCGGCCATTCCACGAAGCAAAGACTGCCTTGATGGCGTGTTTGACTTGATCCAGCGGATCGGTCGGGAATGGATTGCCAGTTTCTTTCTTGACGATGGCTTTGAAATCGGCGACGACTTTGGCCAGCGTTTCTTCGCCGACTTCGGTATCGCCCTTCACGCCAAGTTCCTTCTTGTAAGCATCAAAAACATGCTCGAACTTTTCGGAATCAATGCCCAGCACGATCTTGCCGAACAGTTGAATGAAGCGGCGATAGGCGTCCCACGAAAAGCGTTCGTTGTTGGTCATCTTCGCCAAGGCAACGCGGGTTTCGTCGTTCAAGCCCAGATTCAACACTGTGTCCATCATTCCGGGCATCGAAAACTTCGCGCCGGAACGAACGGAAACCAGCAGCGGATTGTCCGTGCCGCCGAACTTTTTGCCGGTCGCGGCTTCGACTTTGGCCAGCGCTTCCAGTGCTTGATCCCACATGCCTTCGGGGAACTGTTCGCCGGAAGTGTAGTAGGCGTTGCAGGCTTCGGTGGTAATCGTGAAGCCGGGCGGAACCGGCATGCCTGCGTTCGTCATTTCGGCCAGGCCGGAGCCTTTGCCGCCGAGCAAATCTTTCATCTTCCCAGTGCCTTCGGTTTGACCATCGGCAAACAGGTAAACGTACTTCGTACTCATTGCTGTTTGTTGTCTCCTAAAAAATGTACCGAAGGCGGTGAAGCCTGCGGCGGGCTGGTGGTTAGTAGCCCTTTCGATTGTGAATGTGTGCTTGAGTAAGAACATCCGCAGGCCATCAGCAGATGGGATTGCCTACGGTACAAGCAGTTGCAAACTTGTTGTTTCCGCCGGTCGCAACCGGCTCAAAACTTCGTAACATCGCGGCTCGCGTTCCAATGCGCGCGTGATCAGGCGCGTGGCGATGCCGCCAATTTGTGCAAACAGTCTTGGATCGCGTGGCCCCGATGGACCAGATGCGGGGCCGGATGCTGCTGCTAAAAATTTTGTGGGGGATTGCGTCAGAATGTCTTGAATTGCCTGCCAGGTGCCCCAGCTCAACTCTTCGCCACGCCGTGCGCTGCAAACAGCACATTGTGGAGCGCCTTCGTTGGTCAGATAAACCGTCAGCGCGTCCGCCAAAACCTTTTCGCACACGTTGCAACTTCGCCAGTCGGGGAAGAAGCCGGCCAGCTTCAGCATCCAGATTTCAAAGTACCGCGAAACAGTCATCAGCAGGCTGTCGTCCGCCGTTTGAATCGCGGCAAGAGTGGCCAAAATCAGCCGGTAAACAGTTTCGTTCGGCTCGTGGTCGAGCATGAACGAATCAATCAATTCGGCCCAGTACTGCATGACGCCCATTCGTTCACTGCTGATGCCGGCGACGAATGGCGATTGGATAATCTCGCAGTTCGAGATCGAAACCAGTTCTTTGTTTTCTTTCTGAAAATAGCTGAGCGAGACCTGTGTGAACGCTTCCAGGCTGGCGCCGAAACGACTGCGTAGCTTCCTTGCCCCATATGCGACGCCGCGAACTTTACCGGCGTCGTGGGTGAAAAAGACGCAGACTTTGTCAGCTTCTTTAAGTGTGAAGGTGCGAAGCACAAAGGCTTCGGTGTCGTGCAGCGGCATAACGGGAGTTACGATTTGGGCGGATCAAGAAGCGCATCTTGATCGCTGAACATTACTAGAATGTGTTTCAAATGGGCTAGAGCGCGATGGCAGCCCATTAACAAAGCGCGTAGTCTAAACTGGCTTGACCAACTTCTCAACCGCTGCCAACGCCAAGTTGAGCCTTATCTGGATATAACCCTCGCGATCATCACAATCAATACAAGCCCGACGATCAACATCTGGATAGAACCCACACGATCATCACAATCAATACAAGCCCGACGATCAACATAATGAATTCCGCGCCGGGCGGAATGTGGTATCTGGCGCGATACGCGAATGTCAACGGGCCGTATACTTTTCGCTTTGAGAAGAGATTACGAAGACGAGCAGATGTTGACCAGTCTTGTTCTGACCAATGCAAATAAACACCAGATGACGATGGCTCGAAGCCACGGAATCTGTTGTCATCAGGAAACACGAAGACTTCCGTCGGTGCCGGTGCATGGTATTCATTCGCACGGTCTCTAACGAAATGATGCACATCCGTCTCATCGCTTTCCGAATCAGGGCGTTCCTCTGGATGACCGGTAATTCCGACTTCAGCAAAGGCCGCGATGACTTCATCAGCCAGCACCAAAACTCCGGACAAGGAATGCCATCCACCTTTGATTGGCGGCCAAAAGTCTGATCGAAGAAGCATAATCGCCTACCTAACATGTACCGAAGCGTCTACTTTCACTTGTTGTCGTCCGAAGCTTTCGCCGGTTTCAGTTTTGTGGTCACCTTTGGTTGTGGAGTTGGAGTTGGAGTTGGTTCCGCCGTCAGTTCAGAGGCTAAGTCGCGTTTGTCTTTCAGCGTCACGCGTGATTTGCCGTACATTTTCGGGTGGTCGCCCGGAAAGCGTATGTTCCAGACCGCGCCTCGTCGCGGATCGTCACCTTCGCCTTCGATCACGCCCAGATATTTGCCGGATTCCTTCATATAGGCGTGTTTTCCGATCACCGGGTTTTTTGGCGGCGGTTGCATGCGCCACCAGATTCCGCCCACGACGATGCCGCCAAGAATCAGCAGAATGACGACGTATTTAAGCATCCCGAAGAAAAATTTCCAGACGACCCACAAAAACAGCAACGCCAGCAATGCGCCGCCAGCGATCAACAACTTGATTGTGTATCCGTCCATAAAATCTCCCCCTTGGTTTTAATGCCGTGACTGAGTGTGGACTACTTCAAATATTTGACGAGCAGCGTCGCCAGGCCGAGAAACGAAAGGAAGCCGCCGACGTCCGTGCAAGTTGTGACAAAGACGGTTGAAGCCAGCGCCGGATCGGCTTTCAGTCTTTTCAGAACAAGCGGAATGACCGTTCCCGCAATGCCCGCGATGACCAGATTGATGACCATCGCCGCCGCAATGATTCCGCCAATCAGCAGCATCTTCAGGCCGAAGCCGAACCAGATCCAGACGACAATTGCGGCAACCACGCCGTTCGCTACGCCGTTGGCCAAACCAACAAGGAATTCTTTGATCAGCACGCGGCGCGAATTCTCGATCGTCACTTCGCCCAGCGCCAGCCCTCGCACGATCACGGCCAGCGTTTGGGTCGCGGCGTTTCCGCCCATGCCGGCGACGATGGATTGCAGCGAAGCCAGCACGACGACTTTTTGAATGGTGTCTTCGAAAGCGTGAATGACCGACGCGGCCAGGATTGCCGTTGCCAGATTGACCAGCAGCCACGGCAACCGCAGCCGCACCGACCGCAGCGGCTTTCCCATGACGCCTTCATCGGAACTGACGCCGGACAAGGCATAAATGTCTTCGGTCGCTTCTTCGCGGATCACATCCAGCACGTCGTCCACGGTGACGATACCGACCAGCTTGTGCTCTTCGTCCACGACCGGCACGCCCAGCAGGTTGTATTTTTCGACAACGCGCGCGACCTCTTCCTGATCAGTGTCGGTGCGGACACTGATGACGTCCGTGCTCATGATCTTTTTCACCGGAGTGGTGGGTGGCACCAGCAGCAGTTGACGCAAGGAGGAAACGCCGACCAGATGATTACGGTCGTCCACGATGTACAGGTAATAGACCAGCTCAACATCGCGACTGGCGCGTTGAATGTTCGAGATGGATTCGCCGACGGTCAACTCTTCGCTGAGGGCAAAGACATCGGGCGTCATGATTCGTCCGGCAGTGCCTTCGGCAAAGCTCAATAGCTCCTGCACGTCGGTTGAAGCCTCAACCTTCATCAGGTCAAGCAACTGTTCGCGCAGCTCATCGGGCAGTTCGGCGACAAACAATGCCGCGTCGTCCGAAGGGAGTTCCTGCAGGACAAGCGCAATCGCGGGTGGAGGCAATGTCTTCAGCAGCGCAACACCTTCGTCCGAACCCAGCTCGCTTAAACTGGCAGCGGCCAGCTTCGTTTCCGACTGCGCCAGCGCGGTGAAGACGGCTTTGCGATCCAGATCGCTCAAGGCGTGCAGCACCTGCGCCACATCCGCCGGACGGCCCTTGCGCAATACGTTCAGCGCGCGCGCAGTCGCCCCGCCTCGCACCAGGCGGCGCACCGAATCAAGCATCAATGAGAATTTTTGCGACTGCATAAAACAATTGAGGCCAACGCTAAACGCAGAATGCGGATTGCGGACTGAGCGATGCCTTCAATCCGCAATCCGCAATCCGCAATTTTCACCAGGATTAAAGCGGCAGGAAGTACAGACCCCAGGCGATCAGAAAGCCCACGCCAACGAAATAGCCGAATACTTTCAGGCCATACCGGACACGCTCCTGCGTGGTGTAGTGTTCGGAAGAGAGCGCCGCAAAGGCGATTGACACCAGCAAACTGAAGAGCACCAAAGCCAGGAAATGGGTCATGCCTTCCTCCCGATGCCGATGTCGTATGCGTCCATCACCGCCAGCATGTTCAGCGCGCCCGCCACGCGAAAAAATGTATTGCCGTATTCAAACGTTACTTTCGCGGCCTGCTCCGGCGTGATCTGAAACCCAATGTCGCTTGCCAGAGAAATAAAGTAAGGCAAGCCCATCCCGGCATCCAGAAAACTGAAAAACCACGTCAGCCACTCTTTGGCATCGGGTTTATCCAGGTGGCCTTCCATGACAAAACCGAGCGCGAACATAATGATGATGACTCCGCCGATCAGCGCGCCGCGCACGAACTTGCCGAGCACAATGTGGCCAAGACCGGGCAGGATGAATCCGGCTACACAAGCCGCAATCGTCTTCCCGGTCGAAGCAGCCGTCGGCGCTGTAATCTGTCCTGATGCTTCGCTGTACAAATGATTCTCCCCGTCGAAGTTGGAAAAGGTGTGATTGAATTGAGCGGCGATTCTAAGTTTGGGCTTCGGACACTGTCAAATCTGGCCTCGTTGTCATCAGTAAACAAAGGGCGGCAGCGCCTGTTATAGCGCCTGTTGTATTTGCCCGGAGGGGAAAGGCTTGCCGAAGATGTCGCCCACGCGGCAGCGGAAACCGGGCAAGAGTTCTTCACTGGTCAATTCGTCACCCTCCGGTAAAATGCGGATTTGCGTCGGCGAGTTGTAGATACTGACGGTGCGCTGTCCCAGCGAAACCAGCCAGACCTCGCTCACGCCCGCGTCGAAATAAGCAGCAACTTTGAAATTGACCTTCTCCCAGGCATCGTTTGGCGAAATGACTTCGACGGCCAGATCGGGCGCGATCGCCCATTTTCCGTATGGCACACCGTCTTCCGGGACGCGAGCCGCGGAGACAAACGCGAGATCAGGCAATCGGTCGTTCAAGCCGATTTGGAAGGTGGTATCCGGGCTGTAGATATCGCCGAGTCCGTGTGCTTCAACGTGTATCTGCAGCCGCGCGCCAAGACGCATAATCGTTTGCCCGTGTTTTGCTCCAGCCATCTTCTCCTCCATTCGTCCGTCAATCACTTCGTAATCCCGCTCCGTGTCGAGAGCCATCTCTGCTTGTGCCGTCATGGTTTTCGCTCCTCCAAATTTTGTTGTTGCGGGGGCATTCTATCTGCCGTCCCAGTCCGCTGCAATTTGATTGTGTGTGTTCAAGCGTGCGCTCGGATCGCTTGATCGCTTTGCGCTCGTAATTCCTCCAGCGTGCGCTGCAATCTTTGTTGGTGCTGGTCGTTATTGCCTTCGTCCGCGGGGATGCGCATGCGTTCGCCGATCACCATCACAGCGCGCGCAAATGGTTTTGGAATCTCAATCCGATCCCAGCTTGGCAAGCGCCAGCAACGATCAAGTGAGATAGAGAAGGGAAGGATTGCAGCATTGGCCTTAGCAGCCAGCAGCAGCGCGCCGGGCTTCGCTTCGTAAAGTGGGCCATGCGGGCCATCAACTGTAAACGCTGCGCTTTTGCCTGCGCGAACGGCGCGGATCATCCGGATCAAGCCTACGCGTGCGCCGCGCGTTGAACTGCCCTTGGCCGTGCCGTAACCGAACCGTTGAATGAAGCGCGCGATATATTCCGAATCGAAGCTCTGCGACGACATCACTACAATGCCTCGCCGCCGCCAGAAGTACGTCGCCGTCGGGATGCGGTTGTGCCAGAAGCAATAAACCAGCGGTTCATCTTCGGTGTGATTCTCCAAGCCGATCACTTCAAACTTCACAGTTGCGCAGATGGTGCGGATCAGCCAGTAAAGCACAAAGCCCGCCAGCCGGATGATCAGCCGTTGTTTGAATGTGTATTGATCCAGATTGGCAAACGAATAGAACTTCTCATCCAACGCTTCGCTGCGCTCTTTATTGTTTACTGGTTCGGGTTGATCTTCTTTTGCAGTCGGCATAGCAGATTGGTAAATGGAATTTCCGACGGACAAGATAGGCCACGGACCGGTCTGAATCAAAGCTTTTGAGCCGTAGCGCAAACTCATTGGTATGTACGCAAGTACCATGAGCATCCGACTGCCCTGAAAGGGCCGGATTCAATAGCCGGGGACATCGTCTCCGGAAGATGTTGGATGGTATTCCGACCCTGAAAGGGTCGCACTGATCGTTGAACTTCGACCCTTTCAGGGTCGGAACGAATGGCGAGAAGCATACGTGGACGTTGTCCACGTCTATTAATTACCGCCCTTTCAGGGCAAAGACCGCGTGCATCAGATTTGTGTAGATACCAATGGCGCAAACTGTCAGTTTGCGTAGCACCTTCCAAAGATCGAACGGGACACGCGACGCAAACTGACAGTTTGCGCTACCTTGATCAAGTTGCTGTACCAATGCGGCGTGGTTGATTTAGTATGCGCCCGCATTCGATTCAATCCTCGTTTTTCAACATACACAGAACTTTCGGAAGAAAAGGAAGCTTCGCGCTTCTTTCATTTGCGGGCGGGACGCTCGCGCTCCCGGATAACTTTATGGAGGCGGCTATGCAGATCAAAAAGCAGGCGAAAGTTTACGACGTTGTCGTTATTGGTTCGGGCGCTTCGGGTGGAATGGCGGCGTGGAATCTGACGCGCCAGGGCGTCAATGTCTTGCTGTTGGATGCGGGCACGAAGTTCGACCGTTCAACATTCTGGACGCATGTGCTTCCATACGAAGCCCGTGAACGGCAGGCGCGTGGCGAAAAGCCGCCGGCGTTTTATCTGAGCGCGAAAGAGCAGCCTTTGCTGACGCCGCCGGGACAACCGTTCAATCTTTATCGCGTGTGGGGAATTGGCGGCAAGACCAATGTTTGGGGGCGCGTCTCGCTGCGATATTCCGACGTGGATTTCAAGGTCAACGACGGCTACGGCATCCCATGGCCGATTGAATACAAAGACATCAAGCCGTATTACGACAAGGTTGATCAACTGATTGGCGTCAACGGCGGCGACGAAGATTTGGACGTCTTGCCGGGCAGCAAATTTCATATGCCTCCGCCACAACCGCGCTGCGGTGAGATGCTGTTGAAAAAAGCCGCTGCCAATGTCGGCATTCAAGTTGTGCCCGGACGCCGCGCGGTGATGACGCGCAATCACAATGGCTGGCCGGCCTGCCATTATTGTGGACGCTGCGGCGCGGGCTGCGACACGGGCAGCTTTTTCAATTCGGCGGATCATCTGCTGCCCATCGCAATGAAGACAGGCAAGCTGGAAATCAAGACCAACGCCGTCGTCGCGCGCATCCTGGTTGACAAAGAAGGCAAGGCGAGCGGTGTGCAATATTTCGACCGGAACACGAAGCAGGAATCTCAGGTCCGCGCCCGCGTCGTCGTGCTGGGCGCCGCCACTATTGATTCGACGCGCATCCTGCTCAATTCAAAATCGGCCATCTATCCCAACGGAATCGGCAATACGTCCGGCGTGATTGGCAAATACTTGTGCGAACAGGTGCGCTTTCACGCGCGCGGTTTCCTGCCGCAGCTTTACGGACAAGCGACCAGCAACGATGACGGTATCGGCGGCGAGCATATTTACATGCCGCGCTTCAATCATCGCGATGGCAAAAAACGTGATTATGCGCGCGGTTTCGGCATGCAGTTCTGGAACATCGGCTGTCAGGCGAATGCCGGTTGGGCGAAAGGAATGCCCGGCTTCGGCGCTGATTTCAAGGCGGACGTTCGCAAACGTTATCCATCGTGGGTTGAGCTTCACCCTTACGGCGAAGTCCCGCCAATCGCCGAAAATCGCGTTGAAGTGGATGAGAGCAAGACTGATAAATACGGCGTGCCGCTGCCAAAGATCATCTTCAAATACGGCGACAACGAAAAGAAGATGGTCAGCGAAATGTACGACACCGTCGAACGAATCATGCACGAAGCCAAGGTAGAGGTTTTCTCTCTCAATCGTGGCACGCACGACACGCCCGGCGAAGCCATTCACGAACACGGCACCTGCCGTATGGGCGCTGATGCAAAGACATCGGCGTTGAATGGCTTCAACCAAATGCACGCCGTCAAAAATCTATTCGTGGTTGACGGCAGCGCGTTCCCATCGGCGACTGAAAAGAATCCGACGCTGACCATTCTGGCTCTGGCGTGGCGCGCCAGCGATTATCTGGCCGAACAGATGAAGACAGGCAATTTGTGAAAGGGTGGTTGGTGGGTAGTTCATCGGTATCCGACCACCAACCACCAACCACCAACCACCAGTACAATGACCAAACTCTGGCTCTTCCAAATTTCGCGATGGCTGGTTCGCACCGTTTGCCGGATCTATTTCCGTATTGAATTCGAAGGCGTCGAGCGGGTACCGAAATCTGGTGCGATGATCGTTGCGCCGAACCACGTCAGCTATCTTGACCCGCTGTGGGTTTCGATTCCGATCAATCGTCCGCTGCGTTACATGACCTGGGATCGAATGACGCGGCTGCCGGTGATTGGGTCGATGATGCTGGCGTATGGCGCGTTTCCGGTGAATGTGGATCGGGGCGACCGCGCGGCACTCAAAGCTTCGCTTGAACAGTTGAAGGCGGGCGGCGGTTTGATGGTTTTCCCCGAAGGTGCGCGCACACGCAGCGGGCGGCTGGAAGCGTTCAAACCTGGCGTAATTCGATTGGCATTGGAGACAGGCGCGCCGATTGTGCCGGTGACAGTCAGCGGCGGATACCGAGCCTTCTCGCCACATCACTTTTTCCCGCGCCCATTCAAAGTCAAAATCGTCTATCACGAACCGATTCAGTTGGCAGCGCCAATTGGCCACGCTGAATGGAAACACTATCAACAGGAGCAGGCCGCGCGATTACAGTGGGCGGTTGCTTCGGCACTGCCGCCGCAATCGCTGCCGATTACCGATGGGGAGTGGCAATCATACTGGCAGTAAGACCGTCAAGCGATTGCTTGATTTTGAGTCGCGCTTTTAATCACACCCCAGTTTATGGCTACGGAAAGCAAGAAGCGTAGACCGAAGAACGCAATGGTTAAAGTTGCTGTCGAGCGGAAGACTGAGGCCACGAAGCTAGAATTGGATTACAGCGAGGGCTGGGACTATATTAATCTTCGCGTTCCCAAAACCCTACGAAAGGAGGTTGATGAACATTTGCAGTCCCGTCCTGTAAGAACGTATCGTACGCATCGGATCATGGAAGCGATGCTGGAAAAAATGGCAAAGGAAAAATAAGGAATTTTATCGATAACATCGCCGGTTTTTGTCATTGCCGAGGACCTTCTCTGGACTTCACATCATTCGGTCATTGTTGTTCGATCCGTCATACGATCCTGCCGTCATTGTCCTAAAGTGAGTTACAAACAAAAATAGGAGGTCTCTTATGCGCTCAATTGTCAGAGCTATCACGTTGTTGATCTTCGCGCTTGCTGTCAGCGCATCCGCACACGCCGCAGTCAAACCGGCAGCGCTGTTTTCTGATGGCGCGGTTTTGCAACAGGGAATGCCCGTGCCTGTCTGGGGCTGGGCGGAAGATGGAGAAAAGGTGACGGTCGAATTTCAAGACCAAACGCTTTCCGCCGTCACCGCCAACGGTAAATGGACGGTCACGCTGAAAAGCCTGAAAGCAGGAGGCCCGTTCGAAATGAAAATCAGTGGGGCGGACACCGTGACGATCAAAAACGTGCTGGTCGGCGAAGTCTGGCTGTGCAGCGGCCAATCGAACATGGAGTTTCGGATGAATCAAACGACCAATGCGAAAGAAGACATCGCTGCCGCAAACTATCCGAAGATTCGATTGTTCACCGTGCCGCGCAACCCGCAGGACGCGCCCGTCGCCGATGTCAAAGGCGATTGGAAAGAGTGTTCGCCCGAAACGGTGGCAAGCTTTTCGGCGGTCGGATACTTCTTCGGACGCGCGCTGCAACTGGCGCGGCAGGGTGTGCCAGTCGGCTTGATCAATTCATCGTATGGCGGCACGCCTTCCGAATCGTGGACGAGTGATGGCGTCGTGGCCAACGATCCGAACTTTGCGGGCATTCGGGCAAGTTACGCCAAAGCCGTTGCTGCATGGCCTGAAAACAAAGCCAAGTGGGAAGCCGCGATGGAGAAGTACAAACAGGCTGCCGCCGATGCCAAAGAGGCTGGCAAACCCGCACCGGCAGCGCCCGGCAAACCGATGGGGCCGGAACATCAGAATCGCCCCGTGGGCCTGTACAACGGGATGATTGCGCCGCTGGTGCCCTACGCGATGCGCGGTGCGATCTGGTATCAAGGTGAATCGAACGCGACGCGCGCTTACGAATATCGTTCAATCTTCCCGGCAATGATTCAGGATTGGCGTAAGGCGTGGGGAAGTGAACTCACCTTCCTGTTTGTCCAGCTTGCGCCATACGCGCCGCCAGCGGCGGGCACCTGGCCGGAACTGCGCGAAGCGCAAGCGTTGACTTTGAAATTGCCGAAGACCGGAATGGCCGTCATCACGGACGTTGGCGAAGAGAAAGACATTCACCCGAAACAGAAACGTCCCGTCGGCGAACGCTTGGCGTTGGCTGCGCGGGCGATTGCTTATGGCGAAAAGATCGAATACTCCGGCCCCGTGTATTCCGGCCTGAAGATCGAAGGCAACCGCGCGACCCTTAGTTTTAAGCACACTGGCGGCGGCCTAGTAGCAAAGGGCGAAAAGCTGGCGGGTTTTGCCATCGCGGGTGCCGATCAAAACTTCGTTCCTGCTGATGCCGAAATCAAAGGCGGCAAGATCATCGTCACCAGCCCGCAGGTCGCGCAGCCCGTGGCTGTGCGCTTCGGTTGGGAGAATTATCCGATGCTCAATTTGTGGAACAAGGCAGGGCTGCCTGCTTCCCCATTTCGCACGGACGACTTTCCGATGGTCACCGCGCCGCGCGAACAAGCCAAAAAGTAGAAATGGAGCAGAACAGATGATTCAAGATTCCCAAACCTATGATGTTTGCGTGGTCGGTTCCGGCGCAGCAGGTGGCGTCGTCGCGATGCAACTGGCTGAACAGGGCGCTTCGGTCGTCGTGCTGGAAGCGGGCAAATGGGTTGATCCGGCCAAGGATTTTTACAGCCACACGATGCCCTACGAATTGCCGAAGAACGGCAAAGGCTGGGACCCGCGAAAGCATCTGACAGTTGACCGCAGCAAAGAACCGTTTACCAAAGCGGGCGAACAACGCTTCGATCACTTCCTGACCAAGGCCGTCGGCGGCAAGACTTTGTTGTGGGCTGGATTGAGCTGGCGCAACAGCCCGTTTGATTTCGCCGCATGGCCGGTCAAATACGAAGAGCTATCGCCCTATTACGACCGGATGGAACGATTGATGGGCGTGACCGGCAATTACGATCATCACCCAAATGTGCCCGACGGCGTGTTTCTGAAACCGCTGGCGTGGAACTGTGCTTCGCACCAGATCAAAAAGGGCTGCGACAAGTTGGACGCGAAAAAGTTTCGGATGATTACCTCGCGCAAAGCGATTCTGACCGAACGCACAGAATCCAAGCGGCCCGTCTGCCATTACTGCGGCCACTGCATGCGCGGTTGTGACGTAGACGCGAAATACACGTCAGCCAATACGGCGATGCCGCGCGCGCTGAAAACCGGCAAATGCAAACTGATCCTGTATGCCAACGCCGCCGAAGTCATCGTCAGCAAAGACGGCAAGACCGTCACCGGCGTCCGTTATTTCGACGCGCAGACGCGCAAGAGTTACGAGGTCAAGGCAAAGAAGATCGTATTGGCTTGCGGCCCGATTGAATCGGCGCGATTGCTGCTGATGTCGAAGTCGGCGCACTTTCCGAACGGCTTAGCCAATTCCAGCGGCTTGGTGGGCAAGAACCTGATCACGCACACGTCATCGGGCGCGCAGGGTTATCTGAAGTCGCTGGTCGGCAATGAGCCTTACAACGACGACGGCACTGAAAGCGGTCACGCCTACATCTCCTCGTTTTACTGGGAAAAGCCGCACCCAAATTTTCCGAAGGGCTATCACATCATCGTGGATTCCGGTTCGCGCGTCAGCAGTTCCAATCCGATGTTTGGCGCGAACATCGAAGGTTTCGGCGCGAACTTCAAACGCCGCGCACGTGAACGCGCGCCATCGCTGATCAGCCTGTATTCGCAGAACGGCATGATTCCATCGCCGGAACGCTTTGTTGAACTCGACCCAACGGTGAAAGACATCTACGGCCTGCCGGTGCCGAAGATTCACCATCGCCTGACCACGGAAGACCGTGCAATTTCTAAAGACGCGACCGAAAAAATTTGCGAAATCATCGAAGCTTCCGGCGGCGTCATCACCAACATCAATCTGCAGCCCGGCTCAGACAGTGTCCATTGGGTCGGCACCTGCAAGATGGGGAACGATGCGAAGGCTTCCGTGCTGACGCCGTTCCTACAATCCCACGATGTCGCGAATCTGTTCGTCGCCGACGGCAGCGGCTTCATTGATTTTTCTGAAAAGAATCCGACGCTGACCGTGATGGCGCTGGCGTCGCGCTGCGCGGATCATATCTATGAGCAACTGCGAAGAAGCTAAAGGTGATTAAGACTAATGGGAAGACAAGTGGGCATATTCTTGCTGTTGACGTTTTGCGCCGGTTCACTGCTATCCGCCTGCAAGTTTTCGAAAGGCGAGCGGGCTAGGGCGATGGAGCAAGAGCTGGAGGAGAAGATAAAAAGCGGTGTCCCGACTGGTGCTACCAGAGCCGATGTCCAAGCTTTCATTGACAAGCTAAGTATTAAGGGCGAAAGACCAACTCGTCAGCAGTATTCGATGGACTTTTCGGCCTTTGATAGAGGAGCGGACGCACCACATAAGCCAAAAGAGATGCCGCCTAATATTGTTGGCCACCTCATCGCAAAATGGGCCAGTGTGGATTCAGACGTAAGCATAATGCACAACATCGGGCTTTACGCGATCTTCTTTTTCGATGCGAATGATCATCTGGTGACCTATTCCGTATATCGTTATTTCACTGATTGATCGCGAATTTGCTGGATCGAAAGGGGTGGGTAATGAAACGACGGGAATTCATTCAACAAGCAATCCAACAAACAGCAGTCATCTCAACGACCGCCGCTTCTTACTCGCGAGTGATGGGCGCGAACGAACGTGTCAACGTTGGTTTGATCGGCTGCGGCGGGCGCGGGCGGCAGGTGGCTGCGCTGATGCGCAATGTGCCTGGCGCGGAATATGGCGCGGTTTGTGATGTCTACGAAACGAATGCCAGAGAAGCGCAGGCCTGGGCGGGCGCGACCGCCAGCAAGTTCGGCGATTTCAGAAAGCTGCTTGAGCAAAAGGGGATTGATGCCGTTCACATCGCCACGCCGGATCATTGGCACGCCGCGATCACCGTGCTGGCTTGTCAGGCGGGCAAGGACGTGTACGTCGAAAAGCCGCTGGCGCACAACATCCGCGAAGGCCGCGCGATGGTCGCCGCCGCGCGCCGCTACAATCGCATCGTCCAAGCTGGCATGCAGCATCGTTCGTCGCCGCATTACCGCGAAGTCCAGCGCATCATTCAATCCGGCGAACTGGGCGAAGTCCGCTTTGTGCGCGTTTGGAATTACAGCAACATTACGCCGAACGGCATTGGCAAGCGGCCCGATGAACCCGCGCCCGAGGGCCTGGACTGGGATTTTTACCTTGGTCCCGCGCCCAAAGTGCCCTTCAACCGGGCGCGTTTTCTTTCGACGTTTCGGAACTTCTACGATTACGCGGGCGGCACGATGACCGATTACGGCACGCATCGGCTGGACACGGTGCAACAAATCATGGGCGTCGAAGCCCCGAAAACAGTTGTCGCTACTGGCGGCAAATTCACACTGAAAGATTCCGGCGACGTGCCGGATCTGTTGCAGGTGACGTACGAATTCGAGCATTCAGCGGTGGAGGCGCAGAACGGCGGCTTCCTGCTCAGTTACGAAAGCTGCAATCTGAACGCGCACGGTGCGGGTGGGCGGACGCCGGGCTTTAACTATTACGCCGCGCGCGGCGCGGACGACCGCCCGAACGGCGAAGCTTATTACGGCACGAACGGTACGCTGATCGCGGACCGCATCGGCTTTGAAATTTATCCCGAACCTATGAGGCAGGCGCTGACGGCCAAAGAACGGGGCAAGCCGATTGACGCCTGGCGAATGGAAGCCAAGCGCGTTCAAGGAAGAGACACGACGGACCTGCACACTCAAAACTTCATCGAATGTGTTCGTTCGCGGCAGAAGCCGAATGCCGAAGTCGAAATCGGTCATCGTTCAACAACGACTTCTCACTTGGGCAACATCGCGTACAAGGCCGGGCGGCGGCTGACCTGGGACGCGGCGAAAGAAGATTTCATCGCTGATGCCGAAGCGTCGAAACTGCTGGGCCGCCAGGCGCGCAAACCTTGGGATTTGATTTGATCCCCATGAAAACTATGACGACACCAACAGAACTTCGCAGCAAATTTCACGGCGTGATTGCCTTTCCGATTACGCCCTTCAACAAAGACTTGTCGCTTGATCTGGATGGTTTGCGGCACAACCTGACCAAACTGGCTGAACACCCGGTCTGCGCCGTTGTGGCAGCGGGCGGAACCGGCGAAGTTTATTCGCTGACGCCCGCCGAATACGCTCAAGTTGTTAGCACAACCGTTGAAGTCATCAATGGCAAAGCGCCGATCATTGCGGGCGTGGGCTTCAATCAGGCGATGGCGGTTGAGATGGCGAAGACCGCTGCCAGTGCGGGCGCGGACGGCATTCTGGCGCTGCCGCCGTATTACCCCAACGCCGACGAAGCGGGGATGCTGGCGTACTACAAAGCCATTGGCGAAGCGACGAAGCTGGGCTTGCTGATTTACAGCCGCGACTGGGCGAACTTCTCTCCGTCGCAAGTGGAAAAGCTGGCTGCGAACATTCCGACCTTGTGTGCATGGAAAGACGGGCAAGGCGATGTGCGCCGTTACCAGATGATCGTCAATCGCCTGGGCGACCGGCTGCATTGGATTGGCGGCGCGGGCGACGACAGCGTGCCAAGTTATTATTCAATGGGCATTCGCACTTACACGTCTTCGATTGCGACGGTTGCGCCAAAGCTTTCATTGAAGCTGCACGAAGCGGCTTCGCAGCAGGACGGCGCGGCGTTGATGAAGTTGATGCATGAATGCGTTGTGCCGTTATATGCGTTACGCGCACGGCGCAAAGGCTACGAAGTGTCGGCAATGAAGGCGATGATGGATATGGTCGGCTTGCGCGGCGGCCCTGTGCGGCCTCCGCTGGTTGAGGTAAAATCGGAAGAGGCGGAAGAGTTGCGCGCGATGCTGAAAGCCTGGGAGGCGTTTTTGTCGTAACCAAAGCCTGGGTACGCATCGCCTCCGGCGTGCAGGCGTGGCGACGCGCCTTCTATTTTTCAAGCGACCTTCAATGAAAGACTGCGCGCTGGAAGCGATGCGTACCCGGGAAATCAGGGCTTGCTGAATAGTTTCAGGTAATCATCCATTTCGGCGGGCGGCGTTTTGGCCACTTCCAGATTTTCTTCGACGTGGGCGGCCTTGCTCATGCCGACCAGCGCCGTGGCAATTCCAGGCGTGGAACGCGTGAATTGAATGGCGCGTTGCGCCTCGGTTCGCAAGCCCGGAAACGCTTCAAGCATGACGGGAGGCAATCCTGCTGCCAGCTTTGCCTGCAACATCGAAGCGCTGGCCATCACTGTGATTCCCAATTCCGCAGCCGCTTCCAGCAGCGTTGCTTTGCGGCCATTCAATGTTTGATTCGCATCGGTGAACGCTTCAATCATCGCCAGATTGAAGGGCAGTTGCACGACTTTGAAATGATGATTGTCGCCAGCCACTTCGCGCGCCGTCTGTTCCACACGTTCCAGCGAAAGATCTTCGCGGCTGGTTGAAGCCACGCGGTATCCGTTCCAGGTTGCAGTGCCATACATCGCAATCTTGCCCGCCGCCACTGCCGATTCCAGAAACTCAAATGCCGTTCGCAGCCGCACATAAAACTCTTCTTGTGAGACTTCGGCCAATTGCGATTCCGGGTTATGCAGGTAATAAACGTCCACGCAATCCAGCCGCAAATTGCGCAGGCTCTGGTCAAGCTGATGCTGCAAATAACGCGGCCGTATGCAATGGCTGCCCTGCACGAAATCTTCCAGCCGGGCCACGCCGGGTTTGACGAAGGTCTCTTGCAGATACGCGGTCACGTCCTGCTGGTTGCGCGGAGCAGCGCCGTCAAAGGGGATGTAGCCGCCTTTGGTCGTCACTACGATCTCATCCCGCGAACATACGCCTTGCGAAAACAAGCCGGTCAGCGCTTCACCAAAGCTGCGTTCGCTGCGTTGGAACCGGTAATTTGACGCCGTATCGAAGACGTTGCAGCCAGCTTGCGCCGCACGTTCGACCGCCTCGCGGTAGGCCTCATCCGTTTGTTCGTCGGCGTTTCCCAGATACGATCCCAAACCGATGGATGACAGCCACAGTTCTTGCGATTGCCTGAAATGGCCTTCAGCCACTTGGCCGCGAAAACGATCTTGATAGCGAGCCGTGCCTTCCGCCGTAGCCTTCAATGATGAGTTCATGTCTCTCCGGAGCTTGCTTGCAGGTAATGTAATCGGAATTGCGAAGCGGGATTGTCGGCGTTTCGCATCGGCATCGCAAACACATCTTTGGTTGGAACCCCGTTCAGTCCATCTGTGGTAATCCACATTCCGCCAATCGTGTCTGCCCCACGAACCAGGCTGGATCAACAGCCAGACAACAGCGGTATCTCATCACGCGACCGTAGCCAGTCCCGGCGCGCGCCTGCATGCAAATCAGCATAATCCCGCCCGTTGAAAGAGATCAGGAAAAGGCAGGAGACAGTTCGATGAATCTCAAACTTAATCATTACGCCGCGTCGTTGGCGCCTGTGTTTGCGGGGCTGAAGTTTAGCGCCTGGAAGCCAGCAGGCTGGAATGTGAAAACCGTGCGCCGCTGTGTGGCTGGCTTGTTGCTGTTGCAGTTGATTGTAGCCGCCGCCGTCACGTGGCAGATCAAACGTCAGGCACAGGGCGAACTGGACTCCGCGCGCGCGGGCTTGGAACGTCAGGCCGTCGTTCCCACCGAAAAGAAATCTCTTCAGGCCATTTCAAGCGAAGGCATCACGCTGATGCAGAGCAGCAAGGCCGTCCGCAGTCTGGCGCGCTTCAACGATTCGTACTTCGCAGCGACAGATGGGGGATTGGTGGAGCTTTCGTCAGATGGCAAATTCAAACGCCGCTTGACGGTGTTGGACGGATTGCCCGAAAGCGATCTGACGGCGCTCGCGCGTTTCAATTCACAGCTTTTCATTGGCACGCGTTCGCAGGGGTTGGTCAGCTTCGATGGCGCGCGCTTCACCGCGTACCGATGGACGGATCGCAAAGCGCAGGCGGTTACGTCGTTGATTGAAGACCGAGGACAATTACTGGTCGGCACGTTCGCCGGAGGCTTGCTGGAGTTCGATGGCAAGGAGTTCCGCGAGCGCAAAGCTGAACAAAAGCGGATCGCCGGAATCGAGAACGTGTCGGTGGACGGCGCGCGATTGTTCATCGCGACTTTCTCTGACGGATTATGGGCGAACGACGCAGGCCGCTGGCTGCATTTCACCGTCGCGGATGGCTTGCCTTCGAATCGCGTCATCGGCGTTGTGATGAGCAGCGGGCAGTTGATCGTTGCCACCGATTTCGGTGTGGCAGCGGAGAATGCCAATCAACTCTTCAACGCCGCGAAAGTCTCCGCAAAAAGCTTTCAAACCATCGTTACACTGCCATCGCTGGCCAGCATTGCGCGCTCTGGCGATTCAATCCTGCTCAGCAAAGACAACGGCGAAATCTTTCAACTGGCGACCGATTCGCGAACGCATCGCACACAACTGAATGCGCTCGTTTGGCATCGCCCGGACATCCTCTCGTCCTGCCAACTTCATGTCTTCTCAGGCGAGCCGTCACTGTGGCTACTGAGCAACGAAGGCATACGGCGCACAAGCTGGCAGGACGAGAGGATGTCCGGGCGGCTGAATTTCACCGGCTTCGGTGATCTGGCCGCGGCGAACGGATTGACCAGCAATTTGGTTTCGGCGTTGGCGGTTGATGAGGTGGGCAATCTGTGGGCGGGCAGCTTCCGCAATGGCATTGACGTTTTCACGCACGAAGGCCGCAGGCTGACACATCTGGAATCAGACTCGGCATGCGAGATCAACTCGCTCGCGTGGGACGAAGCGTCAAAGCAGATGATTGCCGCCACCGCGCAAGGGCTGATTCGCTTCGACGCGCAGATGCAGCCGCAACAGTTGACCATAGCCGATGGCCTGTTAAGCAATTCCATCCAACACGCCGCGGTGATACCAGTTTCGTCCTCAGCCACTTCAGCCACTTCAAGTGAACTTGTGATTGCCACCAGCCGCGGCGTGTCATTCGGTTCAATCAGAAAAGATGCCAAACAGTGGCGCGCGCTAACCTCGGCGCAAGGCCTGCCCAGCAACAGCATTTACGCCGTACTGCCGCATCGCGAGTTTATCTATGCCGGGACGCTGAACGGTTTGGCGCAGATCAGCGCGGGCCGCGTCGTTCGCGTCTTCAACGATACAAACTCGAAACTGGCGCAGAACTGGGTGACTGCGCTTCACATCGCCGGAGGGCGGCTGTTCGCCGGAACGTATGGCGGCGGCGTGTTTGAACTGACGCCAGCGGGCGAGTTCAACAGCTTCGCATCGGAGATCGGCAAGCAGACGGTCAATCCGAACGCGCTGGCCAGCGACGGCCAGCGGCTGTACGTCGGCACACTGGATGGTGCCTGGGTGCTGGAACTCGGTTCGCAACGGTGGACGAAGCTGAAAGCTGAACTGCCGTCGGCAACCGTGCTGAGCGTGGTCAGTGATGGAGAGAACGTCTACTTCGGCACGACCAGCGGCATTGCCCGCGTGAACAAAGGGGAGTGGACTTCAGTCCGCTCAGACAAGCGTGCGGACTGAAGTCCGCGCCACAATTTTTGTAGCTACTCACCCTCTTTGCCGCAGAGCGGCATGTGAGTTTAGCCGTGGGTGAAACCCATTCGTATCTACACATGTGCGTTAGACATCCAACTGCCCTGAGAGGGCTGGATTCAATAGCCGGGGATATCGTCCCCGGAAGATGTTGGATGGTATTCCGACCCTGAAAGGGTCGCACTGATCGTTGAACTTCGACCCTTTCAGGGTCGGAACGAATGGCGAGAAGC